>NZ_CVTB01000044.1 GCF_001050015.1 Mycolicibacterium malmesburyense
GTGCTCCATGCCCGGCCTGTCGAGCCACTCGCGGGCGGTCCAGCAGGCGGCGCCCAACGCCTCGGTCGGGGTCATCCCGATGTGGGTCAGCGCCTCGATCTCGTCGGCGATCCGACCGTGGGCGACCATGCTGCCCGCGTCGGTGCCCGCGTAGATCGGGATGCCTGCCTCGCGGGCGGCGGCGACGCGCGGATAGCACTTCTCGTGCAGGTCCCGCATGTGCTTGGCATACGCCGGATACTTCGAGGCGCCGTCGGCGATGCCCGGGAAGTTGGCGATGTTGATCAGCGTCGGCACCAGTGCCGTGCCGTGTTCGACCATCAGGTCGATGGTGTCGTCGGTGAGGCCGGTTCCGTGTTCGATGCAGTCGATGCCGGCCTTGATCAGGCCCGGCAGCGCATCCTCGCTGAACACGTGGGCGGTCACGCGGGCGCCGTTGGCGTGCGCGGCGTCGATCGCTGCCTTGAGCACGTCGTCGGACCACAGCGGCGCCAGGTCCCCGACCTCGCGGTCGATCCAGTCGCCGACGAGCTTGACCCAGCCGTCGCCGAACCGCGCCTGCTCGGCCACCGCGTCGGGCAGCGCGGACTCGTCCTCGAGTTCGATCGCGAACCCGCGCTGGTAGCGCTTGGGTTTGGCGAGGTGGCGGCCCGCCCGGATGATCTCGGGCAGATCGTCGTGGTCGGCGAGGCTGCGGGTGTCGATCGGCGAACCCGCGTCACGCAACAGCAGCGCGCCGACGTCGCGTTCGACCTCGGCCTGCTCGATGCAGTCGTCGAGGTTGTCGAGCGGGCCGTGATCGCCGAGGCCGACGTGACAGTGCGCGTCGACGAGGCCGGGCAGGATCCACCCGCCCTCGAACACCGTCTCGGCGCCGCCGACCGGTTCGGCGCTGAGCACGCCGTCGACAACCCACCACTCCACCGGTTGCTCATCGGGCAGGCCCCGACCGCGGACGTGGAGTCGCACGCTACTTCTGACCCGGGAACTTCAGCTTCGACAGGTCGATGTCGGCCAGGCCGGGCGGGAGTTCGTCGAGTCCCTTGGGCATATCGGAGAGATCCGGGAACCCCGCGGGCATACCGGGCATACCGGCGCCGAGCGGATTGCGCGCCTTCGGCGGCGTCGGCCCCCGACCGCCCTTCTTGCCCTTGCCGCCCTTCTTCTTGTTCTTGCCGGCCTTGCGAGAGTTCTTGCGGCCGAACGGCATACCCATCTGCCCGGCCATCTGCGACATCATCTTGCGGGCCTCGAAGAACCGCTCGACGAGCTGATTGACCTCGCCGACGGTCACACCCGACCCATTGGCGATGCGCAACCGGCGCGAGCCGTTGATGATCTTGGGATCGGCGCGCTCCTCGGGCGTCATGCCCCGGATGATCGCCTGCAGGCGGTCGAGTTGCTTGTCGTCGACGGCGGCGAGCGCATCCTTCATCTGGCCCGCGCCGGGCAACATGCCCAGCAGGTTGCCGATCGGGCCCATCTTGCGGATCGCCAGCATCTGCTCGAGGAAGTCCTCCAGCGTCAGTTCGCCGCTGCCGATCTTGTGGGCGGCCTCCTCGGCCCGCTCGGCGTCGAAGACCTGCTCGGCCTGTTCGATCAGCGACAGCACGTCGCCCATCCCCAGGATGCGGCTGGCCATCCGGTCGGGGTGGAAGACGTCGAAGTCCTCGAGTTTCTCCCCGCTGGAGGCGAACAGGATCGGCACACCGGTGATCTCGCGGACCGACAGGGCCGCGCCGCCGCGGGCGTCGCCGTCGAGCTTGGTCAGCACCACGCCGGTGAACCCGACGCCCTCGCGGAACGCCTCGGCGGTGGTGACGGCGTCCTGGCCGATCATCGCGTCCAGCACGAAGATCACTTCGTCGGGATTGACGGCGTCCCTGATGGCGGCGGCCTGGCCCATCAGCTCCTGGTCGATGCCGAGGCGGCCCGCGGTGTCGACGATCACCACGTCGAAGTGTCTGGCCTTGGCCTCGGCCAGGCCGGCGGCCGCGACCGCGACCGGATCACCGGGCGCCGCGTCGGCCGCGCCGTCCGCCGACACCCCGGGGTGGGGCGCGAAGACCGCGACGTCGGCGCGTTGGCCGACGATCTGCAGCTGGCTGACCGCGCCGGGACGCTGCAGGTCGCACGCCACCAGAAGCGGCGTATGCCCCTGTACGCGAAGCCATCTCGCGAGCTTGCCGGCCAGTGTGGTCTTACCGGAGCCTTGCAGGCCGGCCAGCATGATCACCGTCGGCGGCGTCTTGGCGAACGCCAGCGGTCGGGTCTCGCCGCCGAGGATCGCGATCAGTTCCTCGTTGACGATCTTGACGACCTGCTGGGCCGGGTTGAGCGCACCGGACACCTCGGCGCCGCGGGCACGCTCCTTGATGCGGTTGACGAACGCACGCACGACGGGCAGAGACACGTCGGCTTCCAGCAACGCCAGCCGGATCTCGCGGGTGGTCGCATCGATATCGGCGTCGGTCAGCCGCCCCTTGCCGCGCAGCCCCTGCAGGGCGCCGGTCAACCGGTCGGACAGGGATTCAAACACGACGTCCAGCCTAATGGGAGCCGACAGGCACCCGCCCGAGCAGGGCGTGCGCGGCGGAAACGGACGCGGTCAGCTCGCTTCGGACACCGGCTTGGGGGGCGGTGGTGCAGGCAGCACCGCGTACAGGTCGTGTTCGAGCTCATCTCGCATGGCCGGGTCGGCGGTGATGCCGAACAGGTCGACCACCGAAGAGCCCATCGTGGTCACCTTGGCCCAGGCGATGTCGATGCCGTCGCGTTCGAAGACGGAGGTCAGCCTGGCGAGCAGGCCGGTCCGGTCGGTGCTGCGGACCTGCACCACCAGCTCACCGGAGCGCGCGCCCTCCGACCACAGGATGCGCGGCGGGGCGGTGACGTGGTTGATGGGGACGGCGGCCGCCACCTCGCCCGCCCGCGTGGTGCCGTACTGCGCGGCCTCGCGCTCGCGGCGATCCAGCGCGTCGGCCACGTCGAGTTCGCCGTCGAGCGCGAGGATGAACTGCTGCCGCAGCAACTCGGCCGCCGGTGGAGAACCGAAATGCGGAGAGACGACGAACGTGTTGATCGCCGAACCCTCGTGACCGTTGACCGATGCCGAATGCACCCGAAGCGAGTTCAGCGCGAGCACACCGGCCGCCTTCGACAGCAGGCCGCGCCGATCGGGCGCGATGATCGTGACGTTGTAGATGTGCGGGCTGTCGGCCGGTGACAGCTCGACGTGCACGCCCACCTGCGCCGCGAGCGAAAGATACCGCGGATCAATGGGATCCGGCTCGGGTAGGGGCTCCCCTGCCATCACCACCCGGCACCGATGCGCCAAATCGCCGATGAGCGAAGCTTTCCAGTCACCCCAGACGCCGGGACCGGTCGCCAGCGAGTCGGCCTCGGCGAGCACGTGCAGCAGCTCCAGCAGCACGAGGTCGCCGTCGAGCGCGTCGACCACCTCGGCGATGGTGTTGGGATCCGCAAGGTCGCGGCGCGTCGCGGTGTGCGGCAGCAGGAGGTGGTGGCGCACGACCTTCGACAGGATCTCGACGTCCGACGGCCACAGCCCCAGGCGGGTACCGATCTGGGTCGCCAATTCGGCGCCGATGACGCTGTGGTCGCCGCCGCGCCCCTTGCCGATGTCGTGGCACAGCGCGCCCAGCATGAGCAGGTCGGGACGCGACACCCGGGTTGTGAAAGCGCTTGCCCGCGAGACCGTTTCGACGAGGTGGCGGTCGACGGTCCAGATGTGCACGACGTCGCGGGGCGGAAGGTCGCGCACCGCTCCCCACTCGGGGAACAACCGCCCCCACAGGCCGGTGCGGTCCAGCGCCTCGATCGTTGAGACCGCCGACGGGCCCGCCGCGAGCATGACGAGCAGATCCTTGAGGGCCTGACGGGGCCACGGTGCACGCAGCTCCGGGGCGGCCTCCGCGAGCCGGGCCAGCGTGGAGGAGGCCATCGGGAGCCCAGTGGTCGCCGACGCCGCGGCCACCCGCAGGATCAAGCCCGGATCGCGCCCGGGGCGCGCGTCGCGCGCGAGGATCACCTCCCCCGCGAACTCGATGACTCCCTCGTCGAGGGGACGCCGCGGCGGACGGCGCAGCGCGGCGAACCCGCGACGCGGCAGCGCATTGCCGGCCGTGCGGATGCCCGCATCGACATAAAAGCTGATGGTGCGCGCGGCGTCGGAGAGCATGCGGGCCAGATCGAAGCGGTCGCCGATGTGCAGCGCCGCGCCGATCTCGTCGGCGTGCTGGGCCAACAACATGTCGCGTCCGCGGCCCGCCACGCGGTGCAGTTCGGTGCGGACGTTGAGCAACGCCATGTGGGCCTGCCCCAGCGATCCCAGCGGGGAGGCCAACGTCTGGTTGGGATAGACGTCGGCCAGCTGAGCGATCGCCAATGCGTTGAGCAGTTGCACGTCGCGCAGACCACCGCGTCCGCACTTCAGGTCGGGTTCGGCACGATGCGCGATCTCACCGCTGCGCTCCCAGCGCGCACGGGTGTGCTCGACGAGTTCGTCGAAGCGCGAGGCGATTCCGGTGCGCCACTGCCGACGGGCTCCGCCGATCAACAGCGTGGACAGGTCCGCGTCGCCGACGATGTGACGCGCCTCGAGCATCGCCAAGCCCGCCGAGATGTCCTCGCCGGCGACCTTGAGCGCCTCCGGGACGGTGCGCACGCTGTGATCGATACGAATGTTGGCGTCCCACAACGGATACCACAACAACTCCGCCACCTGTCCGACCACGTCGGTGGGCATGTTGTCGTGCAGCAGCATCAGGTCCAGGTCGGAGTGCGGCACGAACTCGCCCCGGCCGAGCCCACCCGTTGCGACGATGGCGAACCCACTGGTGGGCGTGATGCCGATCTCGGTGGCCTTGGTGGTGAGCCAGAATTCGTGCAGATCCTGCAGGGCGTGGCGCAACGCGGCCGAATCCAGTTGGCGGGCACCACCTGTCAGCAACTGCTTGATCGCGGCGGCCAGGTCGTTCGCCGGCCGAGACGAGGCCGCCGCCGGCGCCACCCACTGGGGGGCGCCGGCGGCGGTTGCATGCTCCTCGCGCGAGCGCTCGTCGGCGGGTTGCTCATCGCGTGAGCGTTCGCTGGCGATCGGCTCCTCGCGCTCGTTGGCGGGATTCGGTACCTGCTTGGTCATCTCGCCCTCTCCCGCCCTCTCGAATGTCGCTTGCCGTGTGATCGGTCGGGAGACGAATTCTCAGTTCTGCAAGCGGCTCAAAGGGCGTCGGCTCCCCGCTCCCCGGTGCGTACCCGGACAACGGTGTCGACGGGGCTCACCCACACCTTGCCGTCGCCGATCTTCCCGGTCCGTGCGGCCTGGACGATGACGTCGACCACCTTGTCGACGGCGGAATCCTCGACGACGACCTCGACTCGCACCTTCGGCACGAAATCCACGGAGTACTCGGCACCGCGGTAGACCTCGGTGTGACCCTTCTGACGGCCGTAGCCCTGAACCTCGCTGACGGTCATCCCCAGGATACCCGTCTGCTCGAGGCCGGTTTTGACATCTTCGAGCGTGAACGGCTTGACGATCGCAGTAATCAGCTTCATGTAGTCGATCCCTTCCGAGGAAATTGTTGCCGATCAGACGAGCTCGTAAGCGGTTTCGGCATGTTCGGTTTCATCGATGCCGGTGTCCTCATCCTCCGGAGTGACGCGCCAACCCAACGGCTTGACGATAAAGGCAATGATCGCCGTCATGATGCCAGTGAAGATGACCGCCGCCAAAGCGATGACCACCTGGACGACGAGCTGCTGGAAGCCGCCGCCGTAGAACAGCCCGGTCTCCATGGCCAGGAAGCCGATGCCGACGGTGCCCCACAAGCCCGCGACCAGGTGCACACCGACCACGTCGAGCGAATCGTCGTAGCCGAACTTGTACTTCAGCCCGACCGCCAAGGCGGACAGCGCGCCGGCGATGACACCCAGGATCAGCGACCCGATCGGCGACAACGAACCGCAGGCCGGGGTGATCGCGACGAGGCCTGCGACGACACCGGAAGCGGCGCCGACGCTGGTGGCGTGGCCGTCCCGGATGCGCTCCACCAGCAACCAGCCCAGCATCGCGGCCGCGGTCGCGGCGGTGGTGTTGACCCACACCTGTCCGGCGAGCATGTCGGCCGCACCTTCAGATCCGACGTTGAAGCCGAACCAGCCGAACCACAGCATCGCGGCACCCAGCATCACGAACGGAATGTTGTGCGGCCGGTAGGCCATCTTGCCGAAGCCGGTCCGCTTGCCCAGCAGGATCGCGAGAACCAGTGCGGCCATGCCGGCGTTGATGTGAACGACGGTGCCACCGGCGAAGTCGATGGGCGGAACGTTCGCTTCACCTTCGTCGCTGACGCCGAACAGTTTGGCCGCGATGCCGTTCTCGGCACCGGACAACAGGCCGCCGCCCCAAACCATGTGGGCGAGCGGGAAATACACCAGCGTCACCCAGATCCCGCCGAACACCAGCCAGGTGCCGAACTTCATCCGCTCGGCGACCGCACCGCTGATCAGTGCGACGGTGATGACCGCGAAGGTCAACTGGAAGCCGGCCCACACGATCGCGGGCACGGTGCCGAAACCGCCGAGCACGTAGAGGGTGTTGCCGTCCACTTCCAGCGTTTCCAGTAGCGGGCTCAGCCCGAACAACGCGAACGGGTTGTCGAAGACGCCCGCGATGTCGCTGTTGCCGGTGTGCGCCGACGCGAACGACATCGAGTAGCCCCACAGCACGTAGATGACGCTGACGACACCGAGGGTGCCGAACGACATCATCATCATGTTCAGCACCGACTTCTGGCGCGATAGGCCACCGTAGAAGAACGCGAGGCCCGGCGTCATGAAGAGCACCAGCGCCGCGGCGGTGAGTACCCATGCGGTGTCGCCGGAACTCAGCCCCTCGGGGCCGAACGGCGCGAACGCATCATCGGGTAGAGCAAGGGGTAAGGCTGAAACCACTTTGTGTGAACCTCCTTGGGAAGTGCGCCGATCGGATCGGCCTCCCGAGAAGACTCTTTTGCCGGAGTTTCACCGGTGATTCTGTTCCGTTTCCGTTAAGTGAACGGACACGCCAGAAGCGTTACGCTCATGTTTCCGCGCGCACGCGTGGCTATCCGAGCAAGGCGTCGACGAACGCCGCGGGCTCGAACGGCGCGAGATCGTCGGCGCCCTCGCCGAGTCCGACGAGCTTCACCGGAACACCCAACTCCTGTTGCACGCGGAAAACGATTCCGCCCTTGGCGGTTCCGTCGAGCTTCGTCAGCACCACGCCGGTGATGTCGACGACCTCGGCGAACACCCTGGCCTGCGGCAGACCGTTCTGGCCGATCGTGGCGTCGAGCACCAACAGCACCTCGTCGACCTCGGCCCGGCGGCTGACCACGCGTTTGACCTTGCCGAGTTCGTCCATCAGCCCGGTCTTGGTGTGCAGGCGTCCGGCGGTGTCGATGACGATGACGTCGGCGCCGTCCTCGATGCCCTTGTCGACGGCGTCGAACGCCACCGAGGCGGGGTCGGCGCCCTCCGCGCCCCGCACCACCTGCGCACCCACGCGCGACGCCCAGGACTGCAACTGGTCGGCCGCCGCGGCGCGGAAGGTGTCGGCCGCTCCGAGCACGACGCGGCGACCGTCGGCGACCAGCACGCGGGCCAGCTTGCCGACCGTCGTCGTCTTACCGGTGCCGTTCACCCCGACCACCAGCAGCACCGAGGGCTTGTCCGCGTGCGGCAGCGCCCTGATCGAGCGGTCGAGGTCGGGTTGCAGTTCGGAGATGAGGACCTCGCGCAGCACGGCGCGGGCGTCGGCCTCGCTTCGCACCCGGCTGCTGGCCATCCGCGAGCGCAGCGCCGAGACCACCGACTCCGTCACGACCGGCCCGAGGTCGGCGATCAGCAGCGTGTCCTCGACTTCCTCCCACGATTCCTCGTCCAGGTCGCCGCCGCCGAGCAGACCGAGCATGCTGCGACCGAGAGTGTTCTGCGATTTGGCCAGCCGGCCGCGCAGCCTTTCGAGGCGGCCCTCGGTCGGCGCGATCTCGTCGAGGGCGGGTGCGGCCTCCCCGACGGGCGCGGGCTCGACGGGCGCGGGTTCGGCCTCCTCGGCGGGCGCGGGTTCGGCACGGGCCGGTTCGGCGGGAGCCGGTTCGGCGGGGGCCGGCTCGGTGGGTGCGGGTTCAGGGGGCGGCGCGGGCCGCTCCTCGACTGGCGGGGGCAGTTGCACGTCGGCGATCGGGCGCTTCGGCGCATCGCGCGGAATCGTGGCGTCATCGCCGACCGCGGGCAAGCCGGTGGTGTCGATGCGTTCGGCGGGGGCCGGGGGCGCGGTGGGCGCGGACTGCGAAAAGGTGATGCCGGATGAAGCGGTATAGCCGCCCGATCGGTCGATCTGCGTGGCGGTATCGGCCTTCGACAGCCGGATGCGCCGGCGTCGGTACCGGACCAGCCCGATGACGAGCGCGGTGACCAACAAAACGGCGATGACCGCGATCGCGATCCACAAACCCATCGAGCCAGCATCTGTCACGGCGCCATTGTCTCAAGGGGACTACCCGCGACGGCCCCGCGCCCCCTCGGGGCCGCGATTCGTGCACCGCGTTGCGCTCAGCGCGCCAACCGGTGCGCGACTCAGTTGGCGGCGCCGACCAGTTCCTGTCCGCGCATCCGCTGGCTGATCACCGCGGTGATGCCGTCGTCGCGCATGGTGACGCCGTAAAGCGCGTCGGCGACCTCCATCGTCGGCTTCTGGTGCGTGATCACGATCAGCTGGGACCGCTCGCGCAATTGCTCGAACAGGCTGATCAGCCGGCGCAGGTTCACATCGTCGAGCGCCGCCTCGACCTCGTCCATCACGTAGAACGGCGACGGCCTGGCGCGGAAGATCGCGACCAGCATCGCGACCGCGGTCAGCGACTTCTCACCGCCGGACAGCAGCGACAACCGCTTGATCTTCTTGCCGGGCGGGCGCGCCTCGACCTCGATGCCGGTGGTGAGCATGTCGTTGGGGTCGGTCAGCAGCAGCCGGCCCTCGCCGCCGGGGAACAGCGTCGAAAACACCTGGGTGAATTCGCGTTCCACGTCGGCGTACGCCTCGGTGAACACCTGCAGGATGCGGGCGTCGACGTCCTCGATCACGTCGAGGAGGTCCTTGCGCGCACCCTTGACGTCCTCGAGCTGGGTGGACAGGAAGTTGTACCGCTCCTCGAGCGCGGCGAACTCCTCGAGCGCAAGCGGGTTGACCCGGCCCAGCTCGTTGAGCTCGCGTTCGGCCTTCTTGGCGCGACGCTCCTGCGTCGCCCGGTCGTACGGCATCGGTGCGGGCGCGGTGACCTGCTCCCCGCGCTCACGCGCCTGCTCGAACTCGGCCATCTCCAATTCGGTTGGGGGCAACGGCACGTCGGGCCCGTACTCGGCGATGAGGTCGGCGGTCGCCATGCCGAACTGCTCGAGGATCTGCTCTTCGAGCTGCTCGATCCGCATCGCCGCCTGCGCCTTGGCGACCTCGTCCTTGTGTAACGCCTCGGTGAGGCCGTTGAACTTGGCCGTGAGCTCATTGACCTCATCGCGTGCCTTCGCCAACGCCGCGGCGCGATGCTGCCGTTCAGCGGCCACCTGGTCGCGGGCACGCGACGCGACCGCCACGACGGCGCTCAGCCGTTGCGCGACAAGGCGACCCGACTCCGCCACCGCGCCGGCCACGGCAGCGGCGTGCTGACGGGCCTCGCGGGCGCGCATGGCGCGCAGTCTGGCCTCGCGCTCGGCGGCGGCCGCCCGGCGTAGCGAATCCGCCTTGCCGCGAACGGCGTTCGCGCGTTCCTCGGCGGTGCGGACCGCCAACCGGGCTTCCACCTCGGCCGCGCGGGCCGCCTCGGCCGCTGCCGTCGTCTCCTGCCGATTGACGGGCTCGGCCTCGAACGTCGGCTCCTGCTGCGCGTTGTGCAGCCGCTGTTCGAGTTCGGCGAGTTCCTCGACGGTGCGTGATCGATTGGCTTCCAGCTCATTTCGCTGCTGGATCAGCCGCTGCCACTCGTCATCGGCGGAACGGGCGTCCTGGCCGAGGCGGCCCAACTGTTCGTAGATCGCCGAGATCGCGGCGTCGGATTCGTTGAGCGCGGCGAGCGCCTGCTCCGCGGCGTCCTGACGGCTGGCTTGTTCGGCCAGCGCACCGGACAGCGCCGCCGTCAGCTCGCCGACCTGCTTCTCGGCCTCGGCGAGCTCGGCGCGCGCTTTGTCCACCTCAGACGCGATCTCGAGCGTGCTGGGCTTGCGATCGGACCCGCCGCTGACCCAGCCCTGCCCCACCAGATCGCCGTCGGTGGTGACCGCCCGCAGCGTCGGGCGCGAGGCCACCAGGTCGAGCGCGGCGGCCAGGTCCGGCACCACCACGACGTCGGAGAGCATCGCCCGGACCGCGCCCTGCAGCCGCTGCGGCGCGTCGACCAGGTCCACCGCGCGTTCGGCGCCGCCAGGAAGCGACTGCACCTGCGGCACCTCATGATTCGGCCAGTCGCTGAGCACGATCGCGGCCCGGCCACCATCGGACTCCTTGAGTGCGGCCACGGCGTCGCGCGCGGCACCGGGGCTGTCGGCGGCCACCGCGTCGGCCGCGGCGCCGAGCACCGCCGCGACCGCCACCTCGTAGCCGTCGCGCACCTTCAACAGGTTGGCGATCGAACCGAGAAGCCCTGCGCCGCTGCGGTTCTTCTGCAGCCAGGCCGCGCCGTCCTTGCGGTCGAGACCGACCGACAGCGCCTCGATACGCGCACGCAGCGAGGCGACCTGGCGTTCGGCGCCGCGCTCGGCGGCCTGCAGTTCGGCGACCCGTTCGTCGGCGAGCCGCAGCGCGGTGACCGTGCGGTCGTGGTGTTCGTCGAGACCGACCTCGCCGGCGTCGAGTTCGCCGACGCGGCTCTGGACGGTCTCGAACTCGGCCTGGGTCTGCTGCGCGCGGGCGGCGGCCTCGTCGATGCCGCCGGTGAGCCGGGCGACGGTCTCGTCGATCGACTCCACGCGGGTCCGCATCGTGTCGACCTGTCCGGCCAACCGGGCCAATCCCTCGCGGCGGTCGGCCTCGGCCCGCGCGGCGGCCATGTGGGCGCGTTCGGCCTCGGCGGCGATGCGTTCGCGTTCGGCGAGTTCGGCGCGGGCACCCTCGAGCTTGCCGCGCGATTCGGTCAACTCGGCGAGCAGCCGGCGTTCCTGCTCGGCGACCTCGTCGGCCTGGGCTTCCAGCGCGTCGGGATCCGGGCCGGTCGAGGCCTCCGGCTCGGTGTCGAGGTGCTGGGCGCGCTCGCTGGCGATCCGCACCGTCGCGCTGACGCGTTCGGCGAGAGCGGACAGCGCGAACCACGTCTGCTGCGCGGCGTCCGCGCGTTCGCTCAGGCCGCCCACGGCCTGCTCGTGCGCGGCCAGCTCGGCGGTCTTGGCCTCCAACCGCGCGCCGATCTCGTCGTGTTCGCGTCGCAGCGTCGTCTCGGCCTGGTTGGTGTTCTCGAAGTCGGCACGCCGGGTGACCAGGTCGTCGGCGGCCAGCCGCAGCCGGGCGTCGCGCAGATCGGCCTGGATGGTCTGCGCGCGCCTGGCCATTTCGGCCTGACGCCCGAGCGGTTTGAGCTGGCGGCGCAGTTCGGTGGTCAGGTCGGTCAGGCGGTTCAGGTTGGCCGACATCGCGTCGAGCTTGCGAACCGCCTTTTCCTTGCGCTTGCGGTGTTTGAGGACGCCGGCGGCCTCCTCGATGAACGCGCGCCGGTCCTCGGGTCGCGACTCGAGGATCTCCGAGAGCTTGCCCTGCCCGACGATGACGTGCATCTCGCGGCCGATACCGGAGTCGGACAGCAGCTCCTGGACGTCCATCAATCGGCAACTGCTGCCGTTGATCTCGTACTCGCTGCCGCCGTCGCGGAACATCCGCCGGGTGATCGAGACCTCGGAATACTCGATCGGCAGCGAGTTGTCGGAGTTGTCGATCGTCACCGTCACCTCGGCGCGACCCAGCGGCGGCCGCGACGAGGTTCCGGCGAAGATGACGTCTTCCATCTTGCCGCCGCGCAACGTCTTGGCGCCCTGCTCCCCCATCACCCAGGTGAGCGCGTCGACGACGTTCGACTTGCCCGAACCATTGGGTCCGACCACGCAGGTGATGCCTGGCTCGAAGCGCAGAGTCGTCGGCGAAGCAAACGACTTGAAGCCCTTCAGGGTCAGACTCTTGAGGTGCACGACGTGCCACACTACCGCCGCGGCGGCTATCGCTCGGTGAAGCCTTCTAGCGAGTCGCGAGGTTCTGTGAAGTCGGCGACGACGTTGTCGACCCGACCCGGCGTTTCACCGCTTCGCAGCAGGTCAAGTAGCCGCTGGCAGGACTCACGCGGTCCCTGCGCGACGACCTGTACGCGGCCGTCGGGCTTATTCGCCGCGAACCCGGTCAGCCCCAGTTCGAGGGCGCGGGCGCGGGTCCACCACCGGAACCCGACGCCCTGCACGTGGCCGTGCACCCAAGCGGTCAGGCGTACCTCAGCTAACTCCTGCATCATGTACCTCAAACGTCACTTTGGTCCCGGACTTGAGGGTGCGGCCGACGGTGCACACCTGGTCGATCGCTCGCTCGACCACCGTCAGTACCCGCGCGACCTCCGCTTCCGACAGACCGGACAGGTCCAGTTCCATGCGCTCCTCGAGCAGCGGGTAGCGCTCCTGGTCGCGGTCGGCCGGCCCGGAGACGCGGATCGTCGTGCGGTAGTCGTCGCCGAGCCGTCGCCGCAGGGGCGCATCGCTGGCCATCCCGCTGCACGCCGCCAGCGCGATCTTCAGCAGCTCGCCGGGCGTGAAGACGCCTTCGACGTCTTCGTTGCCGACGAGCACCTCCGCGCCCCGCGAGCTGCGCCCGACATAACGGCGCTCCCCGGTGCGCTCAACCCACAGTTCGGTCATGGTCGCTCCCTTTCCGCGAGCGACCGCGAAATGCCGCCATTGAACGGCGTGTTGGCGTACAGACACGGTCGCTCGCGGAAGTTTAGCCGCGCCGGACTCGCGGCCGGGGTTGGCACTTCGGGCAGTAGAACGAGGAGCGGTTCATGAACTTCTCGCGGCGCATGATCGCCCCGCAGCGCCGGCACGGCTCATCTTCGCGTCCGTAGGCGTCCAGCGATCGGTCGAAGTAGCCCGACTCGCCGTTGACGTTGACGTACAACGAGTCGAACGAGGTCCCACCCTGATCCAACGCCTCACGCATCACCGCCGCTGCGGCGTCGAGCAGTTCGGTCAGCTTCACCCGGCTCAGCGCCGACGCCAGCCGGGCGCCGTTGACCTTGGCCCGCCACAGCGCCTCGTCGGCATAGATGTTTCCGATGCCCGAGACGACGGTCTGATCGAGCAGCTGGCGTTTGATCTCGGAGTGCTTGCCGCGCAACACCTTTACGACATCAGCGCGATCGAAGAGCGGGTCGAGAGGATCGCGGGCGAGGTGCGCGACGGGCATTGGGACATCGGTGCCGTCGACGGTGACCATGTCGGTGAGCATCCAGCCGCCGAACGTGCGCTGGTCGACGAAGCTCATCGCGGTCCCGTCGTCGAGCAGCGCTGCGATGCGCAGGTGGTTCTCGCGCGGCGGCGGACCCAGCAGCATCTGTCCGCTCATCCCCAGGTGCACCACCAGCGCGGAGCCGTCATCCAGCGTCAGCCACAGGTACTTACCGCGCCGCCCGGTCCCGGTGATCGTGCTGTCGAGCAACCGCGCGGTCAGGTCCGCGGGCCCCGCCTCGTGCCGGCGCACCGCACGCGGATGATGCACGCGCACAGCGGTGATGGTCTTGTCGACGACGTGTGCGTGCAGCCCCCGCCGGACGACCTCGACCTCGGGAAGCTCAGGCATCTACCTCGGAGGCGGACAGCGCGTTCCACGCCGCCGCGGCCGCCTTGAGCTCGGCCTCTTTCTTGGTGCGCCCGACGCCCGCGCCGTATTCGATGTCGGTGACGACGACCGTCGCGGTGAATTCCTTGTCGTGGTCCGGTCCTGTTGAGGTGACGACGTAGGTCGGCGCGCCCATCCCCCGCGAGGCGGTCAGCTCCTGCAGACTGCTCTTCCAGTCCAGCCCGGCGCCCAGCGTGGGCGCGGTGTCCAGCAGCTTGCGGAACAGCCGCAAGATGACCTCACGGACGACGGCGTTGCCGTGCTCCAAATAGATTGCGCCCAAGAGGGATTCGACCCCGTCGGCGAGGATGCTGGCCTTGTCGGCGCCACCGGAGTTCAACTCGCCCTTGCCGAGCAACAGGTACGCGCCGAGACCGGCGTCGGACAGCTGACGCCCCACGTCGGCCAGCGCCTGGGTGTTGACGATGCTGGCCCGCAGCTTGGCCAGATCACCCTCGGACCGCTCGGGGTGCCGGTGGTAGAGCTCCTCGGTGATGGTCAGCCCGAGCACGGCGTCGCCGAGAAACTCCAGCCGCTCATTGGTCGGCAGGCCGCCGTTCTCGTAGGAGTAGCTGCGATGGGTGAGCGCCATGGTGAGCAGTTCGTCGGGCAGGTCGACGCCCAGCGCCGCCAGCAGCGCGGCTCGGTCAGTCACGCGTGTCCTCGGTGGGATCGTCGGCTCCGCCGACAGTGTCGAACATGCCTGCCAGCTTCGCCCACCGCGGATCGATGCGTTCGTGGTGGTGGCCGGGTTCGGCGTCGGCCAGCGCCACGCCGCAGTCCGGGCACAGGCCTGCACAGTCCGGCCCGCACAGCGGGGCGAACGGCAGCGCCAGCCCGACCGCGTCGATTATCGGCTGCTCGAGGTCGACGGTGTCGTCCACCACGCGCCCGACCTCGTCGGCCTCGGTCGTCTCGTCGGTGGCGCTGTCGGGATAGGCGAACAGTTCGGTGAGGTCGATCTCCACATCGCCGGTGACCGGGGTCAGGCATCGGGCGCAGTCGCCCGACGTCGGCGCCGACACCGTCCCGCTGACCAGGACCCCCTCCGACACCGATTCCACCCGTAGGTCGAGCGCCATCGGCGCGCCCTCGGCGATGCCGATCAGGTCGAGCCCGATCCGCGACGGGCTTGGCACCGTCTCGGAGACAGTCATCATCGACCCGGGCCGCCTACCGAGCCGGGAAATGTTGATCACGAGCGGCGATTGTGACGCGCGATGCGCCGCCGCTCTGGCATGCGTCGCCATGAGTATCGATTTTACGGCGACGATTCTTGGCGGCTGTTGGCGCTCAGCGGGCCGCGTAGTCGTGCGTGCCGGCCGCGGTCCGCAACTGATGCCGACCACGCCCGACCGAGCGCAACGTGCCGTTGAGGAAGTCCTCGAACTCGGCGAGCTTGCTGTCGACGTAGATGTCGCACTCGCCGCGCAACCGGTCGGCCTCGGCGTGGGCCGAGTCGATCAACCGGGTCGCCTCGGCGGTCGCGGTCTGCACGATCTCGGTCTGCGACACCAGGCGCTGCTGCTCCTTGATGCCCTCCTGCACGGCCTTCTCATAGGCGAGGTTGCCGCTCTCGATGAGCCGGTCGGCCTCGGTCTTGGCCCGTCCCGTGCTGGCCTCGTATTCGCGCTTGGCGGTGGACGCGACGCGGCTGGCTTCTTCACGGGCCTCGCCCACCATGCGCTCGCTGTGCTGGCGCGCCTCGGCGACCATGCGGTCGGCCTGCGCCTTCGCGTCGGCGAGCAGCCGGTCCGCCTCGGCGCGGGCGTGGTTGAGCACGGAATCGGCCTCGGCGGTCGCCGTCGACACCATCTGGTCGGAATGGTCCTTGGCCTCGCGCAGCATCCCGTCGCGCGCATCGAGGACGTCCTGCGCGTCGTCGAGCTCGCCGGGGATGGCGTCCTTGATGTCGTCGATCAGCTCGAGGACATCGCCGCGGGGCACGACGCAGCCCGCCGTCATCGGCACGCCGCGGGCTTCTTCCACGATCGCGCTCAGTTCGTCGAGCGCCTCAAAAACTCGGTACACGGCAACACCCTCCAGGCGTAGTTGACAGTTACTAGTGTGCCTGGTGTTACCCCTGTGACTCAGCTTCCCGCCCGGTGTGTCGCTCGGACGTCCGAAATTCGTGGATTGCTGAGTCCCTCCACTTCCCAGGCCGCAACTGATGACTGAATTGCTGTCCGCATTATGTCAACCGTCGATCGGCGGGTGGGACCCAGCCGATGAAGGCCCACCCCGTCGCCGTCGGTGACGGCGTCCAGGGGCGGGCCGGTCCCCGCGAAACTGAGCTTGTGCGCGAAAAATTCAGCAGGATTCGTCGCACACAAGCTCAGTCTCGGCAGAGCAGGTGGTAGAGGCGCCTACTTGACCGCGGCGCCGATGAGGTCGCGGGCGCGGTCGAGCATCGAGGCGAACGGTCCGAGCGCGAAGTTCGCCTTGGCCGACTCGACGCCGGCGTGCGGATGCGTGGGCGCGATCGCCTCGGCGGCCTGCACGGCGCCGGCCATCCGCTTGAGGGCGTCGCCGTCGAGGTTCTTCTGCAGGTGGCTGAACTCCTCGCGCTCCTCGTGCTCGGCGTGCACGATGACGTCGTCGCGGAACTTGGTGAGTTCGTCGATGAACTCCTTCGATCCGATGTCCATCTTCTCCAGCCGCGACAGGAACTCCTTGGCCTCGTGCTCTTCCTTGAGTCGCGCGTCGACGATCGCCTCGCCGTCGGGGACCTCCGTGCGGGCGCGCGGATGGACCACCATCTCCTCGGCGGTCTCGTGCACGGCGAGCAGTTGACGCAGGTCGGCGAACGCCTTCTCGCGGGCCTCAGTTTCCGAGGCGCTGAGCACCTCTTCGAACAAATCCTTGATCAGGTTGTGCTGGTCGGTCAGGAACTTCACGACGTCATCGGTGTTCTGGACGAATGTTTCAGCCATGGCAGAAACTCCCTGCATTTTCGGTAGTGGTGAGTGCGCGAAGGGGCTGTGCGCTCCCAGCTGACTACCCCTGCCGAAAGGGGGCTAACCCTGGCGCAGCTTGGCCTGCAGGCGCGTGTTGACCGCCTCGGGCAGCAGTTCGGAGACGTCTCCGCCCAGCGACGCGACTTCCTTGGCCAACGAGGAGGACACGAACGAGTAGCGCGGCGTGGTGGCCACGAAGAAGGTGTCGACTCCGGCGACGTGCTTGTTCATCTGCGCCATCTGCAGCTCATATTCGAAGTCGGTGCCGGTGCGCAGACCCTTGACGATCGCCGTCAGACCGTGCTGTTTGACGAAGTCGACCACCAGGCCCTGACCCGACTCGACACGCAGGTTCGGCAGGTGTGCGGCGGACTCCTCGATCATCGCGATGCGCTCGTCGACGGTGAACATGCCCTTCTTGTTCGGGTTGACCAGGACGGCGACGATCAGCTCGTCGAACTGCGCGGCGGCGCGCTCGAAGACGTCGACGTGCCCGAGGGTGACCGGGTCGAAGGATCCGGGGCATACCGCGCCACTCATGAGCGATGACGCTAGCAGGGCCGCTCTGATGCCTCGGCGAGCTCCAGGCGGGTGTCGCCGTAGGTGCGCGACGGCCATGCTCGCCACCCCGGCGGCCACGACAACGGCGGTCCGTTCGCGGCCCGTTCCACCACGACGACGGTTCCCGGTCCGGCCCAGCCGCGTTCGCCGAGCAGCCTCAGCACCGATTCGACCTCCCCGGCGGCGACGTCGTAAGGCGGGTCGGCCAGGACGAGGTCGACCGGCCGCGGGGCGTCCGCGGCGATCACCGCCGCGACGTTCCCGCGCCGCACCGTCGCCCCGGTGACGCCGAGTGCGGCGACGTTGTCGGCGATGACCGCGGCGGCGCGCCGGTCGGATTCGACGAACGTCGCCTCGGCCGCACCTCGCGAGAGCGCCTCCAGCCCGAGCGCACCCGATCCGGCGTACAGGTCGAGCACCGCGGCGCCGCTCAGCTCCACCCGCGCGGCGAGCACATTGAACAACGCTTCGCGCACCCGATCGGTGGTGGGGCGGGTCGCTGACCCAGATCGCTGCTGCGGCACGGAGATTCGTCGGCCCCCCAACGCGCCGGCGATGATGCGGGTCAGCTGACCACCACCAGCAAGTCACCGCCCTCGACCTGTGCCGTCTCCGAGACCGCGACCCGGCTCACCTTGCCCGCCTTGGGCGCCGTGATGGCGGCCTCCATCTTCATCGCCTCGATGGTGGCCACCGTCTGGCCGGCTTGGACCTCGTCGTCGACGGCGACGCCGACGCTGACCACACCGGCGAACGGCGCGGCGACGTGGTCCGGATTGGCCTTGTCGGCCTTCTCCGCGGCGGGGATGTCGCTGGCGACGTTGCGGTCTCGCACCAGGACGGGCCGCAGCTGGCCGTTGAGGATGCACATCACCGTGCGCATACCGCGCTCGTCGGGATCGGAGATGGCCTCGAGCCCGATCAGCAGTTCGACGCCGCGCTCCAACTTCACCCGGTGTTCCTCGCCGCTGCGCAGTCCGTAGAAGAACTGGTTGGCCGACAGGCTCGACGTGTCGCCGTACAGTTCGCGGTGGGCCTCGAGTTCCTTTGTCGGACCGGGGAACAACAGCCGGTTCAGCGCGGCCTGCCGCTTCGGGCCCGCCTGCGCGAGCACCGCTTCGTCCTCCTCGCTGAGCTCCTCCTGCGATTTGACCGGTGCGCGGCCGGCCAGCGCCTTGGTGCGCAGCGGTTCGGGCCATCCGCCGGGCGGATCGCCGAGTTCTCCACGCAGGAAGCCGATCACCGAATCGGGGATGTCGAAACGCGCCGGGTCCGAGGCGAATTCGTCCGCGCTGATGCCCGCGCCGACGAGTGCGAGCGCGAGGTCGCCCACCACCTTCGACGACGGGGTCACCTTCACCAACCGCCCGAGCACCCGGTCGGCGGCGGCGTAGTTCGCCTCGATCTCTTCGAAGCGGTCGCCGAACCCCAGGGCGATGGCCTGCTGACGCAGGTTCGACAGCTGACCACCGGGGATCTCGTGGCTGTAGACCCGCCCCGTGGGAGAAGGAGGCCCGGACGCCACAACATCGAAGGGCGCGTACACCTTTCGCAGCGCCTCCCAGTACGGCTCCAGGTCGCACACCGCCTCCAGCGACAGCCCGGTGTCGTACTCGGTGTGCGCCGTCGCGGCCACGATCGAGCTCAGCGCCGGTTGGCTGGTGGTGCCGGCCAGCGGCGCCGCCGCCCCGTCGACCGCGCTCGCACCCGCCTGCCACGCCGCCAGATACGTCGCCAGTTGGCCACCGGGGGTGTCGTGGGTGTGCACGTGCACGGGCAGATCGAACCGGCTGCGCAGCGCGCTGATCAGCGTGTGCGCGGCCTGGGGGCGCAACAATCCGGCCATGTCCTTGATGGCCAGCACGTGGGCGCCCGCGTCGACGATCTGCTCGGCGAGCTTGAGGTAGTAGTCCAGCGTGTAGAGGTTCTCCCCGGGGTCGGACAGGTCGCCGGTGTAGCTCATCGCGACTTCGGCGATGGCCGTGCCGGTTTCGCGTACCGCGTCGATCGCGGGGCGCATCGATTCGACGTTGTTGAGCGCGTCGAAGATGCGGAAGATGTCGATGCCGGTCGCCGTCGCCTCGGCGACGAACGCGTGGGTGACGACCTCCGGATACGGGGTGTAGCCGACGGTGTTGCGCCCGCGCAGCAGCATCTGCAGGCAGATGTTGGGGATCGTCTCGCGCAGCGCCGCCAGCCGCTCCCACGGGTCTTCCTTCAGAAAGCGAAGCGCCACATCGTAAGTCGCCCCACCCCAGCATTCGAGCGAGAGCAGCTGCGGTGTCATGCGGGCGATGTAGGGCGCCACCATCAGCAGCCCGTTGGTGCGCACCCGCGTCGCCAGCAGCGACTGGTGGGCATCGCGGAACGTCGTGTCCGTGACGCCCAACGGTTTCGAGTCGCGCAGCCATCGGGCGAACCCTTCGGGACCCAACTCGGTCAGCCGTTGCTTGCTGCCGTCGGGCGGTGGCCCGTCGACCTCGATGCGGGGCAGTTTGTCGTGCGGGTACACCGAGGCGGTTCGCGGGCCGTGCGGCTGGTTGACCGTGACATCGGCCAGGAAATTGAGGATCTTGGTGCCACGGTCGGCGGGCGTCCTGGCGGTCAGCAGATACGGCCGCTCGTCGATGAACGACGTGCTGATGCGGCCGGCGCGGAAGTCCGCGTCGTTCACCACGGCCTGCAGGAACGGGATGTTCGTCGACACCCCGCGAATGCGGAACTCCGCCAACGCTCGTCGCGCCCGTGCCACGGCCGCGCCGAAGTCGCGGCCCCGGCACGTCAGCTTCACCAGCATCGAGTCGAAGTGCGCGCTGATCTCGGCGCCCAGATGCGTGCCGCCGTCCAACCGGATGCCCGCACCGCCGGGCGTGCGGTACCCGGTGATGCGGCCGGTGTCGGGGCGGAACCCGTTGGCCGGGTCCTCGGTGGTGATCCGGCACTGCATCGCGAAACCTCGCGGCGCGGGCAAGGCGTCCTGGCTGAGGCCGAGGCCGTCGAGGGTCTCGCCGTCGGCGATGCGCAGCTGGCTCGACACCAGGTCGACGTCGGTGATCTCCTCGGTGACGGTGTGCTCGACCTGGATGCGCGGATTGCATTCGATGAAGACGTAGTGACCGCGCTCGTCGAGCAGGAATTCGACGGTGCCCGCGAAGGTGTAGTCGATCTGCCTGGCGAACGCGACCGCGTCCGCGCAAATCCGTTGGCGCAGTTCGTCGGACAGGTTCGGCGCGGGGGCCAGCTCGATGACCTTCTGGTGCCTGCGCTGCACGCTGCAGTCGCGTTCGAACAGGTGCATCACGTTGCCGTGGGTGTCGGCCAGGATCTGCACCTCGATGTGGCGGGGGTTGAGCACCGCCTGCTCGAGATACAGCGTGGGATCGCCGAACGCGGACTCGGCTTCGCGCGCCGCCGCGTCGATCGCGTCGGGTAGCGCGTCGATGTCGGCGACCCTGCGCATCCCCCGCCCGCCGCCGCCGGAGACGGCCTTGACGAACAACGGGAACTCCAGGTTCTGCGCGGCGGCCATCAGCTCCTCGGCCGACGCGGACGGCGCCGACGAGTTCAGCACCGGCAGACCGGCCGAGCGGGCCGCCTCGATCGCCCGCGACTTGTTACCGGTCAACTCCAACACTTTCGCGCTGGGCCCGACGAACGTGATGCCGGCGTCCGCACACGCCGCCGCCAACGCCGGATTCTCCGACAGAAAGCCGTATCCCGGATAAACCGCGTCGGCGCCGGCATGCCGGGCCACCCGGATGATCTCGTCGACCGACAGGTACGCGCGCACGGGGTGGCCGGTCTCGCCGATCTGGTAGGACTCGTCGGCCTTCAACCGGTGCAGGCTGTTGCGGTCCTCGTGGGGGTAGACCGCGACGGTGTCGATCCCCATCTCGTACGCGGCGCGAAAGGCGCGGATCGCGATCTCGCCGCGGTTGGCGACCAAGACTTTAGAGATCATGGGCGATCACGCACGTACTTTATCCTCCGGTCGGATCAGACCAGCGTGGACCAGTAGCTCCAGAACCGCACCAGGATCAGCAGGATCAGGCCGGTGAACCACAGCGTGACGATCGACCAGCGCCAGGTGTACAGCACCCGCGTGACGGCGTTTCCGCGCTGGGGTTGCAGCGCGATGGCGGCCGCGACCACCAGCAGCGGGATGGTCACCGCCCACACCACCATGCAGTAGGGGCACAGCGCCCCGATGCGGTAGAGGCTCTGGAAGATCAACCAGTGCACGAACACCGCGCCGAGCAGCGTGCCGGCGGCCAGGCCCGCCCAGTACCAGCGCGGCAACTCGACCCGTGCCAGCGCCAGCACCCCGGTCACCACGACGATCGTGAACGAGACGATCCCGATCAGCGAGTTCGGGAACCCGAACGCCGACGCCTGCGGCGTGATCATCACCGACCCGCAGGACAGCACGGGGTTGAAGCTGCAGGACGGGATGTACTCGGGGTTGATCAGCAGCTCGATCTTCTCGACCGTCAGCGCGATCGCCGCGGCCAGCCCGAGCACACCGGCGACGAGGATCAAGACCGCGCTCGGCCGTCCCACCGCCACACCCGTCGGCGGCTCGGCCGCGGGATCGGTCGGTGAGACTGCGCCGGGCGCGGTGACCGTCACGGCCTCGCCGGCGGGGTGGGATCGGCGTTGGGCGGCGGCGCCCCGGCATCCAGCGCGGGCACCTCGCCGACGATCTTCTCGATCTCGGCGATCAGTGCGTCCGGCGTCGACGGCGAGTAGTCCTTGCCGTTGATCCGGACCGTCGGCGTCGAGTTGACGCCGCTGGCCTTGGCGAGGCCCTTGACCATGTCGTTGAAACGACCGCCGCTGATGCAGTTCGGCACGTCACCGGTCACCCCCGAGAGGCGGGCGAGCTCGATCAGCCGGGCGTTGTCGGGGAAGGGCCCGACGCCCTCTTCGGGCTGCTGGGCGAAGAGCGCGGCGTGAAACCTCCGGAAGGCCTCGGTGTCGGCTTCGGCGACGCAGTAGCCGGCGTTGGCCGCACGCGTCGAGTAGCCCTGCCCAGCACGGTCGAGGATCGAAACCATGTTGTAGTCAGCGGCCACCGCACCGCTGTCGATCAGCTTGTTGATCGTGGGGCCGAACTGCTTCTCGAAGTTGCCGCACGCCGGACACAGGAAGTCTTCGTAGAGCGAGAGCACCGCCTTGGGCTCGGACGAGCCCTCCTGGGTGATCACGTTGCTCGACGCCACACGGACCGCCCTGGTCTCACCCTCGCCGGGTTTGTCCTCTTTGGTCATCACGATGTAGAGCACCAGCGCGACGGCGAAGATCACGACGATGGCGGTCAGGACGATCTGCACGGCCCGGTTGCGATTGCGATCGGCCGCCTTCAGGTCGTAGCGCGGCGCCTTCTTGGGTTTCGAAGCCACGCAGGTAAGAGTACCGGCGCGACTTTTCCGCCCGGTCAGCCGCGGGCAAGATGCGCGCGAAGCGCCGAGACGACCTCGGCCATGGCCGTCGCGCTGTCCCCGCCGAGCGGGAAGAAGTTCGCAAAGCCGTGGATCAACGAGCCGAATTCGCGGTGGTCGACGCGCACCCCCGCGGCCCGCAGCGCCTCGGCGTATTGCCTGCCCTCGTCGCGCAGCGGATCGAAACCGGCGGTGACGATCAGCGTCGGCGCCAGATTCGACAGGTCGTCGGCGAGCAGCGGCGATACCCGCGGGTCGCCCGGATCGATCCCGCCGCTGAGGTATTTGGCGCGACACCACCGCAAGTCGTGCCCGGTGAGGAAGAACCCGTCGCCGAACAGCGCTTGCGACCGGGTTTCGTCGCGGTAGTTGACCACCGGATACAACAGGAATTGCACGACCGGCCGCTGTCCCCCGCCGCGGGCGCGGTGCGCGACGAGCGTGGCCTGGTTGCCGCCCGCGCTGTCACCGCCGACGGCGATACGCCCGGGGTCGGCGCCGAGTTCGGCGGCGTGCTCGTGCGCCCATCCGAACGCGGCGAACGCGTCGTCGGTGCCTGCGGGCGCCGGGTGTTCGGGCGCCAGCCGATAGTCGACCGACAAGACGTGCATGCGCCCCTGGCGGCAGATCAGCCTGCACAGGTCGTCGTGCGTGTCGAGGTCACCGACGACCTGACCGCCGCCGTGATAGAAGACCAGCAGCGGTTCGCCGTCGCCGTCGGCGGGACGGTAGTGGCGCGCGGGAATGGGGCCCTCGGGGCCCGGGATCACGAAATCCGTCACCGACGCGACCGGGATGTTCTTCTTGAAGCCGGCCGCGAGCATCCCCAGCAGCGCCCGCGCCTCGGCGTCGTCGGGGCTCAGGATCAGCCCGCCCAGCCCCGCGACCTTCTGTCCGACGAGCATCAGCTGCATCGTCGTGTCGAGCGTGTTGCCGTCGATGACCACGGATCGTCCGCCCAGCAGCAGACGTTTCACGGCGTTCGGTGTCCGCGGCAGCGCCCGCAGTGACATCCCGCCGGCCTTGACCGTCGGCGCCTTCGCACGCTTCGGCGGTACGACTGGCCGCGCCTCTCCTGGCAGACTCGAAGTCATGGCATCTCCATCGATCACGTTGAACGACGGTAATTCGATACCTCAGGTCGGGCTCGGGGTTTGGCAGACCCCGCCGGAGGACACCGAACGCGCGGTCGCGGCCGCCCTCGAGGCGGGCTACCGGCACATCGACACCGCCGCGGCGTATCAGAACGAACGTGAGGTGGGCCAGGCACTGGCGACGTCGGGTGTGTCCCGCGAAGAGGTGTTCATCACCACCAAGCTGTGGAACTCCGACCAGGGTTACGACAGCACCATGAGCGCCTTTGACAAGAGCATGCAGCGGCTGGGGCTCGACCATCTGGACCTCTACCTCATCCACTGGCCGATGCCCGCCAAGGGCGCGTTCGTCGAAACCTTCAAGGCCTTTGCGAACCTGCGCGACCAGGGTCGCATCCGCTCGATCGGGGTCAGCAACTTCGAGCCCGAGCACCTGCGGGAACTCGTCGACGCCACGGGAATCGTGCCCGCGGTCAACCAGATCGAACTGCATCCGCTGCTGCAGCAGGAGGATCTGCGCGAGGCGCACGCGCAGATGGGCGTGGCCACCGAGGCGTGGAGTCCGCTCGGCCAGGGGTCGCTGCTGAAGAACGACACCGTCGTCTCGGTCGCCGAGGCGCACGGAAAGTCACCGGCCCAGGTGTTGATTAGGTGGCATATGCAGCTCGGCAATATAGTCATCCCGAAGTCGGTGACCCCCGAGAGAATCGTGAGCAATTTCGACGTGTTCGATTTTGAGCTGAGCGAACAGGACATGGCGTCCGTATCCGCGCTCGGCGACGGCACTCGGTTGGGCCCCGATCCCAGGACCTTCGAATTCACGGGGTAGGTGAAATGACCGAATCGGGTGCGGTTGCGACCGTCACACTCAACGACGACCACACGATGCCGGTGTTCGGTCTCGGTGTCGGCGAGCTGTCGGACACCGAGACCGAGGAGGCGGTCCTGGCGGCGCTGTCGGCCGGATACCGGCTGATCGACACCGCTGCGGCATACGGCAACGAGGAAGCGGTCGGGCGGGCCATCAAGGCGTCCGGGGTGCCGCGCGACGAGATCTTCGTCACCACCAAGCTGGCCACCCCCGACCTCGGTTTCCAGTCGTCGCAGGACGCGCTCAAGGCCAGCCTCGAGCGGCTCGGTCTCGACTACGTCGACCTGTACCTGATCCACTGGCCCGCCGGCGAGCAAGGCAAGTACGTCGACAGCTGGGGCGGGTTGATGAAGCGCAAGGAGGTCGGCGATACCAAGTCCATCGGCGTCGCGAACTTCCACGCCGAGCATCTCTCGGACGTCATCGACCTGTCGTTCTTCACCCCGGCGGTCAACCAGCTCGAGCTGCACCCGCTGCTCAACCAGGCGGAGCTGCGCGAGGTCAACGCCGGATACGGCATCGTCACCCAGGCCTACGGCCCGCTGGGCGTCGGGCAGCTGCTCGAGAACGAGGCGGTCACGTCGGTGGCGCAGGCGCACGGCAGAACTCCCGCGCAGGTGCTGATCCGGTGGAGCCTGCAGCTCGGCAACGCGGTCATCGCCCGGTCGTCGAAGCCGGATCGGATCGCCTCGAACCTCGAGGTGTTCGACTTCGAGCTGAACGACGACGAGATGGGCTCGCTCAACGGGCTCGATGAGGGCAAGCGGTTCCGTCCGGACCCGGAAACCTACACCGGCACCTAACCGGCGTGCGGCGGTTTCTGTTGGCGGAGTACAGCAGCCGATGAGCGCCTCAGGACCGTAGCTCCCTCCCAAACTGCGAGTAATGCGTAGTTGACTGTCGGGTGCCGCATGAGACATTGGAGTCGTGAAGTTCGACATAGATCTGATTCACGCTCGAATCGCCACTGAGCGGGACAGAATTGCTCGCGACTTTGCTATCCGCAACCCTTCAGCAAGGCCGTTCGATTTTTGTGCGCAAGTGGTGGCCGCTTTGAACCAGCCGACCGTGCCCCATCCGCTGGAGCAGACCATCGACGACACAAAGCTGTTCGAGGCGGCTTGTCTGGCCATCTGGAGTAGCGCCACGGATTGGGCCGTCGTGGTACAACGTCGCGACAAACTTTCTAATGCTTTTCTCGGTTTCGACCCGGCCGGAACACATCGAGCCTTTCTTCGCGGCGATCTGACCATTGATCACGTGGTCGACATCCTGCACACTCAGTACGCCCGTAACGGGCAAGCCCCAGCCATGAGGGCGTGGTCTGAGCGCCTAGTCAGGATGCCCGACCACTATTGTGAGGTAATCGCGCGTATTGGCTACCAGATCCGCCAAATCGCCAGCAGTAGAACAGGTCTCACCAACTCAGAAATGATGATTAGCCTTGCCGTCTACTTCTCCGGTGTTGGTCCATCTAGGTGGCCAGGCGAGGCTGCCCTCGCCGAGGCGGGTTACCGCCTGCCAGCGCTCGCAGACCGAAAGTTTCAGGGAATGGGATTTCCAATCAGCTGTGAATTCTTCCGAAACCTCGGCTGGAGCGGATTCAAGCCAGACGTCCATATCACCCGGCTCTTCAACCACTGGTCACAGTCCGACGGGCTACCGCTGGCCGACTTCCGGCCGCGAGCAATGGAATTAGCGGATCTTGCCGGGAGGGGAAGAAACTCGGAGATGATCCTGCACGCCCAATACAGCCTCGCTGGGATCACTCTGACGCCGGCTGATGTTGCTGTATCCGAAGCCGACAATCTGATCTGGTTGTTGGGCAAGTACATTGAACGGCCTCGGCGGGAGACCGACTTAAAATACCTCATTCCCGATTAGGAGTCCGCTCTCCAATTGTCCTCAAATACGTTTCAGCACATCGATAGTCATTGCCGCCGCGACCGAAGGATCTCGATCAATCGCTGGACGTCCCGACCAGCCCCAACATAGTCGAGCCTCAACAAGTTGAGGGGGTTGGTGGCCTTGGTAATCGGTCCAGCGAGCCAGTCGTTGTATGCCGCCCGGAAGACCGGGTTAGTTTGCTTCACCGTCTCTAACGCGGCCAGATCAGCGGTGACGACATCCGGGGCATCATCGGCGGGAACTAGGCACTCCAATTCGACCACCACATGACCTTCGGGCGCAGTTGCACTGTCGTGCGGAAATGTGAACCAGACTGGAGGTCCGTCGTGCCACCAGTCATCGTCAGCATCATTCGGCATGGCGGCAAGTGTAGGTGTGGGCACTGACGTCTGGCCCGGCCCACGGCAACCTACACACGCCCATGAGTTCAGCCCGTCGGGCAGGTGGCGGCCGCGTCGCGCAGCACGGTGGCCGATGGCGCGTCGATCGGCAGCCCGTATCCGCGCAGCACCGCGATGAATTGCACGGCGTACTGGCAGTGAAACGCCGTGTTGGGCGGCATCCAGTCGGCGGGCTGGTGATCCCCCTTGTCCTGGTTGGCGTCTCCCGCCACCGCGAGCAGGTTCGCGGGATCGTTCGCGAACCGCACCCGCATATCCTCGGGCCAGCTGCGCGCGCCGAGGTCCCAGGCGAGCGCCAGCGGGACGATGTGGTCGATCTGCACCGCCGCCCCGGTCTTCTCGCCGCGGGTGAAGGCGACGACGGCGTTGGTGTACGGGTCGTGCAGGATGCCCGTCGCGACGGCGTCGGGACAGCGCTTGATCGAGACGAACGTCTTGTCGTCGAGGTCGCGGTTGAGGATGTCGTTGCGGGTGTCGCAGCCGTTGTACCCTCCGGGAGCCGAGTTGTCGTCGGTCCAACTGTCCCCGAAAGCCGCTCTGCGGTAGTCGTATCCACGGATCCGCAACGGTATGACCGGCACGCCGGCGAGCACGTCGGCGCCGGGTGTCACGGTCGGGATGTCGGCCCGCGCGATGAACTGTGCCCGGTCCCCCGCCGATTTGACCGCCTGGACGGCGACGATCACCGCGAGTGCGACAATCACGGCCAGGAATAACAAACGGTTGTGGTTCATCGGATCCTCAAGGCGGGGAAACCCTCCGCTCTGGGCGTGGGGGCTGCCGCCATTACTCCTCTCGCGGACTTGTCGGTATTGGTAGCTACGTTGCTGGTATGGCTCGATACCGGCTGCTTCCTATTTCTGATCAGGTGGCCGCGCTGGACGAGCATTGTCGCCACGCCCGCTTTGTGTGGAATCTGGCCGTCGAGCAGCAACAGCATTGGCGCCCGGGGCGTCATGCCCCGTGCTACATCGAGCAGTGCGCTCAGTTGACCGCGGCTCGCGCCGAGCATGGTTGGTTGGCGGCGGGTTCGCAGACCGTGCAGCAGCAGGCGTTGCGGGACTTCTCTCAGGCGATGCGAAATTTTTTCAACGGGACTCATCGCCGCCCGACCTGGCGCAAAGCCGGCGTGCACGAAGGATTCCGCCAGGTCGCAGTGAAAACCCATCACGTGGAACGTCTGAACCGCAGCAGCGGCCGGGTGTGGGTGCCCAAAGTCGGCTGGGTCCGCTTCCGCATGTCGCGTCCAGTCCCACACGGAGTGAAGTCTTACCGAGTCACCCGTGATCGCGCTGGTCGTTGGCATATCGCGTTCACCTATATCCCCGAGCCCATCGCAGGTCCCGACGATGGCAGCGTGGTGGGTATAGACCGCGGCGTGGTGGTTTCGGCGGCCTTGTCGACGGGTGAACTGCTGCACGCGCCAAGCCTCACCGTCGGTGAGTCGAAACGTCTGAAGGTGCTGCAGCAGCGCCTGGCCCGCGCAAAGCGGGGATCCCAACGACGGGTCCGCACGAAGCGCGCGATCGCCAAGATCAAAGCGGTTGAGAGGGACAGACGCAAGGACTGGGTCGAGAAAGCCACTACGGATATCGCGCGGCGTTTCGACACAATCCGCATCGAAGCCCTCGACGTGCGGGCGATGACCCGCAGCGCACGCGGAACCACCGAGCGGCCGGGCGAGCGGGTAGCCCAAAAGCGCTCTCTGAATAGGGCTATCGGTCGAAGCGGTTGGGGATTGCTCGCTGCGCGGCTGCAGCAGAAAGCTTGTGGTCGGGTCGAGCAAATCCCGGCCGCGTACACGTCGCAACGATGCTCGAGTTGTGGGCACGCCGCACCTGGAAACCGCAAGAGCCAAGCGGTCTTCAAGTGCCAAGCCTGCACCGCCGAGCCGTGCAATGCCGACGTGAACGCTGCACGCAACATCGCCGCCGGACGGGCGGTGACAGCACGGGGAGACCTCGGTGTCAGCCGGTCTGCGAACCGTGAACCTCAACTCTGCCCTCCTGCCCCATAGGTGGTTGGTAAGGTTGGAATCCCTTGGCTGCCGCCACGGGAGGACGTCAAGCCTTGTCCAGGAACTCGACGCGGTCCGTGTCGACGAACGGCGCCGCCATCGCGGCCATCCCCGGATTAGCCGGATCCTGCTCGTACAGGCGGGCACAGAAATCCCGGGCGGTCACGATGATGTCGAGGTGCTCCTGCAGCGACAGAAAGCGCAGCGTGATCGCGCGCCCGGACTGG
Organism: Mycolicibacterium malmesburyense; assembly: GCF_001050015.1. Next base: position 29,399 of record NZ_CVTB01000044.1, read on the forward strand.
TTGTAGCCCAGCACATCTCCTTCCTGACGCTCGTAAAGGTCGAGGTCGGCGAGCTTGAACCCGTCCAGCGTCGAGGCGACGGCGGTCAGCCGGGCACCGGCCTTCGACCCCTCCGGGAGCTTCGTGACCAGCAGGCACAGGCTCGGGTGCTGCCCCCGCCCGATCCGTCCGCGCAACTGGTGCAGCTGGCTGATGCCGAACCGGTCGGCGTCCATCACCACCATCACCGTCGCATTCGGCACGTCGACGCCGACCTCGATGACCGTCGTGCACACCAGCACGTCGATCTCGCCCGCGCGGAACGCGGCCATCACGGCGTCCTTCTCGTCGGCGGGCAACCTGCCGTGCATGAGCCCGAGCCGCAGGCCCACCAGCGGGCCGCGGCGCAGCCGGTCGAACAGCTCGACGACCGTGATCGGCGGCGGCCCAGCCTCTTTGTCTTTGCCGGTCTTGTCGTTCTCGTCGATGCGCGAGGCCACCACGTAGGCCTGCCGGCCGTCGCGCACCTCTTCGGTGATGCGTTGCCACACCCGGTCCAGCCAGCGCGGGTGTTCCTTGAGGAAGACGGTGTTGGTGGCGATCGGCTGCCTACCTCGCGGCAGCTCGCGCAACGTCGAGGTCTCCAGATCGCCGTAGTACGTCAGCGCGACGGTACGCGGGATCGGGGTGGCCGTCATCACCAACAGGTGCGGGGTGATGCCCTCGGGAGCCTTGCCGCGCAGGCGGTCTCGCTGTTCCACACCGAATCGGTGCTGCTCGTCGACGACCACCATGCCGAGGCGGTGGAACTCAACGGCGTCCTGCAGCAGTGCGTGGGTGCCGATGACGATGCCGGCCTCGCCGCTTGCGACCTCGTCGCGCACGGCGCGCTTCTGTTGCGCCGACATCGATCCGGTCAACAGCGCGATGCGCGTGGCGTTATCCACACCGCCGAGTTGGCCCGCCATGGCGAGCGGGCCCAGAACGCTGCGGATCGACCGGGAATGCTGTGCGGCAAGGACTTCGGTCGGCGCGAGCAACGCACACTGGTAGCCGGCGTCGACCAACTGCAGCATCGCCAGCACGGAGACGATCGTCTTGCCCGAGCCGACCTCGCCCTGCAGCATGCGGTTCATCGGCCGGGTGCCGGCGAGTTCGTCGGAGATGACGTCGAGCACGTCCTTCTGGCCGCCGGTCAATTCGAACGGCAACCGCTGATGCATGGCGGCGACGAGCCCGTCGTCCCGGCGCGGGGCGGGCGGACCGGACTCGCTGAGCTCGCCGTGGCGCCGGCCGACCAGGGCCCATTGCAGGCCGATGGCTTCGTCGTAGGTCAGGCGGGCGATCGCCGCATCCCGGTCGGCGGACCTCTCGGCGGTGTGGATCGCCCGCAGCGCCTGATCCTCGGTGATCAAACCATGTTGTCGCACAAAGGATTCCGGCAGAGGATCCGGAATCGGGTCCAGGACGTCGAGCACCTGACGCACACAGGCGTAGATCTCCCACGTCTGCACCTTCTTGTTGGCCGGGTAGATCGGGAAGAAGTCGCGTTCGAACGCCGCCAACAGGTCGTCACCCGTCGCCCCCGACGCTTCGGCGATCGCCTTGAGCGACTTCGACCCTCGTACGCCGCCGGTCTCGTGCAGCACGAGGAAGGCGGGATGGGTGAGCTGCATCGTGCCCTTGAAGTAGCCGACCTCACCCGAGAGCATCACTCGCGCGCCCTTGACCAACTGCTTCTTGAGGTACTTGACGTTGAAGAACGTCGCGGTCACCTTGGGCTTGCGGTGCCCGATGGTGACCACCAGGTACTCGCGCCGGGGTTGTCGATTCGTCAACTTCAGTTCGGCATTGGTGATGTCGTCGACGAACGTGACGTGGACGCCCTCTTCGAGGTCCTCACCCTCGTTGACGGTCGTCATCTCGTCGCTGTACTTGCGGGGATAGTGCCGCAACAGGTCATTGACGGTGTAGATACCGAAGTGCTCGGCGAGCGGATCCGCGGCCTTCTTGCCGATCACGAAGTCGAGACGGTCGGACAGCGTCGCCACGATCACTCCACCCCGATCAGCAGCGCGTCGCCGCGGTGGCCGGTGTGATAGGTGACCAGTTCGGCGCCGAGGTGGCGTTCGTGCACGTGCTCGCCGAGCGCGGCGGCGACCCCCTCGTCGACTCCGGCGCCGGTGAGGACCGTGACCAGTTCACCGCCGGCGGCCAGCAGCAGGTCGATCAGGCCGGCCCCCGCCGCGACCAGATCCTCGCCGACGATCAGCACCTCGTCGCCGGAGATGCCGAGGCCGTCGCCCGGCTGGCACATCCCCGCCCACGTGAGCGCCTCTTCGGTGGCGATCCGCACCGATCCGTGCCGGGCGCCCGCGGCGGCCCGGGCCATGGTGTAGCCGTCGTCGACCGCCTGACGCGACTCGTCGTGGACCGCGAGCGCCGCCAGCCCCTGCACCATGGACGCCGCGGGCACCGGCACGACGTCGATGCCCCAGCCCATGGCGGCCGTGCACCCGGCGACCAGTTCCTCGGCGGCGACATATCCGTTCGGCAGGATCATCGCCTGGCCCGCGTCGGCGTTGACCAACGCGTGCAACAGTTGCTTCGCGCTGACCGGCGCATCGCCGTCGATCCGCAGGACGTGCGCGCCCTCGCCCGCGAACAACTCTTCGGCCCCCTCGCCGTCGACGACCGCGAGCACGGTGCGTCCGCGCGACCGGCCGCCCGCCGGGCGGGCGCCGACGGCGCCGGTGAGCGCGGTGATCTGGATGCGACTGGGCACCCCCACCGCGAGGCCGGCCTCGACGGCGGCGCCTGCGTCGTCGGCGTGCACGTGCACCGAGTAGTGGCCGCTGCCGTCCGACGGGGCGGCGATGGCCACCGAGTCGCCCAGCGCGTCCAGCGCGTTGCGCAGCCGCTCCACCCCCGCGGCATCGGCACCGCTGAGCAGGTACATCACCTCGAACTGCGGCGCCTCGACGACGCCGGCCTCCGGTGCGTCGGTGTGCGGCGGTGGCGCCGGAACATACGCCGCCCTGCGGGCCGCGCGGTCCGTCAGCGTCGTGCTCATCGCGTCCAGCAGTACCAGCAGCCCCCGACCTCCGGCGTCCACCACGCCCGCGCGGGCCAGCACGTCGAGTTGGCCGGTGGTCCGGTCCAGCGACTGCGCCGCCGCGTCCGCGGCCCGATGCGCGACGTCGGCCAGCTCGGCGCCGTCGGCGCAGGCCTGCTCGGCAGCGTCGGCCGCGCCCTCGAGCACCGTGACGATGGTGCCCGGGATCGCCTCACCCATCGAACGGATCACCAGCACGACGGCGTGCCGCAGCGCGGCGGCGAACAGCGAACCGTCGACCGAGGTCAGGCCGCCTTGCCGGTCGGCCGACGCCTCCGCGGTGACCTCGGCCAGCGCGCGCAGGATCTGCGACAGGATCACGCCGGAATTGCCCCGCGCCCCGTGCAACGCCCCGCGGGCCAGCGCCGCGGCGATCTCGGTGACGTCGTGGGTGTGCGGCAACGCGTCGGCCTGCGCCCACGCCGAACGCATGGTGAACAGCATGTTCGTCCCGGTGTCGGCGTCGGCGACCGGGAACACGTTGAGCCGGTTGATCTCGTCGGTGTGGGTGATGAGGTCGCCGACCGCGGTGTGCGCCCACATCCGCAATGCGGAGGCATCGAGCAGTCGAGCCGACATGCCTAACCTCCAACAGAATGGAAAACGCTGACCGCACCCCGCCGTGCGCGTCAGCCTAGCGATTCCACGCGACAGCCCGGGGCATGACGTTGCCGCCGGTCGGTAGGCTGACGGGGTCCGCGCGCCGCGCGTGGACGGCATTTTGGTGATCGCTGCGGCTGCCGGTATCCTGGTCGGGTTGTCGGGTCGAGCCGCGCCCGTCGCGGTGCAGCGGCCCAGGCCCCCACGTACTGATCTGAGGAGTTCTGCAATGGCTGCCGTGTGCGATATCTGCGGGAAGGGACCCGGCTTCGGCAAGTCGGTCTCGCACTCCCATCGCCGGACCAGCCGTCGCTGGGATCCCAACATCCAGACCGTGCGCGCCGTGACCCGTCCCGGGGGCAACAAGCAGCGCATGAATGTCTGCACGTCGTGCATCAAGGCCGGAAAGGTCTCGCGCGGCTGACGCTCGTGCGGTTGCGGCGGGCGCCCATCGGGTAGCCCCTCGGGCATGACCTCTCGTGCAGCTGCAAAACCCACCCTGATCGCGCTGGCGTCCGGTTGTGCGCTGGCCCTGCTCACAGCGTGCGGCGGCGGCGACTCCGCCGGCGAGGAGACCACCACCACGTCGCCGACCACGTCGGTCACCACGTCCGTGGAAGTCACGGTGGAGACGAGCGCGCCCGAGACCACCACACCGTCGCCGGAGTTGCCGACCACCACCACCGGTGAGGGCACCGTCGAGGTTCCGGTGCCCGACGTCCCGTCGCCGCCGGCGATCCCGGCACCGCCGGAGATTCCGTCGCCTCCGCCGATCCCCTCACCGCCGCCGATTCCCGGCGTCGGATAGCCGCCTACGGCAGCCGCCAGTCAATCGGCTCGGCACCCATCTTCTCGAGCAGTTCGTTCGCGCGGCTGAACGGCCGCGACCCGAAGAAACCGCGCGACGCCGACAGCGGTGAGGGGTGCGGCGACTCGATCGCGACGCAGTCCGCACCGTCCAGCATCGGCTTCAACGTCGAGGCGTCGCGGCCCCACAGCACCGCGACCAACGGCTGCCTGCGTGCGACCAGGGCGCGGATCGCGCACTCGGTCACCGCTTCCCACCCCTTGCCCCGGTGTGACGCCGGATTGCCGGGGCGGACCGTGAGCACCCTGTTGAGCAACATCACCCCGCGCTCCGCCCACGGTGTCAGGTCGCCGGTGGCCGGCGCGGGATAGCCGAGGTCACTGCCGTACTCCTTGAAGATGTTCTCCAGGCTGCGCGGCAGCGGCCGCACCTCGGGCGCGACGGAGAAACTGAGGCCGACGGCATGACCGGGTGTGGGATAGGGGTCCTGGCCGACGATCAGCACCCGCACCTGCTCCATCGGAAACGTGAACGCGCGCAACACATTCTGCCCCGCCGGCAGATAGCCGCTCCCGGCGGCCAGTTCGGCGCGCAGAAACTCGCCCATCTGCGCGACCTGACCCGCCACCGGTTCCAGGGCGGTGGCCCAGCCCCGCTCGACCAGGTCATGCAACGGCCGCGCGGTCACGCCAGGCCCTCGATCAGCATCACCACCGAATCCGCGCCGGCCCGGCGGTCCTTCGAGATCTCCTGGTACTCGGGCGAATTCGCCCAGTCACGGAAAGACGGCTCATCGGGAAACGACATCAACACGACCTTCTCGCGATCCGACTCGCCCTCCAGGATCCGCGGCGACTCGTCGGCCGCGAGCAGCGTTCCCGAATAGCGGGCGAAGACATTGAGGAATCGGGCTTGGTAGCGGTCATACGCCGCACGGTCCGTGAACCTCAACTGGGCGATGGCGTACACGGTCACGACTGGACACCCTAACTAGTCGAACGACTGCCACCCGGTATTCCCCTGCCACACCGCGCCGTCGACCGACACTCCCTCGGCGTCGTCGTGGGCCCGGCCGATCACCCGCCATCCGGGCGGCGGCCTGCCGGGGAAGGTCGCGACCAGCGCGTGGTCCTCCCCACCGCCGAGAATCCACGCCCAGGCATCGACTCCCACCGCCTCGGCGGCACCGGCGAGCGCGTCGCGATCGGCGGCCAGCGCGGTGGTGGACAGGTCGATGCCGACACCGGACGCCTCGGCGATGTGGCCGAGGTCGGCCAGCAGCCCGTCGGACACGTCGGTCATCGCGGTGGCCCCGCTGTCGGCGGCGACGCGGCCCTGTCCGTAGGGCGGCCGCGGAGCGACGTGGCGCCCGCGCAGTTCGTCGAACCCGTCAATGTCGTTGCGCCACAACTCGTATCCGGCGGACGAACGCCCGATGTCACCGGCCACGGCCACCACATCACCGGGGTTCGCTCCGCTGCGGCGCACCGGTTCGCGGCCGTCGAGGTCACCGAGCACGGTCACCGAGATCACCCATTGCGGGGCGCTGACGAGGTCGCCGCCGACGATGCCCGCGCCCATCGACCCGGCCTCCTGCCACATGCCGTCGGCCAGCTGCAGGACCTGCACGGCCGGGGTATCCGACGGCGCGCCGAACGCGACGACGAAGGCGGCCGGCCGCGCGCCCATCGCCTCGATGTCCGCGGCGTTCTGCGCGATCGACTTGCGCCCCACCTCGTTCGGCGTCGACCAGTCCAACCGGAAGTGGCGCCCGGCCACCAGCATGTCGGTGGACACGACCATCCTGCCGTCGGGGGCGAACAGGACCGCGGCGTCGTCACCGGGGCCGACCGCGACGGCGTCGGGCTGGCGGCGGCCGGCCACCAGGCGCTCGATCACCGCGAACTCCCCCAGTTGCGCCAGGGTCTCGCCGTCGGACGCCATGTCACCTCCCGTCGCGGCCTTGTCGGTCTCGTGCCGGCCTGAACGCAGGCCACACCTGCGGTACGTTAAGCGCCTGCGGCGTGGAGTCTATGCAGCGATGTGGAGGAACAGCGGGTGGTCCAGGCTTTCATGCTGATTCAGACCGAGGTCGGCCGCGCCGAGGTCGTCGCCAAGCAACTCGCCGCGCTTCCCGGGGTGTTGTCCGCGGAGTATGTGACCGGACCGTACGACGTGGTCGTGCGGGTCGGCGCCGACACCATGGCCGATCTGAAGGCCACCGTCGTTCCCAATGTCCAACAGGTCGCCGGTATCACCCGGACGCTGACCTGCCCGATCGCCGACGGGGCGCATCAATAAAGTTGGGGCGTGGCTTCGCAGACCGGTGACGGACCGCCCCGTGCGCTGCTGATCGCCGCTCTGGCGGTGGCGGTGGCGGGGATCGTGGCTGTCCTGGTGATCGCGGTGGCGCGCCAGAATTCGGCGCCTCGAGAGCCGGTGCCGGTCGCCGCGGTGCCCGCCCCACAGGCGACCAGTTCCGAATGCGCCGGCCTGGTCGCCGATCTGCCCGACGAACTCGGCGATCAGATCCGCGCCCCGCTGGTGGACCCCGCGCCGCCCGGAGCGGCCGCATGGCGGGCGGAGGGCGGCGGTGAACCCATCGTCCTGCGGTGCGGGGTCGATCGCCCAACCGAATTCGTCGTGGGCGCACCGGTTCAGGTGGTCGACGACGTGCAGTGGTTCCGGGTGAGCGAGGCCGGCGCCGACGCGGCGGACCCGGAACAGGCGCGCAGCACCTGGTACGCCGTCGACCGTGGCGTCTATATCGCGTTGACGTTGCCGCAGGGCTCCGGCCCGACGCCGATCCAACTGCTGTCCTCGGCGATCGCCAAGGCGCTGCCCGCCCGGCCCGTCACGCCGGCGCCGCCGCGTTGACTCTGCGCCCAGGGTGCCGATGACCCGCCGAAACGCGCCGTGACCGCAGACTCAACGAAGCGGCGTGGCCTCAGCGCAGGCCGGTGCCCCGTTCGACCGCGGTCTGCACCATCGTGGCCAGCAGGGTCGGATAGTCGACGCCGCTGGCGGCCCACATCAGAGGGAACATCGAGATCGTGGTGAACCCCGGCATGGTGTTGAGTTCGTTGATGACGGGGCCGTCGTCGGTGAGGAAGAAGTCGACGCGGGCCAGACCCTGACAGTCGATCGCATTGAACGCCTGGATCGAGAGCCGGCGCACCGCATCGGAGACCTCGTCGTCGACCTTGGCGGGCACGTCGAGTTCGGCGGCGTCTTCGAGGTATTTCGTCGCGAAGTCGTAAAAGCCGTCCTCGCGACCGCGCACCCCCGCGACACGGATCTCGCCGACCACGCTGGCCTCGACCCGGCCGTCGGGGAATTCGAGCACGCCGCATTCCAGTTCGCGGCCCGGGACCGCGGCCTCGACGATCACCTTCGGATCGTGCCGGCGCGCGAGTTCGATCGCCTGCGGCAACTGATCCCAGGCCGTCACCCGGCTGACACCGATCGACGACCCTCCGCGCGCGGGCTTGACGAACACCGGAAGGCCGAGCCGCTCGCGGGCCTGCAGGCTCAGGGTCTCCTGGCGGGGCCGCAGCACCTCGTGATCACCGATCGGCAATCCAGCGGCGCCCAGCAGCTTCTTGGTGAACTCCTTGTCCATTCCCACCGCGCTGGCCAGCACACCCGCGCCGACGAAGGGCACCCCCGCCAGTTCGAGCAGTCCCTGGATCGTGCCGTCTTCGCCGTACGGGCCGTGCAGGACCGGAAAGACGACGTCGACCGCCGCCAGCAACTCCCCCGCTCCCTGACCCAGCGACAGCAGCTGCCCGCGGCGGCCCGGATCGGCGGCCAGGGCCAGCTCCGTACCCGACGCGGCGGTCACCTCCGGCAGCCGGCCGTCGGTGATCGCGAGGGTGTCCGGACGCGCGTCGGTCAACATCCACGCCCCCTCAGCGGTGATGCCGATCGCGACCACTTCGAAGCGCTGCGGATCGAGATTGCGCAGGATGCTGCCTGCGGAGACGCAGGAGATGGCGTGCTCGGAGCTGCGTCCGCCATAGACGACGGCAACCCGGATGCGTCCAGTGCCGGGGTCTTGGCGGGCAGTCACAACCTAGAGAGGGTACCGCCCGGTCCGTGGGCCGGCCGTCCGGCGATGCGCATCGGCGGTATCAGCCCAGCGCCTGCTCGATATCGGCGACCAGGTCGTCGGTGTCCTCGATGCCGAGCGAGATGCGCGCGAACCCGTCGCTGACGTTGTCACCCCAGCGGGCGCGCCGGTCCACCGACGTGTGGATTCCTCCGAAGCTCGTCGAGGCGATCAGCAGCGCGCTGCGCTCGATAAGGGCGTGCACCGCGGCGGCGTCGGCCAACTCGACGGCGATCAGCCCGCCGAACCGTTTCATCTGCGCGCACGCGATCCGGTGCGACGGATCGTCGGGCAGTCCGGGGTAGCGCACCGCCCGCACGGCCGGGCGGGCGCGCAACGCCACGGCGAGCGCCGCCGCGTTGTGGCACTGCCGTTCGAACCGCAGCCCGGCGGTGCCCAGGCTGCGCAACAGCAGCCACGCCTCGAACGCACCGAGGACGGCACCCGAGCGCGACCGTTCGCGCGCGATCGCGTCCAACAGTTCGGGATGTGCGGTCGCGACATACCCGGCGAGCAGGTCGCTGTGGCCGGACAGCGCCTTGGTCGCACTGGCCACGACCACGTCGGCGCCCAGCGAAAGCGGTTGCTGGCCGAAGGGTGTCGCGGTGGTGTTGTCGACGACGAGTCTCGCGCCTCGACCACGGCATTGCATCGCGAGCCGATGCAGGTCAACCACGTCCAGGCCGGGGTTCGCCGGGCTCTCGGCGAGCACGACGTCCGCGTCGGTCGACGCCGCACACATCTCGTCAGTGGTTGCGGTTACAACCGTAACACCCTGCGCGGCAAGGTATTCCGAGGCATACTCGCGGACCTGATAGTAGCCGTCCGCGGGTACGACGAGCTTGCCGCCGGGCCTGGCCAGCACGCGCAGGACGGAGGTGATCGCGGCCATTCCGGACCCGAAGCCGAGCGCGGCCGGCGCACCCTCGAGTTGGGCGAGCGCCGACTCCAGTTGGCGCCACGTCGGATTCGAGCTCCGTCCGTAGGTGTCGGGCGAATCCGACTCGTCCGACGACAGGTGGAAGGTGCTCGCCGGAACGGGTGACGGCGCCACGGCTTGTCCCGGAACGGGTTCCGAAGCAACCGATTTCACGCTCCGGGTGGAATCGCCGTATTCACCGTCCACCGGTCACTCCGGTTTCGTGCTGCGCCCGAGCAACAAGACGACGGCCTCGTCGACCGACAGACCCCTGTGACACACCCGGAACACGGCGTCGGTCAGCGGCATCTCGACGTCGTAGCTCTCGGCGAGCGCGAGCACCGATTGACACGATGCGACGCCCTCGGCGACGTGGCCGCCCGCCGCCCGCATCGCCGACTCCATCGTGCCGCCCCGACCGAGCCGGAATCCGAACGAGCGGTTGCGCGAATGGGTGGATGTGCAGGTGGCGACCAGGTCACCGACCCCGGCCAACCCGGCGAGCGTCGCGGGCTTGGCGCCCAATGCGATTCCCAGCCGCATGATCTCGGCCAGCCCGCGGGTGATGATCGCGGCGGCGGTGTTCTCCCCCAGCCCGACGCCGGCCGCCATCCCGGACGCCAGCGCGATGACGTTCTTGCACGCGCCACCGACTTCGGCGCCGGTGACGTCGGCGTTGGTGTAGGGCCGGAAGTACGCCGTCGACAGCGCCCGCTGCAGCGCGACCGCCCGTCCGGAGTCACTGCACGCCACGACCGTGGCCGCCGGCTGCTCGTCGGCGATCTCGCTGGCGAGGTTGGGCCCGGAGACCACCGCGACGCGGCTCGGATCGGCACCGGTCACCTGGACGATCACCTGGCTCATGCGCATGAGCGTGTCGAGCTCGATGCCCTTGGCCAGACTCACCAGGGTGACCTCGTCGTCGATCAGGCCCGACCACTGTTCGAGGTTCGCGCGAAGCGTTTGGGCGGGCACCGCGAACAGCACGGTGCATGCGCCGTCCAGCGCCTCGGCGGCTTCGCTGGTGGCCCGGATGGTCTTGGGCAGTTCGGTGTCGCCGAGATAGCGGGTGTTGCGATGGGTGTCGTTGATCTCCTCGGCCACGTCTTTGTGTCGGGCCCACAACCGCACGTCGTTGCCGGCATCGGCAAGCACCTTGGCCAGTGCACTACCCCATGCACCCGCTCCCATCACCGCCGCTTCGACCACGCCTTCAGCGTAACGCGGAGCGAAGGGCTGGCAGGATGACGCACATGAGCGGGTCAGCGGATGCCGACATGGGGTTGGTGATCGCCGTTAAACGACTCGCGGCGGCCAAGACCCGACTGGCTCCCGTGTTCTCCGCGAGCGCCCGCGAGAGGGTCGTGCTGGCGATGTTGATCGACACGATCACCGCCGCCTCCGCGGTCCCGGCCGTGCACTCGATCACCGTCGTCACGCCGGATGAGGCCGCCGCTGAGGCCGCGGTCGAGCTGGGCGCCCGGGTGCTCACCGACCCGACTCCCGCCGGCCACCGCGACCCGCTGAACAACGCGATCACCGCCGCCGAGACCGAAGTCCGCACCGAGACACCGAATATTGTTGTGCTGCAAGGTGATTTACCGGCCCTGCAGACCCATGAGTTGGCGGCGGCCGCGGCGACCGCCCGCCGACACCGGCGAAGTTTCGTCGGCGACCGGCACGGCACCGGCACGTCGGCGTTGTTCTCCTTCGGAGCGGCGCTGAACCCGCAATTCGGCGCGGACTCGGCGCAGCGCCACCGTCGTTCCGGTGCGCTCGAGCTCACCGGGGCGTGGCCGGGGCTGCGGTGCGACATCGACACACCCGAAGACCTGCTGGTGGCGCGGCGCCTCGGCGTCGGTGCCGCGACGACGGCGGCCATCTCCACGTACAAGTGAACAGTTCGACGCTCGCTGGCACGAAGCGCGTTGGATGGGGGATCATCTGAGGCATGACCAAAGCCGGGATCGGAGTTCGCGACAACGACAGCGAACCGACCGCCACGAGCATCCGACCGATGCCGTCGGACTCGGGCGACTCGGCGCCGGGGGCGCCGCCCGCGGCCACGGCGCCTGCGGTCGACAACGCGCTGCCCGAAGATCGCTATCTGAACCGTGAGCTGAGTTGGCTGGACTTCAACGCCCGCGTGCTGGCATTGGCGGCCGACCCCTCGTTGCCGCTGCTGGAACGCGCGAAGTTCCTCGCGATATTCGCGTCGAACCTCGACGAGTTCTACATGGTGCGCGTTGCGGGGCTCAAGCGCCGCGACGAGATGGGGCTCTCGGTGCGGTCCGCCGACAACCTCTCACCGCGCGAACAGCTGCGTCGCATCAACGAGCGGACACAACACCTCGCGAACCGGCACGCGCACGTGTTCCTCGACGCCGTGCGGCCCGCGCTGGCCGACGAGGGCATCGTGATCGTCACTTGGGCCGAGCTCGACGAGGCCGAACGTGCCCGGCTTTCCACCTATTTCCACGAACAGGTGTTCCCGGTGCTGACGCCGCTGGCGGTCGATCCGGCCCACCCGTTCCCGTTCGTGAGTGGGCTGAGCCTGAATTTGGCGATCACCGTCAAACATCCCGACGACGGCGGACAGCACTTCGCCCGGGTCAAGGTGCCCGACAACGTGGAGCGCTTCGTCGAACTGGCCGTACGCGAAGGCGATGCGAAGGTCGTGCGCTTCCTGCCGATGGAGGAACTGATCGCGGCGTTCCTGCACGTGTTGTTCCCGGGGCTGGAGATCGTCGAGCATCATGCGTTCCGCATCACGCGCAACGCCGATTTCGAGGTCGAAGAGGACCGCGACGAAGACCTGCTGCAGGCGCTCGAACGCGAACTGGCACGCCGCCGGTTCGGTTCTCCGGTCCGATTGGAAGTCTCCGATGACATGACCGAGGGCATGCTCGAGTTGCTGTTGCGCGAACTCGACGTCGCGCCGGGCGATGTCATCGAAGTGCCCGGCCTGCTCGACCTGTCCTCGCTATGGCAGATCTACGGTCTCGACCGCCCGGACCTCAAGGACCGGCCGTTCGTGCCCGCGACCCCGCCGGCGTTCGGGGAACGCGAGACCCCCAAGAGCATCTTCTCGACGCTGCGCGACGGCGACGTACTGGTGCACCACCCGTACGACTCCTTCTCCACCACCGTGCAACGGTTCATCGAACAGGCCGCGGCCGACCCGAACGTGCTGGCGATCAAGCAGACGCTGTACCGCACCTCGGGTGACTCCCCAATCGTCAACGCGCTCATCGACGCTGCCGCCGCGGGCAAGCAGGTCGTCGCGCTGGTCGAGATCAAGGCCCGGTTCGACGAACAGGCCAACATCCAATGGGCCCGCGCACTCGAGCGTGCTGGTGTGCACGTGGTGTACGGGCTCATCGGGCTCAAGACCCACTGCAAGACGTGTCTGGTGGTGCGCCGCGAAGGTTCACTGATCCGGCGTTACTGCCATATCGGCACCGGCAATTACAATCCGAAAACCGCGCGGTTGTACGAAGACATCGGGCTGTTGACCGCCGCGCCCGACATCGGCGCCGACCTCACCGACCTGTTCAACTCGCTGACGGGATACTCGCGCAAGGACTCTTACCGCAACCTGTTGGTCGCGCCGCAGGGAGTCCGCAGGGGCATCATCGAGCGCATCGAACGCGAGATCGTCGCCACCCGCGACGGCGCCGAGGGCCAGATCAGGCTGAAAGCCAACGCGTTGGTCGACGAGCAGGTCATCGACGCGCTCTATCGCGGGTCGCAGGCCGGCGTGCGAGTGGAGGTGGTGGTTCGGGGCATCTGCGCGCTACGCCCTCAAGCGCCCGGGTATTCGGACAACATCGTCGTCCGTTCCATCCTCGGCCGGTTCCTCGAACATTCGCGGATCATCCACTTCGGCGGTATCGACGAATACTGGATCGGCAGCGCCGACATGATGCACCGCAATCTCGACCGGCGCGTCGAAGTGATGGCCGAAGTCAAGGATCCACGGCTGAAGGCGCAGTTGCACGACGTCTTCGAGTCGGCGATGGATCCGGCGACCCGGTGTTGGGAGTTGGGCATCGACGGTAAGTGGACGGCCTCACCGAAGGAGGGTGAGACGGTTCGCGACCATCAGGTCTCGTTGATGGAGCGCCACCGGCAGCCATGACGGACCTTCTCATCGTCGCAGACAGTACGAATCGTCGTCGTGGCCCGGGCGTGGCCGGAATGATCTGCAGGAGTTGAGGTGCCGAAGCGGACATCCGAGACCGACCCCGAGACGAAGACGATCCTCGCCGCAGGCGCGGTGTTGTGGCGGCCGAACGGTCACCCCGACGCGCCGGAGGTCGCGCTGATCCACCGCCCCCGTTACGACGACTGGTCGCTGCCGAAGGGGAAGGTCGACCCCGGCGAGACCGAGCCCGTCACCGCGGTGCGCGAGACATGCGAAGAGACCGGGTACACCGCGCATCTCGGTCGGCGGCTGGCGTCGGTGAGCTATCCCGTCGAGGAGGGTGAGAAGAAGGTGCGCTACTGGGCTGCGCGCCAGATCCGCGGCGAGTTCCACCCCAACGACGAGGTCGACGAGCTCAAGTGGTTACCCCTCCCGGCGGCGATCAAACAGGTGGATTATCCGCAGGATCGAAAGGTACTGCGCCGCTTCGCGAAGTATCCGGCCGACACCAAGACCGTGTTGATCGTGCGCCACGGCACCGCCGGCAGCAAGTCACGGTTCAAGGGCGACGACCGCGAACGACCGTTGGACAAGAACGGCCGTGCACAGGCGGAGTCTTTGGTCGGCGTGTTGCTCGCGTTCGGCGCCGACCGTCTGTTCGCCGCCGACCGGGTGCGTTGCGTCTCGACGTTGGAACCGTTGGCCGAAGAGCTCGGGACGACGATCCTGCGGGACGAACTGTTGACCGAAGAGGCCTACGCCGAGGATCGCAAGGCGGCGCGGCATCGCTTCCTCGAGATCGCCGACACGCCAGGCACGCCCGTGATCTGTACCCAGGGGAAGGTGATCCCCGGCCTGATCGAATGGTGGTGCGAGCGCGACGGCGTACGTCCCGACAAGTCGCGCAATCGCAAGGGAAGCACCTGGGTGCTGTCGCTTCACAACGGCCGGCTGATCGCGGCGGACCATATGGGCAGCCCGCTCGCGGTCAAATGACGCCCGCGGGTTGAATACAAAATTCGGACCGGCTCACGCCCGGAAAGATTGAGCCCTAGATGTTTTGGGTGGCCCCAAACACGAACACGCCGTGGGTCACGGAGACCCACGGCGTGTCCGGTTGAAACTACTTGCGGCCGCGCTTGGCCGGCGCCTTGCGGGCCGGAGCCTTCTTCGCGGTCTTCTTGGCCGCCGTCCGCTTGGTCGCGGCCTTCTTGGCCGGGGCCTTCTTGGCGGCCGACTTCTTGGCCGGAGCCTTCTTCGCGGTCTTCTTGGCCGCCGTCCGCTTGGTCGCGGCCTTCTTGGCCGGGGCCTTCTTCGCGGCCGTCTTCTTGGCTGCCGTCCGCTTGGTCGCGGCCTTCTTGGCCGGGGCCTTCTTCGCGGCCTTCTTCGCGGTCTTCTTGGCCGCCTTGCGGGCACCTCCCGCCGTTGCGCCTCTCTTCACTGCTGGTCCTTCCGCCGGGAGGCGCTGTGCGCCAGAGACAACCGCTTTGAACTGAGCGCCGGGCCGGAAGGCCGGCACGGACGTGGGCTTGACTTTCACGGTCTCGCCGGTGCGCGGGTTACGCGCGACGCGGGCGGCGCGGCGGCGCTGTTCGAAAACGCCGAAGCCGGTAATGGTGACGCTGTCACCCTTGTGAACCGCACGCACGATGGTGTCAACGACGTTCTCCACCGCGTCGGTCGCCGTCCGGCGATCGGTATTGAGCTTCGTCGTAAGTACGTCGATGAGCTCTGCTTTGTTCATGCATAACCTCCGAGAAACCAGTGGCCCTCTTTGGACCGACTAGAGGACACGGTAAACCCAATCCCCATTGGTTTCCAAGAGCCACGCGCAGTTTCAGGCGAAGCCAGCGAACTTTCTTGCCCCCCTTGACCTCCAGAGGGGGCCCCGAAGAACGGGGTTCAGAGGCGGTGATTTCGGCTCACCGGAGGCCTTTATCCGGTGGGCAGAGTCCGCGGTTTCCAGTCCGGCCTACGGGCTTCATAAGCCTCGATATCATCACATTTACGCAGCGTAAGGCCTATATCGTCGAGCCCGGAGAGCAATCGCCAGGCCGTATAGTCGTCAATTCTGAACGGCACCATGACCGTTCCGGCGGTGATGGTCCGATCTTGAAGATTCACAGTGATTTCCAGGCCTGGCTGCTCCTCGATGAGCTTCCATAAGATTTCCACATCATCTTGCGGAATTTCGGCCGCCAGAAGCCCGGCCTTGCCCGCATTGCCCCGAAAGATGTCGGCGAAGCGGGACGAGATGACGACCCGAAAGCCGTAATCCATGAGCGCCCACACGGCATGTTCACGTGACGATCCGGTGCCGAAATCGGGGCCGGCGACCAAAACCGAACCTTTGTCGAATGGGGTCAGGTTTAATACGAACGACGGATCATTGCGCCAGGCGGCGAACAAGCCGTCCTCGAAACCCGTTCGTGTAACTCGCTTAAGGTAGACCGCCGGGATGATCTGGTCGGTGTCGACATTGGACCGGCGCAGTGGGACGCCGATGCCGGTGTGGGTGTGGAAAGCCTGCATGACTTCTGCTCCTAATCAGTCGGTCAGGTCCGCGGGCGAGGACAGCGTGCCGCGCACCGCGGTGGCCGCCGCGACCGCAGGCGACACCAAATGGGTACGGCCGCCCTTGCCTTGCCTGCCCTCGAAGTTGCGGTTGGAGGTCGACGCGCACCGTTGACCCGGAGACAGTTGGTCGGGGTTCATACCGAGGCACATCGAGCAGCCCGCCTGCCGCCACTCCGCGCCGGCGGCGGTGAATATCTCGCCCAGGCCTTCGGATTCGGCCTGCAGCCGCACGCGCATCGAACCGGGCACCACCAGCACGCGCACCCCGTCGGCGACCTTGCGGCCGCGCAGCACATCTGCCACCACCCGCAGATCCTCGATGCGGCCGTTGGTGCACGAGCCGACGAAGACGGTGTCGACGGCGATGTCGCGCATCGCCGTCCCGGGCCGAAGGTCCATATAGGTCAACGCCTTTTCGGCCGCCTGACGGTCCCCCTCATCGAACATCAGTTCCGGATCGGGAACCGAATCCGACAGCGGAACACCTTGGCCGGGGTTGGTTCCCCAGGTGACGAAGGGGCTCAGCGTCGAGGCGTCGATGTAGACCTCGGTGTCGAATTCGGCGCCCTCGTCGGTGCGGAGGCGGCGCCATGCGGCGACGGCTTCGTCCCACTGCGCGCCTTGCGGAGCGTGCGGCCGGCCGCGCAGGAATTCGAAAGTGGTGTCGTCGGGCGCGACCATGCCGGCCCGGGCGCCGGCCTCGATGCTCATGTTGCAGATCGTCATCCGGCCCTCCATCGACAGCGATTCGATGGCGCTGCCGCGGTATTCGATGACGTGTCCCTGCCCGCCGCCGGTGCCGATCTTGGCGATCACGGCGAGGATGATGTCCTTCGCGCTGACCCCGTCGGGCAGTTCGCCGTCGACGTTGACTGCCATCGTCTTGAACGGGCGCAGCGGCAGTGTCTGCGTCGCGAGCACGTGCTCGACCTCCGATGTGCCGATCCCCATCGCGAGTGCGCCGAACGCACCATGCGTGGAGGTATGGCTGTCGCCGCACACGACGGTCATACCGGGCTGCGTCAAACCGAGCTGCGGTCCGATGATGTGCACGATGCCTTGTTCGGCGTCGCCCATCGGGTGAAGCCGGATGCCGAACTCTTCGCAGTTGCGGCGAAGGGTCTCCACCTGTGTGCGCGACACGGGGTCCGCGATCGGCTTGTCGATGTCGATCGTCGGCACGTTGTGGTCCTCGGTGGCGATCGTCAGGTCCGGCCGACGCACCGGACGCCCCGCCAATCGCAGACCGTCGAACGCCTGGGGGCTGGTCACCTCGTGCACGAGGTGCAAGTCGATGTAGATCAGATCGGGTTCCCGCGCAGCGCCCTCGCCGCCGCCCTCGGCGACGACGTGGTCGGCCCACACCTTCTCGGCCATCGTGCGCGGCTTGTCGATGGACTCGCTCGAAACATCAGTCGACATCTTGACTATCTCACAATCTGGGACGCTAATATCTCTCTATGAGACAGGATAGCGGCATCGGCGTGTTGGACAAAGCCGTGGGCGTGCTGCACGCGGTCGCCGACTCGCCCTGCGGGCTGGCCGAACTGTGCGAGCGCACGGGGCTGCCCCGCGCCACCGCGCACCGGCTTGCCGCAGGCCTGGAAACCCACCGCCTGCTGACCCGCAACGGTGACGGCCGATGGCGGCTCGGTCCGGGACTGACCGAATTGGCCGGGCAGGTCAACGATCCGCTTGTGGCGGCCGGTGCGGTTGTGCTGCCCCGCCTGCGCGAGATCACCGGTGAAAGCGTGCAGCTCTACCGCCGAGAGGGAACCTCGCGGATCTGTGTGGCGGCGCTGGAACCGCCTGCCGGGCTGCGCGATACCGTGCCGGTCGGCACCCGGTTGCCGATGACCGCCGGATCGGGCGCGAAGGTTCTGCTGGCGTACGCCGATGCGGCCACGCAGCAGGCCGTGCTCCCGACGGCGAAGTTCAGCGAGCGCACGCTCGCCGAGGTCCGCAAGCGCGGCTGGGCGCAGAGCGCGGCCGAACGCGAGCCGGGTGTGGCGAGTGTCTCGGCGCCGGTGCGTGACGGTCGCGGCGATGTGCTCGCGGCGATCTCGGTGTCGGGGCCGATCGACCGGATGGGCCGGCGCCCGGGTGCGCGGTGGGCCGCCGATCTGTTGGCCGCCGCCGAGGCGTTGGCCCGTCGACTGTAAAAAAGCGCCCGCAGAAGGGGCGCTGGTAAAGGTGCGCGGTTCGCGCCGTGCGAATTTTGTACCCCCGATGGGATTCGAACCCACGCTACCGCCGTGAGAGGGCGGCGTCCTAGGCCGCTAGACGACGGGGGCCAGAACTGGTTTCCGGATGGCCAGCATATCTCAGCGAGATTTGTCGGCCTAATCACGGTCGTTGGCTGGGGTACCAGGACTCGAACCTAGAATGGCTGAACCAGAATCAGCTGTGTTGCCAATTACACCATACCCCATAGGCTTTCCGTAACCGCAGGTCACGGACTTTTTCGGTCCTCTCGCTCAACGGGCGGAACCCGTCGCTCGTAGTAGCGGACCGACGTGCAGACTACCAAAGATTTTCAACGCGCTTTTCACGCCTGGGCTTCCGCGGCGGCGTGCTCGCGACCGGCCCGCAGTCGGGCCAGGCTGCGTTCGCGCCCCAGCAGGTCAAGCGATTCGAACAACGGCGGACTGACCGTCGCCCCGGTGGCGGCGACGCGTATCGGGCCGAACGCCTTGCGCGGTTTGAGCCCGAGGCCCTCGAGCAACGCCTCCTTCAACGCCGTCTCGATCGCCTCCGTGGTCCACTCCTCGCCGCTCTCGAGCGCCGCCAGCGCGTCCAATGCTGCCTGGAGCACGGGAACCGCCTCCGCACGCAACTCCTTGGCCGCGGACTTCTCGTCGAGCTTGAACTCCGCGTCGTTGAGGAATTTCAGGAGATCCCACGCGTCGCCCAGCACCACGATGCGGGTCTGAACCAGCGCGGCGGCTTCGGCGAACCGCTTGTCGTCGAGACCGGTGTCGTGGCCGTGCTCGACGAAATACGCGCGCAGACGAGCGGTGAAGTCTTCCTCGCTCAACATCCGGATGTGTTCGGCGTTGAGCGCATCGGCCTTCTTCTGGTCGAATCGGGCCGGATTCGAGTTGACGTCGGCGACGTCGAAGGCCGCAACCATCTCCTCGAGGGTGAACACGTCGCGGTCCTCGGCGATCCCCCAACCGAGCAGGGCCAGATAATTCAACAGCCCCTCGGGGATGAATCCGCGCTCGCGGTGCAGGAACAAGTTCGACTGGGGGTCGCGTTTGGACAGCTTCTTGTTCCCGTCGCCGAGAACGCTTGGCAGGTGGGCGAACTCGGGGATCCGGTCGGCCACACCGATCCGCATCAGCGCCTGGTACAGCGCTATCTGGCGCGGGGTGGAGGACAGCAGGTCCTCGCCGCGCAGCACATGGCTGATCTTCATCAGCGCGTCGTCGACCGGATTGACCAAGGTGTACAACGGTTCCCCGTTGCCGCGGGTGAGCGCGAAGTCGGGTACCGATCCGGCGGGAAACGTCGTTTCTCCGCGTACGAGATCGCGCCAGCCGATGTCCCCGTCGGGCATCTTCAACCGCACCACCGCGCGCCTGCCCTCGGCGCGGAACGCCGCCCGCTGCTCCTCGGTCAGGTCGCGGTCGAAATTGTCGTAGCCGAGTTTGGGATTGCGCCCGGCGGCCACATGGCGCGCTTCGACTTCCTCGGGCGTGGAGAACGACTCGTACGCGTCACCGGCTTCGAGCAGCCGGGCGATCACGTCACGGTAGAGGTCGAGTCGCTCCGACTGGCGGTACGGCCCGTAGGCGCCGCCGACCTCGGGGCCCTCGTCCCAGTCCAGGCCCAGCCAGCGCAGCGCGTCGAGGATCGCGCGGTAGCTCTCCTCGGAATCGCGCGCCGAATCGGTGTCCTCAATGCGGAACACGAAGGTGCCGCCGGTGTGACGCGCGTACGCCCAGTTGAACAGCGCCGTGCGGATCAGGCCGACATGCGGAGTGCCCGTGGGAGACGGACAGAACCGCACCCGAACAGTGTTCTCGCTGCTCATGACTTCCCCTTGCGGACAACAGGATTCGTCAACGTGCCGATGCCCTCGATGGTGATGCTGACGGTGTCGGAATCCTCGATCGGGCCGACACCCTCCGGCGTTCCGGTCAGGATCAGATCCCCGGGCAGCAGCGTCATGATGCGGGAGATCCACTCCACGATCGCACCGACATCGTGGATCATCATCGACGTCCGGCTGTTCTGCTTGACCTCGCCGTTGACCTCGGTGCGGATCGCGAGGTCCGACGGGTCGACGTCGGTGACGATCCACGGCCCGATCGGGCAGAAGGTGTCATGGCCCTTCGCCCTGGTCCACTGGCCGTCCTTCTGCTGCTGATCGCGGGCCGAGACATCGTTGGCGATCGTGTAGCCCAGGATGTTCTCCGCCGCGCGTGCGGCCGGTACGTCCTTGCACGGTCTGCCGATGACGGCGGCCAACTCACCTTCGAAATGCACGGGATTGGCGTCGGCGGGCAGCTGGATCGGCACGTACGGTCCGATGATCGCCGTATTGGGCTTCATGAAGATGATCGGGTCGTCGAACGAGGCGGGACCCGGGGCGGTGTCGCCATCGCGTTTCGCCTGCGCGGCCATCTCCTCGATGTGGGCGGCGTAGTTCTTGCCCACGCAGACCACCTTGGTCGCCAGGATCGGGGCGAGCAGGCGCACGTCGGCGAGCGGCCACTGCCTGCCCGTGAACTGGGGGTTGCCGAACGGATGCTCGGCGATCTCCCTCACGATCGCCTCGGCGGGGTCGTCGGGGGGACCCTCGACGCTGACGAAGGCGACACCGTCGGGGCTGGCGATTCGGCCTAGGCGCATGGCGTTCAGCCTAATGAACGTGGTCATCGCGGCCGTCGACCACTCCCGCTGCGGGCGTATCTCACTGTCTGAGACGGTGATTCAGCATGGTGGGACGGCTGTGCCACCATGGACCGATGTCCGTCGACTCGCTCACCACCGCACGGCGGTGGTCGATGCTGGTTATCGCGCTGGCGGCGACGACGAGCGCCAACGTGTTCATCAACGGCGCGGCGTTTCTCATTCCCACCCTGTATGCCGAACGCGGCCTGGACCTCGCGGCGGCCGGCCTGCTGTCCGGCATGCCCAGCCTCGGGCTGGTCATCACGCTGATCGCGTGGGGTTACGCAGTCGACCGCTTCGGCGAGCGCATCGTGCTGACGGTCGGCTCGGTGCTGATCGCGGCGGCCGCTTTCGCCGCCGCCCTGTCGGAATCGCTGGTGGCCGTGGGCGCGTTCCTCCTTCTCGGCGGTATGGCGGCCGCGAGCAGCAACTCGGCCAGCGGCCGGTTGGTGGTCGGCTGGTTCCCGGCCGAACAACGCGGCCTGGCCATGGGGATCCGGCAGACGGCCACGCCGCTTGGAGTCGGGTTGGGAGCCCTCGTGATTCCGCGGCTCGCGCAGAGCCACGGCATATCGGGGGCCCTGCTCTTCCCCGCCGTGGTGTGCGCGGTGTCGGCGCTGGTGTGCCTGATCGCGGTCATCGACCCGCCGCGACCGCCGCGCTCGGAGGCGCCGGTCGAACATCTCGCGAACCCCTACCGCGGTTCCTCGGTGTTGTGGCGCATCCACGCCGTCTCGGTGCTGCTCGTGGTGCCGCAGGCGGTCGTGTGGACGTTCACGCTGGTGTGGTTGATGGCCGAGCACGACTGGTCGGCCGGTTCGGCAGGAGTCATCGTCATGGTGGCCCAATTGCTCGGTGCCGCCGGCCGAATCGTGGCCGGGCACTGGTCGGACCGCCTGGGTCGGCGACTGCGCCCGATCCGCGCGATCGCGGGAGTGGCGGCGGTCGCGATGGGCGTGCTGGCGCTGCTGGACTGGCTGGACTCGCCGGTCGCCGTGATCGCGATGGTGGTCGCCTCGGTGATCACGGTGTCCGACAACGGTTTGGCGTTCACCGCGATCGCGGAGATCGCCGGGCCGTTCTGGAGCGGCCGGGCCCTCGGCACACAGAACACCAGCCAGCACCTCGCGTCGGCGGCCGCCGCACCGTTGTTCGGCGGGCTGATCGGCGTGGCCGGCTATCCGGCGGCGTTCGCGGTGAGCGCCTTGTTACCGCTCGTGGCGATCCCGATCGTCCCGCACGACACCGAACACACGGCGAATTCCGCACCAGCGCCGTGATTTCGGCGCGGCCACACCCGACGGCGAACATCGCCGGCGGCAGCCGAAACCCCGGCACCGTCGCGATCGCGAACACCGTAGAGCCGATCGTCGAATCAGCACTGACGTCGAAGTGACGCCGCACCGTTCCCGTCCGCGGCGTTCTACAGGTAGCCCGCGATCCGGTCGCCGATCTGTGTCGTCGACAACTTCTCGTCGCCGCGGGTGGCGAGATGCTGTTCGACGGCCTTGTCGACGCGCGCGGCCGCGTCGGCCTCGCCCACGTGCGCCAGCAACAGCGCGACCGACATGATCGCCGCGGTCGGGTCCGCGATCCCCTGCCCCGCGATGTCGGGTGCGCTGCCGTGTACGGGTTCGAACATCGACGGGTTGGTTCGCGTGGCATCGATGTTGCCGCTGGCCGCCAGCCCGATACCGCCGCACACCGCCGCCGCGAGATCGGTGACGATGTCGCCGAACAGGTTGTCGGTGACGATCACATCGAACCGGCCCGGATCGGTCACGAGGTGAATGGTCGCGGCGTCGACGTGTTGATAGGCGACCTCGACCTCGGGGTAGTCGGCAGCGACCTCCTGCACGGTGCGCCACCACAACGCGCCTGCGAAGGTCAGCACGTTGTTCTTGTGCACCAATGTCAGATGCTTGCGGCGCTGTTGTGCGCGGGCGAACGCATCGGCCACGACGCGACGCACACCGAAGGCGGTGTTGACGCTGACCTCGGTGGCGATCTCGTGCGGTGTACCGACGCGGATCGCGCCGCCGGTGCCGGTGTAGGGGCCCTCGGTCCCTTCGCGCACGACGACGAAGTCGATGTCGGGGTTGCCCGCCAGCGGGCTGCTCACACCGGGATACAGGCGCCCGGGCCGCAGGTTGATGTGGTGATCGAGTTCGAACCGGATCCGCAGCAGCAGACCGCGTTCGAGCACACCGCTGGGCACCGACGGGTCGCCGATCGCGCCGAGCAGGATCGCGTCGTGCCCACGCAGTTCGTCGAGCACCGAGTCGGGCAGCACCTCGCCGGTGGCGTGGAAGCGGCGCGCACCGAGGTCGTAGGGCGTCTTGTCCACACCCGGAAGCACCGCGTCGAGAACCTTGACGGCCTCCCCGACGACCTCCGGACCGATCCCGTCACCGGCGATCACCGCCAGCTTCATGGCCGAACTCACGACAGATCAACTACTTCCAGCAGCTTGGCGCCGACCTCCTCGGCGATCGTCGACCGCACATCGGCGGGCACGTCTCGGTCGATGCGCAGCAGGATCGTCGCGCCGGGGCCCTCGGCGTCCTCGCTGAGCTGCGCGGCGTGGATGTTGATGTCCGCCGATCCGAGGATGGTGCCGATCTTGCCGAGCGTGCCGGGTGCGTCGACGTAGTTGATGATCAGGTAGACGCCCTCGGCGCGCAGATCGAAGTTGCGGCCGTTGATCTGGACGATCTTCTCGACCAGTTGCGTACCGGTCAGCGTGCCCGCGACGTTGGCGGTCGAGCCGTCGGCGTAGACGGCCCGCACGTCGACCACGCTGCGGTGATTGGGACTCTCACTGGCGGTGCTGATTTCGGCCTGCACACCCCGCTCGGCGGCCAACGCGGGCGCGTTGACGAACGTCACGGGATCCTCGATGACGGCCGAGAAAAGTCCGCGCAGCGCCGAAAGACGAAGCACCTCAACATCTTCGGTGGCAAGCTCACCCTTGACCTGCACGGCCAGCGACACCGGCAGCTCATCGCACAGCACCCCGACCAGCAGGCCGAGTTTGCGAACCAGATCCAGCCACGGCGCGACCTCCTCGCCGACGACTCCCCCACCGACGTTGACCGCGTCGGGCACGAACTCGCCGGCCAGTGCCAGCTTGACGCTGGCCGCGACATCGGTGCCCGCCCGGTCCTGCGCCTCGGCGGTGGAGGCCCCCAGGTGCGGCGTCACCACGACCTGCGGCAGGTCGAACAGCGGGCTCTCGGTCGTGGGCTCCTTGGCGTACACATCGAGACCCGCTGCGCGCACATGTCCCGAGCGCACCGCATCCGCCAGCGCATCCTCGTCGATCAGGCCGCCGCGGGCCGCGTTGACGATGATGACGCCGGCTTTGGTCTTGGCCAGCGCCTCCTTGCCGATCAGGCCCGCGGTCTCCGGCGTCTTCGGCAGGTGCACGGAGATGAAGTCCGCGCGCCCCAACAGCTCGTCGAGGCTCAGCAGCTCGATCCCGAGTTGCGCCGCACGCGCCGCCGACACATAGGGGTCGTAGGCCACGACGTGCGTGCCGAACGCCGCCAGTCGCTGGGCCACCAGCTGGCCGATGCGGCCGAGGCCGACCACGCCGACGGTCTTGCCGTAGATCTCGGTGCCCATAAACGACGACCGTTTCCAGGTGTGTGCACGCAGCGACGCATCGGCCGCCGGGATCTCACGCGCCGCGGCCAGTAGAAGGGCGAGGGCGTGCTCGGCCGCACTGTGGATGTTCGAGGTCGGGGCGTTGACCACCAGCACACCCCGGGCGGTGGCGGCGTCCACGTCGACGTTGTCGAGGCCCACCCCGGCGCGCGCGACGATCTTGAGCTTCGGCGCCGCCGCGAGCACCTCGGCGTCGACCGTCGTGGCCGAGCGCACCAGCAGCGCGTCGGCCTCGGACACCGCGGCCAGCAGCTTCGGCCGGTCCGGACCCTCGACCCAGCGGACTTCCACCTGGTCGCCGAGGGCGGCAACCGTCGATTCGGCCAATTTGTCGGCGATCAATACAACGGGCAGACTCACGCGGTCAGACTAATGGGCTTGAATGTTCCCGTGGTCGGTGGGAGAACCGCGAGCGTGGATGTCACCGTTGTCGGCAGCGGACCCAATGGTCTGGCCGCCGCCGTCATCTGCGCCAGGGCGGGGTTGTCGGTGCAGGTGCTCGAGGCGCAGTCGACCCTCGGCGGCGGCTCGCGCACGCTTGCCGACCCCGAGTTCTCCGGCGTCGCGCACGACATCTGTTCGGCCGTTCACCCGCTGGCGCTGGCGTCGCCGTTCCTGTCCGAGTTCGATCTTCCCGCGCGCGGGGTGACCCTGCGCGTGCCCGAGGTCTCGTACGCCAACCCGCTTCCGGGTGCGCGCTCCGCGGTCGGCTATCACGACCTCGACCGGACCGTCTCCGAACTCGAGCACGGGCAATCGTGGCGCAGGCTGTTCGGCCCCATGGTCGAACGCGACGCCGCGGTGCTCGACGTGCTGCTGGGCGACAAGCGGTCGATCCCGACCAATCCGGTCGCCGCGGTGCAGGTGGCGAGTCGTTTGCTCGAGCAGGGCACACCGGCGTGGAGCGCACTGTCCGGCGCCGACGCGCGCGCATTGTTCAGCGGCGTTGCCGCACACGTGATCTCACGCATGCCGTCGCTGGTGTCGGCGGGCGCCGGCCTCATGCTGGCCACGCTCGCGCACACCGTGGGTTGGCCCATCCCGGTCGGCGGGAGCCAGGCCATCGCCGACGCGCTCATCGAGGATCTGCGGGCCCACGGAGGCGTGATCACCGCCGGTCACGAGGTCACCGAACCGCCCGGCGGCGTCACGCTGTACGACACCGCGCCCACCGCACTGGCCGACATCTACGGCGACAAGCTGCCCCGCCGCTACGCGAAGGCGCTGCAGCGATACCGATTCGGACCCGGCGTGACCAAGGTCGACTTCGTGCTGTCGGAAGATGTGCCGTTCACCGACGAACGCCTGCGCCGGGCGCCCACGCTGCACATGGGAGGCAGCCGCGAACAGATGGCCCAAGCCGAGCGCGAGGCCGCCGCCGGGCGGCACCCCGAATGGCCGATGGTGCTCGCCGCGCTGCCACATCTGGAGGATCCGAGTCGCATCGACGCCCGGGGCCGGCGTCCGCTGTGGACTTACGCGCATGTGCCGAACGGCTCGACGGTCGACCAGACCGAGCGGGTCACCGCGATCTTCGAGCGGTTCGCGCCCGGCTTCCGCGACATCGTCGTCGCCGTCCGTTCCGTTCCCGCCGCGCGCCTGGCCGAGCACAACGCCAACCTCGTCGGCGGCGACATCGGCGTCGGCGGCAACACGTTGATCCACGCGTTGACCGGTCCGACACCGCGGCTCAACCCCTGGAGCACACCGATCCCGGGGGCTTACCTCTGCTCGTCGGCGACGCCTCCGGGCGGCGGCGTGCACGGCATGTCCGGCTATTTCGCCGCGCGCACAGTGCTGCGCCGCGAGTTCGGCATCAAGACCCTGCCCAAGCTCAGTCCCTGACGCCGGGACGGTTCCCTCGCCAATCGATGCAAGTCCGATGCGTAGGCGCGAAGAGAAGGGGTACCCCGGTTGAGTTCGACCGATTCGGGTACCTGACATCGCATCGAGTAAAGGGGACGCTGCTTGAGCGATATCAACGGAAACACGCGGACCCCCCTCCTGTCGTTGTCACACCTCGCCGCTCCGCCCAGAGGGCTGATGACCACGGCCTTTCCCGTATGGCGCGACGCCATCCGCAGGGAGGTCTTGCGCTCTTTGCGCGATTTCGTCGAGACGGGTTGCGCCGACGACCTCAAGGCGGCCGGTGTCGACATCGCCGCCGATGTCCTGCAGGACTTCGTGGACGGCGGCAAGTGTGTGCGCTCGACGTATGTCTACCTCGGATGGTTGTGCAACGCCGACGACGACCCGGGTGCGCTGCGGGCGGCCGCCAGTTTCGAGTTGCTGCACGCGTTCGCTCTCTTGCAGGACGACGTGATGGACGACTCCGCGCTGCGGCGCGGACGCCCCTCGGCCCACGTCCGGTTCGCGCGGTGGCACCGCGAACGGGCGATGTCGGGATCACCTGAACGGTTCGGCGAGGCCGCCGCGGTCCTGCTCGGCGATCTGTGCCTGGTGTGGGCACAGCAGATGTTGCGGGAGAGCGGGATCGGCGAAGCCGCGCTGACGCGCGGGTGGCACCGATACGACGCGATGCGCACGGAACTGGCCGTGGGACAGTTCGCCGACCTGGTCAACGACGCCGCCGAATTCCCGGAGTGGGAACGGGTTCTCGACGTGCTGCGGCGCAAGTCCGGCAACTACACCGTGCGCAGACCACTCGAGATCGGCGCGGCCATGGCCGGATGCTCGGCCGGCGTGCTGAGGCTGCTCGGCGAGTACGGCGAAGCCGTCGGCGAGGCCTTCCAATTGCGCGACGACGTCCTCGGCATCTTCGGCTCCCCGGAGGTCACCGGCAAGCCGGCGGGCAGCGATCTGTTCGAACACAAGGCGACCAGCGTGGTGGTCGCTGCCTACCGGCTCGCGGACGCACCTCTTCGCCGCGATCTCACCGCCCTGATGAGCACCTCCGATCTCGACGACGCCGACATCAGCCGGTGGCGCAAGCTGATCGTCGCGACCGGGGCCCTGGAATGGATTGAGCAACTCATCGATTCGCGACTCACCCGTGCGCTCGAACTGCTCGACACCGGGCAACTGGATCCGTTGATCCGCACCGCGCTGGCCGACATGGCCGCCGCCTGCACCGAGCGGGCCGCGTGATGCGCACCGTCGGGGGACGCACCGACCACGTCGTGGTGGTCGGCGCGGGGCTTGCCGGGCTGTCGACGGCACTACAACTTGCGGGACGCGGTCGCACCGTCACGGTGGTCGAACGCGGACACCATCCAGGCGGACGCGTCGGGCGGATGGACATCGACGGTTATCGCCTCGACACCGGGCCGACGGTGCTGACGATGCCCGACATCATCGACGACGCGTTCGCCGCCGTCGGTGAGACCGCTTCGGACCGGCTCGACCTGCTCGCCGTCGATCCCGCGTATCGCGCGTCGTTCGCCGATGGGAGTTCGCTGCACGTGCACAGCGACGCCGACGCGATGGCCGCCGAGATCGAGGACTTCGCCGGTAACGGCCAGGCGGATGGTTATGTGCGGTTGCGTGATTGGCTGACCAAGCTGTACCGGGTCGAGTTCGACGGGTTCATCGCCTCGAATTTCGACTCGCCGCTGTCGTTGCTGACGCCGCAGCTGGCCCGGCTGACCGCGATCGGCGGCTTCCGCCGGTGGGACCGGATGGTGCGCCGCTTCATCAGCGACGAACGGCTGCAGCGGGTGTTCACCTTCCAGGCGCTGTACGCGGGGGTGCCGCCGCACCGGGCGCTGGCGGTGTACGCCGTTATCGCCTACATGGACACGATCTCCGGGGTGTACTTCCCCCGCGGCGGTGTGCGCGCGCTACCCGACGCACTCGCCGCCGCCGCCACCGACGCCGGTGTCGAGTTCCGTTACGACTCAGCCGTTTCCGCGCTGGAGCGGTCGGGCGACCGGGTGGTGGCCGTGCACACCGAGGGTGGCGACCGGATACCCGCCGACGCGGTGGTGCTGACCACCGAGCTGCCCGACACCTACCGGTTGCTCGGCCGCACGCCGCGTCGGCCGCTGCGGTTGCGGCCCGCCCCGTCGGCGGTGGTCGCCCACATCGGGTGCCGCGCGGTCGGCGAGGACGCCGACCACCACACCATCGTCTTCGGCGACGAATGGGAGAAGACGTTCACCGACATCATCGACGACGGGCGCGTGATGTCGGATCCGTCACTGTTGGTGACCCGGCCGACCGCCGGCGACCCCTCGCTGGCGCCCGCGGGCCGGGACCTGCTCTACGTCCTCGCGCCCGCGCCGAATCTTGCGGTGGGACAGGTCGATTGGGCGTCCACCCGCGACGACTACGTACGCCAGATGATGGATGTGGTGAGCTCGCGCCTTCCGCGGTTCGGTCTCGACGCCGACGTGCTGCACGTCGTGGATCCGGCGGACTGGGCGCGTCAGGGAATGGCCGCGGGCAGCCCGTTCGCCTTGGCCCATACGTTCGGCCAAACCGGCCCCTTCCGTCCCGCCAACACGGTGCGCGGTGTCGCCAACGTGGTACTGGCGGGGTCGTCGACCGTCCCGGGCGTCGGCGTGCCGACCGCACTGCTGTCCGGGCGACTGGCAGCTGACCGAATCACCGGCCTGCCGATACGGCGGGCCCATAGCCAGGTGGTGCAAGCATGATCGGTTCCGAACTCGACGCCGCGGGCGTACGCGACCCGGCACTGCGCGAGGCCTATCGCCGTTGCCGCACAATCAATGCCGAGCACGGGCGCACGTTCTTCCTGGCCACTCGGCTGCTCGCGCCCGAACAGCGGCCCGCTGTCCACGCGCTGTACGGGTTCGCCCGTCGCGCCGACGACATCCTCGACGACTTCGACCCGGTCATTCCCATGAGCGAACGGGCCGACCAGCTGCAGCGGTTGGCCACTCAACTCTTCAACCGCCTGGCGCAGGGCAGTTGCGACGACGGCGATCCGGCGCTGGCCGCGGTGGTGCACTGTGCGCGGCGATACGGCATCCCGTGGGAACTGTTCGACGACTTCCTCGGCTCCATGCGCATGGACCTGACCGTCACCGACTACCCCGACCGGGCCGCGCTCGACCGGTACATGTACGGCTCGGCCGAGGTCATCGGCCTGCAGTTGCTGCCCGTCCTCGGCACCGTCGGTCCACGCGAGGAGGCCGCGCCGTTCGCGGCCGCGCTCGGTAAGGCGTTCCAGCTCACGAACTTCCTGCGCGACGTCGACGAGGACCTCGAGCGGGGCCGGGTGTACCTTCCCGCCGACGAACTCGCCACGCACGGCGTCGATCGCGACGTCCTGACGTGGTGCCACGCAAACCGTCGCACCGACGCGAAGGTGCGGCGCGCACTGGTCGATCAGCACGCCATCAACCGCAAGGTGTACGACTTCGCGCGGCGCGGCATCGCCCAGTTGAGCCCGCGATCGCGGCCCTGCGTGACGGTCGCCCTCACCCTGTACTCCGAAATCCTCGACCGCATCGAGGAAATCGACTTCGCCGTCTTCAGCCAGCGCGCCACCGTTGGGACCGGACGCCGCCTCCGAGTCGGTGGCGCCGGTCTGCTCAGGGCGTGGCGGGCGCGCCGCCGGGACTCCGGAGCGTGACGATGGACAAGTGGCATTACCTGTTGGTTCTGGCCGCCTGTCTGCTGATCACGGCGCCGTTGGAATTCTTCGGCGAGGGCGTGTACCGGCAGGCCCGGCGGGCCGCGGCCGCGGTGCTGCCCGTGGCGGCGGTGTTCGTGGTCTGGGATGTGATCGCGATCTTCGCCGATGTCTGGACGTACAACGCGAAATACGTGACCGGCATCGACATTCCGGGCGTGATGCCGATCGAGGAACTGTTGTTCTTCCTCGTGATCCCGCTGTGCGGGCTGTTGACCTACAACGCCGTCACCGCGATTCTGTCGCGGGTGAAACGCGCACGCGCCCACGCGGAGCCCGTGCAATGACCGGACTGGGATACACGGTGCCCGCCGTGCTGGCGGTGCTGGCCGTGTGCGCGTGGGAGTTGGGGGTCCTGCGCACGGGTTTGTTCCGCAAGCCCGCATACTGGATTTCGATGGCGATCGTGCTGGGTTTCCAGATACCCGTCGACGGCTGGCTCACCAAGCTGAGCGCCCCCATCGTCATCTACGACGAACGGCACACCAGCGGGATACGCTTCCCGTTCGACATCCCGGTCGAGGACTTCCTCTTCGGCTGGGCATTGGTCACCGCGGTGCTTCTGCTGTGGGAACGGCAGCAGAGGCGCGCACAGAGAAGGGATGCGTCGTGAG
The DNA here is from genome assembly GCF_001050015.1 of Mycolicibacterium malmesburyense. The sequence goes on from NZ_CVTB01000044.1 coordinate 60,460, forward strand.
AGTCAGCGCCGATGACCCCTCGGACGTCCCCGCCGCTTTCGACGAGGGCGCCTCCTCCTACGACACGCTGGTCGACTCCAACCCCGGATACCATGCGCACCTTCGCATCTCCGCACAGCGGATGAGGCTGCCGGACGATGGTCGCGGGCTGCGCCTGCTGGACGCCGGATGCGGCACCGGCGCGTCGACGGCGGCGCTGCTGTCGGTTGCGCCGCACGCCGAGATCGTCGGCGTCGACGGCTCCGACGGCATGCTGGCCGAGGCCAGGGCAAAACGGTGGCCCCCGTCGGTGCGCTTCGTCCACAGCCGCATCGAGGATCTCGCGGACGCGGGAGTGACCGGGCCCTTCGACGGCATCTTCGCCGCCTATCTCGTCCGCAACCTGCCGGACCCCGATGCCCAACTGCGCGAGTTTCTCGCACTGCTGCGGCCGGAAGCCACACTGGCGGTTCACGAGTACTCGGTGCGCGATTCGCGCGTCGCGACTGCCGTGTGGAACGCCGTCTGCGCCACGATCATCATTCCGAGCGGCCGCCTGCGCAGCGGCGACGCGTCGCTGTACCGGTACCTGCGGCGCAGCGTGAACCGCTTCGACGGCGCCGGTGCCTTTCGTGATCGGTTGCGCCGCAACGGCTTCACCGCTGTACACAGCGAGACGATGCCCGGCTGGCAGCGCAACATCGTGCACACCTTCCTCGCCGAGGCGCCACGATGACCGATCCGCGCCGGATCACCCACGCCGCACCGGCACCCGATGCCGGCTCCCTTCGCGACAAACCGCGCGCGGTCGTCGTCGGCGGGGGTATCGCCGGACTGACCGCGGCGACCGGGTTGGCCGAGCGCGGTGTGAGCGTCGACGTCTTCGAACGCGAGGCCTACCTCGGCGGTCGCGTAGGCGGATGGACCGAGACGCTCGACGACGGCACCCCCGTCGCCATGAACCGCGGCTTTCACGCCTTTTTCCGGCAGTACTACAACCTGCGGAACCTGTTGCGCCGCATCGATCCCGCGCTGGGCATGCTCAGCCCGGTTTCGGACTACCCGCTCGTCGACGCCCACGGCAGGAAGGACACCTTCCGCGGCCTCCCGCAGACGCCGCCGTGGAACGCGGTGGCGTTCGCGCTGCGCAGCCCCACCTTCCGGTTGCGTGATCTCGTGCGGCTCAACGCGCGTGCGGCGGCGCCGTTGGCCGCGGTCTCGGTGCCGGACATCTATGATCGGCTGGATCACGTCGACGCCGATACGTTCCTGCGCGACATCAACTTCCCCGAACCCGCTCGCCACCTGGCCTTCGAGGTCTTCTCGCGAAGCTTCTTCGCCGAGCCCACCAACCTCTCGGCCGCCGAGCTGGCGACGATGTTCCACATCTACTTCCTGGGCTCGAGCGAGGGCCTGGTGTTCGACGTCGCGACGGCGAACTTCGACACCGCGCTGTGGGATCCGTTGTGCGCCTATCTGGAGTCGCTGGGCGTACGGGTGCACACCGGCGTATCGGTGAGCGAGGTCAGCGCGGGCGATCGGTTCGCGGTGCACACCGACACCGGTGAGCGCATCGACGCCGACGGGGTGGTGCTGGCCACCGATGTCGCGGGTCTGCAGCGCATCGTGGGCGATTCGGCCTCCCTGGGTGAGGAGCGGTGGCGGTCCCGGATCGCCGCGATGGGCACGGCCGCACCGTTCGTCGTGCAACGTCTGTGGCTGGACCGGCCGGTGAACCCGGACCGTGCGGCCTTTCTCGGGACGGGAGGGCGCCCGCCACTGGACAATGTGAGCGTGCTCCAGAGATACGAGCGCGAGGCCGCGGACTGGTCACGCCGCACCGGCGGCTCGGTCATCGAGTTGCACTCGTACGCGGTGACCGACGGCACCGACGATGTGCTGGAGCGGCTGCCGATCCGGATGCACGAGCTGTATCCGGAAACCGTGGGCGCCAAGGTCGTCGGTGAACGGGTGCTGTGCCGCCAGGACTGCCCGCGCTTCGCCCCGGGCGACTTCGCACACCGCCCCACCGTCGAAACGCCGCACGCGGGCCTCGCGCTCGCGGGTGACGGCATCCGCATCGACCTGCCGGTCGCGTTGATGGAGCGCGCCGCCACCACCGGATGGTCGGCGGCCAACGTCCTGTTGAAACGCTTCGGCCTCACCGGCCACGACCTCCAGACCGTACCCACCGAGGGTCGCTTCGCGCCGCTGCGGCGACTGGCCGAAAGGCAGTACGCATGAGCAAGCTCGCCGAAATTCGCGCACGGTTGGCCAAAACCACGCCCTTCCAAGTGCTTCCACGCACTGAATGGTCCGGCCAGCGGCCGACGTACGACGACGCCCAGCCGTCGGTGATCGGCTCCGCGCTGCGGCGCTCGCAGCGCAGGCAAAGCGGCAACTGGTACACGTTCGCCGCCAGCGACACCATCGGCAAACGACCGGTCGGCGCCACGGTCGGTGGCGTCGAACTGGTCGCCTGGCGCGCCGAGAACGGCGCCCTCACGGTCGGCCCGGCGGCCTGCCCGCACCTCGGCGCCGACCTGTCCACCGGGACCGTCGAATGCGGCACGCTGATCTGCCCGTGGCACGGGCTGCGCTTCGACGGCGGCCGCACCTGGAGCTGGCGCCCCTATCCCGCGCACGACGACGGTGTGCTCGCCTGGGTCCGTCTGGACGCGCTGGGCGGCGAAACCGCCACGGACGCACCGATACTGCCGAAGCGACCGGGCGGGCCGCAGCTGTCGGCGGTGACCCGGTTGGTCGGCACCTGCGAACCCGCCGACGTGATCGCCAACCGCCTCGACCCGTGGCACGGCGCATGGTTCCACCCGTACTCGTTCACGCGCCTCGAGGTGCTGTCGGCGCCGCCCGCCGGCGACGACCTCCCCGAGGACGCCGACCGCTTCCTCGTCGCCGTCACCTTCCGGATCGGGCGCCTCGGCGTCCCGGTGATCGCCGAGTTCACCACACCGGAACCGCGCACCATCGTCATGCGCATCATCGACGGCGAAGGCGCGGGCAGCGTGGTCGAAACGCACGCCACGCCGCTGGGCCCGGGCGCCGACGGCGCGCCCCGCACCGCGGTCATCGAGGCCGTCATCGCCCACTCCGACCGCCCCGGCTTCGCGTACGCCCTTCGCGGTGCGCCGTTGATCACCCCGTTCATGCGGCAGGCGGCGACGCGCCTGTGGCGTGACGATCTCGCCTACGCCGAACGGCTCTACCGGCAGCGCTCGCGAGGTTGAGCCCGTTTTGCGTCGATCCGCCCGGGTATACCGCGGTGATGAGCAAGGACATTCACAAGGGCGAGAAGGTGCAGTGGAAGAGTCACGGCACCACCGTGTCCGGGACCGTCGAAGAGAAGATCACCTCCGACACGGAGGCGGCGGGCCGCACGGTGCGCGCGGACTCCGATAACCCGCAATACCGGGTGCGCAGCGACAAGAGTGGTCGCGACGCGGTGCACAAGCCGGAATCCCTGACGAAGAAGTAGCGCCGTGGCCGACGATCACGCCACGACCTACAAGGAGTTCGGCGAAACCGTCAACATGACGGCCTCCGAACTCGAGAAGTGGCTCGACACGGCGGAATCCAAGGACGTCGGACAGAAGTCAGACGGCGGCGAGTCGACCGGGCACGCCAGCGGCCGGCGCATCATCGAACTGTTGCGCAAGAACAAGTCAGAGTTGGATGACGACGACTACGCCCACATGCGCAAGGTCGTCGGTTACGCGCACCGCCACCTCGCTCAGCGGCCGAACGGCGACATCGATGACTCTTCCTGGCGCTATTCGCTGATGAACTGGGGCCACGACCCCTGCAAGTAGGGTTCGTCCAGCAGCGGTAGCTGTTCCATCGCCCACGGGCTGATCGACCACGGCAGCCCGACGGCCGAACGAAGCTGCTCCCATGAGACCCACATCCACTCCATGACCTCGGTGGGGTCGGGCCGCAGCCCACCGTCGCAGCGGGCGAAGAACACCGGGCAGATCTCGTTCTCGACCGTGCCGTCGGCGGCGACGGCGCGGTAGCGGAAGTCGGGCAGTACGCAGACCACCGATTCGATCGACACGCCCAACTCCTGTGCGGCGCGGCGGCGCACCGCGTCCTCGACCCGCTCCCCCGGCGCCGGGTGCCCGCAGAAGGAGTTGGACCACACCCCCGGCCACGTCGTCTTGTTCAGCGCGCGACGCGTCAACAGCACGCTGCCGTCCGCGTCGAAGAGATAACAGGAAAATCCCAGGTGAAGCGGCGTCGCGGCGTGATGCACGGTGGTCTTGGCGGCGCTGCCGATCTGCCGCCCCTGCTCATCGAGAAGGACGACGCACTCGTCCGTGGTCTCCGTCGTCGCCGAGGTCATCGCAGACACCTCATGTATGTACCCAAATCCGCCGGACTAACCGATGCATAGTCGATGCGTAGCGATCACGGGGCGGAAACACACCACTCGACGGCCTCGTAAAGGCTGTGAACCCGCGCGGCCGTGCCAACGGCGTGGTCGTCCCACCCACAGCCGCCGAGCAGCACGTCGGCGGCGGCGGCCGAAGCGCGGGCCATGTTCATGTCGGCAGTATCGGGGGTCTGCGACCACAGCACCACCCGGACCGGCGGCGCCATTCGCCCGATCGCGTCGGTCAGCGCCGCCACCGGCACGTCGGCGCCCAGAATCAGCGCACCGCGCCCGCGCTCGGCGAGCGCGGCACGCAGCGCCTCGAGCGGCAACACGTGCGTCTCCCCCGGGGTGCAGGCCAGAATGACCGGCGCGGAGGCGTCGAGGCCGGCGAGCGGAATGTGATGCAGCGACCGCGACACCGCCCACGACAGGGCATGCTCGACGTCGATGCAGCCGCCGACCTCGGCTTGCTCGGCCACGATGGCCGCAAACGCGGGCCGCACCATCAGGTCCCAGGTGTCGACGACGCCGAAGCGACGGGCGTGGGTTTCCAGGAGCCTGCTCGAAGAGGCGAGGTCGAGGGCGAATGCGGCCGACAACAACGACGCGACGTCACCGCGCGGCGGCACGACGGTTTCGGTCGTGAGACGAGCGGCGCTGCGCGCGCTGGTCCCCTGCCCGATGAGCTCATGCATGTGCTTGACGGCCGCGATGTCGTTGTCGCTGTAGAGCCGGTGCCTGCCCGGCCGGTGGTGCGACGGTCCGACGCCGTAGCGCTGGCTCCAGCTGCGCAGCGTCGCCGTGGGCACGCCGACGCGCTCGGCCACGATGCGCACGGTGTATCGCGGTTTGTCAGCGTCGTCCATGGGCCTGCTCGGATGGGGTGTCGGCCCCGAGGATTCACCGATATCGCGGTCGGCAAACTCGTCGATGCGAAACCGATGCAACCGTTCGCTGCGTGGACATATCGGCGGTGAGAAGCGGGTACGTGTAGGCCCATGACCGATCAGCAGAAGGACGAAAAACACAGCCGCCCCGAGGGCCTCGACGACGCGACTGTCGAGGCGGTCGGCGGGGTGTCGGAGGCGTTGGAGTGGGTGGAACGGGCGCGGGGGCATCTGTATTCGTTCCACCAGCTGATGGGTCGGGCCGACCTGTTGCTCGGTGAGGCCTGCGACAAACTGCGCGACGCCGGTCACGACGCCGTCGCCGAGCGGTTGGAGGCCGAAATCGTCGGCCGCAACGTGCTCTACGGCCGCTGGACCTTCCAGATCGTCGAGGACTTCGACGACAACTACTGGTCGGTGTTCCGCGAGAACGAGCGCCGGGTCCGCGACGAACTGCAGCAGGGCCGCAGGCACGTGTTCGAGTCGGAAATGAAGGAGCGGCGCCGCACCCAGGGTCGCCCCGGGCACGAACACCGCCCCTGATCCGTGATTTCGGTGCGCTACTGATCGACCAGCGATAGGTAGCGCACCGAAATCGCGTCTAAGCCGTCTCGGTGATCGGCCGGTCGACCCAGCTCATCAGGTCGCGCAGCTTCTTGCCGGTCACCTCGATCGGGTGTTCGGCGTTCTTCTTACGCAGCGCCTCGAGCTCCTTGTTGCCACCCTCGACGTTGGCCACCAGCTTCTTGACGAAGGTGCCGTCCTGAATCTCGGAGAGAATCGCGCGCATCCGCTCCTTGGTGTCGGCGTCGATCACCCGCGGCCCGGACAGATAGCCGCCGAACTCCGCGGTGTCGGACACCGAGTAGTTCATCCGCGCGATGCCGCCCTCGTACATCAGGTCGACGATCAGCTTGAGCTCGTGCAGCACCTCGAAGTACGCCAACTCCGGCGCGTATCCGGCCTCGACCATGACATCGAAGCCCGTCTTGACGAGTTCCTCGGTGCCGCCGCACAACACGGCCTGCTCACCGAACAGGTCGGTCTCGGTCTCGTCCTTGAACGTGGTCTTGATGACGCCGGCCCGGGTGCCGCCGATGCCCTTGGCATACGACAGCGCGAGCGCCTGCCCCTCACCCTTGGGGTCCTGATCGACCGCGATCAGGCAGGGCACGCCCTTGCCGTCGACGAACTGCCTGCGCACCAGGTGGCCCGGCCCCTTCGGGGCGACCATGCCGATCGTGACGTTGGACGGCGGCTTGATCAGGTCGAAATGGATGTTGAGGCCGTGCCCGAAGAACAGCGCGTTGCCGTCCACGAGATTGGGTTCGATGTCGTTGGCGAAGATCTCGGCCTGTGCGGTGTCGGGCGCCAGCAACATGATGACGTCGGCCCACTTGGCGACCTCGGCCGGCGTGTCGACCTCCAGACCCTGCTCGGTGACCTTCTCGCGGGATTTCGACCCTTCCTTGAGGCCGACCTTCACCTGTACGCCGGAGTCGCGCAGGCTCAGCGAATGCGCGTGCCCCTGGCTGCCGTAGCCGATGACGCCGACCTTGCGCCCCTGGATGATCGACAGGTCCGCGTCGTCGTCATAGAACATCTCTACTGCCACTGAATTTCCTTATCTCTCACCTGATTTGAGGTTTACTTCGTGCTCCCGATGGCGCGGGGGCCGCGGGACAGCGACACCACTCCGGACTGCACGATCTCGCGAATCCCGAAGGGCTCCAACACCCGCAGCAGCGCCTCGAGCTTCTCGGGCGTACCGGTGGCCTCGACCGTCAACGACTCGGTCGAGACGTCGACAACCTTGGCCCGGAACAGGTTCACCGCCTCGATGACCTGGCCGCGGGTCGAGGCGTCGGTGCGCACCTTGATCAGCGCGAGCTCGCGCGAGACCGAGTTCGCTTCCTCCTGCTCGACGATCTTGATCACGTTCACCAGCTTGTTGAGTTGTTTGGTGATCTGCTCGAGGGGCGCTTCGTCCACGCTGACGACGATCGTCATGCGCGACATGTTCTTCTGCTCGGTCGCACCGACCGCCAGGGACTGGATGTTGAATCCGCGCCGCGAGAACAGCGACGCGACGCGCGCGAGAACACCCGGTTTGTCCTCGACCAGCACCGACAACGTTTGCGTGGCTGGGGTGCTCGTCATCAGGCGTGCCCTTCTTCCGGATCGTCGAACAGCGGGCGGATGCCGCGAGCGGCCTGGATCTCGTCGTTGCTGGTGCCCGCCGCAACCATGGGCCACACCTGGGCGTCGGCGCCGACGATGAAGTCGATCACCACGGGACGGTCGTTGATCTCGCGTGCCTGCCGGATCACGTCCTCGACGTCTTCGGCCCGCTCACAACGCAATCCGACGCAGCCGAGCGCCTCGGCGAGCTTGACGAAATCGGGGATGCGACGCGAGTGGGTGGCCAGATCCGTTTGGCTGTACCGCTCTTCGTAGAACAGCGTCTGCCACTGGCGCACCATCCCGAGGTTGCCGTTGTTGATCAGCGCCACCTTGATCGGCGCACCCTCGACGGCACAGGTGGCCAACTCCTGGTTGGTCATCTGGAAGCAGCCGTCGCCGTCGACGGCCCACACCTCGGCCTCCGGGCGGCCGAACTTGGCGCCCATCGCGGCGGGCACGGCGTAGCCCATGGTGCCCAGGCCGCCGGAGTTCAGCCACGTCTTCGGCTTCTCGTAGGAGATGAACTGCGCGGCCCACATCTGGTGCTGGCCGACGCCGGCGACGTACACCGCCTCGGGCCCGGCCATCTTGCCCAGCGTCTCGATGACGTACTCCGGCGAGAGGCTGCCGTCGCTCTGCGGCCCGTAGCTCAGCGGGTAGGTCGTCTGCACCCCGCGCAGGTACTCCATCCAGTTGTCGATCGTGAGCGCAACTTCGTCCCGGCGCAGCGCCACGACCAGCTCGGCGATGACCGCCTTGACGTCGCCCACGATCGGCACGTCAGCGTGGCGGTTCTTACCGATCTCGGCCGGGTCGATGTCGGCGTGGATGACCTTGGCCTCCGGCGCGAAGGAATCCAGCCGGCCTGTCACCCGGTCGTCGAAGCGGGTGCCCAGCGCGATCAGCAGATCGCTGCGCTGCAGTGCGGCCACCGCGGAGACGGTGCCGTGCATTCCGGGCATGCCCATGTTCTGCGGGTGGCTGTCGGGGAATGCGCCACGCGCCATCAGCGTGGTGACGACGGGAACCCCGGTCAGCTCGGCCAGTTCCAGCAGTTCCTCGCTGGCCTCACCGCGGATCACGCCGCCGCCGACGTAGAGCACCGGCTTGCGGGACGCGGCGATCAGCTTCGCGGCCTCACGGATCTGGCGGTTGTGCGGTTTGGTGTTCGGCTTGTAGCCCGGCAGGTCCATCCGCGGCGGCCAGCTGAAGGTGCACTGCCCCTGCAGGACGTCCTTGGGGATGTCGACGAGCACCGGTCCGGGACGGCCCGACGATGCGATGTGGAACGCCTCGGCGATCGCCTTCGGGATCTCGTCACCGCTGCGCACCAGGAAGTTGTGCTTGGTGATCGGCATCGTGATGCCGGAGATGTCGGCTTCCTGGAACGCGTCGGTGCCGATCAGGCCGCGGCCGACCTGGCCCGTGATCGCGACCACCGGAATCGAGTCCATGTGGGCGTCGGCCAGCGGCGTGACGAGGTTCGTCGCGCCGGGGCCCGACGTGGCCATCATCACGCCGACCTTGCCGGTCGCATGGGCATAACCACTGGCCGCATGCCCGGCGCCCTGCTCGTGGCGGACCAGGACGTGGCGCAGCTTCTCGGAGTCGAACAGCGGGTCGTACACCGGCAGCACCGCACCGCCGGGGATGCCGAAGATCGTGTCGACGTCGAGTTCCTCAAGCGACCGGATCACCGCCTGCGCACCGGTCATCTGTTGGGGCGCAACGCGTTTGGCCGACGTCGGCGCGGCTTTCACCGCCGGTTTCGCGGTATGTCCGTCGTCGGGCACGGTCGCCGCCACCTGCTCCAGCGGTCGGGTTGTTGGTGCGCTCACGGTGTTCGTTCTCCTAAATCCTTTTCCGGATGGTCTCTAGGGTCTCAAATTTCGGTGGTCGGGCAAGAAAAAACCCCCGTCAGCTGGCAGCTGTACGAGGGTCGCGCGTCGGTGCCGGAGTTATGCCCGAGTAAGGGCAAGCGCGGCATCGACGCGCTTCCCGATTACTACGAGCAACCCCAGGCCCTGCATAACCGTCGACGGTAGCCTCCGCACTGGTCACAGGTCAAATTGCGGCACGGTGCGAAGATGGCCGGGTGAGTCCCGCCCCCGCCCCCGTTGTCATCCGTATCTCGCCCATGGCGCATTTCGCCGTCGCGTTCCTGGCGTTCAGCATGCTGTCGCTGGTGCTGGCGGGTCTCACCTGGGTGGCGGCCCTGCTGATCATTCCGATCGTGTTGTCGGTCTTCGTCGCGCGCTACCGCACGGTCGCCGACCGAGACGAGGTGACCGCACGGACGTTGTTCGGCAGCGAGACGGTGCGATGGGACGACATCGACGGCCTGCGGTTCGGCAAGGGGTCGGCGGCCTACGCCCACCTGAAGGACGGCCGGGACGTGCGGCTTCCGGCGGTGACGTTCGCGACGTTGCCACGGCTCACCGAGGCCAGCGCCGGTCGCGTGCCGAACCCGTACTCGACCGATTAGGCCAGCGGGTTGCCGCCGTTGAGCAGCACCCAGATCGCGATGCCGCCGCCCGCGCCGAGCACCAGCGCGCCGAGCGACCCGAGGAACGGCCGCCGCGCCCACCCGCGCCCGGCGTCGAATCCGTAGCGCCCGGGCCCGGTCAGGACGAGGGCGGCGACCGCGCACGTCAGGAACACCTTGTACTCGTGCCCGTCGGTCAGGAAGTCCGACAGCCGAGCCTCCTCGTGGGCGACCATCGCGTCGGCCAGCACGCCGGTCACCAGGTATGCCAGCGCTCCCGCGGCGGCGACGGGTGTGAAGAGACCGAGCAGAAGCAGCACCCCGGCGGCGATCTGACCGGCCGCGCCGACGTAGGTCAGGATGTCGGCGTAGCGGAAGCCCATGTCGGACAGTTCCGCTTCCCATCCGTTGAGCCCGGGCCCGCCCCACAGTCCGAACGCCTTCTGCAAACCGTGGCCGATGAACAGGGCGCCGACCGCGAGGCGCAGCAGGAGCAGGCCGAGGTCGAGCGTGCCGCGGCGCTCCGGGGTGGGACTGAACGGGTCGGGCCCGACCTCCGCCGGTTGCGCCGAGTAGTCGGTCAGGGCGTGCCGACCGCCGGGCTGCACGTAGGGCAGCGGTTCGGGATCGTTGAGCAGTCCGAACCCGGTCGAGACCGGTGCGCCGCTGTTCGAGTCGTAGTGCGGGATGGCGGTGGTTTCGAAATCGCCCCCGTAGTTGCCGGTGGGGAGATCGTCGTCGGGGTCGACCAGGCTCGCCGAGACGGGCCGCCCGGCCGCGTCGTCGGGCCGCTGCCAGGCGCGTGGGTCATTGGAATGACTGGTCACTCTGCCAGCGTAAGTGCTTGTCACCCGGTAGTCGGGTATTGGCGCGGTGCTTTCGGGGCCCTAATTCGCGGGCGCTACGCGACGCCGCCGCGCGGGTGTGCGTGGCGCGCACATCCGAATGATCCGTAACCTGGCTCGCATGAAACTGCGCCGGCCGATGCGGGGCGTGCTCGCCGTGTTGTGCGCGGCGTTGCTCGCCGGGTCGGGGTGCGCACGGTTCGACGATCTGCAGTCGCAGCCGTTCACCACCGAACCCCAGCTCGAACCGGGTCCGACGTCGTCGCCGCCGCCACCACCGCCGCTGCCGCCGACGCCGTTTCCGAAGGAGTGCCCGGCGCCGGGCGTCATGCAGGGCTGCCTGGAGAGCACCAGCGGCCTGATCATGCTGCCCGACAGCCAGTCGGCGCTGGTCGCCGAGCGCACGACCGGTGTGGTCAAAGAGGTCTCGGTGCGGGCCGAACCGAAGGTCAAGACCAGCCTTCCGGTCGACGGGTCGGGCGATGGCGGGCTGTTGGACATCGTGCTGTCGCCGACCTACCAGCAGGACCGGCTGATGTACGCCTACGTCAGCACCCCGACCGACAACCGCGTCATCCGCATCGCGGACGGCGACATCCCCAAGCCGATCCTGACCGGCATCCCGAAGGGCGCCACCGGCAACACGGGCTCGTTGATCTTCACCAGCCCGACGACGCTGCTCGTGCAGACCGGCGACGCGGGCAACCCCGCCGACGCCGCGAATCCGGGCTCGCTGGCCGGGAAGGTGCTGCGCATCGAACAGCCCACGACGGTCGATCAGGCGCCGACCACGACCGCGCTGTCCGGCCTGGGCCCCGCGGGCGGGATGTGCCTCGACCACTCGGACGGCTCGCTGTACATCACCGACCGCGCCGCCTCCGGCGATCGCTTGCAGCGCATCACCAAGGACTCCAAGACCTCGACGGTGTGGACCTGGCCCGACCGGCCCGGTGTCGCGGGCTGCACCGCGCTCGACGGGTCGATCCTGGTCAACCTCGTCAACACCAAGCAGACCGTCGGCGTGCGACTCGCTCCGGACACCGGCGCGGTGACCGGCGACCCCGAGGTGGTGCGCCAGGACCAGCACGGCCACGCCTGGGCGCTGGCGATGTCGCCCGACGGCAACATCTGGGGCGGGACGATCAACAAAACGGCCGGCGATGCGCAGAAGCTCGACGACGTCGTCTTTCCGCTCTTCCCGCAGGGCGGCGGCTTCCCGCGCAGCCCGGCGGACAACACCTGATCGCCGGCGCGCGCTCGAGACTGCAGCCAGGGCTGTGAATGAGCGTCGCCAACGACCCTGTGTGCAGTTTCGGCGCTAGCTGCAGGCCTGCAGGACCAGCTCGCGCACGCGGGCCGCGTCGGCCTGCCCCTTGGTGGCCTTCATGACCGCGCCGACGATCGCGCCTGCGGCCTGCACCTTGCCGCCGCGGATCTTCTCGACGATGCCGGGGTTGGCGGCCAGCGCCTCGTCGACGGCGGCCTGCAGCGCCGAATCGTCGCGCACGACCTCGAGTCCGCGGTCCTTCATCACCTGCTCGGGTTCACCCTCGCCGGCCAGCACACCCTCGACGACCTGACGCGCGAGCTTGTTCGACAGCTTGCCGTCGTCGACGAGCTTGACCACCGCGGCCACCTGAGCGGGCGTGATCGGCAAGTCGGACACGGCCACTCCATCTTCGTTGGCCTTCTGCACCAGGAAGTTTCCCCACCACGCCCGGGCCGCGTCGCTGGATGCGCCCTCTTCGACGGTGGCGGCGATCAGGTCGAGCGCACCGATGTTGACGAGGTCGCGCATCACCTCGTCGGAGATGCCCCAGTCTTGTTGAATTCGCTTGCGCAGCACCCACGGAAGCTCGGGGATCGTCGCCCGCAGCCGCTCGATCCACTCGGCGTGGGGCGCGACCGGCTCCAGGTCGGGCTCGGGGAAATACCGGTAGTCCTCGGCTGTTTCCTTGCTGCGGCCCGGCGAGGTGTAACCATCTTCGTGAAAGTGCCTGGTCTCCTGGGTCACTCGGCCGCCGGACCCGAGAACCGCTGCCTGGCGCCGCATCTCGTAACGGACGGCGACCTCGACGCTCTTGAGCGAGTTGACGTTCTTGGTTTCGGTGCGGGTGCCGAACTCCTTCTGCCCGATCGGCTTGAGCGAAACGTTGGAGTCGCAACGCATCGATCCCTGGTCCATCCGGACATCGGAGACCCCGAGGCCGCGCAGCAGATCCCGCAGCGCGGTCACGTAGGCGCGGGCGATCTCGGGGGCGCGCTCACCGGCGCCCTCGATGGGCTTGGTGACGATCTCGATCAGCGGCACACCGGAGCGGTTGTAGTCGATCAGCGACGTTGTCGCGCCCTCGATTCGGCCCGTCTCACTGCCGAGGTGGGTCAGCTTGCCGGTGTCCTCTTCCATGTGCGCACGTTCGATCTCGACGCGCCAGGTCGTGCCGTCGTCGAGCGGCACCTCGAGATGGCCGTTGATCGCGATCGGCTCGTCGTACTGCGAGATCTGGTAGTTCTTCGGCATGTCCGGATAGAAGTAGTTCTTCCGGGCGAACCGGCACCACGGGACGATCTCGCAGTTCAAGGCGAGCCCGATCCGGATCGCCGACTCGACGGCCTTCTCGTTGAGCACCGGCAGCGAACCGGGCAGCCCGAGGCAGACCGGGCACACCTGGGTGTTGGGTTCGGCGCCGAACTTGTTGGCGCAGCCGCAGAACATCTTGGTGGCGGTGGACAGCTCGACGTGGACCTCCAGGCCGAGCACGGGCTCGTAGCGCGCGACGACGTCGTCGTAATCCAGCAGGTCGGCGGTCGCAGCAGTCATGGGAAGGAGTCTAGTGATGGCCGGTCAGGCCAGTTTGGGGTGCACGCCGGGGGTCAGACCGGCCGCGACGGACATCCGCTGCAGTTGACGTAGGACGTCCTCGCGCTCGGCGGCCGTCATCGTGGCGGTGATCTCGTCCTCCTGCGCGCGACCCTCCGCGTCGAGTCGGGGTAGCAACTTCTTCGCCTTGTCGGTCATGGTCACCGCGAACGCCCTGCGGTCCCCGGGATGGGGCATTCGCTTGACCAGGCCCTGACCCTCGAGTTTGTCGACCACCGTCACCATCACGTTGCGGTGGATGCCGAGTTGCGCGGACAGCTGCCGCTGAGACTGGCCGTCGTTGGCGGACAGCGCCTTGAGCACCGCGTACGTCCTCGGCTCGACGCCATAGGGTTCGAGCCTTCGGACGAAGTCCTCGGCCAGGTAGACCCCGAGTTGCGACAGCAGGAACGGGATGCGTTCGTGTAGCGCGCTGATGCCCGTCGAGCGCTCATCCATGCGCGGAGACTAGCACCCTGGGTGATAGTCACATATCGTGATAATCATTGACTGTGACTAATGAGAGGGCATCATGCGCATCGTGATCTTCGGCGCCAACGGCGCGACCGGCCGACTGATGACGCGCCGGGCACTCGACGCCGGCCACTCCGTCGTCGCGGTGACGCGGCGACCGGCCGAATTCCCGTTGACCGACGACCGGTTGGAGGTGGCGCGCGCCGATGCGCGAGACGCCTCGGTGGTCACCGACGTCGTGGCCGGGGCCGACGCCGTGTTGTCGAGCTTGGGTGTGCCGTTCACTTTTCGCCCCATCGACACGTATTCCGTCGGCGTCGGCAACATCGTCGCGGCCATGCGCGTCAGCGGGATCCGGCGGCTGGTCACGGTGAGTTCGACCGGCATCGCGCACTACCCCGATCGCGTTAATCCTCCGGTCAGCCTGCGCATCATCGAACCCGTCATCACCCGCACCATCGGCAAGAGCACCTACGACGATCAACGCCGCATGGAGGACATCGTGCGCCGCAGCGGCCTCGATTGGACGGTGGTGCGTCCCTCGGGCTTGTTCGACCTTCCCACGGCGACGAATTACGTTGCCGGAGAAGTGGAACCGGTCGGCGGCTACACCGCCCGCATCGACCTGGCGGACTACATCGTCGCGCTCGCGGGCGATTCGAGCGCGGTGGGCAAGACGGTCATCGTGTCCACGACCGAGCACACTCCCACGATGTGGGAGATGGTTCGCCGAGAAGCGTTCAAGAGCGCGTGACGCGTCTCTAGCCGAAGAACTCCGCGGCGTCGTCGTAGCGGCTCTGCGGGACCAGCTTCAAATGGCGGGTCGCGTCGGCCAGCGAGACGCGGCCGATCTCCTGACCCCGCAGCGACACCATCATTCCGTACTCCCCCGCGTGCGCGGCGTCGGCGGCGTTGACCCCGAAGCGGGTGGCCAGCACGCGGTCGAAGGGCGTCGGCGTGCCGCCGCGCTGTACGTGCCCCAGCACGGTGACCCGCACCTCTTTGTTGATCCGCTTCTCGACCTCGAGGGCGAGCTGCTGAGCGACGCCGGTGAAGCGTTCGTGGCCGAACTCGTCGACACCACCCTGCCGAAGCTGCATCGTCCCCTCGGCCGGCTTCGCCCCTTCGGCCACCACGCAGATGAAATGCGAATCTCCGCGCACGAAGCGCTGTTTGATGAGTCGGCAGACCTCTTCGACATCGAACGGCTGCTCGGGGATGAGGGTCATGTGCGCCCCCGACGCCAGCCCGGCGTTCAGGGCGATCCACCCGGCGTGGCGGCCCATCACCTCGACGAGCATCACGCGCTGGTGCGACTCCGCCGTGCTGTGCAGGCGGTCGATGGCCTCGCTGGCCACGCCGAGCGCCGTGTCATGGCCGAATGTGACGTCGGTGCAGTCGATGTCGTTGTCGATGGTCTTGGGCACGCCGACGACGGGCACGTTCTCCTCGGAGAGCCAGTGCGCGGCGGTCAGCGTGCCCTCGCCGCCGATCGGGATCAGCACGTCGATGCCGTTGTCGTCGAGGGTCTGTTTGATCTGGTCGAGCCCGGCGCGCAGCTTCTCCGGGTGCACGCGCGCGGTGCCCAGCATCGTCCCGCCCTTGGCGAGCAGGCGGTCGTTGCGGTCGTCGTTGGCCAGTTGGATCCGTCGGTTTTCGAGCAGGCCGCGCCAACCGTCCTGGAAGCCGACGACCGACGAGCCGTACCGCACGTCGCACGTGCGGACCACGGCCCTGATCACCGCGTTGAGTCCTGGGCAGTCGCCCCCGCCGGTGAGCACTCCGATGCGCATGACCCCATCCTCCCCGAGCGCGCGGTTGTTTGCGCCCTCTGTTACGACAAACGTGCGCTCGCGGTGCTCAGACCGCCGCGGGCAGAGGTCCGCGCGCCGCCTCGTAGGCCGCGCCGACTCGGTACAACCGGTCGTCGGCCAGCGCGGGCGCCATGATCTGCAGGCCGACGGGCAGGTTGTCGTCGGGCGACAGACCGGAGGGCACCGACATCCCGCAGTGCCCGGCCAGGTTCAGCGGCAGCGTGCAGAGGTCGAACAGGTACATCGCGAGCGGGTCGTCGACCTTCTCCCCCAACGGGAATGCCGTGGTGGGCGTTGCCGGCGAG
This sequence comes from Mycolicibacterium malmesburyense, assembly GCF_001050015.1. The sequence continues at coordinate 76,689 of NZ_CVTB01000044.1, forward strand.
ATCAACACGTCGACCCTCTGGTACGCCTCGTCGAGGTCGCGGGCGATCAGCGTGCGCACCTTCTGCGCCTGGTTGTAGTACGCGTCGTAATACCCCGCCGACAGCGCGTATGTGCCAATCATGATGCGGCGCTTGACTTCCGGGCCGAACCCCGCCGCGCGGGTCAACGCCATGACCTCCTCGGCGCTGTGCGTGCCGTCGTCGCCGACGCGCAAGCCGTAGCGCATCGCGTCGAAACGTGCGAGGTTGCTCGACACCTCGGACGGCAGGATCAGGTAGTAGGCCGACAGCGAGTAGTCGAAATGCGGGCAGTCCACCTCGCTGACCTCGGCCCCGAGCGCGGTCAGCTGTTCGACGGCGGCGTTGAACGACTCGAGCACGCCGGGCTGGTAACCCTCGCCGCGCAGCTGCTTGACCACGCCGATCCGCAGGCCCGCCAGGTCGCCGGAAGCGCCCGCCCGTGCCGCGCCCACGATGTCGGGCACCGCGGCGTCGACGGACGTCGAGTCCTTTGCGTCGTGCCCGGCGATCACCTGGTGCAGCATCGCGGTGTCGAGGACGGTGCGAGCGCACGGGCCGCCCTGGTCCAGGGACGACGCGCAGGCGACGAGCCCGTAGCGCGACACGGTTCCGTACGTCGGTTTCACGCCGACCGTCGCGGTGAGCGCGGCCGGTTGGCGGATCGAGCCGCCGGTGTCGGTGCCGATGGCCAGCGGCGCCTGGAACGCGGCCAGCGCCGCGGCGCTGCCGCCGCCGGACCCGCCGGGGACCCGCTCGACGTCCCACGGGTTGCGGGTCGGCCCGTATGCGGAGTTCTCGGTGGACGATCCCATCGCGAACTCGTCCATGTTGGTCTTGCCGAGGATCGGCAGGCCGGCCGCGCGCAGCCGCATGGTGACGGTCGCGTCGTACGGGGACGTCCAACCTTCGAGGATCTTCGACCCGCAGGTCGTGGGCATGTCGGTGGTGGTGAACACGTCCTTGAGCGCGACCGGCACGCCCGTCAGCGGCGAGGGCAGGTTCTCCCCGGCGGTGACGGCCGCGTCGACGCGGGCCGCTGCCGCCAGCGCACGGTTCTGCGCGACGTGCAGGAATGCGTGGTAGCGCTCGTCGGTCGCCGCGATCGCATCCAGGTGCGCCTGGGTGACCTCCGTCGACGACACCTCCTTGGCGGCGATCTTCTCCCCGAGCGTCGCCGCGTCCATCCTGGTGAGTTCGCTCACTGCGCCTCCCCCAGGATCCGCGGAACCGCGAACCGGCCCTCGGCCGCCTTGGGCGCCTGGTCCAGCGCCTCCTCCTGCGTCAGGCACGGCTCGACGGTGTCGGGCCGCAAGACGTTGACGTCGGTGAGGGGGTTGCCGGTCGGTTGCACCCCTTCGACGTCGACGGACTGGATCTGGCTGACGTGACCGAGGATGGCGTCCAACTGCCCGGCATAGCTGTCCAGCTCGTCTTCGGTCAGGGCGAGGCGGGCCAGGCGAGCCAGGTGGGCTACCTCGTCTCGGGAGATCTGCGACACGACTAGCAAGCCTAGTCACCGCGTTTGTGGCCGCCGTGGCCGGAATGCCCGCCCCGGCGCTCTGTGCGACAGTGTTGCGCGTGCCTACGTACCTGCTACGGGTCCAGCTGGAGGACCGGCCCGGCAGCCTCGGCTCCCTGGCCGTGGCGCTCGGATCGGTGGGTGCCGACATCCTGTCCCTTGACGTGGTGGAACGCTCGGCGGGATACGCCGTCGACGATCTGGTCGTCGAACTGCCCGCGGGCGCGATGCCGGACATGCTGATCACCGCCGCCGAGCAGATCAAGGGTGTCTACGTCGACTCGATCCGGCCGCACACCGGGCTGCTCGAAGCGCATCGTGAGCTCGAACTCATCGACCACATCGCCGCGGCGGACCGCAAGCACAGGCTGCAGGTGCTCGTCGACGAGGCCCCCCGGGTGCTGCGGGTGGGCTGGACCACGGTGGTGCGGTTGACCGACAAGGGGCCCGAGCGTGTCGTCGGGAGCCCCGGTGCGCCCGAGACGCAGGCCGCCGAGCTGCCGTGGCTGCCGCTCGACCATGCCGAGGCCCTCGACGGTGACGCGGCGTGGGTACCGCAGGTGTGGCGCGACATGGCCACCACCCTGGCCGCCGCGCCGCTCGGCGACGCGCGCACCGCGGTGGTGCTGGGCCGGCCGGGCGGGCCGCTGTTCCGCCCCTCGGAGGTCGCCAGGCTCGGCTATCTGGCGGGGATCGTCGCGACGATCCTGCGCTGACGTTTCAGCACCGGAGTCGTTGCACCGCAGGACAAGTCGTCAGCCGCCCGCGGGGACCGGCCAGCGGTCGTTGACGTCGGCGTTGCTGTCCTTGCGGGCGCAGTGCGCGCAGCAGAAGATCGCCTCCTCCGTCTCGATGCCGTGACCGAGGATTCGGCACCCGCAGTGCGCACACTCCGGGGCCAGCTGTACCGCCGCGCATTCGACGCTGTCGAACGTCGCGCTGCGGCCGTCGGGCCACGTCACGGTGAACGCCTTGTCGTAGTCGTTGCCACAGGTATCGCAGATCGCCATCACAACTCCTTGTCGATTCGATCAGTCGAGTGCCCGGTGGACGGGTCGGACAAACGCGGAGGCGCTCGAACGTGTGGCGGCCTCAGACCCCGTCGGGCCCGGTCTCCAGCAACCGGGCGAACCCGTCCTCGTCGAGAATCGGCACGCCCAGCTCGACGGCCTTGTCGTACTTGGACCCCGGGGAGTCGCCGGCCACGACATAGGCCGTCTTCTTCGACACCGAACCGGCGGCCTTGCCGCCGCGCGCGACGATCGCCTCCTTGGCCTCGTCGCGGGAGAAGCCGGTCAGCGAGCCCGTGACGACGATCGACAACCCCTCCAGCGTCCGTTCGATGCTCGCGTCGCGTTCATCGGCCATCCGCACGCCCGCGGCACGCCACTTGTCGACGATCGCGCGATGCCATTCGACGGTGAACCACTCGGTGACCGCGGCCGCGATCGTCGGCCCCACGCCCTCGACGACCGACAACTCCTCTTCGGAGGCGGCCATGACGGCGTCGAGGCTGCCGTACTCGGTGGCCAGGGCGCGTGCCGCCGTCGGCCCTACGTGGCGGATCGACAACGCGACGAGCACCCGCCACAGCGGTTGCGATTTGGCCTTGTCCAGGTTGGCCAGCAGCCGTTTCCCGTTGGCCGACAGCTGACCGTTCTTGGTCGTGAACAGGTCGGTGCGCAGCAGGTCGTCTTCGGTCAGCGTGAACAGATCGCCCTCGTCGGCGATGACGCCGGCCTGCAGCAGGGCCGTTCCCGCCTCGTAGCCCAGTCCTTCGATGTCGAACGCGCCGCGGCCCGCGACGTGAAACACGCGCTCGCGCAACTGCGCCGGACAGGATCGGGTGTTCGGACAGCGGATGTCGGCATCGCCCTCCTTCGCGGGCGCGAGCTTGGTTCCGCACTCCGGGCAGTGGGTCGGCATCACGAACTCGCGCTCGGAACCGTCGCGCAGATCGACGACCGGGCCGAGCACCTCGGGGATCACGTCGCCCGCCTTGCGGATGACCACGGTGTCCCCGATCAGCACGCCCTTGCGTTTGACCTCCGAGGCGTTGTGCAGCGTGGCCTGGCTGACCGTCGAGCCCGCCACCTTGACCGGTTCCATCCACGCAAACGGCGTGACCCGGCCCGTGCGCCCGACGTTGACCCTGATGTCGAGCAGCTTGGTCTGCGCCTCCTCGGGCGGGAACTTGTACGCGATCGCCCAGCGCGGCGCCCGCGAGGTGGATCCGAGCCGGCGCTGCAGCGCCACATCGTCGACTTTGACCACCACACCGTCGATTTCGTGTTCGACGTCGTGACGGTGCTCACCCCAGTAGGCGATGCGTTCGGTGACCGCGTCGATCCCCTTGACCTGGGCGGTGTGCTCGGAGACCGGTAGCCCCCATGCCGCCAGCGCGAGATAGGCGTCATGCAGGGTCTTGGGGCGGAACCCCTCGGCACGGCCCACGCCGTGGCAGATCATCCGCAGCTTGCGACGCGCGGTGACGGCGGGGTTCTTCTGCCGTAGCGAGCCCGCGGCGCTGTTGCGGGGGTTGGCGAACGGCGGTTTGCCGTCGGCCACCAGGCCGGCGTTGAGTTCCTCGAAGTCGGCGAGCCGGAAGAACACCTCACCGCGTACCTCGAGGACCTTCGGAACCGGGAATTCATCGCTCCCGCTGAGCTTTTCGGGTATGCCGTCGATGGTGCGGGCGTTCAGCGTGACGTCCTCACCGGTGCGGCCGTCGCCTCGGGTGGCCGCACGTTCCAACCGGCCGTCGCGGTAGACCAGGGACAGTGCCACCCCGTCGATCTTCACCTCGCACAGAAAGTGCGCGTCCTGCAGCACGTTTGGACCGATCTCACCCTTGAGCCGGCCCGCCCACGCGGAGAGCTCGTCGGGCGTGAACGCGTTGTCCAGGCTCAACATCCGCTCGAGGTGCTCGGCGGGGGTGAAGTCGGTGGCGAAGCCGGCCCCACCGACCAACTGCGTCGGCGAATCCGGCGTCCGCAGCTCCGGGTGTTCGTCTTCGAGCGCCTCCAGTTCGCGAAGCAGCGCGTCGAACTCGGCGTCGGTGATGATCGGCGAGTCGCGCACGTAGTAGCGGAACTGGTGTTCGCGCACCTCGTCGGCGAGCTTCTGCCAGCGGCGACGCACATCGGCGTCGGTGGCGTCGTCGGCCTGTGCGGCCAGCGCGTCTTCCGCACCCTTGGAGGTCACCTTCGCAGGCTAACCGAGCGGCCCGACAGCACCGCACCGTTACCCTGACCCCATGCCGCACCCGATCATGTTCCGCGACGACGACCCGGTACTGACGCGGGTGCGTACGGTGGCGCTGGAGTTCCCCGACGCCTACGAGAAGGTGTCGCACGGACGACCCGCGTTCTTCACCGCGAAGATGTTCGCCATGTACGGCGGCAGCGTCAAACCACCGAACAAGGGCGACTACCTCCAGTATCCGCAGTCGCTCCTGGTGAAGGTCGATGACAGTGAACGGCGGGCGCTGCAGCAGGACGCCCGGTTCTTCTATCCCGCCTACCTCGGGGCGTCGGGGTGGCTCGGGCTCGACCTGTCGGCACGCAAGAAGATCGACTGGAATATCGACTGGAATGAGGTGCGGGAGCTGATCGACGCATCGTTTCGGTTGACCGCGCCCCGGAAACTCATCAAGCAGCTCGACGAAGTCTGAGCAGGCCACGAATCGATCGGAGACGCCATGAGTTTCGCGAGCCCCTTCCCCGAGGTCGAGATTCCGCCCAAGAGCGTCTACGACTACCTGTTCGGCGATATCGCCGAAACCGACCTCGACCGCGTCGCGCTCGTGGATCCGAAAGCCGGCCGCGAGACGACCTATCGCGAGTTGATCGCGCGCGTCGACGCGTTCGCGGGGGCCCTCGCCGGCCGCGGGATCGGGGTCGGCGACGTCGTCGGCCTGCTATCACCGAACAGCTCGGGATTCGCCGTCGCATTCCACGGCATACTGCGTGCGGGCGCGACCGCGACGACCATCAACGCGTTGTTCACCGCCAAGGACATCGCCAAGCAGCTGACCGACTCCAACGCCACGATGCTCGTGACGGTGTCGCCCCTGCTGACGCAGGCCGAGGAGGCGGCCGCCGCGGCGGGCATCCCCGGCGACGCGGTCGTGGTGCTCGACGGGCCCGGCCTGGCCGCCGACGGGCATCCCAACGCCGAAGACCTCATGGGTCCGGGCCATCCGGCGCCGGAGGTGAGCTTCGCTCCCTCGTCGCACCTGGCCGTGCTGCCGTACAGCTCGGGCACGACCGGAAACCCGAAGGGCGTCATGCTCACCCACCGAAACCTGGTGGCCAACGTCGCCCAGATCCGGCCGCTGCACGGCATGGTCGCCGACGACACCGTGCTGGCCGTGCTGCCGTTCTTCCACATCTACGGGATGACCGTGCTGCTGAACGCGGCACTGCATGCGCGGGCCGGGCTGGTGGTCATGCCGAGCTTCGATCTCGGTGAGTTCTTGGGCAACATCCAGAACCACGCGTGCACGATCGCGTTCATCGCGCCGCCCGTCGCCGTCGCGCTGGCCAAGCATCCGTTGATCGACGAGTACGACCTGTCCTCGCTCAACGTGGTGATGTCGGGTGCTGCGCCCCTGGACGCCGACCTCGGCCACGCCGTCGCCGAACGGTTGGGGTGCCGCGTCGTTCAGGGTTACGGCATGAGCGAACTCAGCCCGGTCAGCCACATCACCCCGTTCGACGGCGGTCAGCACGAGATGAACATGGTGGCTCCGCTCGCCTCGGTCGGCTGGACGGTGTCGAACGCCGCGTCGAAGATCGTCGACCCCGAGACGGGCGACGAGATCGACCCGCCCACAGAGGGTCTCAGCGAAACCGGCGAGCTGTGGATCAAGGGCCCGAACGTGATGGCCGGCTACCTCAACAACGAGGAGGCCACCGAGGAGACGATCGACGACCAGGGCTGGCTGCACACCGGCGACCTCGCGCAGGTCGACGCGAACGGCTGCGTGTACATCGTCGACCGGCTCAAGGAGCTGATCAAGTACAAGGGCTACCAGGTCCCGCCCGCCGAACTCGAGGCCGTGCTGCTGAGCCATCCCGACATCGCCGACGCGGCCGTGATCGGGGTGGCCGACGCCGAGGGCGAAGAGGTCCCGAAGGCGTTCGTGGTCAAGCGATCCGGGGCCGAACTCACCGAGGAGCAGGTGATGGAGTTCGTCGCCGGCGAGGTGGCGCCCTACAAGAAGGTCCGCCAGGTCGCCTTCATCGACGCGGTGCCGAAGTCGGCGTCGGGCAAGATCCTCCGGAAGGATCTGCGGGGCTGATCAGGGCCGGCCGATCCGCTCGGCCGCCTGCGCCGCTTTCGCCTGCCGGTAGCCGAGCGCCGCGCCCGCCACGGGGATGAGCAGGAGCCCGGCGATGCCCCACAGCGGGTCCGTGGTCCCGACACCTGGCGCGACGACGAACTGGCGTACCACCGCGGACGGGGTGTCGACCCGGCTCGAGGGCGCCGGTGTGGACAGCGACGGCGGCGACTCGGGCGGCACGGGGGCCGGCTCCGCGGGCGCAGGAGCCGTCGGGGCGAACGCGGGTGATTCTGAACGGGTTTCGGTGGCGGGCCCACGGCTCTGCGGTACGCGCCCGTTGCCGAACGTCACCTGAGGCGGCTGGAACGCTGGCGCGGGGGCACCGGCCGCACCCGATCCGCCCGACGCGACAGCGCCGCCCGCCGACACCGTGCCTGGGGGCGCCTCGACCGCGGGCGTCACGCCGGCGAGTGCCGACCGATCGGCCGACACGTCGGGGGATGCCGTGCGACTGGCCGATACGTCGGGTGCTGCGCCGCGAGCGGCCGACGTGTCAGGCGATGCCGCGCGGCTGGCCGATGCGCCGGGCGACGCTGCGCGCCCGGCCGTTTGCGGGTCGGGGGCGACGGAAGCCCGACTTCCCGACGACGAATTGAGATCGTCGCGACCCGAACCGAACCGCGACTCCGGGGCCGCGCCGGGTGAATTCGCGCTGCCGCCCCGTTTGCTACCGACGGTGCGCTTGCCGTCGCGACGGTCGTTGTCGTGCTTGCCATTGGCGGACCCGCGGCCATGGCCACCGCCGCGATCGGCGCTGTGTCCCCGGTCGGAGCCGCGCGAGTCGCCGGGGTGTGCGTATGCGACCGCCGCACCCGATCCGCTGAGCAGAAGAACTGCGGACACCACGCCGACACCTGCGGCGAGGCGCGGGTTCATCCGGGCACCATTCCCTTCTCGGCAAAGACGACCGACTTCGCCTGCTGAGCATTCTTGCATGCGGATCCGCGCAATACGAGACGTGTCGCGGCAACGCCGCAAATTGCCGAGCGAATCGTGTTTTCACTGCTCCTCGACGTGCGCACGCAGTCGGTCGATGGCACGGTCCCAGCGCTGCGACAGCTTCGTCAGGTACTCGCTGGCGTCGGCGAGGGGTTCGGATCGCATCCGCCAGATGCGCTCGCGACCGTTGCGCTCGCTGCTCACCAGGCCCACCGATTCCAACAGCACGAGGTGTTTCGTGGTTGCTTGTCGGCTCACCGGCACCACCTCGGCGACTTCGCTGGTCGAACACGGTCCCCCGTCGCACAACCTGGTCACGATGCGCAGGCGGTTGGGATCGCCGAGTGCATTGAAAAACGACGACAGCGGCGGCTGGACCGTCGATGTGCTCACACGGCCTCGCTGACGGCGAGGTACTTGCGGATCAGTCGGGTCTGCGCGGCCCAACCCTCGCTGTTGCCCTCGAACGCCGACACCCGGCGGTGCTCGGGAAGCGCGTCGAAGCCGGACTCGACGATGCGCAGCAGTACGCCCTCGGCGACCCGTTCGAGCGTGAACTCGACCAGCGTGGTCGGTTCATTCGCGACGTCGACGCCCTCTTCGACCCCGTACGGATGCCAGCGGAACGCCAGCCGCCGTTGCGGTTCAACGGCTTCGATGTGCCATGCGTCGGCCATGCCGGCGTACGGTTCCTGCTGTTTGGCGACGTCGTCGTCGACCGCCGTCGGCGTCATGACACCGGTTACCGACGTACCCGCGACGAACGGTCCGTCGAAGCGCACCCCGAACCACTGACCGAACTCTTCGGCGTCGCTGATCGCCCGCCACACGCGCTCGAGTGGCGCCTTCAGGACCACTTCCTTCTCGATCCGATCCGAATTCATATGCAACCTCCTGGTTGCGCTTCATGCTAGGTTTCGTAACATCAATGCGCAACCCTCTGGTTGCGCTTCGTGCGCGTGCTGCGCGACGCCGCTAGATCGCGTCGGGATCCTCGGCGAACGCGTCGGCCGCCTTCTGCGCCAATCCGATCGCGGTGCGTGCCCATTCGGCGGTGGCGCCCGCCAGACCGCATGTCGGCGAGATGCCGATCCGCTCCTTGAGCACCGAGCGGGCGAACCCCAACCGGTCGGTCAGCGACACCGCAGCCTTGGCGACCTCTTCGACCGACGGGCGGGCCCCCGGCGCGGTCGTCGGCACCACGCCGAACACCACCGTGCGACCGGAATCGACGAACTCGCCGACACCGTCGAGATCGGCGGCAACGAGTACGGACGCATCGACCGAAACCGCATCGATGACACTGCGCTGCAACACATTCCACGGCACACCCGATGCGCAACTGTGCACGGCCAACGGTACGCCCACCGCCGCGGCACACTCGTCGAGCAGGTCGACGGCCACCGACTCGTCGACGGCGTGCACCGGCGTCAGGCTCGTCACCCCCGTCAGTCGGCCTTCCAGCGCGGCGAACAACAGCGGTTCGTCGAGCTGCACCACGACCTCGGCGTCCAGCCGGCGGCCGACGTGCGCGCGGTGCGCCGCGACCCCTTCGGCCAGCGAGGTGGTCAGATCGCGCACCGCGCCGCGATCGGTGAGCGCGCGGTGGCCGTTGCCCAGCTCCAACTGCGCCGCCAGCGTGATCGGTCCCGGCGCCTGGACCTTGACCGTGCGGCCTTCGCCGCGCAAACCTGCCTTCTCCCATGCCTCTTCGAGGGCGTCGAGGTCCTCCTCGAGCAGGCTCCTCGCCCGTTTGAGGACTGCGGTGCGGCCAGCGGCGATCCGGTACCCGCGGGGCACGGTGTCCATGCCGATGTCGACCAGCAGCGCGCCGGCCCGGCCGATCATGTCGGCGCCGACGCCGCGGCCGGGCAGTTCCACCAGGTGCGGCAGGGTGTGGAGTTCGCCGACGACGACCTCGGCGGCCTCGCGCGCCGACGTGCCGGGCCAGGACCCGATACCGGTGGCTGCGGCGAAAGCACTCACTCGTTCGACAGTATTCGATCGGGCTAGAGTCGGTCCGGAAGGGTTGGGGAAGGACACGCCATGCCCACAGCGTTGCGGCCGGTCGCGCTGTTGTGCGCGGCGGTCGCGATCATCTCGGGGTGCGCCCACCTCGTCGACGGTCACGCCGTGCGGGCCCTCCCCGGTATCGACGACTCGTCGCTGTCACCAATCGACGTCGAGACGATCATGCTCGACCAATCGCAGATGCGCGCGATCACCGGCGCCGGTGAAGATCTCACGATCATCCCGACCATGGACGGCAAGATCCCGGTCGACATCGAGCCGTTCACCGAAACGACTCCCCTGCAGTGTCAATGGGTCTTCGCCGAGACGCAGACCTTCGGACCCGAGGTCGAGGAGTTCCACAAGACCACCTTCCAGCATCCGCCAGAAGGCGGGTTGATCTCCGAGGGCGCCGCGGCGTATCGCGACGCCGAAACCGCGCGCCGTGCGTTCGACGCCCTGGTCGCTCTCGTCGATGATTGCAGCGCAACGCCTTTGGGCCCGATATTCGTCGGCGACTGGAGGGTCGGCGCGGACACCCTGCAGACCCGGCAATCCAACGCCTGCGGCCGCGACTACCGCGTGAAGTCGGTGGTGCTGGTGGAGGTGACCGCGTGCCGGTTCCCGGACTCGGTGCCCGAGATCGTCATCACGAACATCCTGGCCAATGTGCCCGGATAACTAGCGGGTGATCGTCGCGCTGCCCAGCACCTCGTCGCCCGCGGGGTCGGGGCGGTACAGCACCATCGTCTGACCCGGGGCCACTCCGCGCAGCGGCGAGCGCAACTCGACCACGAGCCGGCCGTCACGCAGTTCGGCCACGCCGTCTTCGACGCCGCCGTGCGCGCGCACCTGCACCTGGCATTCGATCGGGCCGTCCGGCGTGGCGCCGGCCGTGAAGACAGGCCGCTCACCGGTCAGTGTCCACACGTCGAGGTCCTCGACACCGCCGACCCGCACGGTCGCGTTCTGCGGATCGATCTCCGTCACATAGCGCGGCTGTCCGTCCGGCCCCGGCCCGGCGATGCCCAGGCCCTTGCGCTGACCGACCGTGAACCCGTGCACGCCTTCGTGTTCGGCGAGCACTGTGCCTGCGGCGTCGACGACCGAGCCGCGCCGCACGCCGATCTTGGCGCCCAAAAACGCCCGGGTGTCACCGGAGGGGATGAAGCAGATGTCGTGGCTGTCGGGTTTGTCGGCGACCGCGAGCCCGCGGCGAGCGGCCTCCTCCCGGATCTGCGGCTTCGGAGTGTCACCGACCGGGAACACCGCGTGGCACAGCTGTTGCGCGGTCAGCACCGCCAGCACGTACGACTGGTCCTTGGACGCGTCGACCGCACGCCGCAACCGACCGTCGGACAACCGCGCGTAGTGTCCGGTGGCCACCGCGTCGAAACCGAGGGCCAGGGCGCGGGCGGCCAACGCGGAGAACTTGATCCGCTCGTTGCACCGCACGCACGGGTTCGGGGTCTCGCCCCGGGCGTATGACGACACGAAATCGTCGATCACGTCTTCCTTGAACCGGTCGGCGAAATCCCAAACGTAGAACGGGATGTCGAGGATGTCGGCGACCCGGCGCGCGTCACCGGCGTCCTCTTTCGAACAGCAGCCGCGCGACCCGGTGCGCAGGGTGCCCGGGGACGGCGACAACGCCAGGTGCACGCCGACCACGTCATGGCCGGCGTCGACCATCCTGGCGGCGGCGACCGAGGAATCCACGCCGCCGCTCATGGCCACCAGTACCCGCACTACTCGATCACTCCCGAACTGGCCAGCGCGGCCTGGCGGGCCCGCTCCACCGCGGCGGGCAGCACCGCGAGCGCGGCGTCGACATCGGCGTCAGTGCTGGTGTGCCCCAACGACAGTCGAAGCGATCCGCGCGCGCTGGCCGGGTCGGCGCCCATCGCGATCAGCACGTGCGAGGGCTGCGCGACGCCAGCCGTGCAGGCCGAGCCCGTGGAGCACTCGATGCCCTTGGCGTCCAACAGCATCAACAACGAGTCGCCCTCGCAGCCGCGGAAGGTGAAGTGGCAGTTGCCGGGTAGCCGTGCGGCACCCGTCGCCCCGTTGACCTCGACATCGTCGATGGCCGCCAGCACCCCCTCCACCAAACGGTCGCGGAGCGCCGACACCCGCGCGCCGTGGGCCTCCAGCCCGTCGACCGCGACCTTCGCCGCGGCGGCCATCGCGACCGCACCGGCCACATACGGCGTTCCGGACCGGACGTCGCGTTCCTGACCGCCGCCGTGCAACAGCGGCACACAGGCCGTGTCCCGGCGCAGCAACAAGGCGCCGATTCCGGTGGGCCCGCCGAACTTGTGCGCCGCGACGCTCATCGCCGACAATCCGCTCGCGGTGAAATCGACCGGGATGTGGCCGACGGCCTGTACGGCGTCGCTGTGCATCGGTACGTCGAATTCGGCTGCCACGGCCGCGAGTTCGGCGATCGGCATGATCGTGCCGACCTCGTTGTTGGCCCACATCACCGACACCACTGCCACGTCGTCGTGGTCCTGCAACGCCCGACGCAGCGCCGCCGGCGTCACCGAACCGTCCTTCTCGACCGGCAGCCACGTCACCTCGGCGCCCTCGTGCTCGACCAGCCATTCGACCGAATCGAGCACGGCGTGGTGTTCGACCGGGGTGGTCACGATGCGCCTGCGGCGCCGATCGGCGTCGCGACGGGCCCAGTAGATGCCCTTGACCCCGAGGTTGTCGCTCTCGGTGCCGCCGGCGGTGAAGATCACCTCCGACGGGCGGGCACCCAGCAGGTTGGCCAGCGTCTCGCGGGACTCCTCCATCCGCCGCCGCGCCGCGCGGCCCGTGCCGTGCAGCGACGATGCGTTGCCGACCGTCGCCATCGCGGCCGTCATCGCCTCGATGGCAGCGGGGTGCATCGGGGTGGTGGCGGCGTGATCGAGGTAGACCGGCTGATCCGAGGTCATAACCAGTCCAGAATAGCCGTCGGCCCCCCGCGCCCCCGATTCGCTCAGGCCACGAGGGCGTGACCGGGCGGCCGTCGCGTCGGATGGCCCCGCACCGCCGCCTCGCAGCGGATCGCCAGGTCGCGGCGGTCGGTTCCGGGTAGCTGCAGCGACTCCACGTGCACCCGCACGATCGTGCGCTTCGCGGTGACCAGACGACGGATCGACGCGAGCAGGGTGTCGTCGCCCACATACGCGGCGACCGTCGAGGCGGCGCCGTCGGCGTGGTGATACGTCAGCCGCAGCGGCTGGACCGGCCTGCCTGCGTCGACGGCGGCCTGAAACATCGCGGGGCGGAAGCGGCCGTGCGCCAGCCCGCAGTAGGTGGTGCCCTCCGGAAAGGCGACCACGGTGTGGCCCGCCCGCAGGCCCCGGGCCACGGCGCCCACCACGTCGGGTAGCCGCCGCAGGTTCGCCCGCTCGATCGGGATCACCTTCAGCAGGCGGGCCAGCAGCCCGAGGCCGGGCCAGCCGACCATTTCGGACTTGGCGACGAACCGGCCCGGGAGCACCGAACCGACCGCGAAGACGTCCACCCAGGAAACGTGCCCGCTGACCACCAGGACGCCCCGCAGGTTGCGAATCGGGCCGCCGGAGACCCTGGTCCGCACCCCCAAACAGCACAGCAGCAGCCTGCAGTAGCCCCGCTGCAGCCGGGACCGGCCCGGCGTCGGGACGGCCAGCAGCGGCGCGAGCGCCAGCAGCACGAGGGCCGAGGTGATCCGCCATGCGGCGCGCCAGGCGACGATCACCCGCCGTCCGTTCTGGCCGGCCGTGACGCAGCCGGCGCCGCAGCCCGCCCGCGGCACCCAGGTGTCCGGGGCGGTCACGACGCCACCCCGCCGGCCACCGTGGCGGCCGCCTCGACCGACCTCAGCCTGCGCAGGTAGCGCGTGTCGGCCCGGCGCTTGTCGAGCAGCGCCGGGAAGTCACCCACGCCGAAGTCGGGATCGTGCGCGGGTTCTCCGCAGACCTGCGCGCCGAGCCGCAGATAGCCGCGCATCAGCGGTGGCACGGAGACCCGCGCGGGGGCGGCGACCTCGTCGAGCCCCTTGCCGTCGACCGTCACCGGCCGGTGCGGATACACGGTGTAGCGGGCCGGGGCGGCGTGGCGGCGACGGACGAAATCGCGCACGCCGCGGATCTGTGCCCCCGGACCACCGGGACCGTCGACCGGCACCGACACGCAACCGGTCACGTAGTCGTAGCCGCGGCGATCGAGGTAGGCCAGGATTCCGGCCCACATCAGCAGCACGACGGCTCCGCTGCGATGATCGGCGCGCACCACGGCCCTGCCCATCTCGACCAGGCCTGGCCGCAACGGATCCAGTGCGCGAACATCGAATTCCGTTGCGCTGTAGAGGCTTCCGGCGGCCAAAGCACCCGCCGGCGGCAGCATCCGGTAGCAGCCGACGAGCTCGCCGGCGATCTCGTCGCGGACCAGCAGGTGGTCGCAGTGTTCATCGAAGCGGTCGGCGTCCACCCCGTCCGCGCAATGACGCAGCGCGAATCCGGGCTCGGAGGTGAACACCTGGTGGCGCAGCCGCTGCGCCGCCTCGACCAGCGCGGCGTCCGTCGTCAGCAGCAGGGTGTAGCGCGGAGCGGATGACGACCCGCCATGGACTTCGTCGGGGGCGATGAGTACAGAAGCAGTGCTCATGGCGCCACGGTCGCCCAGCAGCATCTCCGCGCGGCATCGGGCGCGTGACGTGTCGATGAGCGCCAGGTGACGAATTGCCCCGGTCGTTTACGGCGCGGCCGAGGTCATCGCTCGGCCAGCCAGTCGGTGAACCGCGTCGCGGCGGTGACGGCACCGTCGCCGGTGACCAGGCTGCGCTCGCCGAGCGGGGTGCCGAAGTAGGTCGCCTCGTTGGTGACCACGACGCGACTGTCGTCGCCGCGCGTGGCCAGCACGGCCCGGGCGAGGTCGGCGAACGGCATCGTGTCGGGCCCGCCGACGTCGGTGTGGCCGTTGCGCGGTTCGGACACCGCGACCCGGGCCACCTCGGCGGCGACCTCCTCGGCGGCGATCGGCTGGATCAGCGCGTCCGGGGCGCGCACCTCACCGTCGACACGCAACGAGTCCGTGATCGCCTCGGCGAACTCGTGAAACTGCGTGGCGCGCACGATGCTGTACGGCAGACCGGAGTCGCGGATGATCGTCTCCTGCGCGACTTTCGCTCGCAGATAACCGCTTTCGGGCAGCTCGTCGGCGCCGACGATGGACAGCGCGACATAGTGGCCCGCGCCGGCGGCCTTCGCGGCGGTCACCAGGTTCGTCGTCGACGTGGTGAAGAAGTCCATGACCGCGGCGTCCTCGAACGACGGCGAATTGGTCACGTCGATCACCACGTCCGCGCCCGCGACCGCGTCGGCCACGCCGTCACCGGTCAACACGTCCAGGCCGGTCGAGCGGGCCGCGCCGACCACCGTGTGGCCGTCGTCGCCGAGCAGTGAAACCAGTTTCGAGCCGATCAGACCGGTCGAGCCGATCACCGTGATCTTCATCTCGGGCACCCTTTCCGAACGCCGAGCGCACGCTTTCTCGCGCTTCTACTCGACGTTTACGCACACAAGCGTGCGCTCGGTGATGGTGCCGTCGCGCCCTTGAGAGTCCGTGGTCTCACCGGTGGCCGAAATGCACGAAGCCCCGGCGCACATGGCACCGGGGCTCCGCGGAAAAGCTCGACGATCAGCCCTTGCGAGCCTTGACCGCCTCGGTCAGCTGCGGTGTGACCTTGAACAGGTCGCCGACGACGCCGAGGTCGGCGATCTCGAAGATCGGCGCCTCTTCGTCCTTGTTCACCGCGATGATCGTCTTCGACGTCTGCATGCCGGCGCGGTGCTGGATCGCACCGGAGATGCCCAGGGCGATGTACAGCTGCGGCGACACCGTCTTGCCGGTCTGGCCCACCTGGAACTGGCCCGGGTAGTAGCCGGAGTCGACGGCGGCACGGGACGCGCCGACGGCACCGCCGAGGGCGTCGGCCAGCTCCTCGACGACCGAGAAGTTCTCGGCGCTGCCCACACCGCGCCCGCCCGAGACGACCACGGTGGCCTCGGTGAGCTCCGGGCGGTCACCCGCGACCGCGGGCTCGCGCTTGGTGATCTTCGTCGCATTCTCGGCCTGGGCCGGCACCTCGACGTTGACGACCTCGCCCGCACCGTCGGCGGGTTCGGCGTCGACGGAACCGGCGCGCAGCGTGATGACCGGAACGTCACCGGTGGACTCGGCCTCGACGGTGAACGCACCACCGAAGATCGAGTGGATGGCCTTGCCGCCCTCGTTCACGTCGACGACGTCGGAGAGCACACCCGAACCGATGCGGGCCGCCAGGCGGCCGGCGATCTCCTTGCCGTCGGCGTTGGCCGACAGCAGCACACCGGCGGGCGAGGCCGACTCGACCAGCGACGCCAGCACGTCGACCTGCGGGGTGATCAGGTAGTTCTCCGCGTCCTCGGACTCGGCGACGTAGATCTTGGCGGCGCCGGCGGCCTTGAGGCCATCGGTGAGCGGTTGTGCGGTGCCCGGCGCGCCGACGACGACGGCCGAGGGCTCGCCAAGCTTGCGAGCCGCGGTGATCAATTCCGAGGTGACCTTTTTCAGCGCACCTTCGGCGTGCTCAACGAGCACGAGTACTTCAGCCATGAGTTCTTCTCTCGTCTCTATGTTTCGCAGTCTCGGTGAACGGCACTAGATGATCTTTTGAGCGACCAGGTACTCGGCGACCTTGGTGCCGCCGTCACCCTCGTCGGTGACCTTCTCGCCGGCGGTCTTCGGCGGCTTCGGCGTCGACGCCAGGACCTTGGACCCGGCGTTGGCGAGGCCGACCTCGTCGGACTCCACACCGATCTCGGCCAGCGTGAGCTTGGTGACTTCCTTCTTCTTGGCGGCCATGATGCCCTTGAAGGACGGGAAGCGAGGCTCGTTGATCTTCTCGGTGACGCTAACCACGGCGGGCACCGGCGCCTCGACGAAGAACACGCCGTCGTCGGTCTCGCGCTCGCCGACGACCTTGCCGTTCTCGACGGTCACCTTGCGCAGGTGCGTCAGCTGCGGCAGGCCGAGGTACTCGGCGATGATCGCGGGAACCGCGCCGCCGGTGCCGTCGGTGGCCTCGTTGCCGGCGATGACCAGCTCGGTGCCCTCGATGGTGCCCAGCGCACGCGCCAGGGCCCAGCCGGTCTGGACCATGTCCGAGCCGTGCATGCCGTCGTCGACCAGGTGCACGGCCTTGTCGGCACCCATCGACAGCGCCTTGCGGATGGCCTCGGTCGCCCGCTCCGGTCCGGCCGTGAGCACCGTCACAGTGCTCTCGCCGCCTTCCCTCTCCTTGATGAGAAGCGCTTCTTCGACGGCGCGCTCGTTGATCTCGTCGAGCACCGCGTCGGCGGCCTCGCGGTCGAGAGTGAAGTCGCCGTCGGTGAGCTTGCGCTCCGACCAGGTGTCAGGGACCTGTTTGATCAGGACCACGATGTTCGTCATAGGTCTGGTTCGTCCTCCTCGAAGGGGCCGATGATCGGCCCGCAATATCACGCTCTGAGCAACAACCACCATGTTACTCGCGGGTAACTTGTGGTGGTTCGCAGGAACACCATAGCGGGTCGAAGTTCGTGTTCTAGCAGCACGTAGGCGGTGAACCGTTCGTCTGTGGGCCGATTCACGTTAGCCTGCCTTGCAATGAGCGCATTTGTGACTGACGGACCGGACCTGCCCCTCACCGGGGAACGCACGGTCCCGGGACTCGCGGAGGAGAACTACTGGTTCCGCCGCCATGAGGTCGTCTACGAGCGGATGGCCGACCGCTGCGCGGACCGCGACGTGCTCGAGGCGGGCTGCGGCGAGGGCTATGGCGCCAACCTGATCGCCGACGTCGCCCGCCGCGTCATCGGCCTCGACTACGACGAGGCGACCGTCGCCCACGTCCGTGCCCGGTATCCGCGGGTGGACATGCGCCACGGGAACCTGGCCGAACTCCCGCTCGCCGACGGCTCGGTCGACGTCGTCGTGAACTTCCAGGTCATCGAACACCTCTGGGATCAGGGGCGATTCGTGCGCGAATGCCTGCGGGTGCTGCGGCCGGGCGGTTGTCTGCTGATGTCCACGCCGAACCGGATCACCTTCTCCCCCGGCCGGGATACGCCGATCAACCCGTTCCACACCCGCGAGCTCAACGCCGCCGAGCTGACCGAACTGCTGGCGACGGCCGGCTTCGCCGTCGAGAGCGTCCTCGGGGTCTTCCACGGGCCGCGGCTCGTCGAACTCGACGCCCGTCACGGCGGATCGATCATCGACGCGCAGATCGACCGGGCGCTGGCCGATGCGCAATGGCCCGCAGACCTTCTCGCCGATGTCGCGTCGGTGCGCAGTGCCGACTTCGATCTCGTCGACGCGTGCGAACGCGACATCGACGACAGCCTGGACCTGGTCGCGATAGCGGTGCGGCCGTGACCACCCCCGTCCCGGGGCTGTTCACCCTCGTCCTGCACACCCACCTGCCCTGGCTGGCCCATCACGGCCGGTGGCCCGTCGGCGAGGAATGGCTCTATCAGTCGTGGTCGGCGTCGTATCTGCCGTTGATGCGGGTGCTGCGCACGCTGGCGGCCGAGGGCCGTCGACACCAGCTGACGTTGGGCATGACCCCGGTCGTCACCGCGCAACTCGACGACCCGTACTGCCTCTCGGGTATGCACCATTGGCTGGCGAATTGGCAGCTGCGCGCACTCGAGGCGACCACGCTCTCAGATCCGTTGCGGCAGTTCGGTGTTCGCGAGTACGCGGAGACCGAGCAGGCGCTCGAGGATTACGCCACGCTGTGGGCGCACGGCGGCAGCCCGCTGCTGCGAGAGCTGATCGACGCCGAGACCATCGAACTGCTCGGGGGTCCGCTGTCGCATCCGTTCCAGCCGCTGCTCAACCCGAGGTTGCGCGAGTTCGCGCTGCGCGAGGGGCTCGCCGACGCCCGACTGCGGTTCGCGTACACACCGGTCGGCATCTGGGCCCCGGAATGCGCGTACGCGCCCGGGATGGAAACCGATTACGCCGCAGCCGGTGTCGGGCATTTCATGGTGGACGGACCGTCGTTGCACGGCGACAGCGCCCTGGGCCGCCCCGTCGCATCGTCCGATGTCATCGCGTTCGGCCGAGACCTGCACGTCAGCTATCGGGTGTGGTCGCCGAGATCGGGCTATCCGGGCCACGCCGCCTACCGCGACTTTCACACCTATGACCACACGACCGGTCTCAAACCGGCCAGGGTGACGGGCCGCAATGTGCCGTCGGAGGGTAAGGCGCCGTACGACCCCGAGCGGGCCGACCGCGCGATCGACGCCCACGTCGCCGATTTCGTCGAGGTGGTCCGGCAGCGGTTGTGCGACGAGAGCGAACGCATCGGACGCCCGGCACACGTCATCGCCGCCTTCGACACCGAACTGTTCGGCCACTGGTGGTACGAGGGACCGGTGTGGCTCGAGCGGGTGCTGCGCGCGCTGCCCGAGGCCGGGGTCCGGGTCGGCACGCTGGCCGACGCCAAGGCCGACGGCTTCATCGGTACCCCCGTCGAATTGCCGCCCAGCTCTTGGGGTTCCGGTAAGGACTGGCAGGTGTGGGCCGGCGAGCAGGTCGCCGACCTGGTGCAGTTGAACAGCGAGGTCGTCGACACCGCGCTGACGACCGTCGACAAGGCGCTCGGCGAGACCGATGCGCCGCCGGCGCGCAACTTCGTCGCTGACCAGATCCTGCGCGAGACGCTGCTGACCGTGTCGAGCGACTGGCCGTTCATGGTCAGCAAGGACTCCGCGGCGGATTACGCGCGCTATCGCGCGCATCTGCATGCTCACGCCACCCGCGAGATCGCCGATGCCGCGGCGTCCGGCCGCCACGAGCATGCGCAGCGCCTCGCCGCGGGATGGAACCGCGCCGACGGTCTGTTCGGCGCACTGGACGCGCGGCGGTTACCGCGATGACCCCCACCCCATCTCCCGCGAGAGACCGTGTTTGCACACCGACACGCCGCTGCGTGCGTACATTCCGCGGTCGCTCGCGCAGGAGTCAGTGACCGTGAAAATCCTGATGGTGTCGTGGGAGTACCCGCCGGTGGTGGTCGGCGGGCTCGGCAGGCACGTGCATCACCTGGCCACCGCGCTGGCCGAGGCCGGCCACGAGATCGTCGTCCTCAGCCGCCGGCCGTCGGACACCGATCCGAGCACGCATCCGACCACCGACGAGATCACCGAGGGCGTGCGCGTCGTCGCTGCCGCCCACGATCCCCACGAGTTCGACTTCGGCAGCGACATGATGGCCTGGACGCTGGCGATGGGCCACGCGATGGTCCGCACCGGGTTGACGCTGAAGTCCCGGCGCGGCCGACCCTGGCGCCCCGATGTGGTCCACGCACACGACTGGCTGGTCGCGCATCCCGCGATCGCCCTAGCCGAATTCTTCGATGTGCCACTGGTTTCCACGGTCCACGCGACCGAGGCCGGACGGCACTCGGGATGGGTGTCGGGCCGCATCAGTCGACAGGTACACGCGGTCGAATCCTGGCTCGTGCGCGAATCCGATTCGCTCATCACGTGTTCGGCGTCGATGCGTGACGAGGTGACCGAGCTGTTCGGGCCCGGGCTGGCCGAAACATACGTCATTCGCAACGGAATCGACTGCGGTCGTTGGCCGTTCGCGCAGCGCACGCCCCGGTCCGGCCCCGCCCGCCTGCTCTACCTCGGCAGGCTCGAGTACGAGAAGGGTATCCACGACGCGATCGCGGCACTCCCGCGCATCAGGCGTACCCATCCCGGCACCACGCTGACGGTCGCCGGCGAGGGCACGCAGCTGGACTGGCTCGTGGAGCAGGCGCGAAAGCACAAGGTGCTCAAGGCGACCTCGTTCGTCGGTCATCTCGACCACCGCGCATTGGTGGATCTGTTGCACACCGCCGACGCGGCCGTGCTGCCCAGCCACTACGAGCCGTTCGGCATCGTCGCGCTCGAGGCCGCGGCGACCGGAATCCCCTTGGTGACATCGAATGTCGGCGGCCTGGGTGAAGCGGTCATCGACGGTCAGACCGGAGTCTCGTATCCGCCGCGGGACGTGGCGGCGCTGGCGGCGGCCGTGCGCTCGGTCCTCGACGACCCGCAGGCCGCCCAGCAGCGCGCCCTCGCCGCGCGTGAACGGCTCACCTCCGAGTTCGAATGGCACACGATCGCCGAGGAGACCGCCCAGGTGTATCTGGCGGCCAAAAGGCGTGAGCGCGAACCGCATCGGCGTCGCCCGATCGTCGAACACGCCCTACCCGGACGCTGATCGAGACGCCGACTGGCGGGGATCGTGGATT
>NZ_CVTB01000045.1 GCF_001050015.1 Mycolicibacterium malmesburyense
CTGATCGATAAACCACAACCGACTCTGCGCAAACGACAACGGCACCACCGAAGGCCGCTGTCGCGCCGTCAACAACGCGTCGGTCGCGTCCTCGCGGTTCTGTCTGACCCACTCGGCCAACCCGACTACTGTCGGCGCCTCGTACAACACCCGGATCGGAATCTGCACGCCCAGTTCGGCCCGGATCCGTGCGATCAGCCGCGTCGAGGACAGCGATCCCCCGCCCAGACTGAACAACGAATCGTCGATGCCGACCAAAGTGGCCTCGAGAACTTCGCCGAACAGACTGGCCAGCACCTGTTCGCAATGATCACGGGGCGCGCGGTAGGGCACCTCACTGATGAACTCCGGGTCGGGCAATGCGCCCCGATCTAGTTTGCCGTCGGCCGTCAACGGCAGCGCATCCACCACCGTGATCGCTGCCGGCATCATGAACTGCGGCAACCGGGCGGCCACGAAACTGCGTAATTCGGCCACGCGTTCAGCTGTCGACGGGTCGTTGACGTACCCGGTTAAGGAACCTACTCGGGCGACCGGCACGTAGAGGTCCGACGGCGCCGAGTCACTCGATGCCTCGTCGGCGCGGGTGTAGATGAGGTCCACGAGTCCGGCGGTCGGCGACCATGTCACCGCGGTGGCATATCCCAGGTCCCGGCCCAGCAGATGACACTGGTGCGGCAACACCGTCTCGAGTTCTGTAGCGCCTGCACGGAGTTCACTGATAGACCGTCGATCGCCGGCCTCGGTCACCGCCCGCGCCAGCGCCACATCGGGCCATATCCCCCCATGTGGTACGCCGGTGATGCGCAGCCCCGACGGCTGGTGCGAACGCAGAAACCCGCCCAGCCGGTCAAGACTCCCGAATCGCTGCCATGGTTGCGCCGGTACATCTGCCAGGGAATGCACCGGCATCGGCGCCTTGCGCAGCACGACCTCGTACCGGTAACCACTGAGTTCGTTTACGGTGTGCATCCGTTTGAGCTGCACGTCGACCGCGGCGATCTCCGGAATATGTTGCGGCAGAGCTACAAAGAACTCCGGGGCCAACAGCAATTCACGCTCGGCAAGCATGCTCTCGCGCACTCGCTCGCGAACGGCCCCAGCCGTGTCTTGTCCGCCGGAGGCACATTCCACTCCGGTGGCAAATGCGGAAAGCAATGACAGATTGCGGACATCCCCGATGAACAATGCCCCGCCCGGCGCCAGCAGCTTCATCGCCGCGGCCAGGACGTCGAGCAGGTAGCCCGCGCCCGGGAAGTACTGAACCACCGAGTTGAGCACCACTACATCAAAATGTTCACCTGGCAACCCATCGGTGACATCGGCTGGCTGTACGAGTAGCCGTACGCTGTCGCCCCATGGCTCGTCGGCCACGGCGGCCTGCAACGCTTGGATCGTTGACGCCGAAAAGTCCGTACCCCAGTACTCTTCGCATCCCGGGGCAACATGCGCAAGCAGCAGCCCGGAACCAACACCGATCTCCAGCACCCGCCGGGGGCCCAATCCGCGGATCCGGTCCACCGCAGCCGCCCGCCACTCCCGCATTTCGTCCAACGGGATCGGGGACCCGGTGTAGCTACTGTTCCAGCCTTCGAAATCCTCACCCAGCGCAACCGGTGAGTTCGAGGTCGACGTCAACTCCGAGTACAGACCTTCGTATACGCCTTGCCACTGGTCTACGAGCAGCGCTTCACGCTGCGGTTCCCGGATCAGCTTCATGTGATGGTCGGGCACGACATAGCCCGCCAGTCGGGTATCACCAGCGCCACTGCCGGCGTTCGCCTCCGACGTCGAGTAGTCGGTGACCGCGGCCTGGGCCACCCGAGGATGTGCTGTCAGCGCCGCCTCGATTTCACCGAGATCGACGATGTTCCCGCGGATCTTGACCTGTTTGTCGGCGCGTCCTAGATAGTGCAGCTGGCCGTCGGCGCCCCAGC
>NZ_CVTB01000046.1 GCF_001050015.1 Mycolicibacterium malmesburyense
AACAACAAACAAAAACCACCAAACACACTATTGAGTTCTCAAACAACACACCCGCACGGCCGCACCATTAGCCCGCGGCTTTGAAGCCGCGTACTCGTAGTGCGGACGCTCAGGAACCCACCGAAGTGGGATTTCCCTCTGGGAGTCGCCGCGCTCTTCGGGCTTGGCCCGTGTCGCAGCGACGAGTCCATAAGTTACGTGAGGGAAAAGTAGGAGTCAAATGGCCTGATAGATCGGGTTTTTCAGCTCGACAACCCGTCACGCGCACCGGAGTGCGTTGCTCCTACCGAGAGATCCAACGCTTCTGTCCCCGAAGTTGTTCCCGTATCGGTCGGGCGGTCAGGCAACGCGTTCGATGCCGGCGATGTTGCGCTTGCCGCGACGCAGCACCAGCCATCGCCCATGAATGAAGTCGGTGGGCTGCGGGGCCCACTCCTCGCTGTCGATCCTGGCGTTGTTGACGTAGACGCCGCCCTCGCCGACGGTGCGCCTGGCCGCACCCTTGCTCGGCGACAGCCCGCTGGCGATCAGAAGGTCGACGATCGTGTCGGGCCCGCCGGGCTCCAATTGGGCGACGGCGGCCTCGCGCAACGCCGCACCCAGCGTCGGTTCGTCCAGCTCGGTCAGCTCACCGCGGCCGAACAGGGCCTGGCTGGCGTGCTCGACCGACTGTGTCGCGGCCTCGCCGTGCACCAAGGTGGTGAGCTCGCGGGCCAGGCGCCGTTGAGCGGCACGTTCGTGAGCGCGCTCCGTGGTCGCCTGTTCGAGCTCGGCCAGCTCGTCGGGTGAGAGGAAGGTGAACCAGCGCAGGTAGCGGACGACATCCGCGTCGGCGGTGTTGATGAAGTACTGGTACCAGGCGTACGGACTGGTCATGTCCGGGTCGAGCCACAGGCTGCCGCCGCCGGTCGATTTACCGAACTTCTTGCCTTCGGAGTCGGTCACCAGCGGCGTCGTCAGGGCGTGCACGGTGGCCCCGTCCTTCTGGCGGACCAGCCTGACCCCGGCGATGATGTTGCCCCACTGGTCGGAGCCACCGACCTGCAGAGTGCAGTCGTACCGGCGGTGCAGTTCCACAAAGTCGTTGGCCTGCAGCAGCATGTAGCTGAACTCGGTGTAGGAGATGCCCTCTCCTTCCAGCCGGCGCCGGACGGTGTCGCGATCGAGCATCACGTTGACCGAGAAGTACTTGCCGACGTCGCGCAGGAACTCGATCGCCGACAGCGGGCCGGTCCACGACAGGTTGTTCTCGATGACGGCTCCGGTCGGCGACTCGTCGAACTCGACGAATCGCTCGAGTTGCCCGCGGATCCGGTCCGCCCACTCCGCCACGGTGTCGGCGGTGTTCAGCGTTCGCTCGCCGGTGTCGCGCGGGTCGCCGATCATTCCGGTCGCGCCGCCCGCGAGCACGATGGGCCGGTGGCCGGCCTGCTGAAAGCGGCGCAACGTCAACAGCGGGATGAGGTGGCCCGCATGCAGGCTTGGAGCGGTCGGGTCGAATCCCGAATACACGGTGACGGGCCCGGCGGCCAGCGCCTCGGCCAGTGCGTCACGGTCGGTGGACTGCGCGATCAGTCCACGCCACTCCAATTCGTCGAGGATCGACGTACCCATGCGTGCGATCTTTCCGTACTAGTCGCTCCCACCGGGAGCCGGTGCCCGTGGGCTGCGCCGATACGCCGACACCTCGGGCCGGCCGGCCAGCCAGAACCGCCAGGGCCGGTCGGCGGCCTTGCTCACCCCGACGCGCGGCCCGTCGGCGGCGACGTGCCGCTCGCCGAGCGTCAACTGGATCGGACCGTCGGGATCGAACAGGTCGATCCCGTTGTCCTCCATGGTGATTCCCAGCGCCGAACACAGATTGCCCGGTCCGCGCGCCAAGGCGGCGGGGCGGACCATCTCGCCCCGGCGGGCGTGCGCCGTG
>NZ_CVTB01000047.1 GCF_001050015.1 Mycolicibacterium malmesburyense
CCACGGAACCCGCCGCGCCCACGAACGCGTCCGGATACGGGCCCAGCCAACGGAACAGCTCCGCGGCCTGGGCCGCGCTGCCGTCGTGCACGGCGATGCTGGCCGCGATCCGGACCGCCGCGGCCCTCTCGTCGGCGTCGTCGGAACCGAGCAGCTGATCGGCGAGCCGACCCGCCGTGATGCAGTCGCCGGTCAGCGCCAGCGCGTCGGCCAGCTGTGAGCTCAGCGTGGTTGCCCCGGCTTCGACCGCGCCACGGTAAAGCCTTGCCGCCCTTGCCGGTTGGCCGTGGCTGCGCGCCGCCATGTCAGACAGAGCGGTGGCCAGGCGGTCGTCGCGCAGCCCGTGCTCGGCCAGCTGCAGTGCCAGGTCCGCCGAAAGTGTCGACGATTCGAGTTGCGAGACCAGAAGCGACACTTCGGTGTCGTGATGCCGTGCGGTACCGAGGATTTGGGCGATGCACCGATGCAACGTGCGGAGGAAGGCCCGGCTGTGGGACGGCTCGATGAGTCCGGTGGCGCGGGCGCGGTCGACCACCGCGTAGGCCTGTTCGGCGTCGATCCGCAGCGCCGCCGCGATATCGTCCGGACCGAGGTCTCTGCTGAGCGACGTCATCAGCAGCGTGTCGAGCAACGCGTCGTCGAGGCGGCGCAGCCGTTCGATCAACGTGTACCTCACCGCGTGCAATACGGCCGCGGCCGGCGGCTCGTCCTGAGGTGCCGCGGCGGCCGCGGTGGCCGGCTGGAGCAGGAATGGAATACCGGCCGTCGCGACGACCAACGAGCGCACCAGGTTCGAAGGTGGTGTGCCGCTGAGTTTCTCGGCGACGAGGGCCGCAATATCGGCCGGTTCCAGCGGGCCGAGGTTGACGATCGGGTTTTCCCGCTCGATCGCCGTCCACAGTGCGCGCATGGCCGGGCGGTGTGCCACCGGCTCAGCGCTGACGACGACGGTGGTATCGAGGTCCGACACCCGATCGGCGAGTCGGTCGAGTTCATCGTCGTCCAACAGCTGAGCATCGTCGATGACCACGGCGGCACCCGGATCGTCACCGGCGCGCGGAGTGCGGGTGAGCACCGGTATGTCCGCGGCCCGCAGTGCATTTCGGACGGCGGCCAGCACCGAGCTCTTGCCGGTGCCGATGCCGCCGGACACGAGCAGTTTGACGGGCTCGGTGGGTGCCGCCGTCAGCTTCGCGACCGCTCCGCGCGCGGGCGGCGGGACGTCGATCCGCGGGTCCGACGCGGTCATGGGCCTACGGCTCGTCCTCGGCGGGGATGTCCGGTTGCGGTTCGAGCGAAGTCGTCGGTGGTTCGGTGGTCGTCGGCGGCTGGGTGGTCGTCGGTTGCGTGGTGGTCGTACGCGTGGTCGTGGTCGTCGGCGTGGTGGTGGTCGTCGTGGTTGTGGTCGTGGTGGTCGTCGTGGTTGTGGTGGTGGGACTCGTCGTGGTTGTCGTGGTCTCGGGCGGCGGTGGTGGCGGGATGACGCTGGTTGTCGCGCGCCCGTCCTGCCCGGTGACCGTAACCGTCTCGGGCGCAATGGAAGTCGTCTGCTCAGGCGACGGCCCGGTCTCGACCGTCGTCGCGGTCTCGGTGACCGGAGAGCTGTCTCCGCTCGTGCTGGTCAGCGTGACCGCGAGCCCGCCGGCCGCCAGCAGTGCCGCCGCGGCCGCCGCGCCGAACAGCACCACCGGCCGGCGGTACCACGGCAGCGGTGCGGGTTCGGGCTCGTACTGCTCCTCCTCGTGCGCGAACCCCATCGCGGGCCTGGCGCCGGTGCCGTCCGCCTCGAACGTGTAGTCCTCGCCGGCGTAGGGGACCGGCTCATCGGCGGGCGATTCGTCCTGCGACCACGCCAGCGCGCGGAAC
>NZ_CVTB01000048.1 GCF_001050015.1 Mycolicibacterium malmesburyense
AAGATTCAGAATTATTTACTTGCACACAGCTAATATCTTGTAGAGCTGGGATTCAAACCCCAATATCACCCCAACCTTTGTCTTTTGCTCTGTACCTTCAGTTCAGTTCAGTCGCTCAGTCGTGTCCGACTCTGTGACCCCATGAATCGCAGCACACCAGGCCTCCCTGTCCATCACCAACTCCCGGAGCTTGCTCAAACTCATGTCTATCGAGTTGGTGATGCCATCCAACCATCTCATCCTCTGTTGTCCCCTTCTCCTCCTGCCCCCAATCCCTCCCAGCATCAGAGTCTTTTCCAATGAGTCAACTCTTCGCATGAGGTGGCCAAAGTACTGGAGTTTCAGCTTTAGCATCATTCCTTCCAAAGAAATCCCAGGGCTGATAGCCTTCAGAATGGATTGGTTGGATCTCCTTGCAGTCCAAGGGACTCTCAAGAGTCTTCTCCAACACCACAGTTCAAAAGCATCAATTCTTCGGCGCTCAGCCTTCTTCACAGTCCAACTCTCACATCCATACATGACCACTGGAAAAACCATAGCCTTGACTAGATGGACCTTTGTTGGCAAAGTAATGTCTCTGCTTTTTAATATGCTATATAGGTTGGTCATAACTTTCCTTCCAAGGAGTAAGTGTCTTTTAATTTCATGGCTGCAGTCACCATCTGCAGTGATTTTGGAGCCCCCCAAAATAAAGTCTGACACTGTTTCCACTGTTTCCCCATCTATTTCCCATGAAGTGATGGGACCGGATGCCATGATCTTCGTTTTCTGAATGTTGAGCTTTAAGCCAACTTTTTCACCCTCCTCTTTCACTTTCATCAAGAGGCTCTTTAGTTCTTCACTTTCTGCCATAAGGGTGGTGTCATCTGCATATCTGAGGTTATTGATATTTCTCCCGGCAATCTTGATTCCAGCTTGTGCTTCTTCCAGCCCAGTGTTTCTCATGATGTACTCTGCATATAAGTTAAATAAGCAGGGTGACAATATACAGCCTTGACGTACTCCTTTTCCTATTTGGAACCAGTCTGTTGTTCCATGTCCAGTTCTAACTGTTGCTTCCTGACCTGCATACAAATTTCTCAAGAGGCAGGTCAGGCGGTCTGGTATTCCCATCTCTTTCAGAATTTTCCACAGTTTATTGTGATCCACACAGTCAAAGGCTTTGGCATAGTCAATAAAGCAGAAATAGATGTTTTTCTGGAAGTCTCTTGCTTTTTCCATGATCCAGCAGATGTTGGCAATTTGATCTCTGGTTCCTCTGCCTTTTCTAAAACCAGCTTGAACATCTCCAAGCCTGGCTTGGAGAATTTTGAGCATTACTTTACTAGCGTATGAGATGAGTGCAATTGTGCGGTAGTTTTAGCATTCTTTAGCATTGCCTTTCTTTGGAAAGGGAATGAAAACTGACCTTTTCCAGTCCTGTGGCCACTGCTGAGTTTTCCAAATTTGCTGGCATATTGAGTGCAGCACTTTCACAGCATCATCTTTCAGGATTTGAAATAGCTCAACTGGAATTCCATCACCTCCACTAGCTTTGTTGGTAGTGATGCTTTCTAAGGCCCACTTAACTTCACATTCCAGGATATCTGGCTCTAGGTCAGTGATCACACCATTGTGATTATCTGGGTCGTGAAGATCTTTTTTGTACAGTTCTTCTGTGTATTCTTGCCACCTCTTCTTAATATCTTCTGCTTCTGTCAGGTTCCTACCATTTCTGTCCTTCATTGAGCCCATCTTTGCATGAAACGTTCCTTT
>NZ_CVTB01000049.1 GCF_001050015.1 Mycolicibacterium malmesburyense
GGGCCCGCCGATTCTAGAGCCATAGTCACTCCGAAAGTCGTTGGGCGAGAATCCAAGAGTGCGTGGTCACATGGCTGCATACGATGGGGATGGAACGAATCCCAAAGGCGCACGGTGAAATTGGCACGAACTTCACAGCCTTTGCTGTTATCATGCAGCGGTGGGGTGGCAACGTCGATCTAAGTCGAATGCTGAGAGTAATCTGGACTGCCCGAGTGCGGCACCGGATCATGGAGAGCCGGCGTATAAAGCCGGCCTCGTAGACAGGAACGGGTTTCTGAGAATTGCAGCAGCCCTGGTCGAGTCGCGGTCGTCTTTCTCGCTGAAGGCGTTGGCGAGTACAGTCCGTACGCATTATCTCTACCAACCGACCGGTTCAGAGGGTGAGATCTACCATCAGTGGTACTACAACACCTCGGTGTGGAAGACGACCACTTGGTTTGGGGTGAAGTGCTGGAAGTCTGTAACCGACATGTGGAATTACCAAGAGATTTTGCTTGATCTGAAGCCCTCCTTGGTGATCGAGTTCGGCACGGCCTATGGCGGGTCGGCGCTCTTCTTCGCGAATGTCATGAGGCGAATGGGCAAACCATTCAAGGTGCTGTCCGTGGACATATCCCACGCAGCCCTCGATGTCGTAGCGCAGGCCGATCCGGACATTCTATTCGTCGAATCGCGATCCACCGTTCCCGCGATTGCTGAACATATTCAGCGGCTCAGGAGTCAATTTCCCGGAAACGTCTTCGCTATTCTAGACAGCGACCATTCGAAGAATCATGTTCTGGCCGAGATGAAATTATTACGGGACTTGCTTCGGCCGGGTGACTACCTCGTTGTCGAGGACTCGAACATGAATGGGCACCCGGTCCTTCCTGGTTTCGGGCCAGGCCCATATGAAGCAATCGAGGAGTACGAAACTGAATTCCCGAATGATTACCGGCACGACCTGGAGCGCGAGTCCAAGTTCGGTTGGACATTCGCACCCTATGGATATTTGATCCGCAACTGACGTCTACCTGGCATCGATGCGTCCCTTGACGCAGAACTGAGGGAAGGGCAGGAAAGCTTATCCCGCAACGATATGTGGCCCATACCTCGTGCAAGAGAGAACGGCCCCGTTGACACGTAGAAAAGGTTCGCGGGGGAAAGCGTTATGCACCGCTGACATAGACTTTTTCGGCCTATCCGCCAGCCCCCTTGGAGCGACCAAAGTCCTCTAACAGATCGGCGGTGATCATGACGTTCTCGGTGGGCTTGCCCATCCGGGTGGCGATTTTCTGGGCCCTGGCCAAAAAGTCGGGTGCCAGAATGGTCCGGAGGTCTTTTACTAGCGTTTCGGCATTTACCCCGGAGAGGCGTCGAGCAGTACCCACCTTCAATCGTTTGACCTGCCTCCCCCAAGCGACCTGATCGGCCGCCGTCCAGAGAACCAGGGTGGGGATCCCTGCGCGAAGGCCAGCGGCCGTGGTGCCCGCTCCTCCGTGGTGGACAACCGCCCGGCAAGCGGGAAAGACGTCGGCAAACCTCATCTCGCCGACCACTTTGATGTGCTCGGAGAGAGGGATGCGGGTGATGTCCGTACCGCCGGCGCACACCAACCCCCGCTCGCCCAACTCTTCGCATGCCGCGCTGATCATCGCAACCGTTTCGGCAGCAGACTCGACCGGGATACTTCCGAAACCGAAGAAGATCGGCGGGGGCCCCC
>NZ_CVTB01000050.1 GCF_001050015.1 Mycolicibacterium malmesburyense
CCGCAACCGCATCCGGAATCCGACCCACCCACACACCAAACAACTCCGGAATCGAAACCCCAACAGCCGGAGGCCCATACAACACCGCACCATTACCGAACCCCCACAACCGCCCCCGCTCACCCTCACCAACCACATCTACCGACAACACCGACCGACCCGAATCAGCCACCATCGCCACCAACACCCGCTCCAACCGCTCCACCAGCGCCTCGATGCTGGCCGCGTCGAAGACATCGGTGCGGAACTCCACCGCCCCCCCGATCCCGGCAGCTTCGCCGGCCTCGGTGAATCGTTCACCTAGCGAAAAGGTCAAATCCATTCGGGCAGAACGCGTATCAACGGGTAGCGGGGTGACCTCGAGGTCACCCATTCCCAGGGTCACATGCTCGTTGTTCTGCCAGGCCAACGCCACCTGGAATAACGGGTGATGGGTAAGGCTTCGGGTTGGACTGAGCCGTTCCACGAGCACCTCGAAAGGCACGTCTTGGTTCTCATAGGCGGCCAGGGCGCGCCGACGCACCTGGGCCAACAGCTCGGCCACGGTCGGGTTCTCTGCCAAGTCAACCCGCAACACCAAGGTGTTGACGAAGAACCCGACCAGGTCAGCCAGCGTCGGGTCACTGCGCCCAGCGATCGCGAATCCCACTGCTACATCGCTGCTTGCGCTGATCTTGGACAACAGCACGGCCAGCGCGGACTGGATGACCATGAAGCTGGTCGCGTTGTGTTCGCGGGCGAGATCGCGCACCTGCTGCTGCAACTCCGCCGGCCATTCCACCGCCACCGAGGAGCCGCGTTGATCGGGGGTCGGTGGGTAGGGCCGATCGGTCGGCAGTTGCAGCCGCTCGGGCAACCCCGCCAGCGCTTGCCCCCAGTAGGCCAACTGTTCAGCGATAAGGCTGTTGCTGTCTTCGATGTCTCCCAGCAGTGCGCGCTGCCACAGCGTGTAGTCGACGTACTGTACGGGCAGCGGCGCCCAATCGGGCGCACGCCCAGAGCATCTGTTTGCATAGGCGCCGCCCAGATCCCTCATAAGCGGAGCGATTGACCAACCGTCGGCAGCGATGTGGTGCACCACGGCCACCAAGACATGATCGTCATCAGAAATGCGGAAGAGGTTTGCCCGCAACGGGATCTCGACACTCAAGTCGAACGAGTGCCGCGCCACCGTGTCGATGGCCTCGCGCAGTTGGGCCGTCGACCAGCAGGAGGCATCCACAACCGCCCAACCGATGTCGGCCTTCTCGGGCGCCACGACCAGCTGTTGGGGGTATCCGTCGGACGCGACGAAGAGGGTGCGAAGGCTTTCATGGCGCGAGACGACATCGGCCAGCGCAGCCTCCAAGGACTCGACGTCCAGTCGGCCGCTCAACCGCAACGCGTACGGCATGTTGTAGACCGGAGCGGGCCCGTGCAACTGATCGAGGAACCACAATCGCTGCTGGGCGAACGACAACGGCACCACCGCGGGGGGTTCGCCCCTCTTCAACGGTTGTAGCCGGCGAGCACCCACGCCGATATGGGTGGACAATTGCGCAATCGTGGGCGCCTCGAACACCGTACGCACCGAAAGGTCGCTGTCCAGAGCGGAATTGACCGCCGCGATCACCCGCATAGCCGACAGCGAATCGCCGCCCAAATCGAAAAACGAATCGTCAACCCCGACCCGATCGAGCCCCAACACCTCGG
>NZ_CVTB01000051.1 GCF_001050015.1 Mycolicibacterium malmesburyense
CCCGCCGACGACGCGGTCGACGGCCTCTTCGAGCGCCGGGCCGGTGATCACGGTGCCGTTCTCGCGGGCGGTCAGCAGCGCGGCCTCGTTGATCACGTTGGCCAGGTCGGCACCGGACATTCCGACCGTGCGCTTGGCCAGGCCGTCGAGGTCGGCGTCGGGCGCGATCGGCTTGCCCGCGGAGTGCACCTTGAGCACGGCGCGGCGACCGGCCAGGTCGGGGTTGGACACCGGGATCTGGCGGTCGAAGCGGCCGGGACGCAGCAGGGCCGGGTCGAGAATGTCGGGCCGGTTGGTCGCCGCGATGAGGATGACGCCCTGGCGGTCGCCGAAGCCGTCCATCTCGACGAGCAGCTGGTTGAGCGTCTGCTCGCGCTCGTCATGGCCGCCGCCCAGGCCGGCGCCGCGCTGCCGGCCCACGGCGTCGATCTCGTCGACGAAGATGATGCAGGGGGCGTTCTGTTTGGCCTGCTCGAACAGGTCGCGCACGCGGGAGGCGCCGACGCCGACGAACATCTCGACGAAGTCGGAACCCGAGATCGTGAAGAACGGCACCCCGGCCTCGCCCGCGACGGCGCGCGCCAGCAGCGTCTTACCGGTGCCCGGCGGACCGAACAGCAGCACGCCCTTGGGGATCTTGGCGCCCAGCGCCTGATACCGGCTGGGGTTCTGCAGGAAGTCCTTGATCTCGTAGAGCTCTTCGACCGCTTCGTCGACGCCGGCGACGTCGACGAACGTGGTCTTCGGCATGTCCTTGGTCAGCTGCTTGGCCCGCGATTTGCCGAAGCCGAAGCCCATCCGGCCCCCGGACTGCATGCGCGAGAACATCACGAACAGGCCGACCAGCAACAACAGCGGCAGCAGGTAGATCAGCAGCGAGCCCAGCATGCTGCCCTGGTTGACCACGGTGTTCGTGGTCGCGCCCTTGGCCTCGAGGTCGTCGAACAGCCTGGCACCCAACCCGGTCGGGTACTTGGTGATGATCTTGTCGCTGTCCTCGGTGGCACCGTTGCCGTTCTTCAGGTCCAGGCGCAGCTGTTGCTCGCGGTCGTCGATCTGGGCGCTCTTGACGTTGTCTTCCCTGATCTGGGCGACCGCCACCGACGTGTCGACGGGCTTGTACCCGCGCGTGTCATCGCTGAAGTAGTAGAACGACCAGCCCAGCAACAGCACGACCGCGATCACGGTCAGCGTGCGGATGACATTTTTCCGATTCATCAACTATCCGTCGTCGTTCGGCCGCGTGGCCGGCCTCCTGCCGGCCGCCCGCGACCACATCTGCCTTTGAAGCCGCTTCCAACAAGCGCGCAGTTGGAATAGTTCAGGCTACCGCTAGACCAACGAACCAAGGTTCCCGACGGTTCTCCGACGAGCGCACGCCGGTTCGCGCATTATCGCGCGTTTTGTGTTCCCAACCCGCCCCTCGGCATCGAAGATGAGGGCGTGCTGACTCCGACCGAGCGGTTCGTCGACACCAACGGCGTCCGCCTGCGGGTGCTCGAGGCCGGCGAACCCGGCGCGCCGCTGGTGGTGCTGGCCCACGGCTTCCCCGAACTGGCGTTCTCCTGGCGTCATCAAATCCCCGCGCTCGCGAAGGCCGGTTATCACGTGCTGGCCCCCGACCAGCGCGGATACGGCGGATCCTCCGCGCCCGGCGACGGC
>NZ_CVTB01000052.1 GCF_001050015.1 Mycolicibacterium malmesburyense
TCGATTCCGGAGTTGTTTGGTGTGTGGGTGGGTCGGATTCCGGATGCGGTTGCGGTCAGTTGTGGTGGTCGGGTTCTGACCTATGCGCAGCTGGATGAGGCTGCTGATGAAGTGGCGCAGTCGCTGGTGGCTCGTGGAGTGGGTCCGGGTGGATGTGTGGCGTTGTTGGTGGAGCGGTCGGTCGACGCGATTGTGGCGTTGATGGGGGTGCTCAAGGCGGGGGCGGCGTATCTGCCGATCGATGTGGGGTTGCCGGCGGCGCGGGTAGGTTTCATGCTCGCCGATGCGGCGGCGATGGCGGTGTTGACCACTGCTGATTTGGTCGCGCGCTTGGATGGCTTTGATGGGGTTGTCATCGACCTTGATCAAGTGGGTAGTGGTCGGCAGCCCGGTACCGCGTTGCCGGTCCCCCGTGCTGATGATGTTGCGTATGTGATTTATACGTCGGGTACGACGGGGGTGCCCAAAGGTGTTGCGGTCACGCATCAGAACGTGACGCAGTTGTTGGGGTCCTTGGATGCGGGGTTGCCGGCGGCGGGGGTGTGGCCGCAGTGTCATTCGTTGGCGTTTGACGTCTCGGTGTGGGAGGTCTTTGGGGCGTTGCTGCGTGGTGGGCGGTTGGTGGTGGTGCCTGAGTCGGTGGTGCGGTCGCCTGATGAGTTGCATGCGGTGTTGGTTGGCGAGGGGGTCAGTGTGTTGACCCAGACGCCGTCGGCGGTGGGGATGTTGTCGCCGCAGGGGTTGGAGTCGGTGGCGTTGGTGATGGCTGGGGAGGCTTGTTCGGTCCAGGTGGTGGATCGGTGGGCGCCGGGGCGGGTGATGGTCAATGCCTATGGGCCGACTGAGACGACGATGTGTGTGGCGATTAGTGCGCCGTTGCAGCCGGGGGCTGCGGTGGTGCCTATTGGTTCGCCGGTGGCTGGTGCGGCGTTGTTCGTCCTTGATGGGTGGTTGCGGCCGGTGCCGGCTGGGGTGGTTGGTGAGTTGTATGTGGCCGGTGCTGGGGTGGGGGTCGGTTATGTGGGTCGGGCGGGGTTGACTGCGTCGCGGTTTGTGGCGTGTCCGTTTGGTGGTGTTGATGCGGCCGGGCAGCGGATGTATCGCACTGGGGATTTGGTGCGTTGGGGTGCTGACGGGCAGTTGCAGTATTTGGGTCGCGCTGATGAGCAGGTCAAGATCCGTGGGTATCGCATCGAGTTGGGTGAGATCGAGGCGGTGTTGACCGGGTTGGGTGGTGTCGAGCAGGCGGTGGTGATCGCCCGCGAGGACCGTCCTGGTGATAAGCGTCTGGTCGGTTACATCACCGGTACTGCAGATCCTGATCAGATTCGCGCTGCATTGGGTCAGCAGTTGCCGGGCTATCTGGTCCCGGCCGCGGTGGTGGTGCTCGATGCGCTGCCGTTGACTCCTAACGGCAAACTCGACATCCGCGCGCTGCCCGCACCCGAATACACCGGTGCCCACGGTCGATACCGCGCTCCCACCAACACAATCGAAGAAATCCTGACCACCATCTACGCCGACGTACTCAATGTCGAACGTGTCAGCATCGACGACTCCTTCTTCGACCTCGGCGGCGAC
>NZ_CVTB01000053.1 GCF_001050015.1 Mycolicibacterium malmesburyense
CGACGGGCGACGGGGTTCAGGGTCCTTCGCTGTCTTTCGGTTGGTCTTCGGGGCGGGCGGGGAGATCGTCGGGTTCTTCGGGGTGTGGCGCGGGAGTTGGGTGTTTGTCGGTGACGTCGGGCGGTGGAGCCTCGGGTTGGTCGGGGATGAGGTATTTCTCGGGGTGGTGGTAGTTGTTGACGCGGGTTTGGCCGGTGTCCAGATCGGGTGGGGGTAGCCATTCGACGCGGCCGTCGGCGCGGATGCGGGTGCGCCAGGCGCCGTCGGTGACCAAGCGGTTGTGCGGGCCGCAGGCCAGGGTGAGCCCGTCGATGTCGGTGGCCCCGCCCGCGGCCCAGTCCTGGGCGGCGTGATGGACCTGGGCCCAACTGGCCGGCACGGTGCACCCGGGTTTGGTGCAGCCCCGATCGCGGGCGTGCAACACGATGCGCTGTCCGGGGGTGGCCAGCCGTTTGGCCCGGCCCAGATACATCGGCACCTCGCGATGGTCCTCGTAGACGACCAGGTAGTGCTCGCTGGTGGCGGCCATGCGGATCAGATCGGCCATCGGCAGTAAGGTGCCCCCGCCGGTGACGGCGAACCCGGCCAACGACCGCAACTGCTTCAAGGTCGTCGAGACGACGATCGTGGTGGGCAGCCCGTGGTGTTGGCCCAGTTGTCCCGACGCGAGCAGGGCGCGGCCCATGGCGGTCAGGGCGTCGTGGTTGCGTTGCCCGGTGCAGCGGGCGTCGGTGACGAAATGCTCATCTGTGGGTGCTCCGTCGATGCAGGGGTCCGGATCGTCGGGGTTGCACATGCCCGGGGCGGCCAGTTTGGCCAACACCGCATCCAGGGTGGCGCGCGCTTCGGGGGTCAGGCGCCCGCGCACCGCGCTCATCCCGTCGGCGCCTTGCGGGCCGATCTCGAAATAGCGTTTGCGGATCCGTTCGCGTTCGGCGTCCTCGGGCGCGGCGCCGTCCTCATCGAGCAGCGCCATCAACCGATCGGCCACCTTGCGCAACTCTTCGGGGCGCAACCCCGCCCCGGTGCGGGCCAGATCGGCCTCGGCCAACTCACGGGCCTGATAGTTCACAGAGACGGGCAGCTGGTCGAAAAACCGCTCGATCAACGCCACCTGCTCGACCCCCAATGCCCCGCGCGCCTGGGCGGCCGCGGTCGCCTCGAGCACCGGCGCCAACGGTTCACCGGTCAACGCCCGGCGCGGACCCAGCACCGCCGCCGACGCGATACGCCGCTTGGCCTCCTTATACGAGACCTGCAACGCCGTGGCGATCGCCTCCGGCCACGAACACGCCCCCACCACCCGCGGGTCGGCCTCGGCCTGCAACCGCGCGATCACCGCATGATCGACCACCGGAAGGCGCCGCCGCACCCGCTCACACCGAACCAACACCTCCACCAAATCGCGCGACCCCAACCCGTCCACCGGCGAGTCGACAAGCTCATCCAGAGCGGA
>NZ_CVTB01000054.1 GCF_001050015.1 Mycolicibacterium malmesburyense
TGATGCTCCTATTGATGTCAAGCGGCTTGAAGCCAGTTCCTGTAGTTGTCGGCGAAGGTGTCATCGCGTTGTAGGCCGCGTTCGATGCGGGAGATGACGGTGGGCCAGACGCCGAAGTGGTGGGCTGCGGCGGTGACGGTGATGTTCTTGGCTTGCCGTGCCGGGCGCAGGTCGGCGTACTCAGGCACGGTGATCTGACGGGTCAACAGTGTGAACATCTCCCGGGCAATCGCCCGTTTGAGTTTGCGTAGGACCTCCATCTTGCTCTTGCTGTGGCAGCCTTGCAGTTGACGCTGCGCGTAGTCCTTGGTCGGCTGATGGCAAGACAGGCGTACCAACGCGATGCGGTGCAGGGCATTGTTCGCCGCACGGTCCCCGCCACGCGAGAGTCGGTGTCGGGTGGTCTTGCCCGAGGACGCAGGCACCGGTGCCACGCCACACAGCGCGGCGAATGCCGCTTCACTGTGGAGTCGGTGTGGGTTGGCCCCGGCGGTGATCAACAGTTGGGCGGCGGTGTCTGCGCCGACACCGTAGGCGGCGCGCAGTCCGGGATTCGCCCCAGTCACCAAGGCGTCGATCTGCGTCTCGAGCTCGTCTGCTTGGGTTTCGAGGAACTGCACCCGTTGGGCGAGTATCTTGGCCGCGACCAGTAATGACTGCGCCCACGGATCGCCTAGGGCATCGGGACGGCAACGAGCGAGCGTCTCAACGAGTTTCGATGTCGTTAAGCCACGGTATCTTTCGCGCACCGCATCCGGAGCGGACACCAACATGGCCTTGATCTGATTGATCACCGCGGTGCGGTGCTTGACCGCCGAACGACGAGCGAGGTGCAGAGCACGCAGCCCTGTGGTGGCATCGCCTTTCGGAGTGGCCAGCCCGTCGCCGGCCAACGCGGTGCGCGCGGCGCCGTAGGCATCGAGCGGGTCGGACTTGCCTTTGAGTCTGCGGGTGGATTTGACCGCGCGGGTCACCTCGACAACCTCGAGACCCTTAGCGGTAAGTGCGCGGGTGAACCCGGCGCCGTAGCTGGCGGTGCCTTCGACACCGACCCGCTGCACCTGCCCCAACGTGGTCAGAAAACGGATGGCCGCGGTGTAACCGGTGCGGGTGGTCGGGAACTCACGGTCACCGATCAACGCACCGGTCATCGAGATTGCCGCGACGTGGACGGTGTCAGCATGGGTGTCTGCACCGGCGACGATATGCGTGGATTCTGTCAAGATGGTGGTGTCCCTTCTGACCTGATGCTGGGTGGGGCACACACCGGCAGGGCGGGCAGACAAGACATTGATGAGGAACGGCCAGGCTCCTGATTAGGTCATGTCCGTCCTGACCGGCGTGCTCATGCACGCACCGCGCAGGCCGGACAAATCAAGTTAAGGACAACCCAGCAGAGCGTCAGTCAGACCCAGGGTCACGACTGCGCGGTAACGCTCTTTCATTATCAATGTC
>NZ_CVTB01000055.1 GCF_001050015.1 Mycolicibacterium malmesburyense
GCTCGCGGCGCGGACGATCCGCACCCGCGGGCACCGCAGCGGCCAGCTCACGCTTGCCACCGACGATGTCGCCCTTGTAGATCCACACCTTCACGCCGATCCGGCCGAAGGTGGTCTTGGCCTCGTACAGGCCGTAGTCGATGTCTGCGCGCAGCGTGTGCAGCGGCACGCGACCCTCGCGGTAGAACTCCGAGCGGCTCATCTCGGCGCCACCGAGGCGGCCCGAGCACTGCACGCGGATACCCTTGACGTTCGGCTGGCGCATCGCGGACTGGATCGCCTTGCGCATCGCACGGCGGAACGCCACACGATTGGACAACTGCTCGGCGACGCCCTGAGCCACCAGCTGCGCCTGCGACTCCGGGTTCTTCACCTCGAGGATGTTCAGCTGCACCTGCTTGCCGGTCAGCTTCTCCAGGTCGGCCCGGATGCGGTCGGCTTCGGTGCCGCGGCGGCCGATCACGATGCCCGGACGCGCGGTGTGGATGTCCACGCGCACGCGGTCGCGGGTGCGCTCGATCTCCACGTCGGCGATGCCGGCACGCTCGAGTCCGGTGGCCAGCAGCCGTCGGATCGCCACGTCTTCCTTGACGTAATCCTTGTACTGCTTATCGGCGTACCACCGGGACTTCCAGTCGGTGGTGATACCGAGCCGGAAGCCGTGGGGATTGATTTTCTGGCCCACTACTCCGAGCCCTCCTTCGCATCGGACGCTTCAGCAGTCGATTTCTCGGCCTTGGTGCTCGCCTTCGCCTCGGCCGACTTCTTGGGCGCCGCCTTCTTGGCGGGTGCCTTCTCTGCAGCCTTGGTGGCGGGTGCCTTCTTGGCCGCTTCAGCGCTCTTGGCCTTGCTGCCCTGGGCGCGACGCGCGCGCGCCGCGCTGGCCGACTGACCCGACGATCCGCGGCCGCCCTCGCGGGGCGGACGGCTCTCGACGATCACCGTGATGTGGCTGGTGCGCTTGCGGATCCGGAACGCACGCCCCTGGGCACGCGGCCGGATGCGCTTGGCGGTCGGCCCTTCGTCGGCGTACACGGTCGCGACCACGAGGGTGGACGGATCCAGGCCCTCGTTGTTCTGCGCGTTGGCCGCGGCGCTCGCGATCACCTTGGCGACCGGCTCGCTGGCCGCCTGCGGCGCCCACCGCAGGATGTCCAGCGCGTCGGCCACCGACTTGCCGCGCACCAGGTCGATGACCCGGCGCGCCTTCGTCGCCGATACGCGCACGAAGCGCGCCTTGGCGACGGCAGACGGATATTCAGTCGTGATACTCACCGGCGCTTAGCCTTCCGGTCGTCCTTGATGTGACCCTTGAATGTGCGGGTCGGGGCGAACTCGCCGAGCTTGTGACCCACCATTGCCTCGGTGACGAACACCGGGACGTGCTTGCGGCCGTCATGCACCGCAAACGTGTGCCCGATGAAGTCGGGGATGATGGTCGACCGACGCGACCAGGTCTTGATGACCTGCTTGGTGTTCTTCTCGTTCTGTGCGTCGACCTTCTTGAGCAGATGGTCGTCGACGAACGGACCCTTTTTCAGGCTGCGTGGCATATTCCTTGTACCTGCCTACTCTCAGCGCTTCTTGCCGGTGCGCCGGCGACGGACGATGAGCTTGTTGCTCGCTTTGTTCGGCTTGCGGGTGCGACCCTCGGGCTTACCCCACGGGCTCACCGGATGGCGACCGCCGGAGGTCTTACCCTCACCACCACCGTGCGGGTGGTCGACCGGGTTCATCACGACGCCACGAACGGTGGGGCGCTTGCCCTTCCACCGCATGCGGCCGGCCTTGCCCCAGCTGATGTTCGCCTGCTCGGCGTTGCCCACCTCACCGACGGTGGCGCGGCAGCGCACGTCGACGCGGCGGATCTCGCCCGACGGCATACGAAGCGAGGCGTAGGTGCCTTCCTTGCCCAGCAACTGGATGCTGGAGCCTGCCGAGCGAGCGAGCTTGGCGCCGCCGCCCGGACGCAGCTCCACCGCATGCACCAACGTGCCCGCGGGGATGTTGCGCAGCGGAAGGTTGTTGCCCGGCTTGATGTCGGCGTTGGGGCCCGACTCGACGACGGTGCCCTGCTTGACCCCCTCGGGGGCCAGGATGTAGCGCTTCTCACCGTCGAAGTAGTGCAGCAGCGCGATGTTCGCGGTGCGGTTCGGGTCGTACTCGATGTGCGCGACCTTGGCGTTGACGCCGTCCTTGTCGTTGCGACGGAAGTCGATCACCCGGTAAGCGCGCTTGTGCCCGCCGCCCTTGTGCCGGGTGGTGATGCGCCCGTGCGCGTTTCGGCCACCCCGGCCGTGCAGCGGACGAACCAGCGACTTCTCCGGATGGTCACGGGTGATCTCAGCGAAATCGGAGACGCTGGCACCGCGGCGACCGGGGGTCGTCGGCTTGTACTTGCGAATTGCCATGATTCTCTAGGTCCCTCTGCCGGCTAGGCCGGCGCTCCGAACAAGTCGATGGGCTTGCTGCCCGCGGCCAGTGTCACGATTGCGCGCTTCGTGCTCTTGCGCTTTCCGTAGCCGGTGCGGGTGCGCTTGCGCTTGCCCTGCCGGTTGGCGGTGTTCACCGAGTCGACCTTGACGCCGAAGATCTTCTCGATGGCGATCTTGATCTGCGTCTTGTTCGAATCCGGGTGCACGACGAACGTGTAGACGTTGTCCTCGATCAACCCGTACGACTTCTCGGAGATGACCGGCGACAGGATGATGTCGCGGGGATCAGTGACGGTCGCCATCAGGCCGACACCTCCTCTTTCGCAGTCTGGTTGGCGCTGATATAGGCGTTGAGGGCCTCCACGCTGAAGACCACGTCGTCAGCGTTCAGCACGTCGTAGGTGTTGAGCTGGTCCGGCGAAAGCACATGCACGCCCGGGAGATTGCGCACGCTCTTGGCGCTTACCTCGTCGGCGCGGCCGATCACCACGAGCACCTTGTTCTTCTCGACCTGACGGTCGCCGACCAGCGTGGACAAGAACGCCTTGGCGCCCTTGGTCGACGGGGTCTGGCCCTCGACGAGCTCGGTGATCGCGTGGATCCGGTCGTTGCGAGCCCGGTCCGACAGCGCACCGCGCAATGCGGCCCGGATCATCTTCTTCGGCGTCCGCTCGCTGTAGTCACGCGGCTTGGGGCCGTGCACGATGCCGCCGCCGCTGAACTGCGGTGCGCGGGTCGAGCCCTGGCGCGCGCGGCCGGTGCCCTTCTGGCGGTACGGCTTCTTGCCGCCGCCACGGACCTCGCCGCGGGACTTGGTCGAGTGCGTGCCCTGCCGCGCCGCGGCCAGCTGCGCCGTCACAACCTGGTGCATCAACGCGATGTTCGTCTCGACGTCGAACAGCTCGGCGGGCAGCTCCACGGAGCCGTCCTTCTTGCCCGCCGGGGTGTGGACATCAACTTTGAGAGCCATTACTTCTCGCCTCGCTTGTTTGCGCTGCGGACCATCACGAGCCCGCCGTTACGGCCGGGGATGGCGCCCTTGATCAACAACACGCCGTTCTCGGCATCGACCTTGTGCACCAACAGGTTCTGCGTGGTCACACGGTCGTTGCCCATCCGGCCCGACATGCGCGTGCCCTTGAACACCCGACCCGGTGTGGCGCAGCCACCGATGGAGCCCGGGCGACGGTGCACAGCCTGGGTGCCGTGGCTGGCGCCCTGACCGCGGAAGCCGTGCCGCTTCATCGTGCCCGCGAAACCCTTGCCCTTGCTGGTGCCGGTCACGTCGACGTAGGCGCCGTCGGCGAAGATCTCGGCGGTCAGCTCCTGCCCGACCTCGTATTCGGCGGCGGCGGACTCGTCATCGAGCCGCAACTCGGCCAGATGCCGGCGCGGATTGACCCCGGCGGCCGAATACTGGCCCGTGACAGGCTTGTTCACCTTGCGCGGGCTGATCTCGCCGTAGGCCAGCTGCACAGCGCTGTACCCGTCGCGCTCCGGCGTGCGGATGCGCGTCACCACATTGGGCCCTGCCTTGACGACCGTCACCGGCACGACCCGGTTGTTCTCGTCGAACACCTGCGTCATGCCCAGCTTGGTGCCCAGGATGCCTCTTCTAGCCATGCTCTGGTTCTCCTACTGGATGTTGACGTCGACGCTGGCCGGCAGATCGATGCGCATGAGGGCGTCAACGGTCTTCGGCGTCGGGTCGAGGATGTCGATCAGCCGCTTGTGGGTGCGCATCTCGAAGTGCTCCCGCGAGTCCTTGTACTTGTGCGGGGACCGGATGACGCAGTACACGTTCTTCTCGGTCGGCAGCGGCACAGGACCAACCACGCTGGCGCCGGTTCTGGTGACCGTTTCCACGATCTTGCGCGCCGAGGCGTCGATCGCCTCGTGGTCGTAGGCCTTGAGCCTGATGCGGATCTTCTGTCCCGCCACGCTTCTCCTACCTCACTCATACTGGGCCCGGGATCGGGCCGCACCTCACCGGCACTTCGCCGGTCGAACCGGCAATACAGCTTCGCGCTGTCATGCCGCCGCTGTTCTTCTGTCTGTGGTCCACCGGTCCCCGCGGTCGGGTGTGTCGCCCGCACACGCACTCGCCCGCTCCGAAAATCGTCACGATCGAGATTGGCACCGGATGCGCCCGGTTGGGCGCCGGTCGTATGCCCCGGCCACGCGGTCCGAACGGGCACCGTCCCGGCTCAAGGCAACCCGAACAGTATGCCCTAGAAAACGGCACGCTCCAAATCCCTGGCCACGGGATACCCGCTCGCCCGGGCGCACGCCCGGCTCGCCGACCTTACCGCCGAGTAAGGTGTGCCGTCACGGCCGCTCCGACCACCACATATCGCGTCAGCCGCGGTAGGTGCCGTGGCCCTCGCGGACACGTCCGTCGGCGCCGAAAACCAGCACCTCGTTGACCAGTTCACCGCGATGATTGCGGTAGTTGATCACCAATGTCGACATGCCACGGTAAACGTCGACGACCTCGAAGCGCAGCTCCGGCAGGCCCGCCAACGCCGCTTCCCAGTACTGACGCAGCGCATCCTTGCCGCGCACCACTCCCCCGGACTCCGGCATCACCCGCGCGGCGACCGGAGAGGTGAAGAGCACGTCGTCGTCGAAATGCGCCGGCACCGCCCCGACGTCATGCGCGTTCCAGGCACGCACCCAGTCGTCGGCAAAGCGGTCCG
The DNA here is from genome assembly GCF_001050015.1 of Mycolicibacterium malmesburyense. Next base: position 5,135 of record NZ_CVTB01000055.1, read on the forward strand.
CGTCAGGCGTCGGCACAGACTCAGCGTCGCAGACCCGCCCAGAACGCGCACTTGTGTTTTTCGCCGAAGTCGGTGATGACGCGGTTGCCGTCGGGCTCCAACCACAGCCACTCCCCCCGCTCGCCCAGCTCTGGCCAGCCCTGGCCGGGGTTCCCGGTGTCGGTGAATCGCGCCCAGTAGTCGGTCATCTCGTTGGACAGCCGGTGCTGGGCCGGGTCCGGCGGCGGGGCACCGCCGACGTCGAAGAGGTAGCGCAGCTCCAGTGAATGCGCCGCCCCGACGGGAAATGGCGACTCGCGCAACGGTTCCGGCACCGGCGCGGCCCGGTCTCCGAATTCCGAGGCGTACACCGGCCGGTCGTGCAGCGCGTCGGCCATTTGATCGGCCACACACGCGAAGTCGCTGTCGGTGATCGCGGCGGAGTACGCCAGGGCGACGTTCCCGTCGAATCGATCGGGCGGGTATTGCGCGGCGACGGCGGGTGCCTGCGGGCCGAACGCCTCGGCGAGCAGTTCGGGGTAGTGCGCGGCGTCGAGCGGCCGACCGCGCAGGTGTTGCAGGGCAGCGAACAGGTTGAACTCGTCGGCGGTGGTGTTGATCATCACCGGGACATCGGCGGCGGCGCGTCCATCGGTGATCGCATCGAACGCGTTCTGCGGCAGCGTCGGGGTCCCGAACACCGGGCCGCTGAGCCGTTCGGTGCCGAACCGTGCGTACAACAGCGGGTCGGCGAACTTGTCGGCAGGCAGCGACCGCAGACACTCGGCGACGAGATGGGCGGCGCCGCAACCCACCTCGGCCGCATACTCGGCGCTGGCCTGCTGGGCGGCGGGCAGGTCGTACTGCGCCTGGCATGGCCCGCTCTGAATGATCGCCCGACCGAACAGGCCCCTCGATGCAGGCGCGACCAGGTGGTCGCACACCGACATGCCACCAGCCGACTCCCCGGCGATGGTGACCCGGTCCGGATCCCCGCCGAACGCGGCGATGTTGTCGCGCACCCAGCGCAGCGCGGCCTGCTGGTCGGCGAGACCGTAGTTGCCGGCGTCGGGGCCGAGCGATGGATGGGCGAGGAAGCCGAGCGCACCCAGCCGGTAGTTGATGGTGACGACGACGACGCCGCGGTGGGCGAAGCCGCGCGCACCATAGATGTCGCCGCTGCCGTTGAGAAAGCTGCCGCCGTGAATCCACACCAGGACCGGTCGCGGCTCGTCCGACGGCGGCGGCGTCCAGACGTTGAGCGTCAGGCAATCCTCGCTCGGCGGTCGCTGGTCGACGTCGGAGCTGGTGTCCTGGATGCACCGCGCACCGGGTCGCGACGCATCACGAAATCCCGTCCACGACTCGACCGGGGCGGGCGGCTGCCACCGTAGCGTGCCGACAGGCGGTGCGGCATAAGGGATCCCGGCGAAGTATCGGTGATCGTCGGCGACGGTGCCCCGCACGGCGCCCGCGTCGGTCCGCACCACGCCGGGGTCGACGGGCACGTCCACCGCCGCGGTCTCGCCATGGGCGCAGCCGGAGACCACGAGGAGAAGCAGTCCGAGAAACGCCGCCGCGCCCCGAGCGCCTCGACGGACCGGCCTGCCACCGTTTCCACTCGCCACGTCGCGAGCGTACTGACGGGGCGCGGATGCCCGGTCGGCTCATCGCTTAGAGTGGATACTTGACAGCTGTCAAGAATGAGCCCGAGCGAGGGAATATGAGCACGCCGATCATCGACGACGCCGCCAAGGTGCTGGCCGACCCGAAGGCCTACACCGACGAGGCGAGCCTGCACACCGCGTTGACCCACCTGCGCAACAACGCCCCGGTGTCCTACGTCGACGTGCCCGACTACCGGCCGTTCTATGCCGTCACCAAGCACGCCGACATCATGGCGATCGAGCGCGACAACGAGCTGTGGATCAACGCGCCGCGTCCGATGCTCGTCACGGCCGCCACCGATGACCTCTCGCAGGCCAACCTCGCCGCCGGCGGCGGGCTGCGCACGCTCATCCACATGGACGACCCGCTGCACCGCGACATCCGCAAGATCGGCGCGGACTGGTTTCGCCCCAAGGCGATGCGCGCGCTGAAGACCCGCGTCGACGAACTGGCCAAGATCTACGTCGACAAGATGGTCGAAAAGGGTCCCGAGTGCGACTTCGTTCAGGAGGTCGCGGTCAACTTTCCGCTGTACGTGATCCTTTCGCTGCTCGGCCTGCCCGAATCCGACTTCGGGCGCATGCTCAAGCTCACCCAGGAGATGTTCGGCGGCGACGACGATGAGTTCACCCGCGGCAAGAGCGCGCAGGAACTGCACGAGGTCATCACCGACTTCTTCCGCTACTTCACCGCGCTGACCGCCGAACGTCGCGCCAACCCCACCGACGACCTGGCTTCGGCGATCGCGAACGCCAAGATCGACGGCGAATACCTCAACGACGTCGACTGCCTGTCCTATTACGTCATCGTCGCGAGCGCCGGCCATGACACCACGAGCGCGGCGATCTCCGGCGGCCTGCTGGCGTTGATCGAGAATCAGGACCAGTTGGCCCGCCTGAAGGCGCATCCGGAACTGATGGGCACCGCGGTCGAGGAGATGATCCGCTGGACCACTCCGGTCAAGGAGTTCATGCGCACGGCGACGGCCGATACCGACGTGCGCGGCGTGCCGATCAAGGAGGGCGAGTCGGTGCTGCTGTCCTATGTCTCGGCCAACCGCGACGAGGACATCTTCGACGAACCATTCCGCTTCGACGTCGGCCGCGATCCGAACAAGCACCTCTCGTTCGGCTACGGCGTGCACTTCTGCCTCGGCGCCGCGCTCGCGCGCATGGAGATCAACAGTTTCTTCGCCGAGCTCGTCCCGCGGCTGGATTCGATCGAGTTGGCCGGGGACCCGGACTTCATCGCGACGATCTTCGTCGGCGGGCTCAAGCACCTGCCGATCAGGTACTCCCTGCGCTGAACCCCGGCCCGTCGCTGTGATCGAGCCCAACCTCGCGGCGCGAAGTGGCGACAGTCACATAGACTGTGCTTGACACCCGTCAAGTCGTTCCCGAGGAGTTGCATGAGCACGCCGACGATGGACCAGGAATCAGAGGAAGCCGCGAAGGTCTTCGCCGATCCCAAGGCGTACGCCGACGAGGAGCGACTACACGCCGCGCTTGCTCACCTTCGGGCCCACAATCCGGTCCCGTACGTCGACCATCCGCCGTACCGGCCGTTCTACGCCATCACCAAGCACGCCGACATCATGGACATCGAGCGGGCCAACGATTTGTGGCTGAGTGAGCCGCGCCCGCTGCTGGGGACGGCCGAGGCCGACGACCTGGCCAGGGCCCAGCTCGAGGCCGGCATGGGGTTGAGAACACTGATCCACATGGACGATCCGCACCACCGCGACGTCCGCAAGATCGGCGCGGATTGGTTCCGCCCCAAGGCGATGCGCGACCTGAAGGTGCGTGTCGACGACCTGGCCAAGAGGTACGTCGACAAGATGCGCGACATCGGACCCGAATGCGATTTCGTCGAGGACATCGCGGTGCACTATCCGCTCTATGTGATCCTGTCGCTGCTGGGCCTGCCGGAGGAGGACTTCCCGCGCATGCTCAAGCTCACGCAGGAGATCTTCGGCGGCGACGACGAGGAGTACCAGCGCGGCACGACCGCCGAGGAGAAGCTGCAGACGGTGGTCGAGTTCTTCGCCTACTTCAATGAACTGACCGCGTCACGCCGCGCGAACCCGACCGATGACCTGGCGTCGGCGATCGCCAACGGAACCATCAACGGCGAGCCGCTCTCCGAGGTCGACACCGCGTCGTACTACGTCATCGTCGCCACTGCGGGACATGACACCACCAAGGACGCGATCTCCGGCGGCCTGCGTGCGCTGATCGAGAACCCCGAACAACTCGCGCGACTCAAGGCGCAGCCGGAACTGATGGGCACTGCGGTCGAGGAGATGATCCGCTGGACCACCCCGGTCAAGGAGTTCATGCGCACCGCCGCCGAAGACACCGAGGTTCGGGGCGTGCCGATCGCCAAGGGCGAATCCGTCTATCTCGCTTACACATCCGCCAACCGCGACGAAGAGGTGTTCGACGAGCCGTTCAAGTTCGACGTGGGCCGCGACCCGAACAAGCACCTGTCCTTCGGTTACGGGGTGCACTTCTGCCTCGGCGCCGCGCTCGCGCGCATGGAGATGAACAGCCTGTTCAGCGAACTGCTACCGCGGCTGGACTCGATCGAATTGGCGGGTGAGCCCGAACTCGCGGCGACGGTGTTCGTCGGTGGCCTCAAGCATCTTCCGATTCGCTACTCGCTGAGGTGATCTCGCTCGGCTTCTTCGCGTGGGTGGCCAGGAAACCGTCGACCGCGGCTTCAGCACACGCGTGGTAGTCGAAGTCGGCGACGGTCGACAGCTTCCCGAGGATCAACGGGCCGATCAGAAGTGAGATGGTCTGGATCCGGTCCACCTCGTCGAGTTCCTCAGCCGCCTGGGCACCGTCGAGGATCGCGTCGAAGGGTGCGGAGTACAGCGCGATGATGCGTGACCTCAGGGTGCCCACGGCATCCGAATCCGACTGCTGCACTTCGGAGTACGTCCCCACATCGGGACCGGAGGCCATCCACGTCATGGCGGTGATCATGGCGGACGCCTCGGCGATCGACTCCGCCCACCCGACCACGACCGCGATCAGCCGCTCGCGCAGGCTGCCCTCGGAGGGCGGCATCGGCGCGGGGTTGAGCAGGCTCATGAACGCCGCCGCCATCAAGTCGTTGGCGCTCGGAAAGTGTCGATACAGCGTGGCCCGCGCGACGTTGGCGGTTCGGGTGACCGCGTCGATGGTGACCGCGCTCGGGCCACCGGCCCGCAGCAGCGTTGTCGCCGCTTCGAGCAGGCGGGCACGGGACCGCGCCGGCCTCGGGTCGGTACTCGCCCCGCTCATCGTTTGACCCACCTCCTAGCCGGGAACAAGACTATCGGTCTTGCAACAAGACTGTTAGTCTCAAAAATCTCGTCGAAAGAGAGAGCGACGCATGGTCGACACCCTCAGCCGGTCTGACCAGGATATCGGCGCGAGCGTCGCGGACCTGTCCGCCCGCGCGCGCGTCTGGTTACTCACCGTGGCGTGCATGGGCGTCGCGCTGGTCATCAGTTCGATGGTGGCCCTCAACGCCGCCCTGCCCGATATCGCGATCGAAACCACGGCCACCCAGGCGCAGCTGACGTGGGTGGTCGACGGTTACACCCTGGTGCTCGCGTGCCTGTTGCTGCCCGCAGGCGCGATCGGCGACCGATACGGACGTCGCGGCGCCCTGCTCACCGGCCTGGGCGTGTTCACCCTGGCCTCGGCCGCCCCGCTCGTAATCGACGGTCCGATCGCGTTGATCGTCGCCCGCGCGGTGGCCGGGATCGGTGCGGCGTTCGTCATGCCGGCGACGCTGTCGTTGCTGACGGCGGCATACCCGAAGGCGGAGCGCAACAAGGCCGTCGGCATCTGGGCCGGCGTCGCAGGCTCGAGTGCCGTGGTCGGATTCTTGGGCTCCGGTGTGCTGCTTCATTTCTGGTCGTGGCAGTCCATCTTCTGGGCGTTCGCGCTCTCGGGTGCGGGGATGTTCGCCCTCGCCTGCACGGTGGCCTCCTCACGCGATCCCGAAGCCACACCGATCGATTGGCCCGGCGCGGTGCTGATCGGCGGTGCGGTGGCGATGTTCGTCTACGGTGTCCTCGCCGCGCCGACCGAGGGCTGGACCCATCCCGTCGTGTACGGATGCATGGCCGGCGGGGTGGCCCTGGCGGTCGCCTTCGCGGTGTGGGAGTTGCGCACCGCGCATCCCCTGCTCGACGTTCGGCTGTTCGCCAAGCCCGATTTCACCACCGGTGCCGTCGTGGTGACGTTCTTCTTCCTCGCCAACTTCGGATTCTTCTTCGTGTCAATGCAATACATGCAGCTGCTGTTGGACTACACGCCGCTGCAGACGGCGTTCGCGTTGGCGCCCCTGGTCGCCCCGCTCTTGGTCCTTAGCCTGGCGACACCGTGGTATCTGCCACGGCTGGGTCTGAGAATCGCCCTGTCGACCGGCCTGACACTGATCGCGCTCGGGCTGTTCTACATGCAGACACTGCAGGTCGACTCGCCATATCTGGACCTCGCGCTGCCACTGCTCGTCATGTCAACCGGTATCGGATTATGCACGGCGCCAGCGACTTCGGCGATCATGGGCGCAGTCCCCGACGAGAAGCAGGGGGTGGCGTCGGCGGTCAACGACACCACCCGGGAGGTGGGCGCCGCCCTCGGTATCGCGGTGGCGGGTTCGGTTCTCGCCGCGCAGTACGGCGATCAGCTGCAACCCCATCTGGACGCATTGCCCGAAGCGCTGCGCACACCGGCGTCGAACTCGTTGGCCGAGGCGCTCGAGGTGGCCGCGCGGCTGGGGCCGCAGGGGGTTCGGCTGTCGGAGGCCGCGCAGCTCGCCTTCCTGGAGGCCATGCACACGTCCCTGATCGCGCTCGGTAGCCTCTGCGCGGTTGCTGCGGCGTTCATCGCGCTGTGGGCGCCCGGCCGCGACGGCAGGCAGTTCCGCTTCTTGGAGCGGCTGACCTCGCGGTCAGACGATGAACTCGGCGGCTCGATGCCCGAGCATGACGATGGTGGCGTGCGGACCCCGGCTCGGGATCACCGGTAGCACCGAACCGTCGGCCACCCACAGACCCTCGATCCCGTACACCCGGCATCGCGGATCGACCACCGCGACATCGTCGTCGTCGGCACCCATCGGCGCGGTTCCCGAGAGATGTTGCGAGGTCGACCATGATGACGGCCCGACTTCGGCTGTCGCGCCGATGAGTTCGCGGGACAACTCGATTCCGGCAGCAAGCTTGTCGACATCATCGGGTTCGCTGTCATAATGGTGTTCGATGATCGGGGGCACGACGGGATCGGCGCTGACGACCGTGACCACGCCGCGTGATTTCGGCCGCATCAACGTGACCCCGATGTGGGGGTGGTCCCCGGGATCGTCACGCCGGCCGCTCACCATCGCGCCGAAACCGGCTGTGTAAGGCCGGATCTCGAGCCAGTCGTCGGTGGTCAGTACGGCCTCCAGCGGTGGAAGGCCATGCGTCTCTGCCCAGTTCACGGGCAGTATCCACTCGGGATGGTCCGACATCACCGCGCCCACGGGAAGATTCACGGTCACCGGAATGCCCGCCGCTTCCAGAATCTCGGGACGGCCCACACCGGACAGCATCAGCAGGTGCGCCGTTCCGATGGCCCCGGCGCACAAGACGATGCGGTCCGCCTCGAGATGCGTTGCGCCGTCGGGACCCGTGCACTCCACGCCGACCGCCTTGCCTGCGGCGATCCGGATTCGGCGCACGCGGGTGTCGGTGAGCAAGGCGAGGTTCGCCCGGCCCAGGGCGGGCTGCAGGTAGGCGCCGCCGGGGCCCATGCGGGTGCCCTGGTGGATGTTCAGCGGCACCGCCCCGACTCCTGCGCCCACCGGCTCCTCGGCCGTGGAGCCGTTCAGATCGGGTATCCAGGGGTGCCCGGCCTCCGTGGCTGCCCGCACGAACGACGCTGTGCAGCCGTCGAATTCGGAGACCCGCCGGACAGTTATCGGACCGTCGGAACCGTGTATCGCAGTGTTGAAGTCGAGGTCGGTCTCGATGGCGCGGAAATGCGGAAGCACGTCCGACCAGGTCCAGCCGGGCAAGCCCCAGTCGTCGAAGTCAGCGGGTAGTGCACGGCAGAAGTAGCCGCCGTTGACGGCCCCCGATCCGCCCACGACCTCGCCGCGCATGAGCATCGCATGGCGAACCGGATCGAGGGTCAGGGTGGTCGGGTACCGCCGCACGACCGAGCTCGCGGTGCCGATGGGCAGCCGCAACCCGTCGCTGATCTGTGCCGAAACGTGGGGGTCAGACGGTCCGGGACCTGATTCGACGACGGTGACGGTACAGGCCGGGTCCGCGGAGAGCCGCTCGGCCAGAACGGATCCGGCGCTACCGGCGCCGACGATCAGGACGTCACTGCGCACGCGAGGAGCAAAATAATCACTGCGCACGCGAGGAGCAATAGATTCACTGCGCACGCGAGGAGCAATAGATTTACTGCGCACGCGGACAGAGTCGCCTCAGGTCCGGATCTGGGGCTTGAGCGCACCGAGATTCCGCTCGCGCACCACACCGGTCCACAGGCCCAGCCCGTAGGCGATGTCGTCGAGGCGCTTGAGGACGATGTAGGTGAGCAGCCCGACCCGCTGGGTGTCGTCCTCGGTGTTCCGGCTTCGCGTCAACCAGTCGACGACGCCCTCCACCACGGCGGCCACCAGCACCACTTGACGGCATCGTCGAGACAGCAGCGCGGCGATCAGTGCGAGCGGCCAGTAGTGCCGGCAGATCGCCGACGCCAGCTGCATGGCGGCGGACCACAGTCCGTGTGCGGCCACCACCGCGATGTCCTTGGGTTCGGTCTCGACGCTCGACAGCGAGTTGGCGATGCGGCGACCGGTGATGGCTGCGACGACGACCGAGGCCAGGTACCCGATCGACGATCCCATCGCCATCAGCATCCAGGCCACGAGCGTCCAGCCGGAGATCACCAGCGGTGCGGTCTTACCGGGATGGCGGACCGAAAGAGGTGCGGCCGCTTCGCCATAGAAAGATCTGCGCGAGAACCACTCTCGTAGTTGGGTCCGATGGTCGTGCGCCACCAGCGCGATGGGCTCGTAACGCAACCGCGCACCCGATTCGATGAGCCGCCAGCACAGATCGACGTCCTCACCGGCGGTCAGCGTGTCGTCGAAACCGCCGATCTCGGCCAGCATCGCCCGACGGCCGATGATCGCGGCGCTGGGAACATACGACACCGTTCCGTACGGCACCACCGGGGCCTCCCGCAACCCGAGGTCGAGCGACGAGCGCACCGCCTCGTAGCGGGCGACCAGGTTGTCCGGTTCGCGAAGACCGACGATGCGAGGGGCGACGAGGGCCACGGCGGGATCGCAGAAGTGGCCGAGCAACGCCTCCAGCCAGCCGCGCCGCGGCACGACGTCGCTGTCGAGGAAGGCCACGAAGTCGGTCGTACACGCCGCCAGACCGGTGTTGCGGGCCGCCGCCGGCCCCCGACTCTGTTCATGCCGCAGCACGCGCACCTCGCGGTGGACATCGGCGAGATCGGCCTCCTCGACCGGTGTGGCCGAGCCGTCATCGACCACGACCACCCGCAGGCCGCGCACGGCGGTCAGCAGCCGCAGCACACCAGAAGGGTTGTCGCGCACCGGGATCACCACCGTGACATCCCGGTGCGACGGGCCGCTGGCGGGACGGGGGTGCGCCACCGTCGCGTCGAGCAACGTGCGTGCGAGCTGGGCGCTGACGGCGTCGTGCACCTCGAGCCTGCCACCGTTGAGCATCGTCTGCGCGGCCGGCGCCAGCCGCAGCAGGCGGGTGGGGGAACCGCCCAGCAAGGCCGACCCCTCGCCGAGCACCTTTACCCGGCGATCGACCTGCACGGCGAAGCCGTCGGGCAGCCGCGGTCCGGTCATGTCAGCATCCCGTCGCGGTCGGGCCCCCAGCGCGTGATCCGCCGAAGGCATGTCTCGACCATATCGGGAAAAATGCGAGCGCCGTCCTCCACGGTGGCGGTCGTGGGATCCCCGAGCACCCCGACCTCGCTCACCGCGGCGACGCCGCCCTGCCGAAGTTCGGGTATCAGCTCGCGCAGGGGCGCCACGTTCCCGGGCACCCGTTCGTCGACACGGACATCCTGCGGCGAAATATGTAGCAATACAGACGTTTCGGTATGGCCGGCATGTGCGTCGGCGCCCGGGACCGAGCAGGAGCACCAGCCCGCGTCCCGGCCCTCGTAACGCAGCAAAGCGGTCGCCGCGGCCAGCGCCTCGACGTTGCCGCCGTGGCCGTTGACGAAGACCAGCCGTGACGCCCACCGCGATGCCGACCTGCCGAACTCCACCAGCAACAGCCGCAGCGCGGATGTCCCGATCGACACGGTGCCGCTGAACGCCTCGTGCTCGCCGCTTGCGCCGTAACCGATGGCCGGCGCGACCAACCAGTCCACCCCGTCGGCATCGGCGAGCCGGTCAGCAACGGCCCGACAGACGGCCGTCGCGATCCGCGTATCGGTGTCCAGCGGCAGATGTGGGCCGTGCTGCTCGATCGATCCGACCGGGACGAGGAGGGCTGACGTAGTGCTCTGCAGCTGCTTCGACGTCGCATTCGCGAGCTCGCTGACAGATGGCACCCGCCGATGGTAGGCCGAATTCACCTGTCGTGCGCCAATTGTTCGAGCAAGCGCAGCAATTGATTCACCGAAATTTTCGCCACCGGCACCGGCGTCGTCCCCCCCAGCCCCCTGCGCCACGCCTGTACCAGCGCGTTCCCGGACGCCGGGCGGATCGTCAGGAGGTCGAGCCTCCGGGCACGCCGAGCGCCTGGATGAATCCCGGGGGGACCAGGACGTCGTCGGGCCCAAGATCATGCACCGACGCGCGGCCCAGACCCATCAATGCAGAATCGATGCCTCCCCGCAGGACGTCGAGGACGTTCTCGACACCGGCCTGCCCGTTGGCCGCGAGGCCCCACAGATACGCCCGGCCGATCATGACCGCACGAGCGCCGAGCGCGACCGCCTTGACCACGTCGCTGCCCCGGCGGATGCCGCCGTCGAGCACCACCTCGATGTCGTCACCGACCGCCTCGACGATCGGGCGCAGAGCGCGGATCGACGCCGGCGTCCCGTCGAGGTTGTTGCCGCCGTGGTTGGACACCGAGATCGCCGAGACACCGGCATCCACAGCACGTTTGGCGTCGTCGACCCGCATCACTCCCTTGAGCATGAAGGGACCGCCCCACAGCTCGCGCAGCCAGGCGATGTCCTCCCAGGTCGGCGGCGGAGTGCCCATCCATTCGCCGTAGGCGGCGAAGAACGGCGGACCGTCCTCGCCTCGCGCCGCCTGATTGGGCACCCGCAGGTTCGGCGGCCGCAGGGTCTTACCCCATTGCCACATCCAGCTCGGTCGGGTCAGCCCCGTCGGGAGCATGCGCACCGTGGTGCGCAGGTCCATCTGCTCGGGGATCGTCGGACTGCCCCAGTCCCGGCCGTGCGAGAAGCTCCAGTCCGTGGTGACGATCAGGCCGACCGCGCCCGCCTCTCGCGCCCGCTCGACGCGCGCGGCGATCGCGTCGCGACCGCCCAACCAGTAGACCTGGAAGAAGAGTTTCGGGTTGGCCGCGATCACCTCTTCGATCGGCTTGCTGGCGAACGACGACAGGCCCATCGCGGTACCGCGCGCGGCGGCCGCACGAGCGACCGCGACCTCGCCGTCCGGGTGAACGGCCTGCACACCCGTCGGCGAGATCAGGACGGGTAGCGAAATGTCCTGTCCCATAACGGTGGTCGCGAGGTCGCGCTTCTCCGTCGCCCCCACCACGTGCGGCGCGAAGCCCAGCTCGGCGAACGCCTCCACGTTGTCGGAGACCGTCACGCCCTTCTCGCTCGCGGCGATGAGCGCCGAGTACACCGGCTTGGGGAGTCGGCGCTTGGCCCGCTCCTGGGCGGCGGCGACAGTTTCGAACCACGTGTCGGCCATGGTCTACACCGGGCTTTCGTTGCAGAGTCGTTTCGGAGGCGCTCCGTCGCCGACACCGGAGCGCGGAGGGGTGGTGAGCAGCTTCAGCATCACCGGACCGGAGCGAGAATGGTCGACGCTGGACTTCGGCTTGACCCGCTCGCGAGCCAGGGCGGGAGCGCCGTAGCCCTCCACGCACTCGGGGTCCGGGCCGTCCATGGGCAGCCCGGTGAAGAACTTGGCGGCCATGCATCCGCCGCGGCAGCTGTCGTAATGTCCGCAGCTGCCGCACGCGCCCGCCGACTGCGGTTCGCGCAGCTCGCGGAAGAGCGGCGCATTCTTCCAGACATTGTCAAACCCACCGTCCGACAACACATTTCCGGCGTGGAATCGGTCGTGGATGGCGAAGGGGCAGGCATAGACGTCACCGACGGGGTCGATGAGGCAGACGACGCGCCCGGCCCCGCACAGGTTCAGGCCGGCGAGCGCCCCGGGCTCTCCCAGCCCGGCGAGATGGAAGAACGAGTCACCGGTGAGCACCCGCTCCCCCTTGGCCACCAGCCAGTTGTAGAGCTGGACCTGCTGGTCGGCGGTGGGGTGCAGGTCGTCCCAGACATCGGCGCCGCGACCCGACGGGCGTAGCCGCGTGATTCGCAGTGTCGCACCGAATCGGTCTGCCAGCGCGGCGAATTCGTCGAGCTGGTCGACATTGTGGCGAGTGACGACCACCGAGATCTTGGCGTCTTTGAAACCGGCGTCGGCGAGGTTCTGCAGCGCCCTGGTCGCCATTGCGAACGAGCCCGCACCACGCACGGCGTCGTTGATCTCCGCGGTCGCGCCGTCGAGCGAGATCTGCACGTCGACGTAGTCGCTGGCCGCCAGCCGCGCGGCGACATCCGGCGTGATGCGCACACCGTTGGTGGAGAACTTCACTCCGACGTGGTGGGCCGTGGCGTAGTCGACGAGCTCCCAGAAATCCGAGCGCACCGTCGGCTCACCGCCGCCGATGTTGACGTAGAAGACCTGCATGCGCTCGAGCTCGTCGATGATGTCCTTGCACTGCTGCGTGCTCAGCTCACGCGGGTCTCGTTTACCCGACGACGAGAGGCAGTGCACGCACGCCAGGTTGCAGGCGTACGTCAGCTCCCAGGTCAGGCAGATCGGCGCGTCGAGGCCGTGCTCGAATTGCTCGACCAATCGAGGCACTCGGACGGTTTCCGTTGATGTCATTGCGGCACCAGCATTTTCGATCGAGCAAGCACACCGAGTGCTTGCAAGTACGGCGCCTGCTGGGTGTCGTCGATACCGGCGGCACGGCAGGCGGATCGGACGTCCGGATATTCGGACAAAGTGTTGACGACGTCGACGATGGTCCGGTTCTTCAGGAACGACAGCTTGCGCGTCCCGAAGTGGTACAGCAGTGCCCCGAACGGCTCTGGCCGCACCGCCACCTGGTGGTGCAGCCGCCAGCCGAGCTCCGGGTCGAATGCGGCGTCCTGTCCGGACCCCGCCGACGACGAGGTCATGATCAGTAGACCCCGCACATCCCGTCGATCGACACCTCTTCGACGAGCGTTTCGGTAACCAGCTCGTCGTTCTCCACCTGCTGCTTCGGTTCCATCTGGTTCCGCCTTTCGGGTTTTCGACAACTGTGATCGAGGTCGCAATAATATGGCATTGAGTGCCTAAATGGAAAGGGGACCCTAGATGGGGCCGGACCAGCACCGGGTGGGCCGCCGGCGCTCGACGACGTGGGACCACATCAGCAACGTCGCCATCGACCTGTTCGCCGCACGGGGTTTCGATGACGTCAGCGTCGACGACATCGCCGAGGCCGCGGGGATCGCCCGCCGCACGCTGTTCCGCTACTACCCGTCCAAGAACGCCCTGCCCTGGGGTGATTTCGACGCTCATCTGGCCCACATGCGGGATCTGCTCGCCGATCTCGACCCCGAGGTGCCGATCGGCGAGGCGCTGCGCACCGCGTTGCTGGCGTTCAACAGTTTCGATGCGGCCGAGACGGCGCGCCACCGGATGCGCATGCGGGTGATCCTGGAGACGGCGGCGCTGCAGGCCTACTCGATGACCATGTATGCCGGCTGGCGCGCCGTGGTCGCCGACTTCGTCGCCAAACGCCTCACCGCCGGCGCCGACGACCTCGTCCCCCAGACGGTCGCGTGGACGATGCTCGGCGTCGCGCTCTCGGCCTACGAACACTGGCTGGCCGACGAGTCGGTCCCGCTGGCCGCGGCGCTCGGCGCGGCGTTCGACACCGTCGCCGACGGTCTGTGGGCGCTCGATCGCTGAATCACCCCGGGATCCTCGGCCACCGCGATAGCTTTGGGCCGTCGCGGAAAGGACGCCGATGACCGAGGAACGCTCCGACAAGACGGGCCACGATCTGCTGTTCGACTCGCTGTGGACGAAGGGCACGGCCTTCACCCACGCCGAACGCCGCCAATTCGGTTTACTGGGGCTGCTTCCCACCGCCGAGAAGAGTCTCGAACAGCAGACCGAGCATTCGTGGCGCGAGTTCTGCCGGCGTCGCGAGCCGCTCGACAAGCACATCTACCTCCGGAACCTGCAGGACCGCAACGAGACCCTCTTCTACCGGTTGCTGCGCGACCACATCCCCGAGACCATGCCGATCGTCTACACCCCGACCGTCGGCGAGGCCTGCCAACGCTTCAGCGAGATCTACCAGCGGCCGCGCGGCCTTTTTGTCTCCTACCCCGACCGCGAACTCCTTCGCGACGTGCTGCGCAACCGTCCGCGCGGGGAGGTCGACGTCATCGTCGTCACCGACGGCCAGCGCATCCTGGGCCTCGGCGATCAGGGCATCGGCGGTATGGGCATCCCCATCGGGAAGCTCTCGCTGTACACCCTCATCGGCGGCATCGACCCGGCCCGCACGCTGCCGATCGTCCTCGACGTGGGCACCGACAACGTCGAGTTGCTCGAGGACCCGCAGTACCTCGGCTGGCGGCACCGCCGGATCACCGACGACGAATATCGCTCGTTCATCGACGATTTCGTGACCACGGTGCGGGAGGAGCTGCCCGACGTCCTGCTGCAGTGGGAGGATTTCGCCACCGCGCACGCACTGCCGATCCTGCAGCGGTATCGCGACCAGCTGCTCACCTTCAACGACGACATCCAGGGCACCGCCGCGGTGACGCTGGGCGCCCTGCACGGTGCGGCCAAAGTGGCGGGACGTCCGCTGTCGCAGCAGCAGGTGGTGATGCTGGGCGCCGGCTCGGCGGGCATCGGAGTCCTGGAGATGGTGCACCGTCAGATGGTCAGCGAAGGCCTGTCGGCTCAGCAGGCGTCGGAGCAGATCTGGGTGGTCGACATCAACGGTCTGCTCACCGACGACCGCACCGACCTGTCCCCGGGCCAGCGGGCCTTCGCCCAGCCCGCACACCGGGTGGCGAGCTGGGGCCTGTCGGGTCCGGCCCAGCTCGGTGACGTCATCGTCCGCGTCGAGGCCGGTGTGCTCCTCGGATTATCCACCGCCACAGGCGCATTCACCGAGGACATCGTGCGTGAGATGGCCGCCAAGGTCGACCGTCCGATCATCTTCCCGCTGTCGAACCCGACCAGCCGCGCGGAGGCCCACCCCGCCGAACTCGACGCCTGGACCGGCGGTCGCGCGCTGGTGGCGACGGGTTCCCCGTTCGCGCCCCTAGAGCGCGACGGCGTGGAGCGGCCGATCGCCCAGTGCAACAACGCCTACATCTTTCCCGCGATGGGCCTGGCCGTCACCGCGGCGCAGGCGACACGGGTGACCGACGAGATGATGCGAGCGGCGGCCACCGCGCTCGGCGAGGCCTCCCCCGCCCTCGGCGATCCCGCGGCACCGCTGTTGCCCGCGTGGTCGGACGTGCCCGAGGTGGCCGTGCGGATCGCCCAGGCGGTCGCCGAACAGGCCGTCACCGACGGTGTCGCACCGGCGCGCACGCCCGAGGAGTTGCGTCGGCGCATCGACGAGGTGCGCTGGGTGCCCGATTACCGCAGCTGACCCCTTCCACCCCTTCCCAGCCCTCTCCGGCCTCTCGCGAGCGCTCACCCTTGTACGGTCTGCGCGCCGGAATCTGTACCAGAGTGAGCGCTCGCGGAAAAAAGTTACGCCGGACCCGTCGGAGTTCGACCCGCAACGGCGACGATAAGGGTGTGAGCGCCGAACCGAACGGCACCGACGCTCCACGGCAACTGCTGGCGCTGTACGACGAAGCGTTACCGGTGGTGTACGGATACTTCGTCCGCCGCTGTGGTGACCGTGGAACCGCCGAAGACCTGACGTCGGAAACCTTTCTGGCGGCGATGGATGCCGCCAGAAAGACCGCTCCACCGCCGATGACCGCGCCGTGGCTGCTCGGAGTGGCGCGCCACAAGCTGGCCGACCACTACCGGCGCCGCCACGACCGGTTCAGCACCCCGGTCGCCGAGCTCCCCGAACCCGTCGAGCCGCCCGACGACTGGGATGCCGAGCTCGACCGCATCGTCGCCGAGAGCGTGCTGGCCAAGCTGTCCGAACAGCACCGCACCGTCCTGGCGCTGCGCTACATGGACGACTGCTCGGTGCCCGAGTGCGCCGAGCTCATCGGCCGTACGGTGCACGCCACCGAGGCGCTGCTGGTCCGGGCCCGCAAGGCGTTTCGCGCGCACTATCCGGAACCGGAAGGGAGGCAGCCGTGAACAACAGCCACGATCCGCTGGACGTGCTGCGCGGTGACGAGCTTCCGGTCGCCCCCGACCCGGCGTTCGCGGCCCGCCTGCGTGCACGCCTGGAGTCGGCGTTGTCCCTGCCGAATCGAACCGAGGAGGTTGTCATGAGCGGAACCGATCCCGCGCTGGCCGAACTGTCCGACACCGCGACCGTCACACCCGACGCTCCGCCCCGCTCCGCGGCGCTGCCGTATCTGACCGTCGCCGACGCACGCCGCGCCATCGCCTTCTACGGCGACGCGTTCGGCGCGACGGTGGTCGGAGATCCCATCGAAATGGACGACGGCCGCATCGGCCATGCCGAGCTGGCGATTGGCGGCGGGATGTTCTACCTAGCCGACGAATACCCCGAGCTCGGGCTCAAAGCACCGTCAACACAGTCGGTTTCGGTGAGCCTGCAGCTCCACGTCGACGACACGGACGCGACCCTCGAACGGGCGCGCAGGCTCGGCGCGCAGGTGCAGCGTGAACCGTACGAGAACTACGGCACGCGCAACGCCGCGATCGTCGACCCGTTCGGCCACCGCTGGATGCTCAGCGGTCCGGTGACGGGTTCGGCCGTGCCGATCCAGCACGGCGACGTCGGCTACGTGTCGGTGTGGGTACCCGACGCGCCGCGGGCCGCGGCGTTCTACGGCCACGTGCTCGGGTGGCGCTACGACCCGTCGACCCACCAGGTGACCAATACCGACCAGCGGATCGGCATCTTCGGCGTCGACAGCCCGCAGGGCATTCTGTGCTGCTACGCGGTCACCGACCTCGACGGCGCGCGGCGATCGATCATCGACGGCGGCGGCACGGTCGGCGAGGCCCAGGATTTCGACTTCGGGACGGTGCTCGACGCCACCGACCCCGCCGGTACGGCGTTCGCGGTGTACCGGCCTACACCCGGCACGCCGCGTCCGGCACTCAACGGCACTGGGCCCGGCGAACTTTCGTACATCACCTACCAGGTTCCGGACTCCGCCGCGTTCAAGGAGTTCTACAGCAGGTTCCTGTTCTGGACCTTCGAGCCCGGACACGTGGAGGACGGTTGGGCGGTGCGCGAAACGCATCCGATGTCCGGTGTCGCCGGCGGGAACGCCGGGGCGGTGACCGTGCCGATGTGGACGGTCGCCGACATCGACGCCGCGGTGGCGCGGGTGCGTGAGGCGGGTGGCACCGTCATCGACGAGCCCTCGCAGCAGTCCTACGGGAAGTCAGCGTTGTGCGCCGACGACCAGGGCGTCCGGTTCTACCTCGGCGAGCTCTAGGGGTGATTTCGGTGCGCTACCTATCGTTCGGCGACTGGTAGCGCACCGAACCCGGGTCTAGCCGAGGAGGTCGGCGATGGGGGCGCGCGCCGCGATCTTGGCGCGCGCCTTCATCACCTTGCCCGGCATGCCGCCGCCGACGACTCCGGCCACCACACCGTCGCGCTCGTAGTAGGCGAGGAACTTGCGGCCGTCATCCTCGACGATGTGGACGACGTCCTCGGCCTCCGGCTCACCCAGGCACTGGATCTTGACGTCGTACTGGTCGCTCCAGAAATAGGGCACCGAGACCGCGGTCGGGGGTTCCTGTCCCAGCATCGTCGGCACGAGCACGCGGGCCTGGTCGGCGACGTTGCTCCAATGCTCAACGCGCACTTGATGTCCGAGATTGTGCCGCCATGACGCGACGTCTCCGATGGCCCAGACGTGCGGCGCGCTGGCCCGACCGTGGTCGTCGCAGACGACGCCGTTGTCGAGTTTGATGCCGCTGCCTTCGAGCCAGTCGGTCGCCGGATGCGAACCGATGCCGACGACCACTAGATCCGCCTCGAGTTCGGTGCCGTCGCTGAGCACCACCGTCTCGACGCGATCCGAGCCCCGCACCTCGGCGACGCCGACGCCGCAACGGACATCGACGCCCTCGGCGCGGTGCACGCGGGCCACCAGCTCACCGATCTGCTCACCGAGCACGGCCGCCAGGGGCGTCGGCTGCGGCTCCACCAGCGCCACGTCGACGCCGAGCTTGCGGAGGCTCGCCGCCACCTCGCAGCCGATGAACCCCGCACCGACGACGACGGCCCGCCGGGCCGAGCCTGCCTCCTGGCGCAGGGACACGCTCTCGTCGTAATTGCGCAGCACGTGGATGCCCGAAAGGTCGGGGAACGACGGAATGCGCTTGGGCACCAGGCCGGTAGCGATGATGAGTTCGTCGTACCCCAGCTCGGCGCCGTCGGCCAGCGTCAGCGTCTGCGCGGCCGTGTCCAGCGACCGCGCGCCGTTGCCGAGGAGCACGGTGATGTCGTTCTCCTCGTAGAACTCGGCGGGCTTCAGCGTGACGTCGTCGGTCTCGCTGCGCAGCACCTCCTTCGACAGCGGGGGCCGATCGTAGGGCAGATGGTCCTCGTCGCTGACGATCGTGACCGGGCCGGCGTACTCCGACCGGCGCAACTGTTCGGCGGTCCGTGCGGCCGCAAGTCCGCCGCCGACGATGACGATGCCCGCTGATGTGGTCATGGGCAGTTTCTTACACGATCCCTACCGCGATTTGTCCGCCACCCCGGCCAATGGTGCTCAGCCTCGACCGCGGTCGATCACGTTCGTCAGCACCACGATGCTCTCGCTGCGTTCGACCTCGGCGGCCGAGCGGATGCGCTCCAGCGCCTCCTCGAGGTGGCGCATGTCGCGCGCGACGACGTGCAGAATCGCATCCGCGGTCCCGGTGACCGTCGCTGCGCTGATGACCTCGGGGATGTCGATCCACGCCGCCCGCAACCGTTCTGGGGCAATGGTTCCGTGCCGGAACACCTGGACGTAGGCCTCGGTGGTCCAGCCCAGCGCCGTCCGGTCGACGACAGTGGTGAACCCGCGGATGACGCCATTGTCGAGCATGCGGTCGACCCGGCGCTTCACCGCGGGTGCGGACAAGTTGACCCGCTCCCCGATCTCGGCGTAGGTGGCGCGCGCGTCGTTGGTCAGGGCGGCGAGGATCTGCTGGTCGGTCGTGTCGAGGCGGTCCATGGTCACCTCCGCACAATGAATCGCCGGTTGACCCCACTATACGCAATCATCATTTACGAGACACGCAAGAAATGAAGATTGATTGCATGAAAGACGGTCCATACCGTTGATCCATGACGGTCCTCGACGTCACTGCGGCGCACCGGTCCGACCGCCCATCCGGACGGCGGGCGCGGATGCGCCACTACGTCATGACGCCGCCGACGCATTTCACCGTCGAGTACTCGATCAATCCCTGGATGGACACCGAGAAGTCGGTCGACGCGGGACTCGCGCTGGCCGAATGGGAGACACTGAGACGCACGTACCAGGAACTCGGGCATGTCGTCGACCTCGTCGATCCCGTTCCGGGACTGCCCGACATGGTGTACGCCGCCAACGGCGGCCTCGTGGTGAACAGCACCGCGGTCGTCGCGAAGTTCGCTTATCCGCAGCGCGCGGGTGAAGCGGCCGTCTACGCCGAGTGGCTGGCTCGGCACGGATACCAGCCCGTCCAGACCCGGTACACCAACGAGGGCCAGGGCGACCTGCTCGTCGCTGGTTCGATCCTGTTGGCGGGCTACGGGTTTCGGACGGATCGGCGCGCTCACAGCGAGATCGCTCAGTTCACAGGGCTCCCGACGTACAGCTTCGAACTGGTCGACCCGCGGTTCTACCACCTCGACACCGCACTCGCGGTGCTCGACGACCGGACGGTCGCCTACTACCCGCCGGCGTTCAGCACCACCTCGCGGGTGAGCCTGCGGACACTGTTCCCCGACGCGATCGAGGTGGCGAGTTCCGACGCCTACGTTCTGGGCCTCAACGTCGTCTCCGACGGGCGCAACGTCGTGCTGCCGGCCGCGGCGACCGGCTTCGCCGCCCAGTTGCGCGACGCCGGGTTCAACCCCGTCGGCGTCGAGCTGTCCGAACTGCTCAAAGGCGGCGGCTCGATCAAATGCTGCACGTTGGAGGTGCATTCGTGACCACGTTGAAAGCGATCGCGATCGACGACCACTGCGTGGCGCACAATTATGCGCCGCTGCCCGTGGTCGCCGCCAGCGCGGAGGGCGCATGGATCACCGACGTGGAGGGCCGTCGCTACCTGGACTGCCTCGCCGCGTATTCGGCCGTCAACTTCGGCCACCGCAATCCGGAGATCACCGCCGTCGCGCATGCCCAGCTCGACACCGTGACGCTGGTCAGCCGCGCGTTTCACTCCGACCGGCTCGCACCCTTCTGCGCGGCGCTGGCCGGCCTGTGCGGCAAAGACATGGTGCTGCCGATGAACAGCGGCGCCGAAGCGGTCGAGAGTGGTATCAAGGTCGCGCGCAAATGGGGCACCGACGTCAAGGGCGTCCCCGCCGGTGCCGCGAACATCGTGGTGGCGCACAACAACTTCCACGGCCGCACGACGACGGTCATCAGTTTCTCCGACGACGAGACGGCCCGCCGCGGCTTCGGCCCGTACACGCCGGGATTCCGCGCCGCGCCGTTCGGTGACGCCGACGCGTTCGCCGAGGCGGTCGACGAGAACACGGTCGCCGTGCTGATCGAGCCGATTCAGGGTGAGGCGGGCATCATCGTGCCGCCCGACGACTTCCTGCCGCGGTTGCGGTCATTGTGCACGCAGCGCAATGTGCTGTTGATCGCCGACGAGATCCAGTCCGGCCTGGCCCGCACCGGGAAGACGTTCGCGTGCGAGCACTGGGGTGTCGTGCCGGACGTCTACCTGCTGGGGAAGGCGCTCGGCGGCGGGGTGATGCCGGTGTCGGCGGTGGTGGCCGACTCCGAAGTCCTCGGCGTACTGCATCCCGGTGAGCACGGATCGACGTTCGGCGGCAATCCGTTGGCCGCGGCGATCGGCTCGGCCGTGGTGCAGATCCTGCGGCGCGGCGAATTTCAGCGCCGCTCAGCCGAACTCGGTGCACATCTGCACCGGCGACTCGGCGCGTTGATCGGTCGCGGCGTCGTGGCGGTTCGCGGTAAGGGCCTGTGGGCCGGCGTCGACATCGATCCGGCGTTGGGCACGGCCAAACAGGTCAGCCTGCGCCTGGCGCAGCGCGGTGTCCTCGTCAAGGACACCCACGGTTCGACGCTGCGATTCGCTCCCCCGCTGGTGATCACCGAGGATGAAATCGACTGGGCCGTCGATGAGTTCGCCGCCGTGCTGGCCCTCTGAGTTTGGCGGGCAAACGCGCAGAAAAGTCAGTGCTTCATGGCGCCGCGGTCGACGGCGATCTGGCTTCCGGAGAGTGTCTTCGAGCCGTCACCGGCCAGCCACGCGACGACGTCGGCCACCTCTTCGGGCTCCATGAACCCCTGAAGGCCCTTGTTCTCCTCGTCGGGCGGCTGGTACGGCATCGGGGCGAAGCTGTGCAGATAACTCGGATACTTCGCGAAGATCGCCATCATGGCGTCTTTTTCGACCATCGGCGTCTCGATCGAGTACGGATGAATGGAGTTCACCCGGATGCCGAACTCGCCGGCCTCGATCGCCAGCGCGTTGGTGAGCGCCGTCAGCCCGTGCTTGGACGCGGCGTAGTGCGCGTTGCCGGGCGTGGCCTTCAGCCCGGCCGACGAGCTGACGATCACGACCGAACCGCCGTTGCCCGCCGCGATCATCGCCGGCAGCGCCGCGCGAATGGTGCGCCACGTTCCGTTCAGGTTGACGTCGATGACGGTGTCCCACTGCTCTTCCGACATCTCCCAGATGCGGCCCCAGCTGAGCACGCCGGCATTGGCCACCAGGATGTCGAGCCGGCCGAACTGCTCGACGCCGTCGGCCACCACCTGCTGCAGCGCGGTCAGGTCGCGGATGTCGACCTCGCGGGCGAGCACCTTGCGGCCGGTCGCCTCGACCGCGCGAACCGTCTCGGCCAGGTCTTCCGACGTCGCCAGCGGGTAGGTGATGGTCTCCGATATCGGGGCGCAGACGTCGATCGCGATGATGTCGGCGCCCTCATTGGCCAGTCGCACCGCGTGCGCCCGACCCTGGCCGCGTGCGGCTCCGGTGATGAATGCCACTCGGCCTTCCAGGGGTCGGTTGATCGCCGTCACCGCTGCTCCTTCCGGGATCCTGCGGACAGGCTAACAGCCGAACTGGAACGTGTTCTAGTGGCTGATTCACTCAATGGGATCGCCGGTGATCGGGCAGGCTAGAGGTCAGCGATTATTTGCTGACGCTTCGCCGTGTATTCATCCTCGGAGATCGACCCCATCGCACGCAGCGTCTCGAGCTCCTGCAGGCGCTGCGCGGTCGACGGTTCCGGTGGCGCGACCGACGGGGCGGCGGCCGGTGCTGCAGCCGGCGGCGCCATGCCCGCCGGTGCCTGCTGAGCGGCGGCGGCCCGGCGCACCACCGCCTGAACCTGCTGACGCGCAACGGGGTTCGACCTCAGGTCGATCATGTTGTCGAGGCCGATGTGGTTCGCCTTGAGGATATGGAGAATCTCCATCAGCGCCTCGGTCTGAGCCGTCAAGTCATAGGTCCGGTTGTCCTCGGCGATGGTGAAGTTGGCGGGCATCATTCCGCTCACCAAACTGCTTCGCTCCCAGTCGATCTGGTACTCGTTGGTCATGGGGTCGACCAGCGCGACGAGCTTGCGGTTGGTGATCATCGGCAGCCGCGAGATCGAGGCGATCACACGATCCTGACTGGCGAACGGCGTGATACCGGGCCCGGAGATCTGCAGGTCGAGCTTGACCAACGGTTGTTCGTTGATCCGCGTTCCGGTTTCGTGGATCCCGGTGACCTGAGCCAGCGCGAGCACCCCCGTCTGCTCGAGTGCGGCGGTCCTGGCCGCCGATCGGGCCCCTCCCGCGGTGATCGCCAGCGCGATCAGCACATCGGCGGCGGTGATCAGCAGGCCCGTCCAGAACATCCACTTCATCATCGGATCGGCGCCCGAGGCGAAGTAGACGACGAGAAAGATCGGTCCGACGATCCCGCACAGCAGCACGAAGGCTTGAACCTTCAGGTAACGCCACAACATGTCCACGCTCCCGTCGTCGCCCGACTGCGTGTCAGATTAGCGCCAATCACCCGCTCGTGAGCCGTATCGTCGGCCGATGACGTCGGTGCGGAACACGCGGTCGCGGTGGACATTGGCGGCCGTGGCGCTGGCTTTGTTCTGTGTGCAGATCGACTACTTCGCGATGAACCTCGCCGTCCCGCGCATGGCCGACGAGTTCGGCACCGACACAACCGACCTGCAGTGGATGTCGCCTTCCGGGTGGCACAAGGACTCGGCGCGGCCCTGATCTTCCCGGTGTCGGTGAGCGTACTGACCAACGCCTACGGCGCCGCGCAGGCGGGCCGAGCGATCGGATTGGCCTACGGCATAGCCGCGTTGGGTAATGCGGCTGGGCCGCTCGTGGGCGGACTGTTGACCGACACCGTCGGCTGGAGATGGATCTTCTGGCTCAATGTGCCCTTGACGCTGATGTCGTTCGCGATCGGTGCGCGCGTCGTCAGCGAGTCCTTCGACGAGTCGGCGCCGCGGCGCATCGACACCGCGGGACTGGCGCTCATCAGCGTCGGGATCGGACTGTTCACGTTGACTTCGCCCGTGCGCCGGGCTGGGGGTGGCTGTCGGTGTCGACGCTTGTCGCGTTCACCGGTGCGCTCCTCGCGCTGTCCGCGTTCGTCGTCGTGGAGAACAGAGTACGGTGGCCGCTCGTCGACCTGTCCCTGGCGCGCAACGCGAGATTCACAGTCCTGGTGTTGGCGGGCACCCTCGCGAACATCGCCTACGCGGTGACCATCTTCTTGTCGACAGTGTTCCTGCAGGACGTGCGCGAACTCGACCCGTTGACGGCTGGACTGGGGTTCCTCGGCCCGTCGGCGGGCGCGGTGATCGGCGGTGTGATGGCGGGAAGGCTCGGCGCTCGACACTCACCGGCGTTGGTGATGGGTTCGACGACCGTTGTCGCCTCCCTCAGCCTCGGCGTCGTCGCGGTTTCGGGGAGCTGGCCGCTGTATCTGATTGCACTCAGCGCCTGCGGTCTGACGCTGGGTCTGGTGTACGCCTTCACGACCGTGGCGACGCAGGCGGTGGTGCGCCCGGAACGGGCCGGTGAGGCCGCCGGGGTGACGCTGACGGTGTTGGTATCGCTGGCCGGTGTCGGCGTGGCGGTCTCGTCGACCGCGCTGGAGATGTTGCAGCGCAACGGAATACCGGCCGCAGAGGCAATAGACGGAATTCTCGCGGTGCTCGCCGTGGTGCTGTTCACCGCGGGTGCGGTCGTGCTTTGGGTCGTCAGGCGAACGGCTACTCGGCCGGCGCCGTCGCTTCCATCGGTGTCGCCGCGGCCAGCGGAGTGATCGGCAGCGCCTCGGCGGCATCCGGCGTCACGGGCCCGGGTCCTATCAGCTGATACAGCGGCTGAGTCCAACGGTATCCGCCGGTGGTCTTCGTATAGCCGGTGTGGATGAGGGTGGAGACCTTCGACACCTCTTCTGCGTCGGGGTCGTAGTCGCAGACCGCATCGCCGAGTTCGCAGACGCTGATCGTACGGGCGCCGATGGCCGGAGGCAGCGGCGCGGGTGCGTCGGCGAGGATCGGCCAATCCTGCGCGACGCCCTTTCCGGCGCCCGGAACGCTGGTGACCGAACCGATGTTGATGGTCGGATCGGCGGGCAGGCGGTCGCCGTCGGCGATGAGCAACGCGCCCACCACGTTCGGGTTCGTTCCGGCGGCATGCAGGTTGCGGTGCACCACCATCGCGCCCTGCGAATAACCGGCGAGCACCACCTTCGACTCCGGGCAGCGCTGGGTGAACGCGGTGTACTGCGACTCGAGCGCGGCCGCACCGGTGTCGACGCTGCCCATGAAGCCGAGCCACTCCCCGACGCCGCCGTCCTCGTCGGGCACCGCGACGGCGGGGTATTCGACGGCTTCGGCCGTCATCGTCCGGCCGTCGGCGGTCACCAGCTGACGCACGTCGAGATAGGACTGGTAGATGTCGTCGCCCATGCCCGCGTTCGAGGTCAGTTCGCCGACACGCTGTCCCGACCCCGCCGCGCCGAACCAGTGCACATCGGGGCAGCTGGGGGCGGCTTGAGCCGTAGCTGTGGACAGGCCCGCGAATGTGGCGCCCGCGATTGCGGCGGCGCTGGCGAGCGTGGTGACACGACCGAACATGAACCCTTACCCTTCTTCGCCCGACCAGGGCATACGCGAAGTACATCGTCGCGGCGCGCGCAGGCGTTACGAGAGGCCGAAACCGACGCAATGGCGGAATCCGCTCATACTTTTCCGCCCGATCGTCTGTTTCGGCGAGGCATTACTCCCGCATGCGAAAGCGGCGCCCACCCGGAGGTGAGCGCCGCTTTGGCGGTAAAGCTAGATCACTCGAATGATCACGTCGGCTGAGCCGACTACTTGATGATCTTGGTGACCCGGCCGGCGCCGACGGTGCGGCCGCCCTCGCGGATCGCGAAGCGCAGACCCTCGTCCATGGCGACGGGCTGGATGAGCTTGACGGAGATGTCGGTGTTGTCGCCGGGCATCACCATCTCGGTGCCCTCCGGCAGCGTCACCACGCCGGTCACGTCCGTGGTACGGAAGTAGAACTGCGGACGGTAGTTGTTGAAGAACGGCGTGTGCCGGCCGCCCTCGTCCTTGGACAGGATGTAGACCTGGCCCTCGAACTCGGTGTGCGGCGTGGTGGTGCCGGGCTTCACGACGACCTGACCGCGCTCGACGTCCTCGCGCTTGATGCCGCGCAGCAGCAGACCGACGTTGTCGCCGGCCTGACCCTGGTCGAGCAGCTTGCGGAACATCTCGACACCGGTGACCGTGGTCTTGGTGGTGTCCGGGCGGATGCCGACGATCTCGACTTCCTCGTTCACGTTGATCACGCCACGCTCGACGCGACCGGTGACCACGGTGCCGCGGCCGGTGATCGTGAAGACATCCTCGACGGGCATCAGGAACGGCTTGTCGGTCTCGCGGACCGGGTCCGGGATCGACTCGTCGACGGCCTCCATCAACTCCTCGACCGACTTCACCCACTTCTCGTCACCCTCGAGCGCCTTGAGCGCCGAAACGCGGATGACCGGGGCGTCCTCGTCGAACTCCTGGGCGGCCAGCAGTTCGCGGACCTCCATCTCGACGAGCTCGATGAGCTCCTCGTCGTCGACCGCGTCGGCCTTGTTCAGCGCGACCAGGATGTAGGGCACGCCGACCTGGCGGGCGAGCAGCACGTGCTCACGCGTCTGCGGCATCGGGCCGTCGGTCGCCGCGACCACCAGGATCGCGCCGTCCATCTGGGCCGCACCGGTGATCATGTTCTTGATGTAGTCCGCGTGACCGGGCGCGTCGACGTGCGCGTAGTGACGCTTGTCGGTCTGGTACTCCACGTGGGAGATGTTGATCGTGATGCCGCGCTGACGCTCCTCAGGCGCATTGTCGATCTGGTCGAATGCGCGCGACTCGTTCAACTCGGGAAACTTGTCGTGCAGCACCTTGGTGATTGCTGCGGTCAGCGTCGTCTTGCCGTGGTCAACGTGACCGATGGTCCCGATGTTGACGTGCGGCTTCGTCCGCTCGAACTTCGCCTTCGCCACTGTGTGGTCCTCCTGGACTGTGTTGGTGCTTGGTTAAGCAGTGTGTTGATCTTTGCAGTTGTGTCTCGCCGCGCAGCAGCCGGGGGCTATTGTCCCGTCGCCTTCGCGATGATTTCCTTCGACACGGCCGCCGGAACTTCGGCGTACGAGTCGAACACCATGGAGTAGTTAGCCCGGCCCTGGGTCTTCGACCGAAGGTCGCCGACGTAGCCGAACATCTCCGACAGCGGTACCAGCGCCTTGACGACGCGAGCACCCGATCGCTCCTCCATGGCCTGGATCTGACCACGGCGGGAGTTCAGGTCACCGATCACTTCACCCATGTAGTCCTCGGGTGTGGTCACTTCGACCGCCATGATCGGCTCGAGGATCACCGGCTGAGCGGCCTGAGCCGCCTTCTTCAGCACCTGTGAGCCCGCAACTTTGAAGGCCATTTCCGACGAGTCGACCTCGTGGTAAGCGCCGTCGAGCAGCGTCACCTTGAGGTTGACCAGCGGGTAGCCGGCCAGCACGCCGTACTGCATCGCGTCCTGGGCTCCGGCATCGACCGACGGAATGTACTCGCGCGGGATACGACCACCGGTGACCTTGTTCTCGAACTCGTAAGTCGCACCGTCCTCGCCGGTGAACGGCTCGAGGTCGATGATGACCTTCGCGAACTGGCCCGAACCACCCGTCTGCTTCTTGTGGGTGAACTCGACCTTCTCGACCTTGCGCTTGATGGTCTCGCGGTAGGCCACCTGGGGCTTGCCGACGTTGGCCTCGACCTTGAACTCGCGCTTCATCCGATCGACGAGGATGTCGAGGTGAAGCTCGCCCATGCCGCCGATGACGGTCTGGCCGGTCTCCTGGTCCAGGTGGACCTTGAACGTCGGGTCCTCTTCGGCCAGCTTCTGGATCGCCGTGCCGAGCTTCTCCTGGTCGCTCTTGGTCTTGGGCTCGATGGCCACCTCGATGACCGGATCCGGGAACGTCATCGACTCGAGCACGATCTGCTCGTTGGCGTCGGACAGCGTGTCGCCGGTGGTGGTGTCCTTGAGCCCGATCACGGCGTAAATGTGCCCCGCGGAGGCCCGTTCGACGGGGTTCTCCTTGTTGGCGTGCATCTGGAACAGCTTGCCCAGCCGCTCCTTCTTGCCCTTGGTGGAGTTGATGACCTGCGATCCGGACTCGACGGTGCCGGAGTAGACGCGGACGTAGGTCAGCTTGCCGAAGAACGGGTGCACCGCGATCTTGAACGCCAACGCCGAGAACGGTTCGTCGGTCGACGGCTTGCGGCTGATGGCCTCGTCTTCTTTACCGGGCACGTGCCCCTGCACGGACTCCACGTCCAGCGGAGACGGCAGGTAGTCGATGACCGCGTCGAGCATGGGCTGCACGCCCTTGTTCTTGAACGCGCTGCCGCACAGAACCGGGTAGAGCTCCGAGCCGACGGTCAGCTTGCGGATCGCCGCCTTGATCTCGGCGACCGTGAGCTCCTCGCCGCCGACGTACTTGTCCAGCAGCTCCTCGTCGGTCTCCGCGACGGCCTCGATCAGCTTGGTCCGGTACTCCTCGGCCTTCTCGGCAAGGTCGGCCGGGATGTCCTCGACCTCGTACTTCTCGCCGAGCGCGGTCTCGCCGCGCCACACCTTCGCCCTCATCTCGACCAGGTCGACGACGCCGATGAAGTCGTTCTCGGCGCCGATCGGCAGTTGGATCACCAGCGGCGTGGCCCCGAGGCGCTCCTCGATGGTGCGCACGGTGAAGTAGAAGTCGGCGCCCAGCTTGTCCATCTTGTTGACGAAGCAGATGCGGGGCACGTCGTACTTATCGGCCTGCCGCCAGACCTGCTCGGACTGCGGCTCCACGCCCTCTTTGCCGTCGAACACGGCGACGGCGCCGTCGAGCACGCGCAGGCTGCGCTCCACCTCGACGGTGAAGTCGACGTGGCCCGGGGTGTCGATGATGTTGATCTGGTTGTCGTTCCAGAAGCACGTCACGGCCGCGGAGGTGATGGTGATCCCCCGCTCCTGCTCCTGCTCCATCCAGTCGGTGGTCGAAGCGCCGTCGTGCGTCTCACCGATCTTGTAGTTGACGCCGGTGTAGTACAGGATGCGTTCGGTCGTCGTGGTCTTGCCGGCATCGATGTGCGCCATGATGCCGATGTTGCGGACCTTGTTCAGGTCGGTAAGCACGTCCTTCTGTGCCACAGAAGTCTTCTCTTTCGCTTGGTAGTTGCTGTTGTCATTTCGTCCCGCCGACGTCGCCGGGACGACACATCACCAGCGGTAGTGCGCGAATGCGCGGTTTGCCTCGGCCATCTTGTGGGTGTCCTCGCGCCGCTTCACGGCCGCACCCAGGCCATTGCTGGCGTCGAGGATCTCGTTCGCCAGGCGCTCGATCATGGTCTTCTCGCGACGGGCCTTGCTGAAGCTGACCAGCCACCGGAGAGCCAGCGTGACCGAGCGATCTGGACGCACCTCCACGGGAACCTGGTAGGTGGCGCCGCCGACTCGACGACTGCGGACCTCGAGTGCCGGCTTGACGTTGTCCAGAGCGCGCTTGAGGGTGACCACCGGATCGGTGCCGGTCTTTTCGCGGGCCTGTTCGAGCGCACCATAAACAATGCGTTCGGCGAGCGATTTCTTCCCGTCCAGCAGAACCTTGTTGACCAGCTGAGTGACCAGCTGCGACCCGTAGACCGGATCGTTGACCAACGGACGCTTGGGCGCCGGTCCCTTGCGCGGCATCAGCTCTTCTCCTTCTTCGCGCCGTAGCGGCTACGCGCCTGCTTGCGGTTCTTCACACCCTGGGTGTCCAGGGAGCCGCGAATGATCTTGTAGCGCACACCCGGCAGGTCCTTCACACGGCCGCCGCGCACCAGCACCATCGAGTGCTCCTGCAGGTTGTGGCCCTCGCCCGGGATGTAGGCGGTGACCTCGACCGCGCTGGTCAGCTTGACGCGCGCGACCTTCCGAAGCGCCGAGTTCGGCTTCTTCGGGGTGGTCGTGTACACGCGGGTGCACACCCCGCGGCGCTGCGGGCTGCCCTTGAGGGCCGCGGTCTTCGCCTTGGCGGGCTTGTCGTGGCGACCCTTGCGGACCAGCTGCTGGATGGTTGGCATCTACCGGCTTTCTGTGTTGCTGCTTCTTAAGTTCTGGTCAAGTCTCTGTACTGCGCTTTTACCCGGGGCACGTACCCCGCGACCGGGTGTGTCGCACGCGTCCGCCCAAGAAATCCGAAGGCATTGCCTCAATTCTCAGAGCATGGCGACATGCGAATTGGCCCGGCGTGCAGGCACGCTTGCGTTTTGATTCGCCCGCAAGCGCCTTATCTGCCAGGCACGATCGTCCACAATACCAGCACAGAGGCAGCGCTCCAAACCCGTCGGCCGCGCCCTAACCGCAGGTCAGGTTACCTTCTCCCGGATGGTGCCGGCGCGTGCGGCTACCGACGCTCCATACCGGACGCCAACCGCATCACCATGTCGCTGTACACGGCGTCGGTGTCGATGCCATTCATTGCCCCGGTCATCTCCAACAGAACGAAACCGTGCATGGCCGACCAGAATTCGAGCGCCGCATAGAACGCGTTCTCACCCTCGAGCCCGTAGGAGCCCAGGACCGCGATGACCGGTGCCGCGGCCGCCCTGGTGGCCTCGGTGAATTCGGGATCGTCGCCGCCCAACGGCATCCGGGTGAAGGCCGAATAGCGCCCCGGGTGGTGATGTGCGTAGCTGCGGTAGGCACTCGCCATCGCGGTCACCGCGTCGTCGCGGGTGCGGCCCTCGGCGACGTTGGTGAGCATGCCGATGATGTCGCCGACGACGCGCATCCGCACCGTTCTGCGCAGGTCCTCAAGGCTGTTGACGTGGTTGTACAGCGAGGGGCCCTTGGTGCCGAGTTGGGTGGCGAGCGCGTTGATCGTCAGCGCGTCCCAGCCCTCGCGGTCCAGGAAGGTCAGTGCGGCGTTGACGATCGACTCGCGGCTGAGCCGGGGGGCTTTCCTGGCGGGCGTGCTCGAGGGCTGTGCCATGCGCGGTTGGCCCCCTACGTCTCGTCGCGTCCGTCGTTGATTCCCGGGAGAAAACTAACACCTCTAGTTTCCTCCGAGTCAGTTGACGCGCTCCTGACTGAGCTCGGCGAGTTGCTCGGTGATCGAGCACAGATCGGGCAGCGTCGCGGGGTTCATCGTCTGGATGGACCACGTGATGACATCGCCACCCTTGGCCACATAGAAACTGCACGCATTGCCGTCGAACGCCTTGAAACCCTTGTTGCCGTCGACGGAGAGCTCGGTCAGCGTGCGACCGGCCTGTTGTTCGAGCCTGCGCTCGGTGTCCATGTCGCTGCCGCGGTACCACCACGTCGAGATGCCCATCCCCGCCCCGACGGTGCCGAACACCGTGTTCTCCTGCCAGAAGCAGCCGGCATCGCTGACGACGGCCTTGGTGAACTCGTCCGATCCGACCGCCGCGGCGATGTCGGCGTCGGTGATGCCGTTGCAGTCGACGCTGCGGAATCCGCCGCCGGGTTTGGGCGTCGGCGACGAGGACGAGGTGTCGTCTGCCGAACCGCACGCCGTGAGCAGCGCGGCGCACGCGGCCAGCGCGATCAGGCGGCGATTCCAGCGAGCGGACACCGTCACATCTCCGATTTCAGGGTGGCCGACAACAGCTTCTGCGCCTCCTGGCATGGATCGCCACCGCGTTGATCGCGGAACTGCACCCACCAACTGAGGACTCCGCTGCCCGCCGCGGCGGTCACCGAACACGCCGGGCCGGTGATGTCGCGCCGAGCCGTGAAGGCCGGGTGGCGCTCCACGTCGGCGTCGGTGATCTGCGCGCCGCGTTCTTCGGCCAGCGCGCGTTCGCGATCGAGGCTGCCGTTGTGGAACCAGGAGTAGGTCGCGTCGATCGTCAGGTCGCCGCGAAACAGCACGTACTGGCAGACCGCCCCGCTGTAGGGCCGCACCACGCTGTCGGCCGCCAAGATCTCCTGAACGGTCTCGTCGTCCAGCAGCCCGCAGCGGTCGTCGACATAGCCGAAATCGCGGTCGGGATCGGGAGCGGCGGGCGTGGCCCGCTGCGCGCTTCCGGTGACGGTCTCAGCACACCCTGCCACCGTCATTACCGCTACGACCGCCGCGACAGCAATCGGACCGAACCGCCAACGCATCGCCGCTCACGGTACCCAGCGCCACCGTCGATAGCGACTCGGGTGAACCATCCCAAGACCGGAACCCGGCAACGTACGCTCTTGTGCATGATGCGGACCGTTGCAGCCCGATCGCTTGCGGCATCCACCGTCGTCTTTCCGCTGCTCCTCGCCGCTCCCGGGGCGCAGGCCGAACCGGTGGTCTGCAATCCGCTGTTGCGTCAGTGCGCCGACACCAGTGTCGTCGGTGCGCACCGGGGCACGGACACCACAATCACGGGCATCGGCGTCGTCGAGACGATCGACTGCGCCGATTCCACGCTGCTCGTCAACGGCGCCTACAACAAGATCACCACGCTGGGAACCTGCTGGGCGGTGACGATGCAGGGCAACGGCAACATCGTCGTCGCCGACAACGTGATCAACGACATCACAGTCTACGGCTGGGACCAGACGGTGCTGTACAAGAACGGAAACCCGCTCGTCCTGGATCGCGGACGCGAACTGGGGATGACGAACCGCATCAACCGGGTACCCGCATGAGTATGCGCGCCACATCCATCGCCTATCCGTTCGTCGCCGCCGTCGCCGCCCTTCTGCTCGCCGGCTGCGGATCCGAGAGCTCCGACACCAACACCCCCACCGCGACCGCGGGCGATACGGGCGCCCAGGTCGAAGTCGGCAACACGATCAATTACGGCTCGTTCGGCACGACCGCCGACATCGACTGCGCCGACGGCAAATCGCTGAACATCGGCGGGTCGAACAACACCCTCACCGTCAAAGGCACCTGCGCGAACGTGAACATCGGCGGCGCCGACAACAAGGTCACCTTCGACCGCATCGACAAGGAGATCAGCGTCGTCGGCCTCAACAACACGGTGACCTACAAGGACGGCGACCCCAACGTCAACGACACCGGCAACAACAACAAGATCTCCAAGGGCTGAGCCGGAAGAGGGCGTGCGCGACGACCGCTAGGCGTCGGCGCCATGCCTGCCGGCACCAGACGCGAAACGCGCTGCGCCCTCTAAGGATTCGGCGGCGACACGCGACATGCTGCCGAACTCGAAGTCCATGGCCTCGGCCTCCGAGCGACCCCACTGGTTGAGCGCCGACAGCCGGTCGGCGCGCATGCACTGCTGCGGGAGCTTGGCCAGGTCCGCGGCGAGTTCCTCGGCCCGGCGGCGTGCCTCCCCCTTCGGCACCACCCGGTTGGCCAACCCCATCGCCAGGGCTTCGGAAGCGTCGACGGCGCGGCCGGTGAGGATGAGGTCCATGGCCCGGCTGTGCCCGATCAACCGCGGGAGCCGGACGGTCCCCCCGTCGATCAGCGGGACGCCCCACCGTCGGCAGAACACCCCCATGGTCGCGTCCTCCTCGACGACGCGCAGATCGCACCACAACGCCAGCTCCAGACCGCCGGCCACGGCGTATCCGCTCACGGCCGCGATCACCGGCTTGGACAACACCATTCGGCTGGGCCCCATGGGACCCGGACCGGTTCGGTGCACCGGATTGGAGTCCGGCGTCCCGAACGCTTTGAGATCGGCTCCGGCGCAGAATGTTCCGTTGTCACCCCACAACACCGCGACGGCGGCCGAATCGTCCTTGTCGAATTCGTCGAACGCCGAGTACAGGGCCGCGGCGGCCGGCCCGTTGACGGCGTTGCGCGCCTCCGGACGATTCATGATCACCGTCGTCACGGCACCGTTCTTCTCGACCCGCACTCCACCCGTCATGTCGCCTCCATCAATTGGTCACGTCGTGTAAACGATCCGGCACCGTCGCGCCGCGTGGACAACTCCGCGGCGAAGTCGTTGTAGGCCTGCCGCAGTGCGGCCCCGGGCCAGTCGTCGGGCAGCAACTCCTCCGGCAGCACCGGGTCGGTGAGCAGGTGGCGCACGATCGCGGCCGCGGCGATGAAACGCCCGGGTACGTCTGGTGCCGAGGCGATCTCGTCGAGCAACGTTCTGCCCCTCCGCGCCCAGGCGGGTAGGTCCCACAGCCGGGCCACCAACTCCGCGGGTTCGGCGTCGCGGGCGATCAGGACCCGCACGCGTTGCAGCACGTCCGGCGGCAGAGCGGTGTCCAGATTGTCCGGCCGCAGCCACAGTCCCTCGCGCAATTCGCCGAATCGGCCGTCCTGCAGCGTGCTTCGCAGGCCGGCCCGGGCCCGGGCGTCGGTGCCCACGCTGGTGATGACCACGGTGGTCCAGTCACCCGTCCAGGGACGCAGCCGCGGGTTGATCGCGTCGTCCTGGCGACGTTGCCGCGCCAACAGCCGGTCCGACAGTCGGTAGCCGTCTTCGGAGCGGACCAGGTCACCCGCGCTGACCATACGCGTCAGCGCGACGCGCACGGTCGACTCCCTGATCTCGAAATCAGCTGTGAGCCTGATGAGTTCGCTTGCGGTGGCCCACGCCGGATGCGCACCGAGCAGGACGCTCAGCACGACGGAGCGGGCCGTCATCCGCGACAGCGACTTCGGCATCAGACTCCGGACGCCTTACGACCGTGGTCGCCGAACGGCTCGTCTCGCTGCCGGACCGCTTCCCGGAACCCGTGTTCGCGTGACTGCGCGACGAACGCGTGCCCCTCGGGAGTGTGGCGGGCGATGCCGTCGAACACCGTGGAGATCATCGCGCTGTTGGCGGTCCCCTGGTTGTACAGCGCCGAGTTCATCGCCAGCTTGACCATGATCAGCTGGTTGATCGGCACGCGCGCGATCCTCTCCACCAGTCTCTCGGTACGCTCGTCAAGATCCTCAGGCGACGGCGCCTCGACCGCCAGACCCCACTCGGCGGCCTGTGCTCCGGTGATCGAATCCCCGGTCAGCAGAAGGCGTTTGGCCCGCTGGTCGCCGAGACGGTGCGCCCACATACCGGCCGCGGGCACACCCCATACCCGGGTTGGTGGGTATCCGATCTTGGCGTCCGACGCCGCGATGACCTGGTCGGCGTGCAGCGCAATGTCGGTGCCGCCGGCCACGCAATAGCCGTGGATCTTGACCACCGTCGGCTTGTCGCAGCGCATCAGGCTCGAGAAGCCTCGCACGAACCGGCTCATCATCTGGTAGTCGATCATCGGGTCCCACGGCTGATCCGGCAAATGGTTGACGGCCTGGGTCTTACCGGACAGCACGGTGTCCCGGTAGGGACTGCCGCCGCCGGCCGACGAGGATCCCTCGGCGTAGGCGGACAGGTCGAATCCGGCGCAGAACCCCTCTCCCCGACCGGAAACCAGGATCACGTGCACGTTCTGATCGAGGTCGGCGCGCTCGACGAGCGCGGACAGTTCCAGCGGGGTGTCGGCGACGATCGCGTTGCCCTTCTCCGGACGATTGAACGTGATGCGGGCGACCCGGTCCGTGACCTCGTAGGTCATCGTCTTGAGGTTG
This sequence comes from Mycolicibacterium malmesburyense, assembly GCF_001050015.1. The sequence goes on from NZ_CVTB01000055.1 coordinate 40,526, forward strand.
TCGAAGTCGACCGGCCTGATCGCGTGCGTCATCGACGTGGCGCCTCCCTCCGCGAGCAGGCCGTCATCCCTTCACCAACGCGCGCTCGATGATCGGCGCGAGGTCGAGGCCGGTGGGCAGGGTTCCGAACGCACCGCCCCAGGTGCCGCCCATCCGGGTCGCGAGAAACGCCTCCGCGACGGCAGGATGGCCGTGGCGCACCAACAGCGAACCCTGCAACACCAGGCTGATGTCCTCGGCGACCTTGCGGGCGCGGTACTGGATGGTCTCGAGATCACCGAGCGCGGGCCGCAACGCCTCGACGTGGGCGTCGAGACGCGGATCGGCGCCCGCTGTCTGACCGAGCTCGTCGAACAGCACGTCAACGCACTCGGGCCGAGTCGCCATGGCCCGCAACGTATCCAACGCACTGACGTTGCCCGAGCCCTCCCAGATGCCCATCAACGGCGCTTCGCGGTACAACCGCGGCATGCCCGATTCTTCGACATAACCGTTGCCGCCCAGACACTCCATCGCCTCGGCGGCATGCGGGGTGGCACGTTTGCACACCCAGTACTTGCCTGCCGCCAGGCCGATCCGGCGGAGCAGCGTCTCGCGGGTGTCGCCACGCACGGCGGCGTCGGTGGCCCCGGCCATGCGCATCGCGAGGATCGTCGCCGCCTCGGCCTCGACCGCGAGATCGGCCAACACGTTGCGCATCAGCGGCTGATCAATCAGATACTCGCCGAACGCCTTTCGATGCTGGACGTGATGAATCGCACGCGCGAGGCCGTTGCGCATACTGGTCGCGCTGCCGAGCGTGCAGTCCAGGCGCGTCAGGTTGACCATCTCGATGATGGTCGGAACACCGCGGCCCTCTTCGCCGACCAGCCAGGCGACGGCGCCGTCGTACTCCACCTCCGAGGAGGCATTGGCGTGGTTGCCGAGCTTGTCCTTCAGTCGCTGCAGGAACATCCGGTTGCGGCTGCCGTCGGGCAGAACCCGCGGCAACATGAAGCAGGACAACCCGCCGGGCGCCTGTGCGAGCACCAGGAAGATGTCGCACATCGGCGCCGAGGTGAACCACTTGTGGCCGCGCAGTGAGTACGTGCCGTCGCCGTTGGGGGTCGCTTCGGTGGTGCCCGCACGCACATCGGACCCGCCCTGTTTCTCGGTCATCGACATGCCCGCGGTGATGCCGGCCTTGGTGGTGGGCACCTTGAGTTCAGGGTCGTAGACGCCGCTGGTCAGCAGAGGCTCGTAGACCGCGGCCAGTTCCGGGTTGTGCCGCAGCGCCGGCACGACGGCGTAGGTCATCGAGATCGGGCAGATGTGGCCGGGCTCGGGCGTCCACACCGAGGTCTTGGCGGCGCGGACGACGTGCGCACCGGGCCGGTCGTCGGCCCACGGCGCGGCGTGCAGGCCGTGGCGGATCGCCACGCTCATCAGCGAGTGGTAGGCGGGGTCGTACTCGACCTCGTCGATGCGGTGGCCGTAGCGGTCGTGGGTGTGCAGGATCGGCCGGTTGCGGTTGGCCAACTCACCCCAGCACTGTGCCTGCGCGGAGCCGCTCAGCGCACCCAACTCGTTGACCTCGTCGAGGCCCCACTCACCGCCCTCGCGGATCAACGCCTCGGTGAGCACCGGCGACGTAGCCGGGTTGTAGTCCTCCAGCGTGGGGGCCTGGTTGGTGACGACATGCGTATCTGCCATGCCACCACTATTACACTTTCGCGAACAACTGCACAACAGCTGTAATACGTCTTCAGCGGCTGTCGAGTTCGGCGACCATCCCGGGACTCGGCGCTGATACGGCAACAGGATCGGCGGCGACGGGTTCCGGCTCGGCGGGTTCGGGTTCCGGCTCGGCGGGTTCGGGCTCCGGCTCGGCGGGTTCGGGCTCCGCCGCGAGGGGTTCCTCGACCGCCGGTGGTGCCGCGTCATTCGGTGAACGCGACGCCCTGGCCCGGCGCCGTTTCTCGTAGCGGGCGAGGACGGCGATCACCGCTGCGGCAAGCGCCCAGCCGAGCAGGATGTCGATGACGTAGTGCTCGGCGGTGTACACCAGCGTGAAGGCCATGACGAGTACGTAGGCGGCGAGGAGCGGCCGCCAGCCTCGGTGGACGCGACGCCAGAGGAAGGCGGCGACGGCCGCCGTCATACCCGCATGCAGGGACGGGATCGCCGCCACCAGGTTGACGCTGGCTTGGCCCGCATCGAGCAGCGCGGTCGCCGAGTGCAGGTTGAGATTGCCCCAGCCCCGCCCGACGATCCGCTCGATCCACGGGTTCGCGCCGTCCTGACTGGACTGCATCACCCCGAGCACACCACCGTCGGGAACCCCGCGCGCGGAACGGAACATGCAGCGCGCCTCGGCCGGTCCGCTCGCGACCTCCGCCGGAGTGCACCGGGCCGCCGCCCACGGTGGCGCGGCGGGCACCAATGCGTAGATGAGCAAGCCGGCGAAGTTCAACCCGACGAACAGACGCACGAAGGCCTTCCATTCGTCGCGGTTGCGCAGCCACAGCACCCCGGCGACGACGTAGGGAAGGATGAAGAACGACATGTACACGCAGCTGACCACGACCTCCCACCACGGTGGCTGCGCCTGTTTGAGTTGCTCCTGGAGCCACACCGTCGGCACGGCGCCGCCGAAGAGCAGACGGTCCACGTCGGCCGGCCACTCCCACAGCGTCGGGCGACCGATCATGTCCGCCGCGCCCCTGCTCAGGTCGTAGGCGATCAGTATCAGCGCGAACGGCAGCCAGTCACGGATGACGTAGAGCATGCGGCGGCCCTGCCCGATGCTCGCGGCCAGCAGCCCGGTCGCGATGTAAAGCAGGACCAGTTCGCGGTTGAAGGCGAACCCGGAGGTGATGGTCCGGTAGACGATGACGGTGGCCCAGACCGTGATTGCGACCCATCGCACGACGGCGAGCCGACGCGCGCGGGCGTCGGACCGCTCAGCAGCGCTCGGCACGGCGAAAGATGACTCGTCAACCGCGGCCACTCGGATGAATCTAGTTCACCTCGGCGTCACCCACGGTTCGGGGACCGTTCGGTTAGCGGATCGTGACCAGAGTCAATCGAGGTGTTCGCGGAGAAATGCGATGTCGTCCTTGCGCCCCTCGTCGGCGGTTTCGCAGATCACCGGGGCGTTTGCCGCCTTGACGACCGCAACCAGCAGTTGCGGGTCGATCTGGCCGGTGCCGAAGTTGGCGTGCCGGTCGGCACCGGAACCGGCGGCGTCGCGCGAGTCGTTGCAGTGCACCAGGTCGATGCGACCGGTGATGGCCTTGATGCGGTCGACGGCGTCGATCAGCGCCTCGCCCGCGGCCCAGGCATGGCAGGTATCCAGGCAGAATCCGATGCCCTTGTCGCCGATGTGGTCCCACAACCGTGCGATGACGTCGAAGTGCCTGGCCATCGCGTGGTCGCCGCCCGCGGTGTTTTCGAGGTACACGGGCACATCGGTTTCGAGATAGTCGAGCGCCTTGACCCAGCGCTCGAACCCGGCCTCCCAGTCCTTGTCGTCGGCGTGCCCGCCATGCACGATGACCGCCGTCGCACCGACCTCGGCGGCGGCGTCGCAGGTGTCCTGCAGGATCTTGCGCGACGGGATCCGCACCCGGTTGTTGGCCGACGCGACGTTGATCAGGTACGGCGCGTGCACGTAGAGCGGGACGCTCGACGCCTTGAGCACGTCGGCGTCCTCACGCGGCTTGGGCTTCTTCCAGCTCTGCGGGTTTCCGAGGAAGAACTGCACGACGTCGGCGCCGTCGGCCTGTGCCGCAGCGAGCGGGTCGTCACCGTGGACGTGGGAACCGATAAGCACGGGGTCGAGTCTAGGCGGGCGACGATCAAGCGGCGAGGAACGAGCCGCGCTGAGAAGCCCGCCCGATAGACGCAGGCGGGCGACGATCAAGCGGCGAGGAACGAGCCGCGCTGAGAAGCCCGCCCATTCACCCTAGGCGGGCTGGCCGACACCGCGAGTGGCGTCGTCGATCAACTGCGCGGCCGCCGACCGGGCGTGCAACAGCGCCGAGGTGTCGTTGAGCGAGGTGGCGAGCGCCGTGGCGCCCTCGAACAACACCAACAGCTGGTTGCCGAGCGCATACGGGTCGCGCGCGCCGGCCTCTTCGGCGACGGCGACCAACCGCTCGGCGAAGCGCCGCTTGTGCGTGCGCACTAGATCGTCGACCTCGGGCCACGCTCCGGCCGACTCCACCGCGGCGTTGTGGAACGGGCATCCGCGGAACCTCTCGACCGGCGGCGCATCGAAGATGGCCAGCAGCCGCTCACGGGGGGAGAGCTCCGAGCGGTTTAGTGAGCGCTCCATCGGAGTGCCTGATTCGTCGAGCTTGCGCAGATAATCCTCGACGAGTTCGGTCTTGCTCGAGAAGTGTTGGTAAAGCGTCCGTTTGGACACCTTGGCCTGCTGGATGACCGCCTCGACGCCGGTTGCGTTGATGCCGTTGCGGTAGAAGAGCTTGCTTGCGGTGGCCGCCAGGCGGTCTCGCGCACCCCGACCGCCGCGTGTGGGCGCCTGTTCGGTCATGAACTCGAGTATACCGATCGGTACCCAGCCGGATGGCATGGTCTGGGTATTGTTTACTAGTCTCAGATGCATGTGCGCCGAGATGTCCGCCCACCCGTTCGACGCCGCGATCCGGCTCGAACCCGGACCCGGCCGGGCGATGCTCGGCAGCACCGTTCCCGAGTTCGGCAACATGGTCGGCCCGTTCGGCGGCGCGACCGCGGCGGTGCTGTTACATGCAATCGAGCTACAGCCTGACCGAGCCGGCGACCCCGTCGCGCTCACGGTGAACTTCGCCGCACCGATCGCCGACGGCGAGTTCACGATCGACACCACCCTGGTGCGCGCCAACCGGTCGAACCAGCATTGGTCGGCGTCGCTGGTGCAGTCTGACACCGTGATGTCCACAGCCACAGCGGTTTTCGGTACCCGACGCGACACGTGGTCCGACACCGAAGCGGTGATGCCGGAGGTGCCCGAGCCCGAGGCAATCCAGCGTCCCCCGGGCCGGAAGGCATCGCCTTCCTGCAGAACTACGATCTGCGTTTCGTCGAGGGCCAACCGCCCGTCGACGGGACCGCGCGTGCATCGTCGACCACGACGCTCTGGGTGCGCGACCATCCCCGCCGCGCACTCGACTACAGCTCCCTGGCGGCGCTTTCCGACATCTTCTATCCGCGCATCTTCCTGCGTCGGGGTAAACCCGTGCCCGCCGGAACGATCTCGTTGACGACGTACTTCCACGTCGACGCAACGGAGCTCGGCGGCCTGGGCGACGATTACCTTCTGGCCACCGCACGGGGTCAACAGTTCGCGCGTGGATATTTCGACCAGACCGCGCAGCTCTGGTCGCGCGACGGCGCCCTGCTGGTCACATCCCATCAGATCGTCTACTACAAAGACGCCTTCGGCGCGTAACACCCCACACCGCTCGGTATTCCCGGTTATCGGGATCGTCCCAGAAACTAGCGTCATGGAAACCGTTCGGTGTACTTTGATGCCACGGCATCGACGAAATGGAGGCTTCCCATGAAACACCTCGTGGTGACCCGGTTCGGGGACCCCGAGCATTCGGTCGAACTCACCGACTCCCCGGAAGCGACCCCGGGCGAGGGCGAGGTCTCGGTGCGCCTCGAGGCCGCCACGATCAATCCGTCGGACCTGTTGTTGGTTCGCGGCAGGTACCTCGTGCGCGAACGCACCGATCGGCTAACGGAACTGGGCGCCGAGGTCGTCATCGGCGAACTTCACGATCGCCGAACCCTGCTGCCCGCCTTGGCCGACGTCGACCTGGCGTAATTCACGTATCCGATCGATGCCGGGGTGATCCCCGCCGCCGCCAATCACGCCTCGGCCGTGCGCGAGGTGGGGCGCCGTCCCCGAACCGTGGTGATGTCGATGGGTCCCGCCCATCCCGACAGTCCGAGCAATCTCGGGCGTGCACAGTGGCTCGCCGAGCAGACCCTGGAATGTGCGGGTCTCGAAGTGGTGATCCTGCGGGTCGCCGCGCTGTTCCACGAGAACCTCGTCGGCTTGCACAGCGACTCCGTTCGCCGCCAGAACCTGATCCGGAACTCGTTCGGAGACAACGAAGTCGCCTGGATCAGCGGTGCCGATGCCGCCGAGTTGGGCCTGGCCGCGCTGCTGAGGCCCGACCGGTTCACCGAAGCGGTGTACTACGTCAAGGGATCCGAGTTGTTCAGCCATGCCGATATCGCCGCCCTGCTCGCCGACTTGATCGCCCGTCCTGTTCGCTACGAGGCCGTCGACAAGGACGAGTGGCGCGCGGACCTCGAACAACTGGCCCGATCGACCGGCACGCACATCGTCAATCCCGCTATGGCACAGCATATTTCCGCTGTCGGTGACATGGTCGCCAGGAGCGGGCGCACCTTACCGTCCGACGGCGTGGCGTTGAAGAACCTCATCGGACGCGAACCGGTCACCCTGCGCGAATTTCTGACGGCGAATCTCGATGTGTTCACCGCACCGGAGCGACAACCCGCATAGGTCATGTCTGGGTGGCGAGCAGGAAGGTCAGGTAAGCCAGGTAGGCCGTGACCATCAGCGCACCCTCGGGCCGGCTGACGCGGCGGCCCGTGATGAAGATCGGGATGCACGCCAGCGCGACGATCACCATGATCGGAATGTCGATGCGCACCAGGCTCAATGGCAGCGCCAAGCCGTTCGCGGGCACCAGGCAGGTGACGCCGAGAATGAACGCGATGTTGTAGATGCTGCTGCCGACCAGGTTGCCGATCGCGATGTCGCGGTCACCGCGCAGCGTCGACATCACCGTGGTCACCAGCTCCGGCGCCGAGGTTCCGATCGCCACCACGGTGAGCCCGATCAGCGCGTCGGAGACGCCGAACTCCCCGGCCATTCCGACCGAACCGTCCACGAGCCACTCGGCGCCGATGACCACGAGCACGATACCGCCGACGAGCATCGCGAGCTCACGGCGCATCTGACGGCGACCGTCCGGGGTCGACACCTGTGACGCGTCCTCGGCATATGCCCCTGCGAATTCGCGGACGACCGTTTGCGATTCACGACGTGCCGACCAGATGACGGTGCCGGTGTACACGACCGCGCCGGTGAGCAGGATGATCCCGTCGACGCGCGTCATCACACCATCGGCCGCGACCACGAACAGCAGCAGTGCAGCCGCCGCCATCATCGGCAGCTCCAGGCGAATGGTCCGTAGTTGCAGAACCAACGGCACCATCGCCGCACTCAACCCGAGTATCAGCAGAAGGTTGACGACGTTGGTGCCGGCGATGTTGCCGACCGCCAGCGCCCCGCTCCCCTGGCTGGCGGCCGTCACCCCGACGGCGAGTTCGGGCATGCTCGTCCCGATCGACACCACCGTCAGGCCCAACACGATCGCGCTGATGCCCAACCGCGCGGCCAACCGCGACCCGCCCTTGACCATCACCTCGGCGCCGACGATCAACGCGGTCAGCCCGGCGAGGAACCACGCGATATTCGCCAGCATCAGGTCGAATGATGACATCCCGGAGCGCGAGCGCTCACCTAGGTACGGAATTCGGCCGCGAGACCGTACAAGAGTGAGCGCTCGCGCAGAGCAGACGGGGCTTTCAGACGAAAATGCCCCCGGGGGCGAACCCCGGGGGCATTTTCGTGACTGGTCAGCGGTAGTCGCTGTAGCCGTAGTCGTCCAGCGGCACCGCGGCGCCGGTGGCCTGGCCGAAGTCCGGGCTGTAGTACTGATCCTCGTAGGACGGGATCGTGTACGCCGCAGCGCGGGCCTCCTCGGTCGGCTGCACCTGGATGTTGCGGTAGCGGTTGATACCGGTACCGGCCGGGATCAGCTTGCCGATGATCACGTTCTCCTTCAGACCCTGCAGCTTGTCGCTGCGGCAGTTGATCGCCGCATCGGTCAGCACGCGAGTGGTCTCCTGGAACGACGCCGCCGACAGCCACGAATCGGTGGCCAGCGACGCCTTCGTGATACCCATCAGCACCGGACGACCGGCCGCGGGCTCGCCGCCCTCGGCGACCACCCGACGGTTCTCGGTCTCGAACTCGCCACGCTCGGTCAGGGAGCCGGGCAGGAACTCCGTCGAACCCGAGTCGATGATCGTGACGCGACGCAGCATCTGCCGGACGATGACCTCGATGTGCTTGTCGTGGATCGACACGCCCTGAGCGCGGTAGACCTCCTGGACCTCCTTGACGAGGTGAATCTGCACCTCGCGGGGGCCCTGGACACGCAGCACCTCGTGCGGATCGGCGGCACCTTCCATCAGCTGCTGGCCCACCTCGACATGGTCGCCGTCGGTGAGCAGGCGCTCGGTGCCGTCGTCGTGCTTGAACACCTTCAGGCGCTGACGACGAGACAGCTTGTCGTAAACCACTTCTTCGCCACCGTCGTCGGGGACGATGGTGATCTTGTAGAAGCGCTCGCCCTCCTCGAGGTGCACCCGGCCGGTGACGTCGGCGATCGGCGCCTTGTTCCGCGGGATGCGGGCCTCGAACAGCTCCTGCACGCGGGGCAGACCACCGGTGATGTCCTCACCGACGCCGCCCTGGTGGAACGTGCGCATGGTCAGCTGCGTACCGGGCTCGCCGATGGACTGCGCGGCGACGATGCCGACGGCCTCGCCGATGTCGACGAGCTTGCCCGTCGCCATCGAACGGCCGTAGCACATCGCGCACACGCCGGTGCCCGTGGCGCAGGTCAGCACGGACCGGACCTTCACCTCGGTGATGCCCGCGGCCAGCAGTGCCTCGATCGCCGGGTCGCCCAGGTCGTGGCCGCGCTCGACGACGACGTTGCCGTCCTTGTCGACCGCGTCCTGCGCCAGCGTCCGCGCGTAGGCCGACGTCTCGATGTGCTGATCGCGCACCAAGGCAGCGTCCTTGTCGCCGCCCTGCAGCTCGGCCAGCGTGACGGTGATGCCGCGCTCGGTCTCGCAGTCGGTCTCGCGAACGATGACGTCCTGGCTCACATCGACCAGACGACGGGTCAGGTAACCAGAGTCGGCCGTACGAAGAGCGGTGTCCGCCAGACCCTTTCGGGCGCCGTGGGTGTTGATGAAGTACTCCAGCACCGTCAGGCCCTCGCGGAACGAGGACTTGATCGGACGCGGGATGAACTCACCCTTCGGGTTGGTCACCAGACCCTTCATGCCGGCCAGGGTCCTGGTCTGCGTGAAGTTACCCGTGGCACCCGAGTCGACGATCGTGATGATCGGGTTGTCCTTCGGGTAGTGCGCCCGCAGCGCCTCGCCGACCTCTTCGGTGGCGTCCTGCCAGATCTTGACCAGGGCGTCGTTGCGCTCGTCGTGGTTCAGAGCACCGCGCTGGTACTTCTTCTCGATCTGGTCCGCTTCCTTCTCGTAACGGTCCAGGATCTCCTGCTTCTGCGGCGGCACCAACACGTCGGCCATCGACACGGTGACACCCGAGCGGGTCGCCCAGTAGAAGCCGGCGTCCTTGAGCTTGTCCACGGTCTGCGCGACCACGATCATCGGGAAGCGCTCGGCGAGATCGTTGACGATCCGCGCCTGGACCTTCTTGTGCATCTGCTCGTTGACGAACGGATACCCGTGCGGCAGAAGCTCGTTGAACATCACCCGGCCCAGAGTGGTCTCCGCGGTCCAGGCGTCTCCCGGCTTCCAACCGTCGCTGAACAGCTCGGCCTCGACGTCGGCCGACGGACGCAGCTGCGTCAACCGCACGCGGATCTTGGCACGCACGCTCAGCGCACCGCGGTCCATCGCCATGATCGCCTCGGCGGGCGAGCTGTACACACCGGTCTCCGGCTGATCCTTTGCGGCAGGGGTGTATTCGCCCTTTTCGCCCTCGATCATCGTCGTCAGGTAGTACAGGCCGGTCACCATGTCCAGACGCGGCATGGCCAACGGACGACCCGACGCCGGCGACAGGATGTTGTTCGACGACAGCATCAGGATGCGGGCCTCGGCCTGCGCCTCCGCGCTCAGCGGAAGGTGAACGGCCATCTGGTCACCGTCGAAGTCGGCGTTGAACGCCTCGCAGACCAGCGGGTGCAGCTGAATGGCCTTGCCCTCCACCAGCTGCGGCTCGAAGGCCTGGATACCGAGGCGGTGCAGCGTCGGTGCGCGGTTGAGCAGCACCGGGTGCTCGGCGATGACCTCTTCGAGGACGTCCCACACCTGCGGGCGCTGACGCTCGACCATGCGCTTGGCGCTCTTGATGTTCTGCGCGTGGTTGAGATCCACCAGCCGCTTCATCACGAACGGCTTGAACAGCTCGAGGGCCATCAGCTTCGGCAGGCCGCACTGGTGCAGCTTGAGCTGCGGGCCGACCACGATGACCGAACGGCCGGAGTAGTCGACACGCTTGCCGAGCAGGTTCTGACGGAACCGACCCTGCTTGCCCTTCAACAGATCCGACAGCGACTTGAGCGGACGGTTGCCCGGCCCGGTGACCGGACGGCCGCGACGGCCGTTGTCGAACAGCGCGTCCACCGACTCCTGAAGCATGCGCTTCTCGTTGTTGACGATGATCTCGGGCGCGCCGAGATCGATCAGCCTCTTGAGCCGGTTGTTGCGGTTGATCACGCGGCGGTACAGGTCGTTGAGGTCCGACGTGGCGAACCGGCCACCGTCGAGCTGCACCATCGGGCGCAGCTCCGGCGGGATCACCGGAACGGCGTCGAGCACCATGCCCATCGGCGAGTTGCTCGACTGCTGGAACGCCGCGACGACCTTGAGCCGCTTGAGCGCGCGGAGCTTCTTCTGCCCCTTGCCGCTTCGGATGACCTCGCGAAGCTCTTCGGCCTCGGCCTCGATGTCGAAGTTCTCGATGAGCTTCTTGATGGCCTCGGCGCCCATCGCGCCGATGAAGTACTCGCCGTAGCGGTCCTGCAACTCGCGGTAGAGCACCTCGTCGACGATGAGCTGCTTGGGGGCCAGCTTGGTGAAGGTGTTCCAGATCTCCTCGAGCCGGTCCAGCTCCCGCTGGGCCCGGTCGCGGATCTGGCGCATCTCACGCTCGCCGCCGTCGCGCACCTTGCGGCGCACGTCGCTCTTGGCGCCTTCCTTCTCCAGCTCGGCCAGGTCGGCCTCGAGCTTCTGGGACCGCTCGGCCAGGTCGAGATCGCGCTGATCCTCAACGGCCTTGCGCTCCACGGCCATTTCGGCCTCGAGTGTGGACAGCTCGTTGTGGCGCATCTCGTCGTCGACCGCGGTGATCACGTAGGCGGCGAAGTAGATGATCTTCTCGAGATCCTTCGGCGCCAGGTCGAGCAGGTAGCCCAGGCGCGAGGGCACGCCCTTGAAGTACCAGATGTGCGTGACGGGTGCGGCCAGCTCGATGTGGCCCATCCGCTCACGGCGCACCTTGGCGCGAGTGACCTCGACGCCGCAGCGCTCACAGATGATGCCCTTGAAGCGGACGCGCTTGTACTTGCCGCAGTAGCACTCCCAGTCGCGAGTCGGTCCGAAGATCTTCTCGCAGAACAGGCCGTCCTTCTCCGGCTTCAGCGTGCGGTAGTTGATGGTCTCCGGCTTCTTGACCTCGCCGAAGGACCACTGACGGATGTCGTCGGCGGTGGCGAGGCCGATGCGGAGCTCATCGAAGAAGTTGACGTCTAGCACGTAACTCCCTTTCCCCTTTCGGGACTAGAAACTATTAACTAAGCGCCACGGCGAGCCGTGGATTAGGCCAAGTCCTCGACGGACGCGGATTCGTTGCGCGACAGGTTGATTCCCAGGTTCGCCGCTGCGCGCTCGAGGTCCTCGTCGTCGCCGTCGCGCATCTCGATCGCGGCGCCGTCACTCGACAGCACCTCGACGTTGAGGCACAGCGACTGCAGTTCCTTGAGCAACACCTTGAACGACTCCGGAATACCGGGCTCGGGGATGTTTTCGCCCTTGACGATCGCCTCGTACACCTTGACCCGGCCGACGGTGTCGTCGGACTTGATGGTCAACAGCTCCTGCAGCGTGTACGCCGCACCGTAGGCCTGCATGGCCCAGCACTCCATCTCGCCGAACCGCTGGCCACCGAACTGCGCCTTACCGCCCAGCGGCTGCTGGGTGATCATCGAGTACGGGCCGGTGGAGCGAGCGTGAATCTTGTCGTCCACCAAGTGGTGCAGCTTGAGGATGTACATGTAGCCGACCGTCACCGGGTACGGGAACGGCTCGCCGCTGCGACCGTCGAACAGCATCGCCTTGCCGTCCTCGTTGACAAGCGTCTCGTCGTCGCGGTTGGGCAGCGTGGATCCGAGCAGACCCTGCAGTTCGGCTTCCCGGGCACCGTCGAACACCGGCGTGGAGACGATGCTCCCCGGCTCGGCCTCGAGCAGCTCCTTGGGTAGCGCCTTCGCCCAGTCGGGCGAGCCGTTGATCTTCCAGCCGCTCTTGGCCACCCACCCGAGGTGGGTCTCCAGGATCTGACCGATGTTCATACGACGCGGCACACCGTGGGTGTTCAAGATGATGTCCACCGGGGTGCCGTCGGGCAGGAACGGCATGTCCTCGACGGGCAGGATCCTGCCGATGACGCCCTTGTTGCCGTGGCGTCCGGCCAGCTTGTCGCCGTCGGAGATCTTGCGCTTCTGCGCGACGTAGACGCGGACCAGCTCGTTGACGCCGGCGGGCAGCTCGTCGTCGTCCTCGCGGCTGAACACGCGGATGCCGATGACCTTGCCGGACTCACCGTGCGGCACCTTGAGTGACGTGTCGCGGACCTCGCGGGCCTTCTCACCGAAGATCGCACGCAGCAGCCGCTCCTCCGGGGTCAGCTCGGTCTCACCCTTCGGGGTGACCTTGCCGACCAGGATGTCGCCGTCGCGGACCTCAGCGCCGATGCGGACGATGCCGCGCTCGTCGAGGTCGGCCAGCACCTCATCGGAGACGTTCGGGATGTCCCGGGTGATCTCCTCGGCGCCCAGCTTGGTGTCGCGGGCGTCGATCTCGTGCTCCTCGATGTGAATCGAGGTGAGCACGTCCTCTTCCACCAGACGGTTGGAGAGGATGATCGCGTCCTCGTAGTTGTGGCCCTCCCACGGCATGATCGCCACGAGCAGGTTCTTGCCCAGCGCCATCTCACCGTTCTCGGTGCACGGCCCGTCGGCGATGACCTGACCCGCCTCGACACGCTGGCCGGCGTCGACGATCGGACGCTGGTTGGCGCAGGTGCCGTGGTTCGAGCGCGCGAACTTGCGCATCCGGTAGGTGTGCCGGGTGCCGTCGTCGGCCATCACGGTGATGTAGTCGGCCGAGACCTCCTCGATCACGCCCGCCTTGTCGGCGACGACGACGTCGCCGGCGTCGATCGCGGCGCGCAGTTCCATACCGGTGCCGACCAGCGGGGCCTCACTGCGCACCAGCGGAACCGCCTGGCGCTGCATGTTGGCACCCATCAGGGCACGGTTGGCGTCGTCGTGCTCGAGGAACGGGATCATCGCCGTCGCGACCGACACCATCTGGCGCGGCGAGACGTCCATGTAGTCGACCTCGCTCGACGAGATCTGCTCGACCTCGCCACCCTTGCGGCGGACGAGGACGCGCTCCTCGACGAAGCGGCCGTTGTCATCGATCGGCGAGTTGGCCTGCGCCACGACGTGGCGGTCCTCCTCGTCGGCGGTCAGGTACTCGATGTCATCCGTGACGACACCGTCCTTGACCTTGCGGTAGGGCGTCTCGATGAAGCCGAACGGGTTGACCCGCGCGTAGACCGACAGCGAGCCAATGAGGCCGATGTTCGGGCCCTCCGGCGTCTCGATCGGGCACATGCGGCCGTAGTGGCTGGCGTGCACGTCGCGGACCTCGAGGCCGGCGCGCTCACGGGACAGACCGCCGGGGCCCAGCGCCGACAGGCGGCGCTTGTGGGTCAGGCCCGAGAGCGGGTTGTTCTGGTCCATGAACTGCGACAGCTGGCTGGTGCCGAAGAACTCCTTGATCGCCGCCACGACGGGACGGATGTTGATCAGGGTCTGCGGCGTGATCGCCTCGACGTCCTGGGTGGTCATGCGCTCACGCACGACGCGCTCCATGCGGGACAGACCGACCCGGATCTGGTTCTGGATCAGCTCGCCGACGGTGCGCAGGCGACGGTTGCCGAAGTGGTCGATGTCATCCACTTCAACAGGGACCTCGACTCCTCCAGGGACAGTCATGGTCGGCTGACCGTCATGCAGGCGCACCAGGTACTCGATGGTGGCGACGACGTCCTCTTCGGTCAGCGTGGTCGACGTCGTCTGCGCCGGGTTCTCGGTGATGCCCAGCTTCTTGTTGACCTTGTAGCGGCCGACGCGGGCCAGGTCGTAGCGCTTCTCCTTGAAGAACAGGTTCTCCAGCAGGGTCTGCGCGGACTCCTTGGTGGGCGGCTCGCCTGGGCGCAGCTTGCGGTAGATGTCGAGCAGCGCCTCGTCGGTGCCGGCGGTGTTGTCCTTCTCCAGCGTCGACATCATGATCTCGGAGAAGCCGAAGCGCTCGGTGATCTGCTCGTTGGTCCAGCCCAGCGCCTTGAGTAGCACGGTGACCGGCTGACGGCGCTTGCGGTCGATGCGCACACCGACGGTGTCGCGCTTGTCGACGTCGAACTCCAGCCACGCGCCGCGACCGGGGATCACCTTGACGCTGTGCAGCGTCTTCTCGGTGGACTTGTCGATGTTCTCGTCGAAATAGACGCCGGGCGACCGGACCAGCTGGCTCACCACGACACGCTCGGTGCCGTTGATGATGAACGTGCCCTTCTCGGTCATCATCGGGAAGTCACCCATGAAGACCGTCTGGCTCTTGATCTCACCGGTGTTGTTGTTGATGAACTCGGCCGTGACGAACAGCGGGGCCGCGTACGTCATGTCTTTGTCTTTGCACTCGTCGACGGGGGCCTTGACCTCGTCGAAGCGCGGATCGGAGAAGGACAGCGACATCGAGCCGGAGAAGTCCTCGATCGGGCTCAGCTCGGAGAGCACCTCTTCGAGACCACCGACCGGATTCTCTTCGCCGCGCTCCTTGGCCTTCTCACGCCAGGCTTCGGAGCCGATCAGCCATTCAAAGGACTCGGTTTGAACGTCAAGAAGCCCGGGAACCTCGAGGGGCTCACGGAGCTTTGCAAAAGAAATTCGGTTTGGTGCTCCTGGGACGGAGTTTTTCGTAGCTTCTGCTGTCTTGCTTGGGCGGGACCCTGCCAAGATGCATCCTTCCAGCACCTCATGCGACTATCGTGCCGGTTACCACCGGTCCGTTCGTCGCGATATCTGCGTCGGTTCGGCTGGCCACTCACGACCACAAACTTCCCGAACGCACGGCACACGACTAGGTCACTGAGCTGGGCTCAGGCTAGGACATCGGTGTCAGGTGCGGGTTTAGGTGGGCAGGATGCAGCCAGCGCAACGTCCAACAGTACCGCAGGACGGCGTATTCCTCAACATCCACAACCCAACTGCATGTATGGCACGCATCGGGGCGCTGGCTGGCGCTCGATCCTTCTCAACCGTCCATACATTGCTGCCCAACAGATTGACCCCTCGAGGGCCGTCCGTCAAGAGATAACACGCTTTGTTGTGGACTTTTACGCTCAGGCGGCGATCGCGTCGCTGCAGTGTCCCGCCCCCGCCGAGCCGACGGATTCGCGGACGCACACCGGATCGAGGCTGAAGAAACCGTCGGCCAGCGACATGAACGGGCGCAGGAAGTTCAGCAGGAACGGCTTGGTCAGCGTGTTGGGCAGGGCGACGACGGTCGCCCTCCCGGCCGGGGTGTCGAAGCTGTACCCCTCGCCGGGCTCGAGGTAGAGGCCCTCCTTGTCTTCGTTGTCCGGGTCGAACATGTCGTTGACCCAGCCCACCATCAGCATCTGTGCCGCCGCGGAGTTCTCTGGCCGCGAGAAGCCGGCGACCAACTCCTGGCCGAACTGGATGAGCGGATTGCCACCGCGCATGGCGTCGACGTGTGAGCCGTTGACCAGCGTCACGCCGACGAAGGTGTCCGGGCGCGCCGCGACGATCGCGTCCAGACCGGCGCCGAAGTTGTTCCACATGTAGACCGGCGCGGCCAGCTGGTAGATCGGGATCTCCAACGGCACCTTCGTCAGCGACGCCGTCATCGTCGCCGGATCGCCCAGGGCGACGCCGTCGAGCAACACCACTCCGGCCAGCCTTTCGCTGCGCTCGTCGTCGGCCATGTAGCCGGCGATACCCGCCACCGCGCCACCGCCGAGCGAGTGGCCCATCAACACCACACGATCCGGGAGCTCGTCGGCGTAGCCGGCCGCGGCTGCGCTGTCGGCCAGTGCGTCGTTGCCGTCGTCGAACAGCTTCGCCATGGCCTCGTGCATCGACGCGCCCCCGAGCCAACAGCCGTCTACGGCAAAGAAGTTCGAGGTGATCGTCGGCGCGACCACGATGCTGTTCGTGCGTTCGGCCAGCGTCGCCGCGGTATGGCTGTACCACGGACCCGTGGCCAGGAAGCCGTGCTGGAGGTAGATCATCCGGTCCGGCGGCGGGGCGCCTTCGGCGGTTTTGGGGATGTACCAGTCGGCGGGCACCTCCTGCCCTTCGCCCTCGGCACACGCGCAGTCGATCCGCAGCGTCGAGGAGCGCACGGTGACCGTGCTGTTCGCCGGCAGGATCGGCGGGCCGCCGAAGATCCGGGTGGCCAGACCGTAGAGGTCGAACACGATCGTGCCGATCACCCGGAGGATGTTGGGAATCTGGGGCGCGGACACGGTCGTCACCGCCGGCGGCGCCGTTGCGAAGGCGATCGGCTGGACGGCGAATTCCTGCTCGACGAGGTCCTTGACCGGCTCGTCCAGAACGATCGTCGTGCGCTCTTCCGGGGACGCGGCGTTGTCGTCGATGTGGGCATCGACGGCGGCGGTCGTCTCGGGCTTGTCGGCCTTGGCGGCGACGGTCCGGGCGGCGGTGTCGTCGGTTGCGATGCGCGCGGTGTTCCGCGAGACCGCGGCCGGCGCCTGTTCGGCGGTGTCGTCGCGGTCCGTACGCGGCTTCGCGACGACCTCCTCTTCTTCGGTGGCCTCCACCTCGTCGGCTTCTTCGGCCTCTTCGACGACCTCGGTTCCCGACTGCTCCGCGGCTACGTCGTCTACCGCGCCTTCCTCGGCCGGGCCCTCGACCGCTGGGCCTTCCTTCGCCGGGCTGTCGGCGCTCTCGGCGTCGTTTGCCTGGGTTGCCGCGGCATCGGCGTCCTTGCGTCCCGGCGCGGGCTTCTTTCGGTCGTGCCTGCGGTCGGTCGCATCGGTGCGCTCGGACTTCTTCCCGTCGTCCGCCGCCTCATCGGCGCGTTGGACCCCGACCCTGGTGCGCGGCGCGCCACCCGTCGCGCGGTCGGTCGTCGGCCCGGACACACGGGTGCCGGCGACCGTCGACGACGGAGTGCTGGCCGAATCCTTCGTACCGTCAGCCGGATTCGACGACTCGGAGGTGTCCGATCCGCCGGAGCCCGGCGACGAGCCGTCGTCGGCGATCGAAACTCCCGCACCGACGAGCGTCGCCGCCGACATACCCGCGGTGACCACACCCGCGCCCAACCACATCAGAAACCGGTCGACCATGACCTCTCCCGCTCGACGACGGGAGAAAGATAACGGGTTTGCTGGTCGCGGATCGGGCTTATCCGGAAGTTTGCGCGTTCGCGGGTTGCACGGCCGCGCGCTCGACCCGCTCGACGTGCACCGGCACGCCGGTCAACCGGGCCATTCCCGCCAGGCTCTCGATGTCGGCCGGGTCGCTGGACATCAACCGGTTGACGTTGGCACCGCCGGCGTCGTTGGCGACGCGCCATCCGGCCGTGCCCTTGTGCCCCCAACCATGCGGAACCGCGACCACCCCGGCGACGATGTCCTTGGTGACGAGGACGGGCAACTCGACCTGACCGTGCGGCGACGTGATGCGGACGGTGTCGTCGTCGACGATGCCCGCGGCGGCGGCGTCGTCGACGTGCATGCGCGCCCGATGCGTACGCTCACCGCGCATCAGCAGCGGCGAGTTGTGCATCCACGAGTTCTCCGACCGCGCCTCCCGCATGCCGATCAGCCGCATCGGATAGCCGTCGACGGTGCGGCGGCGCGACAGCTTGTCGACCTCGGCGTGGATCTCGTTGTGGCGCAGACGCACCCGGCGGCCGCGGTAGACGACGACGTCGCGCAGCACGCCGGCGCGCAGATGGTCGGCCAGCACCGTGCCGCGCGGGTGGTTCGCCGTGAGCTTGGAGAAGCTCAACCCGCGGCGCAGGCCGAACCGGTCGCCGCCCTCCGCCAGCCGGATCACCGCGTCGACGAGGATCCGCGGCGTGAGCCGTAACCCGAATACCGACAACGCTTTTCGTATCGCCGCGAGCGCGGTCAGGCCCGGCGTCGATCGCCACATCCTGGCCGTGAGGTCGTCGATGATCTCCCACTCAGCGCGGGCCTGCCCCATCGGCGAGATGACGGCCTCGGTGGCCTGCCGGAACGGCGTGGGTTGCAGCGTCTGAAACGGCAGCGGGAAATCGTCACGCTCGTACATCGACGTCGCGGGCAGCACGTAGTCGCAGTGCGCCAGCGTCTCGTTGATGTAGAGATCGATCCCGACCATCAGCTCCAGTGACTCCAGCGCGGCCTCCAGTTCGTCGCCGTTGGGCACCGAGAGCACCGGGTTGCCAGCGCCGACGAACAGCGCCCTGACCTGTCCGCGTCCCGGCGTGGTGATCTCCTTGGCCATCACGCCCGCCGGTTCGGACCCGAGGACGGACGGGAACCCGCCGATGCGTGAGCGTCTGCGGCGGTAGACGGTGCGCAGCAGTGCGCCGCCCGCCATGTTCAGCCACCGCTCGCCCGGCAGCCCGAACCGTCCGAACATGCTGCCGCCGGGCACATCGAGGTTGCCGGCGACCAGGTTGACGGCGTCCAGCAGGTAGGTGGTCAGTGTCCCGTTCTCCCCGATGCTGGTGCCGACGCGGCCGTACACCGCGGCCCGTTCGGTGCGCACGAGGTCGCGGGCCAGACCGCGCACCGTGGACGGGGCGATTCCGGTGTGTGCCTCGGTCACTTCGGGGTTAAAGGACGCGGCCAGCCGCTCGAGCCACTCGGCGCCGTCGGCCTGCCGGCTCAGCCTCGCCCGGTCGACCAGGCCCTCGCCGAACATGACGTGCAGCAGGGACAGCAGCAGGTAGGCGTCACCGTCGGGGACGATGCCCAGCCACTCGAACTGGGCCGCGGTTTCGGTCCGTCGAGGGTCGATCACCAGCACCTGCCCACCGCGTTTGACGATGTCATGCATGCGATCGCGGATCCGCGGGACCGTCAGCACGCTGCCGTGCGAGATGACCGGGTTCGCGCCGATCACCACGAGCAGGTCCGTGCGCAACACGTCGGGTACGGGTAGCGCGAGCGGTGACCCGTAGAGCAATTGGCTGGCGACGAAGCGGTTGTTGACGTCCTGCGAGCCGGCGGTGAACACGTGCAGTCCGAGACCGAATCCGGCCATCAACGTGTTGAGGGCCAGCGTATAGGAGTAGCTGAACGCGCCCGGGTTGCCGAAGTACCAGCCGATCGCGCCGGCGCCGTGCCTGCGGTGGATGTCGGTGAGCCGAGCCGCGATGTCCGTCATCGCCTCGTCCCAGCCGACGGGTTCGAAGCCGCCTTCGGATGTGGGGGCACCACCCGCTTGCGGGGAACCGCTTGCGCGAAGACCGTCAGCGCGAGCGCGTCGCCGCAGCGGCGTGGTGACGCGGTCGGGGTCGTTGACCACCTCGGCGAACGCGATGCCCTTCTGGCACGCGAACCCCGCCGATAGCGGATGGTCCTTATCGGGGCGCAGTTCGACGAGCCGGCCGTCTTCGACGGTCGCGATCATGCCGCACAGCGGCTCGCAGATCCGGCAGAACGTCGCGTTGTGAGTGCGGGCCTTCGGAACGCGAGCGGTCGGCTCGGCGTCCACGGCCGCGGCCTACTGCTGCGCGCGCGGGATGGCGCCGGTCGGGGCGTCGTCCTCCACCGCACGATGCCGGGTGGTCGCACCGTCGGGATCGGGCATCGAATGCGCCTGGTACTGGTGCGTGCCCTCGAGGTCGTCGCGGATGGCCTCCTGCGCCTTGGGCGGCAGGGTGTGCATGATCTCACGCACCCGGGCCTGCCGGCGGAAGACGGCCTGGCGTTCCGGCATACCGGGCGTCGCCTGGATCTGCGGCGGCACGCCCTCGATCTCCTCGACGCCACCGTCGTGGTGGCCGGCGTCGATCATGGCCTGCTCTTCGGCCATCGTCGACTCGTCCTTCTCCTCGGACATACCGATCGGGCCGATACGGCGACCGTTGAGGAACTGCCGGACGACGGGCTCGTCGCTGGTCAACAGCACTTCACGCGGACCGAACATCACCAGGTGCTTGCGGAACAGCATGCCCATGTTGTCGGGCACGGTGCGGGCGATGTTGATGTTGTGGGTCACGATCAGGATCGTGCAGTCGATCTGGGCGTTGATGTCGATCAGCAGTTGGCTCAGGTACGCGGTACGAACCGGGTCCAGACCCGAGTCGGGCTCGTCGCAGAGGATGATCTGCGGGTCGAGCACCAGCGACCGGGCCAGGCCGGCACGCTTGCGCATACCGCCGGAGATCTCGCCGGGGAACTTGTTCTCGTCGCCGGCCAGACCGACCAGCTCGAGCTTCTCCATGACGATCTGGCGGATCTCGCTTTCCTTCTTCTTGGTGTGCTCACGCAAGGGGAAAGCGGTGTTGTCGTAGAGGCTCATCGAGCCGAACAGCGCGCCGTCCTGGAACATCACGCCGAACAGCGTGCGGATCTCGTAGAGCTCCTTGGCGGTGCACTGGATCACGTCGGTGCCGTCGACGATGATCTTGCCGCGCTCGGGACGCAGCAGCCCGATGAGGGACTTCAAGAACACGGATTTACCGGTACCCGAGGGGCCGAGCAGAACGCTGACCTCACCCGGCGGCAAGTCGAAAGTGACGTCCTCCCAGATTCGCTGGGGGCCGAAGGACTTGGTCAGTCCCTCAATCTGGATACCAATGCCCACGCGAGATCCTTCCGCCAATAATCGTCACGCCACATGCTTCCCGCTTGTGGCTTGAGTCACTGTAGCCTACCTCCGCAGGCCACCACACGCGTCTGGGGTCAGATTGTGACCCATCGGGAAAACGACTGTGGGGCCGACCCATTTGCTGGATCGACCCCACAGTTGTGGTAATGCCGGGTGTTACTTGACGGTGACCGTCGCGCCCGCGGCCTCGAGCTTGGCCTTGGCATCGTCGGCGGCGGCCTTGTCGACCTTCTCGAGCAGCGGCTTGGGAGCGCCGTCGACGAGGTCCTTGGCCTCCTTGAGGCCCAGGCCGGAGACGATCTCGCGGACGACCTTGATGACGCCGATCTTCTTGTCGCCGGCACCCTCGAGGATGACGTCGAACTCGGACTGCTCCTCGGCGGCCTCGGCGGGGGCACCACCGGCGGCGGGGCCGGCAGCCGCGACGGCGACCGGAGCAGCGGCGGTGACCTCAAAGGTCTCCTCGAACTTCTTGACGAACTCGGAGAGCTCCAGCAGCGTCAGTTCCTTGAACGCGTCGAGCAGCTCGTCGGTGGACAGCTTGGCCATTTTCGGTCCTTTCCTTACTTACTTCTAGTTGCGATTTGTGGAGTGTTGGCGGCGGTCAGCGCCGGTGCGGCTCCACAAATCACTGGGTGGTGGGTGGTTAAGCGGCCTCTTCGCCGGCCTTCTTCTCTTCCAGAGCGGCGGCCAGCCGGGCGACCTGCGACGCCGGAGCGTTGAACAGACCGGCGGCCTTGGACAGGTTCGCCTTCATCCCGCCGGCCAGCTTGGCCAGCAGCACCTCGCGCGACTCCAGGTCGGCGATGCGCTCGACCTCGGACACGCTCAGGGGGCGGCCGTCCATGTAGCCGCCCTTGATGACGAGGGCCTTGTTGTCCTTGGCGAACTTCTTGATCGCCTTGGCGGCGTCGACGGCCTCGCCCTTGACGAACGCGATCGCCGTGGGACCGACGAACAGCTCGTCGAGCCCTTCGATGCCCGCCTCCTCCGCGGCACGCTTGACCAGCGTGTTCTTGGCGATGCGGTAACTCGCGGAGTCGCCGAGAGCCCGGCGCAGATCCTTGAGATGCGCCACCGAGAGCCCGCGATACTCGGTGACGAGGGTGGCCGTCGACGAGTTGAACCGCTCGACGATGTCGGCAACCGCCGCGGCCTTGTCATCCTTGGCCATGCATGCCTCCTCGTGTGTGGAACCGTCGGCGGTCGAGCCCGGAAACGACGAACGCCCCGACGCAGACAGGTCGGGGCGCAGCAAGATGCACTAGCCTCGTCCTCCTGCGTGGGTCGCCGGGTTAACCCGGACCTTCAACCGATTGCTCGGTGACCGACGGTCTTCGGTGGAACGCCGTTCAGAATAGCCTGCCGCCCGCCGATCAGCCAAAACGCGGCAGGTTCACGTCCCTCCCCTACTCACGTGTGGGCCCACACGCAGGAGAGCCGCCGCGCCGACCAGGCCCGCCTCGCCGCCGAGCTCGGCGGGCACCACCTGGATCCCCCGGATGAAGTCCAGCCCGGCATAGATGGCGAGGACTTCCCGCACAGGGTCGAAGAGCAGCGCCCCGGCCTTGGCGACGCCGCCGCCGATCACGACGCGGTCCAGGTCGCACACCGCGCCGACCGCCGCGATCATCGCGCCGACGGCCACCGCACCGCGGCGAAAGGCCCGCAGCGCGACGTCGTCCCCGGCGTCGGCGGCCTCGGCCAACTCTTTGGCGTCGGCGTCGGCGGGCGCATCCCAGCCGTGCTCGCGCGCCCACTGCGCCATCCGCGGGCCCGCGGCGATCGTCTCCACGCAGCCGCGCCCGCCACAGGTACAGGGCGCGCCGTCCAAGTCGACGACGACGTGCCCGACGTGCCCGGCGTTGCCGGTCCGCCCGTCATACGGCGCACCGTCGAGCACCAGGCCGCCGCCGACGCCGGTCGAGACGACCATCCCGAGAAGGAAGTCCGCGCCGCGGCCCGCACCCCGCCAGTGCTCCCCCATCGCCATGCACAGACCGTCGCCCGCGAGCCGGACCGGGGCGCCGACCGTCATCGACACCCGCTCGACGATCGGAAATCGTTGCCACGTCGCGATGTTGATCGGGCTCACCGTTCCCGCCGTCAGGTCGATCGGCCCGGCCGAGGCGATTCCCACGCCGCGGACCCGTCCGCCGGCAATGGCCAGCGCCTCGGTGAGGAGTGAATCCGCAACGGCCCAAATCGTTTCCGCATCACCGTCGGGCGTCGGTAACTTCGCATGGTGCACCAGCGCGCCCGCGTCGTCGACGAGGCCGACCGCGATCTTGGTGCCGCCGACATCGAGCGCGAGGGTCAGAGCGGTCATCAGTGTCGGTGGGTGTTGTCGGGTTGCCTTGGGTCGCCGGGATGTTCGTATCCGGGCGCGAGCTCGACGACGTTCGCGCATCGGGCGTCCAGCCAGAGCCGAAACGCCCGGCGCCGTGCCGCGGCCCGCAGATGCTCGGCGACCTCTTCTCTGGTGTCGAACCGCAACGGGTTTCGCCGCCGGTACGAAGCCACCTCGTCGTCGCCGACGTCCACGTCGGCTGTCAGCTGCGCGAACACCGCGCGGGCCAAGGGTTCGCCGAGCACCGAGGCCGCCACGCTGCCGATCTCCATCCGCACGGTCGTATCCGGCAGCACCTCGGCCTCGGCCGGTGCGCCGTCGGTGGTCAGCCCCCGCGCCGCGGCCTCGGCCGCCACCACGCGTTCGGCGACCAAGAGCTGGGTCAGCCAGCGACGCAGCTGTCGGCCTTCGCTGGTGCCTGGTCGCGGCAGCGCGGAGGCGATCCGCGATCCGCGCAGTGACGCTTCGCGCGCGTCGACCTCGTCGAGCGACACCGGAACACCGTCCACGGTCGCCGCGACGCCGGCCCAGGCCCTCATCGGACGGTCACCTTCACCGCGGGCGAGTACACCAGGTGCCCGGCGGCCCCCAGCCGGATCAGCGCCCACCATTCCCCGGGCTCAACCCATTCCGGCGGGGCGACGTCGAAGCCGATCTCGGCGGTGCCGCCGGCGGCCAGCTCAACACCGGATACCGCGGGCCCCAGCCACTCCCACGTACCCCAGGGGCTGATCAGGTGCGCTTCGACGGCAAGGGCGGCGCAGGCGTCGGTGGCGACGGTGACGGTCAACCGCCCCGTCCCACCGGCCACCACGTCCACGGGCTCCGGTCCGCCGACGAGCCGCAGCACGCTGTGCTCCGGCGGGGCGTCGACCGCGACGACAGACACGTCCTCGACCACCTGGCGCCACGACGGCGGGATCGACACGTGCGCGCCCGTCAACGCGAGTTCGGCCCGTATCGGATACAGGCCGGGCGACACTCCGCGCGGCGGTGTCACGCTCACGCCGGTGTCCAGGTGTTCGCCGGGCGGCAACATGAACGGCAGCACGGCGGGTTCGGCCGCCCAGCCGTCCGGACACAGCAGGCGCACCCGCCCGTGGAGTATCTCGTCGCAGCAGTCGCTGGCCACCGTGAGACGAAGCCGCACAACGGAATCTGCGACCACGAGGTGCTGCGGATGGAGATGTGCCACCGCTGGAAGGCCGCCGAGCGGCGCCGGACCCCGGTTGTGCAACCAGTACCGGGCGTAGAGCGGTTGGGCCTCCTCGGCGTCCGGCGCCAGCACCGCATGGTCGGCCTGCAGGACCTGGGGCAGATTGAACCGGGCCAGCACGGTGGCGATCTCGAAGCCGTGCAACGACAGACCGTCCGGCGTCACCTCCTGTACGCGCGGTCGTTCGAGCAGGTCCACCCGGACAGCGGCGGAGATGCGGCGCAGCCCCGAGGTGACCGTGACGTCGGTTGTGGCCCCGGTGGTTTCGACCAATCGCATCGCGACGCCGTCGGACGGATGGTTCGGACGCGCACTGCCGCTCGCGAGGGGATTGCCCGCCGCTTTCAGGGCGCCGAGACGCACGCAGCCCGCCGGTTCGATCTCCAGCAGCGAGCCCGAGGACGGCAGCGCGCCCGCCTCGCCCCACTTGTCCGTCGTCGCCAGCAGCGGTTGTGAGAACTCGGCGCCGCGGACGGGAATGCCGGCTTGGCGCCAGTCGCCGTCACCCGAGACCAGCGCATAGTCGAATGTGTGTGTCCAGTGCTGCAATTGGAAGTTCGACCCGTCCGGCGCGGTGCGTCGCGGCGGGTCGATCCAGGTGCCCGAGGGCCATCCGGTGCACGACCGCATCAGCGACAGGTGCATCGTTCCGTCCGATTCGACGGCGAACCCCGGTATGCCGCGATTCAGCAGCGCGACCGTGCGGTCCTCGAACGGTTCGGTGGCGACGGGCGCCGCCTGATCGACGGCGATCTCCCAATCGGCCAGATCGTCGACCACGGCGGTGATGACATCGTCGATCGCCGACCCCGCCAGAACCAGCACCGGCAACGCCCGCGCGGCGCGCAGGTCCGCGCTCGGCACCCACGTCTCGGTCAGCGGCGCGCCGGCCGGAACCCACACCCTGGCCGTACCGGTCGCGTCGAGTTGCCGCCTCAGCTCGTCGGCGTAAGACGAGCCGACGGCCTCCAAAAGTGCTGCGGTGAAACGATTCTGCTCGGGCCCGCCGAGCGCTATCCGCATATCGGGAAGGTTCGAGTCGACGGCGAGGTCGCCATAGCGCGGCCTGTCGGCGCCGCTGCACGTCGCGGTGACCCCGGCACGCGCGAGCGCCACCATCAACGACCGCGCCGACGTCGAGGCGTTCTCCGTCGGCGTGATCACCTCCGCCACCGACACCGCGCGGCATGCCTCACCGCTCCGCACTCGCACCGCCGACGACAATCCGAACCAGCCGTACGCCGGGTTGTCCAGCGTCCACGGATGTCTCGCGGCGTCGACCGCCTCCCCGCCGCTCTCGTGCAGCAGCGCGAATCCGCGCCCGATCACGGCGTCGCCGACCTCGCTGACCGGCATGGCGCCGGGTACCGCGCACGGCCACCGCAGCCGCAATAACCGGTCGGCGCCGCTGAACGCGTCGATCGTGGTCCGGCATTCGACGCGCGCCACCCCGCACCACAGCGTGAGCACCTGGGTGTAGCGCAGCACGTCGCCGATGGCGCCGCGGATCACCAGCCGCTCACCGAGCGCCCCGCGAAAAGCCTGGACGGTGGCCGCCGACGACGAGGAACGCACCATCGGACCCCTGGGCAGCAGGTGCCACGGCCCCTCACCGGCCTCCGGATGGGCCGGATACTCGTCGTACACCACAAGCTCGTTGCCGACCTCGCCGTCGGCGATCAGAGATCGGCCCGAAACACACTCCATCAGCGAGTCCACCGCACCGCCCCGCAACGGGTCCACCCGCAGCCGGTAATGCTCGTTACCGATCTCGTTCCCGCTCAAGGGTTCCCATGCCGGCGCTGCGTCCGCATCCTCGAGCCGGTAGGACCGCCACCCCAACGACGGCACGTCGCGGGCGAGCCAGGCGACCGTCCGCCCACCGTGTTCGACGTGTGCGGGCACCTCGTCGCCCGCGGAGTCGACCACGCGCACCGATCCGATCGGTTCCGGGATACGGACGGTGACGACGTCGGTGCGCTTGTGCGCGACGGGATTCCACACGACGACTAAGTCCTCGACCGCGCCGGAGAGCACCGCCAGCGCGTTGTCGCGCGCCGCCTTGCCCAACTCCCACGCATCGCGCCAGCCGGTCAGCAGGTCGAGATACACCTGGTCGGATTCCGAACCGGTGATCGCATCGTGGTGCGCACCGTAAGCCAGTTGCACCCAGGCCTTGGCCAGCGCGGCCTGCGGATAGGTCGCCCCTCCGAGGAGCCCGGCGAAAACCGCGAATTTCTCGGCGTCGAGCACGACGTCTTCGGCCGCCCGGTTGGCCTGCTTGGTGTCGATGTAGGAGACGTCCTTGCCGGTGTAGATCGGGTTCATGTCCCGGGTCTGCGGCGACGCCTCGGCGCCGCGCTCGACCAGTTCGGCGCGCACCGCGGCGAAGAACTCCTTGGGCAGCGCACACAGGAATCGCGGCCACGTGTAGCGGGCGTTCCAATCACGGTGAATCTCGGTGACCCACTTGTTAGGTGGCGTGTAGTCGGTGCCGACCGGAAGGAGCACGTTGCGGGTCAGCGCGACCTTCTTCAGCGAGGTGAACAGTCGGTAGGTCTCGTCCTCGGCCGCCTCCAGTGTCGGCGCCGAGTCCATCCACCAGCCGGCGGCGTAGTGGGCGGGCATGTAATGCGTCAGCAGTCCCCGCCCGGACGGCGCGAGCCACTCGAACTCGCTGCTGAACTGCATGCGCTCCGGGTCGCCGCCGCCGGCCATCGGGCCCCACTGATGGTGCGGGCCGCGGGCCCACGAACTCGATGTCAGCCCGGCGTCGGCCGCCATCCCGGGGAACTGCGGATCGTGGCCGAAAGCGTCGAGCTGCCAGGCGGTCGACGGGTCGGCGCCGAGCACATCGCGCTGGAAACCGATGCCGTGCACGAAGTTCCGGATGGTCGTCTCGGGGCTGGTGAGGTTGGTGTTCGGCTCGTTGTACGTCCCGCCCATGATCTCGACGCGACCCTCGGCGATGAACCGGCGCAGGTCGTCGCGCTCTTCGGGGTGGGTGTCCCAGAACGGTTTGAGGTAGTCGACCTCGGCCAGCACGAACTTGTATTCCGGTTCCCTGCGGGCCATCTCGAGATGCGCGCTGACCAGATCGAAGCCGTTGGTCTGCCGGCACCGGCCCGGCGGATCCTCGCTCCACACACTGGTATAGGCGGCCTGGGTGTTCCACCACACCGGGTCGTAGTGGAAGTGGCTGACCATGTACATCGTCCAGCCCGGTTCGGCGACGGTGAATTCGAACGGCGTGATGCCGTCGGTCGTCGCGACTCGCGCCGGCCGCCGCTGGCCGGGGACCGGGTCGGACACCGCGACCGGGACCTCCATGGCGCCATCCGCGGCCATCGCCCGAGCGTGGCCAGACAGGCCGTCTCCGTCGACACGCACTTCTCCCGCGCCGTCGGTGTAGACGATTCGCACGATTTGCTGCGGCGCATCCGCGGGCCCGACGAACAGATCCGTCGACTCCGCCGAGATGACCCGCACAACCAAACCCTACGGCGTGCGCGGTGGTGGTGATCGAAACTGCGGGCAGATCGCGAAAACTCGCGTGTCGGCCGATCCCTGTTGGTCCACGCGAAGCCGATTGTCAGTCCCGGTAGACGTCGACGACGAGGGCGCGGTGGTCCGAGATCGCGAGTTCCGGGGCGCAGCACCGCTCCACGCGCAGCCCGCGATCGTCGGTGACGATGTGGTCGAGTTGCCGATCGGGCACGTCGGCCGGGAACGTGACTTCAGAGGCCAGCGGGCGCAGACGCGTCCATCGCCGGATGGTCCGCGGCACCATGTTCAGATCGCCCATCAGCACGCGCGGCGACGGGAAACCGCGCATGTCGCGCAGGAGCCGCCGCAGCTGCATCCGGTTCCACCCCGGCACAAACGACAGATGCGTGTTGGCGACGGTCAACGGCCCCAGCGGCGTGTTCAACTGGCCGACCACCGCCGCGCGCGGCTCCTCGTTGACGATCTTCACCCGGTTCGGTCCGGGCAGATACATCGGAAACGGCGCCGGAATCCGCGGTAGCCGCAGCACCTGCCACGATTCCGCGGTAAACCGCGACAACAGCGCGATGCCGTAGGCCGCGGTTCCCGGCTGCTCGTCGCCGGTGGCCGCCATCCAGGTGGCGCCCGGTGTGCCGGAGATCGCCGCGACGAACCGGTGGCTCACCGCACCCATCGCCTCGGCGGCGACCGCGGTCAGGTCGGCCATCCCCGAACGCGGTTGGTCGAGGTCGACTTCCTGCAAGGCCAGGATGTCGGCGTCGAGCTCCCGAACGGCCTGCACGAGACGGTCCCGGTGAACCAGCCCGTCGTGCACGCTGCGTCCGTGCAAGATGTTGAAGGTGGCCATCCGCATCTGCATGGGTACTAGCTACCCACAATGGCCGCTAGGCCATCAGTCGGCCCCAGGAGAGTAGTGCCCGAGAGAAACGATGATCTGCGCGACGCGCTCAAACGCGCGGCGTCGGCGCTGCGCGCCCAGGGCCCGGATTTCGCCCTGGGTGGCAGCTACGCGCTGTGGGTGTTCGGGGGCCCGGAACCCGTGCACGACGTCGATTTCGTCGTCGCCGAACCCGACACCGAGAAAGCGGCGGCGACGTTGGAGGAAGCGGGCTTCCGGATCGAGCGCACACCGGAGGACTGGTTGTTCAAGGCATGCGTAGAGGACGATTTCGTCATCGACGTTCTGCACCGACTCAACGGCGTCCCGGTCGACAAGGAGAGCATCACCACCGCTGCGGAGTACGACGTGCTGGCGGTGCGGATGCGGGTGCTGGCGCCCACCGAAGTCATGCGCGAGAAATTGAACTCCCTCAACGAGCACCACTGCGACTTCGCGGCCTTGCTGCCCGCGGTGCGGGCGGTCCGAGAACAACTCGACTGGGAGCAACTGCGGGCCGAGACCGCCCACAACCCGTTCGCCTCGGCGTTCCTGACGCTCGCCGACCGTTTGGAACTCACCGGCTGACGCTTCGTCGCAGTCGCTCGGAGACCGCCTTTACCGCCCGCACCACCTCCGGAGGCGAGAGCACCCGGAAGTCGCATCCGACCGCCGCGAAGTAGAGCACCATGCGTTCGGGATCGTCGGCGCCGGCAGTGACGATGCACGTGTTCGGACCGTCGGACTCGATGGTCACGGACGCCGGTGAGAAGTGTTGGGCGACAACGCTTTGCGGTGCGTCGAAGCGGACGCGCGCGACGTATCGGTACGGCGAGCTGCTGATCGAGCGCTGCACGTAGGCCGCCGCGTCGGGCGCTTCGCGTGGCGCGAAGGTGCTGCCCTGCGCGCGCACGTCGTTCATCCGGTCGAGCCGCAGGCTGCGCCAGTCCTGCTTGTCGCGGTCGAAGGCCAGCAGGTACCAGCGCCGGCCCGTGGTGACCAGCTGGTAGGGCTCGAGCCGGCGCCGGGACGCGTTACCGCGGATGTCGACGTAGCCGGCCGTCACGTGCTCGTGGTCGCGGCAGGCCCGCGCGAGCGTCATCAGCACGTCGGGTTCGACCGGCGCATCCGAGGAGGGCCGGGCCAGCGTGACGGTCGCGTCGTGCACCGCGGCCACCTGCGAGCGCAGCCGCGACGGCATCACCTGGTCGAGCTTGCTCAACGCGCGCAACGCCGCTTCCCCGACGCCGGCGACCGTTCCGCCGGCGGCCAGGCGCAGGCAGACGGCCATCGCCACCGCTTCGTCGGGGTCGAGCAGCAGCGGCGGCAAGGCCGCGCCGGCGCCAAGCTGATAACCGCCGCCGTGGCCCTTGCTGGCGTGGACGGGATAGCCCAGGTCGCGCAGCCGCTCGATGTCGCGGCGCACGCTGCGCGTGGTCACCCCCAGCCGCTCGGCGAGCTCCTCACCGGTCCACACCCGGCGCGCCTGCAGAAGGCCGAGAAGCTGCAGCACCCGGCTCGTCGTCTCCGACATGAACGAAGACTGTCACAAGTTCAGGACCGTTTCTGTCCGCTGAGTGCGACGGCTTCCAGCTGGCGAACCCCTCGCCGGTGAAGCGGCCAGCCAACAGCGATCAGGAGCGCCCCGAAGACCAGGAATCCGATATCCCACGACAGTGGGGCGCCGAGGTCGTCGCGGACATGGTGCGCGTTGAGTATCTGATGGTCGATGACGCCCTCGACAACGTTGAAGATGCCCCAGCCGGTCAGCAGCAACCCGATGTGAAACGACCAGTTGGGCGCGAGGCGGCGCTGCTGCCACGCCAGCAGCGTCAGCGACATGCCGAGGGACACCAGCAGCCAGGTCGCGGCGTGGAAGAAGCCGTCCGCGACGACGTTGGCCTCCAGCCCGCCGAGAGTGTCGGGCGGATACGCCTCCACACTGCTCACCATGTGATGCCACTGCAGGATCTCGTGCAAGACGATGCCGTCGATGAAACCGCCGAGTCCCAACCCCAACAACAGGCTCGGCGCACGGGTCGGCATCGCATATTCGGTCACCACGTCCGAGTGCCCGCAGATCCGCTCCTTAAGCGTCAGGAGACGGGAAAAAGTCTTAGGACCGGATTCGTCCTATAGTTCTGCCACGCTTTTCGAATGAGCAAGTCCGTGCAGATCTCCGTCGAACTCGCCGAACAGGCCGACTTCCACTGGACCAACTTCCTGCGCCCGCGGTTCCAGGAACTCACCGATGACGAGTATTTCTGGCAGCCCGTTGCGGACTGCTGGACGGTCCACCCGGACGGGTCGATCGACTTCACCTACCCCGAACCGAACCCGCCGCCGTTCACGACGATCGCCTGGCGGCTGGCCCACGTCATCGTCGGCGTTTTCGCGATGCGCAACCACAGCCATTTCGGCGCCCCGTACGCCGACTACCAGTCGTGGCAGTACGCCACCGACGCCACGACGGCGCTGCGACAACTCGACGAGCAGTACAACGTCTGGATCGAGGGTGTGCGGGGGCTGTCCGAGGAGGATCTGAACCGGCCGTGCGGACCCGCCGAGGGCCCATACGCCGACCATCCGTTCATCACGCTCGTCCTGCACATCAATCGCGAGTTCATCCATCACGGTGCCGAAATCGCCTGCATCCGAGACCTTTACGCCCACACCAACCCGAGAGGAAGTTGATATGCCCGCCATGCCCCCGCCCATCGCCGACGAGCGCGAAGGGCTGCGCGAATACGTGGCCGCACAGCAGTACGCCTTCCATGCCGTGGCGTTCGGCCTGACCGACGAACAGGCGCGGTCGACGCCGTCGGTCAGCGCGTTGTCGATCGGCGGGCTGATCAAACACGTCACGAACTGCCAGCGCGGATGGATGCGGCGCGTGGCGGCCGCACCCGCGCTGACCGAGAGCGACCGCCGACCGATGGAGGCCCAGCGCGCCGACTACCAGAGCGAGTTCGTCATGGGCGAAGACGAGACGCTCGCCGACATTCTCGCCAGATTCGACGAGCAGAACGCCGAGACCCTCCGGTTGATCGACACCGCCGACCTGGACGCGGCCGTGCCGATTCCGCCGCATGTGCCGTGGTTCCCCAAGGACATAACGGCATGGTCGGTGCGCTGGGTGATCTTCCACATGATCGAGGAACTGGCCCGGCACGCCGGACAGGCCGACATCATTCGCGAAACCATCGACGGTGCAACGCTTTACGAGCTTCTCGCCGGCCTCGAGGACTGGGAGCCGACACCGTGGCTGACGCCGTGGGGTAAGCAACCGGTCGCCGGTCAGGTGTAGAAAGCACAGCATGGGTGTTCGAAGCGGCACCGCGGTCTGCGGGGACGTCGAGATCTTCTACGAGGATCTCGGCGACCCGGCCGACCCGCCGGTGCTGCTGATCATGGGCGTCGGCGCGCAGCTGCCGATGTGGCCCGACGGGTTCTGCGCACAGCTGGTCGACCAGGGTCACCGGGTGATCCGGTTCGACCACCGCGACACCGGGCTGTCCACGAAGTTGGACGGGCAGCGCGCCGACGGCTCGGTATATCCGCGGGTGCTGCGGTACTTGGTGGGCCGCGGCAGCCCGGTGCCGTACACGCTCGTCGATCTCGCCGAAGACGTGCGCGGGTTGCTTGATCACCTCGGCATCGAACGCGCGCACGTCGTCGGGGCCTCGATGGGCGGGATGATCGCGCAGGTGCTCGCCGGTCGCCGTCCCGAACGGGTGGCCTCGCTGGGATTGGTGATGACGAGTGCGGGCACGCCGTTCTCGTCGCTACCGGCGCTCCGGGTGATCCGGCTGGCGTTCGGCGCCCCGCCGCGCGACGCACCCCTGGAGGAGCGGCTCGCCCACGAGGTGCGCAACGTCGCAATCATCAACGGCCCGAACTTCTTACCGCCGGCCGATCAGCTGCAGCGACGGGTGCGCGAGTTGCGCGAGCGAAGTGATTACCCGCAGGGCATGCTGCGCCAGTTCGACGCCATCCTCGGCACCGGCAGCCTGCTGCGCTACACCCGTCGCATCACCGCACCGACCGTCGTGATCCACGGTTCGAAGGATCCGATGGTGCGGCCACGCAACGGCCGCACCGTGGCGCGGGCCGTCGACGGTGCGCGCTATGTCGTGGTCGACGGCATGGGCCACGACCTTCCCGAGCCGGTGTGGAGTCCGGTCGTCGGGGCGTTGACGGAGAACTTCGCTATCGCAACACCTGACTGACGGCGTGCTCGACGACCGCGTCCAGATCGGTCCCCAGCCGGCCCGCGAGCCACTGCTGCGCCAATTCGGCCATCGCCCCGGTGTACATCGCCGCGCCGACCAGGGCGGCGACGGAGTCGGTGTCCGGCTGCAGCCGCCAGCCCTCGGTGAGCACGCCTTCGCGCAGCAGGTCCTGCGTCGCCGCGCGGCGCGCCGCCAGCACCGGATTCGACCGCGCGTCGGTGAACAGCACCCGGCCGCGGCGCGGATCCTCGGAGCTGAACCCAAGCACCGCCGCGATGCCCGCCCGGGTCCTGGCCCTCAGCGAATCGCCCACCTGCGACATGGCCGTCTCGACCGCTTCCGCCAGCTGGGCGCTCACCCGGTCGTAGACCGCACCGAGCAGCTCGTCGGTGTCGGCGAAGCTCTCGTAGAAGTAGCGCGTGTTCAGCCCACATTCCCGACAGACCGAGCGCACCGACAACGCGGCTTCCCCGCCCTCGCCGAACAAGCGGAACGCGGCATCGATCAGCTGTGCACGGCGTTCGGCGCGGCGGTCCGTCAGCGGCACGCCGGCCCATCGCGTCGGACTGCTCACGGCCCTCAGCGTAGGCCGATGCGCGTCGACTCTGGTCACATACGTGACCAAAATGTATTCTGGCTACAGCCGTGACCAGAATTCGGGAACCTAGGAGCCGACGTGATTCTGCTGCCGCACCAGTTCATCGGTGAGTTCCTCAACCAGCGCTTCGACAAGGACGTGCGTCGCAACTACTTCCGCGGCATGGAGTTCGCCGCGCCGGTCGGCGATCCGGGCTGGTTCGGTCCCGGCAGCGCGGTCTGGCACGTGCACTCGCATATGCAGGCCCTGATCTTCGGCCTGCAGTGCGCGGCGTTCATGGAGCGGCTCGACCCGTCGATCTACTGGATGGGCATGCACCACTCGCGGCTGGTGAAGCGCGACCCGAAAACGGGGGCCGGTGTTCCGGAGATCGACCCCAAGGGCGCCGCGGTCCGCCTCGGCCACTCGATCGCGTTCTTCATCGGAACGGCTTACGGCTCCACCGAGACCGCCGAGCGCCTGGCCAAGGCGGTGCGCTCGATGCACCACACCATCAAGGGCACCCGCCCCGACGGCGCCCGCTACGACGCGGACGACCCCGACTGGCTGCGGTGGAACTACGCCACCGTGGTGTGGGGCCTGGCCACCGCACACGAGCTCTACCACCCGAACCCGTTGCGCGGCAAGAAGATCGACCGCTACTACCGCGAGTTCGTGCGGGTCGGACATGCGCTGGGCGGCACCGATCTGCCCGAGACCAAGTCCGAGGTCGCCGACTGCCTCGAGTCGTACCTGCCGCGGTTGGCCGTCACGCACGGCACGGCGGTCGCGACGGGCCCGGAATTGCCGTTGGCGCAATCCGCGATCAACTGGGCCATCCGCGACACCATGCCACGCTGGGGCAAGCAGTTGATCCAGCACAAGGATCCGAACATCCTCGAGCGCACCACGCGTCGGGCCACCGTCTGGTCTGTCATCAACGGGCTGCATCTCGTTCAGGGCCCGATCCCCGAGTTCCAGCAGGCCCAAGCGAGGGTCGCGTCGGGCACCGACGTACCGCACACGCTGCCGACGTACCGGTTGGGTGACGACGACGTCCTCAGCCGCGAAGAGGTCGAGCGCAGTTTCGCCGAGGCGTGAGCGAGTCGCCGCGCACTGTGAGCCCGTCCACACGTTTTCACGGGCCAGCGCGGATTTTGAGACACTGGCCCCTATGAGTGCCACGCGAAAACAGCAGCACCGCGACGTAGCCAGGCTGGACAGGGTCCCGCTGCCGATCGAGGCTGCCCGCATCGGCGCGACGGGTTGGCAGGTGACCAGGACCGGCGCGCGGGTGGTCTCGACGATCGCCGGCCGCGGTTCGCTGCAGCAGAAGATCATCAAGCAGGTTCCGCAGACGTTCGCCGATCTGGGCCCCACCTACGTCAAGTTCGGCCAGATCATCGCGTCGAGCCCCGGGGCGTTCGGTGAACCGCTGTCGAAGGAGTTCCGCAGCCTTCTGGATCGGGTTCCGCCCGCGGACCCCAAAGAGGTGCACAAGCTGTTCGTCGAGGATCTCGGCGACGAACCCGCGAACCTGTTCAAGAGCTTCGACGAGAAGCCGTTCGCGTCCGCGTCGATCGCGCAGGTGCACTACGCGACGCTGCACAGCGGCGAAGAGGTCGTCGTCAAGATCCAGCGACCCGGCATCCGCAGGCGCGTCGCCGCGGACCTGCAGATCCTCAAGCGGGGTGCGCGTCTGGTCGAGTTCGCCAAACTGGGTCAGCGCCTGAGCGCACAGGACGTCGTCGCCGACTTCGCCGACAACCTCGCCGAGGAACTCGATTTCCGGCTCGAGGCGCAGTCGATGGATGCGTGGGTCTCGCATATGCACGCCTCGCCGCTGGGCAAGAACATCCGTGTGCCGCAGGTGTATTGGGACCTGACCAGTGAACGGGTGCTGACGATGGAGCGCATCCAGGGCACGCGCATCGACGACGTCAAGGCCATCCGCCAAAAGGGGTTCGACGGCACCGAACTGGTGAAGGCGCTGCTGTTCTCCGTCTTCGAGGGCGGGCTGCGGCACGGCCTGTTCCACGGCGACCTGCACGCGGGCAACCTCTACGTCGACGACGACGGCAAGATCGTGTTCTTCGACTTCGGCATCATGGGTCGCATCGATCCGCGAACCCGTTGGCTGCTGCGGGAATTGGTGTACGCGCTGCTGGTGAAGAAGGACCACGCCGCGGCGGGCAAGATCGTGGTGCTGATGGGTGCCGTCGGCACCATGAAGCCCGAGGCGCAGGCGGCCAAGGACCTCGAGAAGTTCGCGACGCCGCTGACGATGTCGACGCTGGGCGATATGAGCTACGCCGAGATCGGCAAGCAGCTCTCGACGCTCGCGGAGGCCTACGACGTCAAGTTGCCACGCGAACTGGTCCTCATCGGCAAGCAGTTCCTCTACGTCGAGCGCTACATGAAGCTGCTCGCGCCGAGTTGGCAGATGATGTCGGACCCGCAGCTCACCGGATATTTCGCGAACTTCATGGTCGAGGTCAGCAGGGAACACGACGAGGACCTCGACAGCGAGGTTCGCGGCTGAATGCAGGTTCGAACCGGAGTCGCCGAGTCGAGCGGCCTCGAAATCCACTACGAGGACATGGGCGACCCAGGAGATCCGGCGGTGCTGCTCATCATGGGTCTCGGCGCGCAACTTGTGTTCTGGCGCACGGAATTCTGTGAGCGCCTGATCAATCAGGGCCTGCGGGTCATCCGGTTCGACAACCGCGACGTCGGCCTGTCGTCGAAACTGCACGGGGCGCGCACCGACGCCGCACTGGTGCCGCGGATGCTGCGCTCGCTGGTCGGGCTGTCCAGCCCGGCCGGGTACACGCTCGAAGACATGGCCGACGACGCAGAAGCGCTGCTGAGTCATCTCGACATCGACCGCGCGCACATCGTCGGCGCCTCGATGGGCGGCATGATCGCCCAGGTGTTCGCGGCCCGGCACAAACCGCGCACGCAGT
This sequence comes from Mycolicibacterium malmesburyense, assembly GCF_001050015.1. The sequence goes on from NZ_CVTB01000055.1 coordinate 77,289, forward strand.
CGTTGGCGATCATCTTCTCGAGCAACAACCGGGCGCTACTGCCGCCGCCCGGTCCGCGACAACTGCTCGCTATCCTGCAGCGGCCCAAGGGTTCGTCGCGCGACGCGGTCATCGAGAATGCGGTCAGGGTCAGCAAGATCATCGGGAGTCCGGGTTTCCCCGCGTCCGAGGAACGGCTCCGCGCCGACGCGATCGAGGGGTACGACCGGTCCTACTACCCGGCCGGCATCGGCCGACACTTCGCGGCGATCCTCGGCAGCGGCAGCCTGCTGCACTACGACCGGGAGATCACCGCCCCCACCGTTGTCCTGCACGGTAAGGCCGACAAGTTGATGCGGCCATCCGGCGGTCGGGCGGTTGCCAAGGCCATCGAAAACGCCCGGCTGGTGCTGTTCGACGGCATGGGCCACGAGCTTCCCGAACCGCTGTGGGACGACATCATCGGCGAGCTCAAGACCAATTTCGCCGCAACTATTTGACGCTTCGGCAAACCTCCACTCGACTGGCCAGCGGGGTCGGCGGCGCGTACATTCGTGCGAGTGCTTCGGGCTTGAAGCGCCACAGGCGACGCGAGCCTGACCCCGCCCAGAAAGGCACACGATGGCCGCAACCCGTAAGCTGACGCCGCACTTTGTCGATGTGCAGGCGCATTACGACCTGTCGGACGACTTCTTCCGGCTCTGGCTCGATCCCACCCAGACCTACAGCTGCGCCTATTTCGAGCGCGACGACATGACCCTCGAGGAGGCCCAGCGCGCCAAGGTCGATCTGGCCCTCGGCAAACTCGGCCTCGAGCCGGGCATGACGCTGCTCGACGTCGGTTGCGGTTGGGGTTCGACGATGATGCGGGCGGTTGAGAAGTACGACGTCAATGTCGTCGGCCTCACCCTGAGCGAGAACCAGCACGCCCATGTGGAGCAGGTCTACGCGGCGTCGGACAGCCCGCGGTCCAAGCGGGTGCTCCTCCAGGGCTGGGAGCAATTCGACGAACCCGTGGACCGCATCGTGTCGATCGGCGCGTTCGAGCACTTCGGCAGGGACCGCTGGGACGACTTCTTCGCCATGGCCCACCGCGTGCTGCCCGACGACGGCGTGATGCTGCTGCACACCATCACGGCGCTCACGCTTCCGCAGATGGCCGAACGGGGTATGCCGCTGACCTTCTCGGTGGCCCGATTCGTCAAGTTCATCCTCACGGAGATCTTCCCCGGCGGTTACCTGCCGACGATCGAACTGGTCGGCGAGCATGCCGAGAAGGCCGGCTTCGAGCTGACCCGACGCCAGAGCCTGCAGCCGCACTACGCCCGCACGCTCGACTGCTGGGCAACGGCGCTGGAGGCCCACAAGGACGAGGCGATCGCCGTTCAGTCCGACGAGGTCTACGAGCGCTACATGCACTACCTGACCGGCTGCGCGCACGGTTTCCGCGTCGGATACATCGACGTCAATCAGTTCACACTGAAGAAGTAACCCCCACCGCGCGAAAACGCCGCCGGAGTGGCGGCCTGCCGAATTAGGGTCTGGTCCGCACCGCCCGATAGTGTGTACGACCAGATCATCACGTGACGACGTGCAGGTTCGCGTCACGGTATTGGGAAAGGCCAACCAGGGGAAATATGTCTGACAACTCAACCGGCACGAAGGACATGCGGCCTCATTTCGAGGACATCCAGGCGCATTACGACCTGTCGGACGACTTCTTCGGCGTCTTTCAGGATCCGACGCGCAAGTACAGCTGCGCCTACTTCACCGGCCCGAACGTCACACTTTCGGAAGCGCAGGTCGCCAACGTCGACCAGCACCTCGACAAGCTCGACCTCAAGCCCGGCATGACCCTGCTGGAGGTCGGCTGTGGGTGGGGCCTCACGCTGCAGCGTGCGATGGAGAAATACGACGTCAACGTGATCGGCCTGACCCTGTCGAAGAACCAGCAGGCGTATTGCAACCAGCTGCTGAGCAAGCTCGACACCCAGCGCACGTACGACGTCCGGCTCGAGGGCTGGGAGCAGTTTCACTCCCCCGTTGACCGCATCGTCTCGATCGAGGCGTTCGAGCACTTCGGCTTCGAGCGCTACGACGACTTCTTCAAGACGTGTTTCGACATCCTGCCCGAGGACGGGCGGATGACGATCCAGAGCAGCGTGGGCTATCACCCGTATGACCTGGCCGCACGCGGTAAGAAGCTGACCTTCGAAATGGCTCGCTTCATCAAGTTCATGATCACCGAGATCTTCCCCGGTGGGCGCCTGCCGACCACGCAGATGATGATCGAGCACGGCGAGAAGGCCGGCTTCCAGGTTCCCGAGGCCATCTCGCTGCGAAACCACTACATCAAGACGCTCGGCATCTGGGCCGACCGCCTCGAGCGCAACAAGGACACCGCGATCGCGGCCGCCGGCGAGGAGAACTACGACCGCTACATGAAGTACCTGAAGGGCTGCCAGTGGTACTTCATCGACGAGGGAATCGACGTCAGCCTCGTCACCTACCTGAAGCCCGGCGTCGCCGCGTAAGGGACAAGACGTAGGGAAACCCCCGATTCGCTGACAGTGGCGAGTCGCTACCGTTCGACAGATGAGCGGGAGCGGGGAGTCCGCGTGCTACCTGGCGGAGTGGTACCTGCCTGAGCTCTCTGAGCAGTCGGTCGAGGATTTGGTGGCCCGCTTGGACGCAGCCGCGGCCGCCGCCACCGGCGAGGGCACTCCGATCGAGTTGCTGATCACGCTGGCCGTGCCCAGCGACGAGGTGCTGTACGGCGTCTTCGGCGCCGGTTCGCGCGAGCTCGTTTCCCGGATCTGCCTCGCCGCCGGTGTACCGCAGCAGCGGTTGTCCGCTCAGGTCGGCACCCGAATCCGGCGTCGCCGCTCCGAGGTTGCCGAGCATCCGTTTCCGGCCTGACCTGCCGGATTAAGCGCACCCCTTAGCTGCGTTTCGCTGAGCCTGGGACTGGGGTCCCACGAGCCAGGGGGCTATCCTCGATTTGCTGTCGACGAGGGGTGTGGTCTTTGGTGTCCGGCGTAATCGAACGTCCGGCGGAATTTCGGGCGGTGAGCGATTTCCTGCAATCCGTCGACAGCGGACCGTGTGCGCTCGTCATCGAGGGCGATGCGGGTGCGGGAAAGACCACACTGTGGTTGGCGGGGATCTCCGCGGCACGTGATCGCGGCCTGCGGATCCTGACGGCGCGGGCCGGGCAGGCGGAGACCACGCTGGCGTACGCGGCCGTCGCCGATCTCTTCGGCGACATCCCCTCCGACGTCTTCGCAGGCTTGCCGGAGGTGCAGCGCCTGGCCGTCGACCGCGTGCTGTTACGCGCCGACGGCGACGGCCCGCCGACCGACCAGGGCGCGGTCGCGGCGGCCTTCACCGCCGCCGTCGGACGACTCTGCGGCGACGGGCCCGTGCTGGTCGCCCTCGACGATGTGCAGTGGCTCGACCCGTCCAGCCAGGCGGTGGTGGCGTTCGCCGCGAGGCGCTTCGGCGGCCGCGTCGGTGTGTTGGTCACCGAACGCACCGAACACGAGGGACCCGGCGCGGCGAGTTGGCTGCAGGTGGGCGATGCATCCGACGTGCGTCGGGTGAACGTCGGCCCCTTGAGCCTCGGCGGCCTGCATGCGTTGATCTCGACGCGGTTGGGCCGGTCGTTTCCGCGGCCGACGATGGTCCGGATCGCGGAGATCTCCGGCGGCAATCCGTTTTACGCCCTCGAACTGGCCCGGGCGATCGATGCGGGCGGTTCGCAGTCGGTGTTGCCCGCGACGCTGGCGGAGTTGATGCGCAGGCGGATCGGTCGCCTGGATCGCGAGACGCAGGTGCTGCTGCTGGCCGCCGCGTGCGAGGCCGCCCCCACCGTCGACCTGTTGGCGCGCGTCACCGACAGCACCGTCGAGCGCACGACCAATTTGCTCGCCGAGGCCGCCGACAAGGGCATCCTGGCCGTCAACGGGGAGGCCGTGGCGTTCGCGCATCCGTTGTTGGCACGCAGCGTGTACACCGACGCCAAACCCGGTGAACGACGGGCCATGCACCGGTCACTCGCCGAGGCGGTGGTGCTTTCGGAGTCCAGAGCGCGGCACATGGCGCTGGCCGCTGCCCGGGCGGATCCCGCGACTCTAGAGGCCCTGGACACAGCGGCCGAGACGGCGGTCGCGCGCGGCGCGCCCGCCGCGGCCGGCGAAATGCTCGAATTGGCAATCGGTCTCGGCGGGGACACACCGCCGCGGCGGATCCGCGCCGCGGACCACTACTTGCATGCCGGGGACCTTGAACGCGCGCGTTCGCTGCTCGATGGATTGACCGAGCGGGTGCCGAGTGGCGTGCATCGGGCGATGGCGCTGAACCTGTTGGCCAGCATGCGAATCCAACACAACAGCTTCACCGAGGCCGTCGAACTTCTCGAACAGGCACTCGACCACGACGAGGGCAATCGCGAGGTGCGCGTCCGCACTCTTCTGCTGCTGGCGTATGCGCGGCTCAACGCCGGCGACTTCGGCGCCGCGCTGCAAAGCGCTGAACGGGCGGCGGCCTACGCGGAAGACGTCGGCACCCCCGATCTCACCAGTCAGGTGCTGGCGGTGCGGACCAACATCGCGTGCATGTGTGGCCGGGGCGTCGACTGGGCGGGGATACGCCGGGCTCTGGCGCTGCAGGACCAAAGCAGCGAGGCGCCGATCGCGTTCCGGGCGAGGGCCAATTACGCCTTGCTGCTGGCGTTCGTCGGTCGGTTGGGCGAGGCGACCGAACAGATGGCCCTCGTGCGTAAGCGATGCGTGGAGCGAGGCGCGGAGACCGACCTGATCTTCGTCGCCGTGTTCAGCGCGCTGATCGAGATCTGGCGGGGATGCTACGACGAAGCGACCCGCATCGCCGAGGAGACCGTCGAACGGGCACAGCAATTGGGCGGCGAACACATGCGCGTCGTCGCCAAGACCATCCAGTCAGCGGTCGCGGCGTATGCGGGCAGGCAGGACGAGACCCGCGACGTGGCGACGAAGGCGATCGAGCTCGCGCAGCGTTGCGGTTCTCCCCGCCTGGCGGACTGGGCCGCGATCAACCTGGCGTTCCTCGAGGTGTCGCTGCGCAACTATGAGCAGGCGCTACAGATTCTGCAGCCGATGGTCGACCTGTTCCCGTTCCTGCCCGGCACCGAGATCATCACCGTCGGATTCGTCCCCGATGCGGTCGAGGCGATGGTCGCGCTCGGCCGGGCCGCCGAAGCCGAGCCGATGATCGAGGCGCTGGAATCCAATGGCCGACTGTTGGACAGACCGTGGATGCTGGCAATGGGCGCGCGGTGCCGCAGCCTCTGGCTGGCCGCGCAGGGCGATGTCGACGAGGCCGCCGATATGGCGAGGGTGGCGCTGACCTATCACGAACGCCTGCCGATGCCGTTCGAGCGTGCCCGAACCCTGTTGCTGCTCGGCCAATTACAGCGTCGCCAGCGTCAGAAAGAGATGTCGCGCACGACGATGACCGAAGCCCTGGGTGTGTTCGAGTCGTTGGGTACGCCGCTGTGGGCGCACCGGGCCCGCTCCGAGATCGCGCGGGCAGGCGCGTCGAGCAACGGGACCATGGGGTTGACGCCGTCGGAGCATCGCGTGGCCGAACTCGCCGCGTCGGGTATGACCACCAAGGACGTGGCCACCGCACTGTTCATCAGCCCGAAGACCGTCGAAACCAATCTGTCTCGCATCTATCGCAAGCTCGGGATCCGGTCGCGCGCCGAGCTCGGGCGCGTGTTCGGCGAGACCCTCTGAGCGTTACCGGGATTCCATCGACTCTCTGACGTAATCCTGGAGCGATTCGTCCGCGTCGGCCGGTTCGAAACCCACCGACTGGGTTTTGGCGAGGTCCAGGACGCTGTTGGCGGGCCGGGGTGCGACGGCTTTCGACGCGTCGGCGAAGTATTGCGCCGTGGTGACACCGGTGACCCGGTTCGGATCATGACCGGCGAGTTCGAACGTCCGTCTCGCGATGTCTGCCCACGACGTCACGGCTCCCGACCCGGTGACGTTGTACGTTCCGTACGGCGCACGTATGTCCAGTAGGTGACGGATCGCTCTCGCAAGTTCCGATGTGAATGTCAGCCGACCTCTTTGATCGTTCACGACACCAGGATTCACCCCTCGCTCGGCGAGCGACAGCATGGTACGCACGAAGTTGTTCCCGTCTCCGATCACCCACGAGGTGCGCACGATATAGTGCTGATCGACCGTGGCAACGATCTGATCGCCGGCGGCCTTGGTTTGCCCGTACACACTGAGAGGCGACACCGGCTCATCCTCGAGGTAGGGCGTAGACGCGCAACCGTCGAAGACATACTCGCTCGAGATATGCACGAGGGTGATGTTGTGCTCAGTGGCGATACGCGCCAGCGAGGCGACACCGGCGACATTAACGGCCCACGCCACCGCACGGCCTTCTGGAGTCTCTGCCGTGTCCACTGCCGTATACGCCGCAGCGTTGATGATCGTTTCGTAGTCACGCCAGCGACGCGCCGTCTCGATATCGCGACCGCTGAGGTCGATTTCGTCAACGTCCACGAACTCGACTTGCGGAGTGCCGGCGTACAGCTCGCGCAATGCCCGGCCCAATTGTCCACCAGCGCCGAGCACTAGGGTCTTCCGCGCCGGGACCGGGCTGACTTCCGTCAGTCGAGGATGCCCGCGATCCTTCTCGGACAGCACCGCCCGCTCCAACGGGATCGGCCAGCTGATGGCGACGGTTTCGTCGGCGAGATTGAGTGACGTGTACTCCCCATCGGGCGAGTAGTGATCGTTCACCAAATAGGTATAGACGCTGTTCGGCTCCAAGGTCTGGAATGCATTCCCGACGCCCCGAGGAACGAATACCGCTCTAGAAGGATCGATCTCGGTGGTGTAGGTGGTGCCGAATGTGGGCCCCTCGCGAAGGTCCACCCACGCTCCGAAGACCCGACCGGCGGCGACGGAACTGAACTTGTCCCAGGGTTCGGCGTGCACTCCCCGCGTAGTGCCGACGGCTTCGTTGAAGGATACGTTGTTCTGCACGGGCTTGAAGTCGGGCAAGCCGAGCGCGACCATCTTCTCGCGCTGCCAATTCTCTTTGAACCACCCTCGGTTGTCACCATGAACTGGCAGCTCCCAGACGACCAACCCGGGTATGGGAGTTGTGATGGCGCGCAGGGGTTTACCGAACTCTGTCACTCGTAGGCTTTCTTCACTGGCCCAGACGGGCGTAAAAGTTCTCGGTGGCATCCTTGGCCGGAGCCCACCAGTCTTCATGATCGCGGTACCACTGGATCGTTGCGGCAAGTCCCTTTTCGAAGTCCTGGTATTCCGGTTGCCAGCCGAGTTCGTCCCGCAGCTTGGTGGAATCGATGGCGTACCGCAAGTCGTGGCCCGCACGGTCGGTGACGTGGTCGTAGGCGTCGGTGGGCTGATCCATGAGCCTCAGGATCAACTCGATGACGGTCTTGTTGTCCTTCTCACCATCGGCGCCGATCAGGTAAGTCTCGCCGATGCGACCTTTGTCGAGGACGGTCAGCACCGCCGACGAGTGGTCGTCGGCGTGGATCCAGTCCCGCACGTTGCGCCCCTCGCCGTACAGCTTCGGACGGATTCCCCTCAGCACGTTGGTGATCTGACGCGGGATGAATTTCTCGACGTGTTGATAAGGGCCGTAGTTGTTGGAGCAGTTCGAGATCGTCGCCGCGACACCGAACGATCGAACCCAGGCCCGCACCAGCAGGTCGCTGCCCGCCTTCGTCGACGAGTACGGAGACGACGGGTTGTACGGCGTCTGTTCGGTGAACCTACGGGGGTCGTCGAGTTCGAGGTCGCCGTACACCTCGTCGGTCGAGATGTGGTGAAAACGCGTGCCATGCCTGCGTGCGGCCTCGAGCAGGGTGAAGGTGCCGGCGAGGTTGGTGTGCAGAAAGGGTTCGGGGTTGTCGAGCGAGTTGTCGTTGTGCGATTCGGCCGCGTAGTGCACTACCGCGTCGACGTCGGTGAACAATTCGTCGACGAGGGAGGCATCCGCGATATCCCCGTGCACGAACGTCATTCGATCATCGGGTAAGCCGGCGAGCGAGGCGCGGTTGCCGGCGTAGGTCAGTTTGTCGAGCACTGTGACGTGATGGTCGGTGTGGTCGATGACGTACCGCACGAAATTCGAGCCGATGAAGCCCGCTCCACCGGTGACGAGGAGTCGCGGCATCAGCGTCCTCTCTCCAGGAGGTCCAGCAGATAACTGCCGTAGCCCGACTTCACCAGCGGCTCGGCACGTTCCCGCAGTGCGTCGTCATCGATCCATCCCTGCAGCCAGGCGATCTCCTCGGGAGCCCCGATCTTCAGCCCGGTGCGTCGTTCCATGGTGCGCACGTACTCGGCGGCGTCGGTCATCTGATCGAAGGTGCCGGTGTCCAGCCATGCGGTACCGCGAGGCAGCACGTGCACCTGCAGCCGTTCCTGCTCGAGGTAGCAACGGTTGACGTCGGTGATCTCGTACTCGCCGCGGGCACTGGGTTTGAGGTCCTTGGCGATCTCGACGACGTCGTTGTCGTAGAAGTAGAGGCCGGGGACGACGTAGTTGCTCTTGGGCCGGTCGGGTTTCTCTTCGAGGGAGATGGCCAAGCCGTCGTCGTCGAACTGAATGACGCCGTATGCGGACGGATCCGCCACCCAGTAGGCGAAGATCGCGCCACCCTCGATGGTGTTGAAACGCTTGAGCTGGCTTCCCAACCCGGGGCCGTAAAGCAGGTTGTCGCCGAGCACGAGGGACACGTTGTCGGTGCCGATGAACGTCTCGCCGATCGTGAAAGCCTGTGCCAGACCGTCCGGGGACGGTTGCTTGGCGTAGGTGATCGACACGCCGAAGCGGGAGCCGTCGCCGAGAAGGCGCTCGAAGCCGGGCGCGTCGTGGGGTGTCGTGATCACCAGGATGTCGCGAATGCCCGCCAGCATCAGTGTCGATAGCGGGTAGTACACCATCGGTTTGTCGTAGACGGGCACCAGCTGCTTCGAGATTCCCAGGGTTATCGGGTGCAGACGTGTGCCGCTTCCGCCGGCCAAAATGATGCCCCTCACGAGCCCAATCGTGACATACAGCGAATTTGCGCTCGCAGAGACGCTGGGCCGAAGGGCGAGCCTCGCGCCTCAGGCCGCGGCCGGTGTCGAGTCCTTCGAGTCCTGCGCGTCGTCAGCACCCTCCGGATCGTTGGCGTTGCCGGTCGGGTCCGGCTTCGTCGTGAGGCCCTCTGAGGGGTCCGGGTTCGACGGGGCGATTCGCTGGACGGTCCCCTTGCCGTCGTCCTTGGATCCCTCGGTCCGCTGATTGGGCGAAGCGTTCAACGACACGCTGCGACCGTTCGCGTCGACCCTGTTCAGTGCGGGGTTGCTCTCGAGCTGGGGATCCTTCTTGACCTCCGGATCCTTCTTGGCGTCGGGACCCTTCACAGCTGTCACGACGTTGCCGTCGGCCGGGTCGGTGGGCTTCTCACCCGCTGTCCCGGTCGGAGCCGGCTCGATGACGACGGTCTCCTGCGGCTCCTCGACCACGATGGTCTGGCCTTCGGTCGGATCCGTGATCACGTCGCCTCCGGCGGGGTCCGTGATCTCGCCTTCGGCCGGGTCCGTCACGACGGAGCCCTCGGCAGGGTCTGTCACGACGGAGCCTTCGACGCCTTCGGTAAGCGTGAGATTTCCCTCGCTGTTGACGGAAAGCACCATCGCATCGGGGTCCGCATGGGCGAAACGCCGCGAATCGTCAGCCTGGGTTCCGCTGACACCCGCCAGGTTCTCGACTTCGTCGCCTTGCAGCTCCTCCTCGTGTTCATCCTGCCCGGGAGCGACCGGTCCAACCGGCTTAGGCGTGATCTCAAGCGGTTTCGGCGCCAATGCCGGGACGAAGTTGCCGAGGAAGTTGATCACGCCCTGGACGACAGCCGGAATCAGCTTGGCGACGAGTGTGATCGGGTTGAAGATCGGGATCAGCCCGATCGGCGAGTACTGGCCGTACGGAATGTTGCGGTTGTATCCCGTCTCTTCGATGATCACCTCGAGTATGGGCTCGAGAAAATCCGCGATCGGCTTGCCGATCAACGGGATGGCATGAAGTGGACGCACCACCGGCATCACCTTCGGCCTGACGGTGTAGTACGTCGTGTCGCTGCCGGGGAGTTTCTGAATCTGGACGAGATCCGGATGCTTCTCTGGGTAGGTGGTGAGCTCCTCCCATTCCTCTATGGTCCAACCACCCGGTGTCTCATTGGGCTCGCTCTCGCCGTTTCTCGCGAGATAGGTGCCGTGGTCATAGTAGAAGCCCAAGAGCGAGTTGACGATGGCCAATGGATTGAGCAAGTACTGCGGGAAGTCCGCGATGCCTTCCCATCGAATGGCCCAATCCTTGGTCTTGAAATCTGGAGGGCCGGTCGGCGTGGGCTCGCCAGTAGTCACGTCCAGGATCGGGATATGCCCCAAGATGCCGAGCCGCGTCAGGATTCCGCCGTTCGGGCGGTTCGGGTTGCCGATGAAGACGAACTCGACTGAATCCAGCCCGGCGATCACATCGTTCCATTCGCCGTTGGCGATCTTCGTCTTGGCGATGGTGACGACCCGCGCGCCCTGTGAGTACCCGGCGATCACAACCTTGCCATCATGTGGCGGATTCATGCCTTGCATGAGCGCAAGCGTTTCTCTCAGCTTGTCAACGCCCTTTGCGACAGACACGTCGAACTTGTCGCATGACAAGTTCGGGCACCATCCGGGCAGCGGAATGGGCCAGAACGACGCTGGATAGTCGACGCCATCCAACTCGCAGGTGGCGTCGTCGCACTCCGTTTCTTGCATGTAGTAATTCTGAAAGTTCGACATATAGTCGTCGACGTCGTTCGCGTTCGGCGTCCCGGTGCCCGGCACGATCAACGCGGTGGCGGCGAGGCTGACTGCGGCCAGCAGAGCGGTCGCGGCGCTAAGAACGGCGGCGCTTAGCACCCCCAGCAAAGACAGATAGACGACCCGAATGCACTTACGCATGGGTCAACTTTCACACAGCATGCGCGCCAGCGACGAGAAATCCGGCGAACTCGCCGACGAATTTTGTTTGCCAGATGTCTACTGGCGCAACGCAGCCGTCGTCGCGGGACGAGACAACACAGACACCGGCCCGTCAGCCGTTGGACAGTTCGGCCGAAACCAGGAGCCCGGCGGTAGTTGCCCGGGGAAGCAATCGCTTCTGCAGTGAGTCGCCGGACGTTGTGGCGCGCAAATCCGCGCCACAGCCGGCTCCTAGGCTCAGGCCTCGGCGAAGTTACGCGTGACCGAGGGGTCGACGGGGATCCCCGGTCCGGTGGTCGTCGAGATGACGACCTTCTTCAGGTAGCGACCCTTCGATGAAGACGGCTTGGCCCGCAGGATCTCATCGATCGCGGCGCCGTAGTTCTCCGCCAGCGCCTTCTCGTCGAACGACGCCTTGCCGATCACGAAGTGCAGGTTGGCCTGCTTGTCGACGCGGAAGTTGATCTTGCCGCCCTTGATGTCGGACACGGCCTTGGCGACATCGGGCGTCACGGTGCCGGTCTTCGGGTTGGGCATCAGGCCACGCGGGCCCAGGATGCGGGCGATCCGACCGACCTTCGCCATCTGGTCGGGCGTCGCGATCGCCGCGTCGAAGTCCAGCCAGCCGCCCTGGATCCGCTCGATCAGGTCGTCGCTACCGACGGCGTCGGCGCCCGCGGCCTCGGCGGCCTCGGCCTTGTCCCCGACCGCGAACACCACAACGCGGGCGGTCTTGCCGGTGCCGTTCGGCAGGTTGACGGTGCCGCGCACCATCTGGTCGGCCTTACGCGGGTCGACGCCCAGCCGGATCGCCACCTCGACGGTCGCGTCCTGCTTCTTCGACCCCGTCTCCTTGGCCAGCTTCGCGGCCTCCAGCGGCGTGTACAGCCTGGTGCGGTCCACCTTCTCGGCGGCTTCGCGGTATGCCTTGCTCGTCTTGCTCATTGGTATCTCCTAGTTGCTGAGTTGTGGTCTGTTCTGAATGCTCTTCGCGCGAGCACTCATCACCGAGCCGATGCCAGCTCTCCCACTGTTCGGTCGAACTACTCGACCGTGATCCCCATCGACCGGGCGGTCCCGGCGATGATCTTGGCGGCCTGATCGATGTTGTTGGCGTTCAGGTCTTCCTTCTTGGTCTCGGCGATCTCGCGCACCTGATCCCAGGACACCTTCGCGACCTTGGTCTTGTGCGGCTCGCCCGAGCCCTTCTGCACACCGGCGGCCTTCAGCAGCAGCTTGGCCGCGGGCGGCGTCTTGAGGTTGAAGGTGAAGCTGCGGTCCTCGTAGACGGTGATCTCCACGGGGATGACGTTGCCGCGCTGGTTCTCCGTCGCGGCGTTGTACGCCTTGCAGAACTCCATGATGTTGACGCCGTGCTGGCCGAGCGCCGGACCCACCGGCGGGGCGGGGTTGGCCTGCCCGGCCTGGATCTGCAGCTTGATCAGCCCGACGACTTTCTTCTTCGGGGCCATGGCTGTGGTGTTTCCTCTCTCGTTCAGTGATTTCGGTGCACTAGCCGTCGCCAGGCGATCGGTAGCGCACCCAAATCGCTCTAGATCTTGGCGACCTGGTTGAAGGTCAGTTCGACAGGTGTTTCGCGGCCGAAGATGGACACCAGCACCTTGAGCTTCTGCTGTTCGGCGTTGACCTCGCTGATCGACGCCGGCAGCGTCGCGAACGGGCCGTCCATGACGGTGACCGACTCGCCGACCTCGAAATCCACCTCGATCGGCGCGCGCTCGATGCCACCGGTCTCGGCCGCGGCTGCGCCCGCGGCAGCAGCGGCCTTGCCGGGCTTCTTCGCCGCGGCCGGCGGCAGCAGGAACTTGACCACGTCGTCCAGCGACAGCGGCGAGGGCCGCGACGTCGCGCCGACGAAGCCCGTGACACCCGGGGTGTTGCGCACCGCGCCCCACGACTCGTCGTTGAGCTCCATGCGGACCAGGATGTAGCCGGGCAGCACCTTGCGGTTGACCTGTTTGCGCTGGCCGTTCTTGATCTCGGTGACCTCTTCGGTCGGCACCTCGACCTGGAAGATGTAGTCGCCGACGTCGAGGTTCTGCACGCGGGTCTCGAGGTTGGCCTTCACCTTGTTCTCGTAACCGGCGTAGGAGTGGATGACGTACCAGTCGCCGGGCTTGGTGCGCAGCTCCTTCTTCAGCGCGACCGCCGGGTCCTCTTCCTCCGGCTCGGCCTCGGCCTCGGCCGCCTCACCCGCGGCGTCTTCGGTGGTGGCCGCCTCGTCGCTCACGGCGTCACCGGCGACGTCGGCGTCCTCGGTCGCAGGATCGGTGGTCGCGTCGGTCGTCGCCCCAGTCGTCTCGTCGATCAGGTCAACGCTCTCGGCCGAAGGCGTATCGCCCTCGAAGCTAGTCACTTGTCAGTCCTCTCAGAATTCTCATCCGTCGCGCGTACTCGTCAGCCGAACACCAGCGAAACCAGCTTGGCCAGGCCGAAGTCGACACCGCCGATCAAGGCCAACATGAAGGCCAGGAACAACAGCACCACGCCGGTGTAGGTGGCCATCTGCTTGCGGTTCGGCCAGATCACCTTGCGCAGCTCGGCGACGACCTGCTTCAGGAAGTTCCACACGAACAAGACGGGGTTGCGCGACGGCCCGTCGCCACGCTTCTTACCGGCCTTCTTCTTGGCGCCCGATCCGTTCTTGGTGGGCGACGCCGCGGTGCCGGTCGACAGATCGACGGCCTCGCCGGCGTCCTCGCCGACCGCGGCCCTTCGGCTCCGCTTCCCCGAGGGGCGGGCGGGTCGGG
>NZ_CVTB01000056.1 GCF_001050015.1 Mycolicibacterium malmesburyense
CTCAGACTCAATCGGTCGCTGCAACACCTGATTGGTTGAGAGGTGTTGTTCGATGGGGTTTCGCAACCGGGGTAGTAAGGCGCCTGGGTCGGCGCGTGAGGAGTTTCTGGAGGCGTTGAGGTCAGGGTTGTCACAGTCGGCGGCTGCGACCGTGGCGGGGGTTTCACACCGTACGGGCTGGCGGTGGGCCAAGGCGGCGGGGATTGCGGCTGACAGCAGGCATCGAGGGATCCGGTATTCGACGGCGGTGCGCGAGGTGTTCTGGGCGGCGATGCATTCCGGGGCGACCGTGACGCAGGCGGCGGTGAGTGCTGGCGTGTCGGAGATCGCCGGCGTGGCTTGGGTCAAACAGGCTGGTTACGTGCCCAGAACCGCTGCCCTTGCGATTGTGGAGATCGACGGCTCGCGGCGGCCGCGTGCGCCGCTGTCGTTCACCGAGCGCTGTCGACTCGAGGAGCTGCTCGAGTCGGGGTGCACCGCACTGCGGGCCGCGCAGCTGCTCGACCGTCACCGTGACACGATCCGCCGCGAGATCATCAAAGGTAAGACCGGCTCGGGGTATCGCGCCAGGGTGGGTCAGGATCTGGCTGAGGCCAACCGCAAGCGTCCTAAGGCGCGCAAGCTCGAGGACAATCCTGTGCTGTTGGCCGCGGTTCTGGGAGGCTTGAAAAAGCGGCACAGTCCCGAACAGATCGCGGGCCGGCTGCGGGTGGATTTCCCCGGCGATCCGGAGATGTGGGTGTCACACGAGACGATTTACCAAGCTCTCTACGTTCAGCCGCGCGGCGAGTTGGCCAAGCTGGTCAAAGAGGCGTTGCGTACCGGCCGCATTCAGCGTAAACGGCAGGGCCGCAAGGACACCGGACAAGGCAAGCTCAAGGACATGATCCATATCAGTGAACGTCCCAAGGAGGCTGATGACCGCGCGATCCCCGGCCACTGGGAAGGCGATCTGATCCTGGGCAGCACCGCCTCAGGCTCAGCGATCGGCACCCTCGTCGAGCGCACCACCGGATTCGTGGTCCTGCTGCACCTGCCCGGCGATCACACTGCGGCCACGCTGGCCGACGCCATGAGCGCCAAGGTCCCTGAGATACCCGAGATCCTGCGCCGCTCGCTGACCTGGGACCAGGGCAGCGAAATGGCGCTGCACACCAAGATCACCGAAGCCACCGGACTGCCGATCTACTTCTGCGACCCGCACAGTCCCTGGCAGCGCGGTACCAACGAAAACACCAACGGCCTGCTGCGCCAGTACTTCCCCAAGGGAACCGACCTATCGTTCTACGGACCAGGCTGGCTCGACCAAGTCGCCGCCGAACTCAACGCCCGACCCCGCAAACGCCACAAATGGCGCACACCCGCCGAAGAACTTCACCGACTACTCTCAGACCCGTCCACATTCGTTGCAGCCACCGCCTGAATCCAAG
>NZ_CVTB01000057.1 GCF_001050015.1 Mycolicibacterium malmesburyense
GACTCCGATCGCAGGGTCCCTGCAGACTGGGGACAGGAGAGTCAGGCCTCGTCTTGGGTTGAGGCATGGAACTCCGCTTGCCTCTCGAGATGTCCCCGGGGAGAGAGGCCGCTTGTCGAGCTGTATTTGGAACCTGGGGTTTTTTCCGAACGATGCACGGAAAAACTGCCCCTTCGTGTTGACTTCATTCACAGGGTGGAGTTCGGAGAGGTGTCCGGGCATCGGGTTCTTATCAAGAGGGGACCGGGAAATCGGGGTCCTACGGAATGTGGAACCACCCACGAGGCCACGTCTGGAATGTCTTCGTGAGACCGGCCTCATCCTGAGGTGCGACCGGAAGGTCGGGAACCCCTTCCAGACAAAGCAGGGGAGTCGACCCTCCTGTCCAGATCAGGAGGGGAGAAAGGGCTCAGAGGAGGGGGTGCCGGAAAACCTCAGTGTTCCTCTCGAGGGAGACCGGGATTTCGGGGAACTTTGTGGGTCGCATCAAGGGTGCCAAGGGCCCTTTCGACCTCCAATTCCTAACGTGGGACTTCTCCTGAGGCGCTGTAGCGGGAAAGGGCTTCATCTTGCGATGACGGGGGAGCCACGTGGTTTTTCTCGAGTTACGGCGGGATTCTCGAGTTACGACGGGGAATTCAGGCTGCCTCTTGTGTTGGCCCAGGCAAGTCCAATCTTCCATTCGAGTTGCGAAGGAAAGCTGGGGATTGCTCTCGAGTGACTGCAGGGCCAATAGACCTCATCTAGGCTTGTGTCCAGAAGCCAATGTTCCTCTCCAGGGGCGACAGGGATCTCGGGGTTGCATTCCAGACGCACCCGGGGAGACAGGCATTCATCTCGAGTGGAAGCAAAGAACCCCGCTCTGCTCTCGAATCGCGACGGGTATCTCTTGGAGCTCACTGGGTGGACTCAAGGGAGTCAAGCCTCCTGAGGCGTTTGGAGAGAGGTCGCGAGATTGGTCTCTAGGCCATGCAGGAGACGAAGGCCCTCATCTCTCGATGACGGGGGAATCTCGGGGTTGTTCTCGAGCGGCGGCCCCAGTGTGCGGTTTCTCACGAGGTACGACGGCGAGGTCAGTGAGCCTCTCGTGGGGCGCCAGGGAAGTCGGGTCTCCATGCGAGTGGCGAGGGGGAGCGCGTCATTGCTCTCGAGTCATGGTAGGGGAATCTGGCCTCGAGACGTGTTGAAGAAGGTCTCTCGAGGTCTTTCCCGGGTTGAGGCAGGAAACCCTGGGTTCCCTCGACTTGTGCAGGTGACCTCAGGGGGCTTCTCATGGTGGCTCTGAGAAGCCAGGGAAACTGGAGGTGGGAGGGGCCTCTCGGGACTCCACTGGGTTTGGTGCATTGGAAGAGGGCCTCATCTCCAGTTGAGGCAGGAACCGCAGGGTACCTCT
>NZ_CVTB01000058.1 GCF_001050015.1 Mycolicibacterium malmesburyense
TGATCACCTTCATGGGTGAGGAGGCGCGTGAGGAGTCGGCGGCGATGGGTCGGCGGTTGCAGTTGGTGGGGGAGTTGTTCGCCCGGCGTAATCCGGAGATGGTGGAGTCGCGGTTCTATGTCGCTGATGCGATTTCGGCGGTGGCGGCGGAGATTGCGCCGGTGCAGAACATCAGCCATGCCCGCGCGGTCGGTCAGGTCGAGGTGGCGATCGCGTTGCGGGATCGGTTGCCGCAGGTGCTCAAGAGGTTTTGTCGGGGGATGATCGACTATCGGATGGTGTCGACGATCGTCGCGCGCACCGACAACGTCGACGACGACGTCATGGTGGGCCTGGATGAGGCGTTGGCCTGGTGGGTCGAGAAATGGATGAAGCTGTCCAAGCCCAAGCTGCGCGACCGCATCGATCAGTTCATCGCCGGCTTCGATCCGGCCGCGGTCCGTGTGCCGCCGGAGGCCGACAAGCACCGCTATGTCGATGTCAATCCCGGCGACTGTGCCGGAATGGCATTCCTCACGGGCAGGCTGCGCGCCGAAGACGGCGCCGCGTTCAACGCGCGGTTGGACGCTCTGGCGGCCACCGTGTGTGACAACGATCCGCGGACGAAATCGCAGCGCCGCGCCGACGCCTGCGGTCCGCTCTCGCGCGGCGAGGCCACGCTGGCCTGCCGGTGTGGCTCCGAGGACTGCCCGGCCGGCGCCGAACGTGCGGCGGCGTCCGCAGCGGTGATCCATGTTCTGGCCGAACAAGCCACCGTCGAGGGGACCAGCGACAAGCCGGGGTATCTGCGCGGGTTCGGGGTGCTGCCCGCCGAGTCGGTGCGTGACTTGGCGCGGCACGCCGAACTCAAGCCGGTGGTTATGCCGACCGCCGATGCCGCTGCGCGCACGGGAGGCGGCGCGAGCGCACCACCGAGCGCCGGATATCGCCCGAGCGCCAAGCTGACCGAGTTCCTGCAGTGGCGGGACCTGACGTGCCGCTGGCCCGGATGCGACAAGCCGGTGACGAGATGCGATGTGGACCATACGGTGCCGTGGCCCTACGGTCCGACGCATCCGTCGAACACCAAGCACTACTGCCGCATCCATCACCTGATCAAGACGTTCTACGGCGGCAGCGGCGGATGGAAAGAGGAACAGCTCGCCGACGGCACAATCGTTCTCACCGCCCCGACCGGGCACGTGTACCGGTCAGAACCCCACGGCGCGAGCATGTTTCCCGCACTCGGACAACCGACCGGCGCGCTCGAGGTCGCCGCGCCTGTACCGCAGAACCCCGACCGCATGGCGATGATGCCGCGCCGCAGACAAACCCGCGAACAGGACCGCCGCGACCGCATCAAC
>NZ_CVTB01000059.1 GCF_001050015.1 Mycolicibacterium malmesburyense
CGGCTCATCCGCTCCACCGAACGGACACGCCACGAATCGCGAGGCGGTCAACCCCGCACGACCCACGTACCCATATGCGAGCCCCGCCCCGGCCACATACAGCTCGCCGACCACTCCGGTCGGCGCCAACTGCAACGAACTGTCGAGCACAAAAAAGGCAAGATGATCGAGCGGCAGCCCGATGGGGCTGGCACTGTTGAGGATGTCGTCCTCGACGATCTCCCGGAACGAGGCATGCACCGTTGTTTCGGTAATCCCATACATATTGATCATCCGCGGGCACTCAGGATGATTTTCGAGCCAGGTTCGGAGACGCTGCGGTTCGAGGGCTTCGCCGCCGAACACGACCGTCTGAAGACTGAGCTGATGCCCTCGCTCAGGCTCTAACGCATCGGCAGTTTGCAAGGCATAGAACGCAGACGGCGTCTGGCTCAACAGGCTCACCTGTTCGGCAACCAACAGCGCGAGCAACTCCTGGGGGGAGCGCACCACAAATTCGGGCACGACCACCAACCGTCCGCCGTACAGCAGCGCACCGAAGATTTCCCACACCGAATAGTCGAAAGCATATGAATGGCACTGCGACCAGACCTGCCCCGCCAGTTCCAACTCGCTGTTCAGGGTTTGGAGCAATTGGGTCACACTTTGATGACTAACGGCGACACCCTTTGGTGTGCCGGTAGTGCCCGAGGTGTAGATCAGGTAGGCGATGTCGTCACTCGCAGGCACTGAAGGTGCCATATTCGACTGGGCGTTGATCCTGGGGTCGCTCACCTCGATGACCGCCAGACCCCACCCCTTCAGCCGTTCCGCCAGCCCGGAAGCGACGACTGCAACCGCTGGCACGGCATCAGCGATCATGAATTGCACCCTGGCGTCTGGATGGGCAGGATCGATCGCCAAATATGCCGCTCCGGTCTTGAGCACCGCGAGAATGGCCACGATCGCCTCAGCCGAACGATTGAATAGGGTGGCCACGCGATCGCCCGGCCCGACTCCCTCGTCAATCAGCAGATGAGCCAACCGATTCGACGCCGCATCCAGCTCGCGGTAGGTCATCGACCGATCACCGAATGTCAGCGCGACCGATTCGGGCGCTTCAGCCACTTGTTCGGCGAACAGAGCGGGTATCGACACCGCGGTCTCCGGCGGCCGTGCACAAACCGCTCCGTTGCCCCATCCCTCAAGTTGCGCACGCTCAGGTTCATCGAGTACTCCGATGTGCGACAGCCTCAGAGTCGGGTCGGCAGTAATCGCCACCAACACCCGCTCCAAGCGCGCAACCAACACCTCGATACTGG
>NZ_CVTB01000060.1 GCF_001050015.1 Mycolicibacterium malmesburyense
AACGAGTCACCTCATCAGCGACCACCACCAGGCGACCGCCATGCAACAGCGCACCAAAAACCTCAAACACCGACACATCAAAGGCATACGAATGCCACTGCGACCACACCCCGCACCGACCCACCTGCGCCCCCAGCGAGCCCACCAGCCCCACCACACTGCGGTGAGTGATCGCCACCCCCTTGGGCACCCCGGTCGTCCCCGAGGTGTAAATCACATACGCGATATCGTCGACCGCCGGCGCGGCCAGCCCCGACACCGGATAGGCCTCAACGCGCGGATCGGCCACATCCACCACGGCCACACCCAACCCCGAGAACCGATCAACCAACCCCGAAGACGTCAACACCGCCACCGGCGCGGCATCACCGACCATGAACTGCACCCGCGCCCCCGGCACCACCGGATCCACCGGCAGATACGCCGCCCCCGACTTGAGCACCCCCAGGATCGCCACGACCGCCTCAGCCGAACGAGGAAACACCGTGGCCACACACTCACCCGGACCCGCACCCAACCCAACCAACAAATGCGCCAACCGATTCGACGCCTCATCGAGCTCCCGATAAGTCATCGACCGATCACCGAAAGTCACCGCGACCGCATCCGGCGCCCCAGCCACCTGCTGCGCGAACACCGCCGGAATCGACCCCCCCACCACCGGCTGCGCCAACACCGCCCGATGACCCAACTCATCCAACCGCCCACACTCACCGGCACCGAGCACATCCACCGAGGACACCAACCGAACCGGATCAGCAGTAATCGCCACCAACACCCGCTCCAAGCGCGCAACCAACACCTCGATACTGGCCGCATCAAACACATCGGTGCGGAACTCCACCACCCCACCAATCCCGGCCGGCGCACCCCCCTCCGACCACCGCTCAGCCAACGACAACGTCAAATCCATACGAGAAGACTGCGTTTCGGCTGCAAGAGAACTGACACGCAGATCACCCAACCCCCCCGCCGCGGCGTCCTCACCAAGCCCAGGAAGGTTCTGCCAACCCAACATCACCTGAACCAGCGGGTGATGAGCCAACGACCGGGCCGGGCTGAGCCGATCCACCAACACCTCAAACGGCACATCCTGATGCTCAAAAGCCGCCAAACTGCGCGCCCGCACCTGCGCCAACACCTCAGCGACACTGGGATCACCAGCCACATCC
>NZ_CVTB01000061.1 GCF_001050015.1 Mycolicibacterium malmesburyense
CTGAGAGACCGCTCAGGCCAGTGGAGCCTCCAAGCACACGGGAGTATCCGGGATAACCACCGACGAGTCCACCCAAAACACCTGGGTATCCGCGATAGGAAGACAGACCTGACAAGCCAGGGTAGCCTCCCAAAAGCCCTGATAGACCTCCAAGTCCTGAGTAGCCGCCGTACAGGCCTGAGAGACCAAGGGAGTTTCCGTAGACACCGGACACTCCGGGATAGCCTCCAAGAAGTCCTCTAAGTCCTCCGTAAAGACCTCCCAATGATCCGGGGTAGCCTAGTGAGCCGAGTGAGCCACCATATGAGTATACGGATGGGCTAGAGAGTCCGAAAAGCCCTGAAGAGCCACCGAAGTAACCGCGGTTGAGGAGTCCGGAGTATCCACCAGACAGACCGGAGAGGCCCCAGCCGCGACCGAGAGATCCTAGAGATCCTCCAAGACCGCTGAGTCCACCCCAAACACCTGGGTATCCCCCGTAGGAAGTCGAAAGACCTGACAAGCCGGAGTAGCCTCCCAGGAGTCCGGAAAGGCCTCCAAGACCTGGTAGACCGAGAGAGCTTCCGTACAATCCAGAAACTCCGGGATAGCTTCCCACAACACGTCCGCTGAATCCTCCGAATGTACTCGGGTAGCCCACTGAGCCAAATCGGGTGCCGTAGGAATACACAGATGGGCTAGAGACTCCAGTGAAACCTCTAGTGAAACCGGAGAGGCCTCCAAGGCCAGAGTAGCCTCCATACAACCCTGAAAGTCCACTAAGACCGGAATAGCCGCCGTAGCCACCAAGCCCGTACAGGCCCCCGAGTCATCCGAGGCCTCCACTAAGTCCTGACAGGGCAAGGGAGCTTCCATAAAGTCCAGAGAGACCCTGGTAGCCTCCTCCATAGAGACCAGAGAGGCCTCCAAGGCCGGAAAGGCTGCCTAGACCAGAAAGACCTCCATATCCTGATAGACCACCAAGGCCGCTGTAACCTCCGAGGACACGATAGCCTCCATAGCCACCAAGACCTCCCAGGCCACCAAGGCTTCCTAGGCCACTGAGGCCTCCTAGGCCACCAAGACTTCCTAGGCCTCCGAGACCACTGTAACCTCCTAGGACACGATAGCCTCCATAGCCACCAA
>NZ_CVTB01000062.1 GCF_001050015.1 Mycolicibacterium malmesburyense
GGTGTTGATCGCGGTGATCACCCGCATCGCCGACAACGAGTCCCCACCAAGATCGAAGAACGAATCATCGACCCCCACCCGCTGCAACCCAAGAACCTGACCAAAAACACCGGCCACGATCTGCTCGGTCGGGGTGGTCGGGGCCCGATACTGGGCAACGCTGTATTCCGGTGCCGGCAGAGCACGGGTGTCGAGTTTTCCGTTGACCGTCAACGGCAACGCCTCGAGCACCACGATCGCGGCGGGCACCATATAGCCGGGCAACCGCTCGGCCAACTGGGCGCGTAACTGGACCGGATCAGCGACCCCGCTGACATAACCGACCAGACGTTTGTCCCCCACACGGTCCTCACGGGCGATCACCGCCGCCTGCTGCACCCCCACACACCCGGCCAACGCGGCCTGCACCTCACCCAACTCGATGCGATACCCGCGGATCTTGACCTGCTCATCAGCACGACCCAGATACCGCAACTGCCCATCAGCACCCCACCGCACCAAATCCCCGGTCCGATACATCCGCGCCCCCGGGTCCCCGAACGGACACGCCACAAACCGCGACGCGCTCAACCCCGCCCGTCGCCAATACCCCACACCCACACCCGAACCGGCCACATACAACTCACCGACCACCCCGACCGGCACCGGATGCAACCACGCATCCAACACAAACAACCCCGCCCCCGGCACCGGCACCCCGATAGGCACCTCACCACAGCCGGCCACCAACGGCGCACTGACCGCCGCATAGATCGTCGCCTCGGTCGGACCGTAGGCATTGACCATCACCCGCCCCGGCGCCCACCGATCCACCACATCAGCCGGACACGGCTCACCGGCAACCATCAACACCGCCGACTCCAACCCCTGCGGGGACAACACCCCCACCGCCGAGGGAGTCTGACTCAACACCGTCACACCCTGCGCCACCAACAACGCATGCAAATCCTGCGCCGAACGAGTCACCTCATCAGCGACCACCACCAGGCGACCGCCATGCAACAGCGCACC
>NZ_CVTB01000063.1 GCF_001050015.1 Mycolicibacterium malmesburyense
GGGGCGTTCGGGTCCGCCGGCGGGGGCGCCGGGGCGTTCGGATCAGCGGGGGCCGCCGGGGCGTTCGGATCAGCGGGGGCCGCCGGGGCGTTCGGATCAGCCGGGGCCGCCGGCGGGGTGTACGGCCGGATCGAGTTGGCCAGTGTGACCGCTTCTTCCTTCGGCACAGGGTTGTTCGCGGTGCCGAGCCACACCACGAACCACCGCTCGGGCGTGCGCTGACCGCGTGGCGTGCCGGGTTCCACCGGATTGCCGACGACGCCGGCCCAGATCTGGCCGTTCGGCTTGTTGGTGTCGGTGAACTTCACCTCGTAGTACGACGCGACACCGGGCATGCCGTCGGCATTGAGTTCGGCGGTCTCCTGGTTGACCCGGGTGCCGGGGAACGGCATGAAGAATTCGCCCATGTCGGAGGCCAACCGCTGGGCGGCCTTCGTGTTGTCCGTCTCGGCGCCCGCAAAGAGCTTCAGGTCGAGCCGGCCGAGCAGAATGCTGGTGTCATTGGGCGGTTCGGCGCCCTCCGGGGCGTCCTTGGTCAGCAAGGCCTGCCCGTAGGACAGCTGGGTCGAATCCGCGACCTTCCACCCCGCGGGCACGACATAGCTCATGCCGCCGGCCGCCGACTCGACGCGGCCGGGCTCGCCGGGCGCGGGCGTCGGTGCATTGGGATCGCCGGGTGCCGGTGCCGGGGCGTTCGGATCGCCGGGTGCGGGAGCCGGGGCGCCGGGTGCGGGAACCGGCGCGCCGGGCGCGGGCGCGGGAGCGCCGGGTGCGGGAGCCGGGGCCGGTGCGGGTGCTCCCGGCGCCGGAGGCGGCGGCGGGCCTTGCAGGAACGTGTTACCCGTCGGCGGCGGAGGCGGCGGCTCGGGTGTCGGCTCGGGCTG
>NZ_CVTB01000064.1 GCF_001050015.1 Mycolicibacterium malmesburyense
GCGTTGGGGGCGGCGTTGGGTGATGTGGTGGGCCGTCATGAGAGTTTGCGGACGGTGTTTGTGGCGCCGCAGGGGGTTCCTCGGCAGGTGGTGGTGCCGGTGGAGCGGGTTGATTTTGGGTGGCGGGTGGTTGATGCCGGGGGTTGGTCGGCTGAGGTTTTGGGTGAGGCTGTCGGGGCTGTGGTGCGCCACCACTTTGATTTGGCTGTTGAGATTCCGTTGCGGGCAGCGCTTTTCCGGTTGGGTGCTGGGGAGCATGTGTTGGTGGTGGTGGTGCATCACATTGCCGGTGATGGTTGGTCGATTGCCCCGTTGGTGCGTGATTTGAGTGTGGCTTATGCCAGTCGGTGTGCTGGGGGTGCGCCGGGGTGGGCGCCGTTGGCGGTGCAGTATGCCGATTACACGTTGTGGCAGCGTGAGCAGCTCGGTGAGTTGGGTGATCCCGATAGTCGTATTTGTGCGCAGTTGGGGTATTGGGAGCAGGCGTTGGCGGGGTTGCCTGAGCGGTTGGAGTTGCCTACGGATCGGGCGTATCCGGTGGTGGCTGATCAGCGTGGTGCCAGTGTGGTGGTGGATTGGCCGGCGCAGTTGCAGCAGCAGGTGGCGGTGGTGGCGCGTGCGCATAACGTGACCAGTTTTATGGTGGTTCAGGCGGGGTTGGCGGTGTTGTTGGCCAAGTTGTGCGCCAGTTCTGATGTGGCGGTGGGGTTCCCGATCGCTGGGCGGCGTGATCCTGCGCTCGATGAGTTGGTGGGGTTTTTCGTCAACACGCTTGTTTTGCGGGTGGATGTGGCTGGTGATCCCAGTGTCGCTGAGGTGTTGGCGCAGGTGCGGGCGCGC
>NZ_CVTB01000065.1 GCF_001050015.1 Mycolicibacterium malmesburyense
TGGGGGTTTGTTGTCGGTGGGTGGGGTTAGCGTCGGGGTGTGGGTTTCGAACGTATGAGCGAGGCGATCGCGGCGATGGGCCGGGAGTTGTCGGTGCTGGTCGCCGGGTCGTTCGACACCCTGAGCCCCGCTGAGCAGTTGGCGTTGAGCGCGCAGTGGGAGACCTTCACCCGCAGTCAGGCCACGGTGGGACACCGGCTGGTCGCCGGGCTGGAGCAAGCCCCGCTGGCGGAGTTGGGGGAGGCCAGCGTGGCCGGGGCGTTGACGGTGTTGTTGCGCATCTCCAAGGCCGAGGCCAGCCGCCGGGTCGCTGAGGCCAAGGCGTTGGCGCCGCGGCGGGCGATGACCGGTGAGACCCTGGATCCTGAGCTGGTCCATACGGCGGCCGCGGTGCAGAAGGGTCTGGTGGGCGCCGAGCATGTGCGGGTGATTCGGCGGTTCTTCGACACCCAGGTGCCCGCCTCGACGCCGTTTGATGTGCGCGAGGCCGCCGAAGCCCAGCTGGCCGAGCTGGCTTGCAAACACACCCCGGAGGAGTTGCGCACGGCCTGCCAGCGGTTGGCGGCCTATCTGAACCCCGACGGCGATTTCTCCGATGAGTTGCGTGCTGCGCAGCGCTGGTTGCGGTTGGGCCGCCAGCGCCTCGACGGGATGAGCGAGCTGCGCGGGCTGCTCGACCCCGCGAC
>NZ_CVTB01000066.1 GCF_001050015.1 Mycolicibacterium malmesburyense
GTCAGTCAGACCCAGGGTCACGACTGCGCGGTAACGCTCTTTCATTATCAATGTCGGACCCCGTGCATAGAGTGCGGGCCATGACTACTTCGGTCGCCGTCGCGTTGGCCCGTCCGCGCGGGTCCGCGATCCGCTATTCGGCGTGTTCGGACGAACAACGCTGGACCGGAAGCGTGCGGGCGGATTCCGTCGAGACGGCGATCCTCGACGTCGTCCGGCGGGTCCGGGAAGAGTCCGAGACTGAGCGGCTTCGCTTCCTGGTACAGGCGCCGCCGCGGAGCGTGCTGTGGGCGCTGCGCGACGAGATCGCCCTGTTGATCCCGGGTGCGCACCTCGACCGGCCGCGGTTCACCGACGAACAGCTGGTGCGCGCGGCGTACGAGGGCCTGCGCGTCGTGCCGTTGACCACGGCCGCGGGATCCGTTGAGCGCCAGGAATCTTGACGACGCCGGCTCCAACCGCACGTCAGCCATCTGAGCTTCGCCGCCACGAGACGCTTGCCGATGCAACGGTTTATTGACACCAGCGATGATCGGGCGTTGAGTCTAGTTGCCTTCGCGTCCGTCTGAGGGCGCGCCGAGGCTTGCACCCGGCCGCCCGGCCCCGCGCAAACAGGACGAAGGGGCTGCTCATGGCAGACGTGGATTACTGCGTCGTCGGTGCCGGATTCGCCGGCCTGACCGCGGCATTGCGCTTGAAGCAGGCGGGTCATTCGGTGGCACTGTTGGAGGCCCGCGACCGCGTGGGTGGCCGCACCTTCACCGAGGTGCGCGACGACGGTTCGTGGATCGACCGCGGCGGCGCGTGGATCGGTCCGGGGCAGGACGCGATCTACGCGCTGATGAAGGAATTCGGGATTCCGAGCTACAAGCAGTACACCGACGGTGACGCGATGATGTTCGTCGACGGCAAGAAATACCGCTACACGGGCACGATCCCGTTGTCCATGAGCCCGTGGGTCGTCGCCAACATCGGCACCGTGTTCCTCGAGCTGACGCAGATGTGCAAAGCGATTCCGGTGGAGGCGCCGTGGACCGCACGCAAGGCGCAGAAGTGGGACCAGACCAGCTGGGCGGCGTGGCTGGACAGGAACACGCTGTCCAAGCCTGCCCGCGAACTGCTGGAGAACGCGGTTGCCGGACTGTATACGTCTGCGGCGTCGGAGATTTCGCTGCTGTTCGTGCTGTACCAGATGGCGGCGGCGGGCGGGCCGAGCTTCGTGTTGGGCGTCAAGGACGCAGCCGAGGATGCGCGTCCGGTCGGCGGAATGGGCGCGATCCACCGGGCGGTCGCGGCCGAACTCGGTGACGTCGTCCATCTGTCGCAGCCGGTGCGCAGCATCGAGCAGAACGCCGACGGGGTGATCGTGCGCTCCGACGACATGGTGGTCAACGCGCGACGAGTCATCGTCGCGGTCCCGATCTCGATAGCGAGCCAGATCTCCTACGAGCCAATGCTTCCCGCGGACCGGTCGTTCCTGCATCAGCGGATGCCGAGCGGGGCGGTCTACAAGATCGGGCTGGTGTTCGACGAGCCGTTCTGGCGGGCCGACGGCCTGTCGGGCCAGTCGTTCGGGCCCGGGACACCGGCGAGCCTGACGATCGACTCGTGCACCGACACCGGAACACCCGGGGTGCTGACAGTGATCACCGAGGGTCCCGAGGCGCGCCGGCTGACCAACCTCGGCGCCGAGGACCGCCGTCGCGCGATACTCGACGCTGTCGCCGAAAGGTTGGGCGACAAGGCGCTTTCACCGGTCGTTTACGTCGAGCAGAACTGGACGATCGAGCGGTATTCCGGTGGCGGAATGATCGCCAACGCCCCGCCGGGTGTGCTCACCGAGTTCGGCCCCGCGCTCCGCGAACCCTGTGGACGCATCCACTGGGCCGGCACCGAGACCTCGGCAGTGATGTACGGGTTCATCGACGGGGCCGTGCGCAGCGGTGAACGCGCGGCCGCCGAGGTGATGGAACGCGAAGCGATGGCGGTGTCCTGAGCGGACGCTCGCCGGACGGACCCGGCCTACGACCTACCAGCGTGCATCGGATAGCAGGACGGCCACATCGCGATGCAGATTCGCCAGGCCGACATCGTTCGCCTACGCAGCCTGTGGATAGCCTTCGCGCCTGTCGAGGAGGCGCGGGTACTGTGCGACCCGTGAGCGGGGGTCTGATCCTCACCGAGGAGTTCCGCGAGGCTTTGGCGCTCTTAGCCGGCGGGCGGCATCTGTTCCTGACGGGTAAGGCGGGAACCGGTAAGTCGACGTTGATCCGGCAGTTCATGGCGGACACCGACCGCAACGTGGTGGTGGTCGCGCCGACCGGGATCGCGGCGCTCAACGTCGACGGCTACACCATCCACCGACTGTTCGGGTTCCGCACGACGACGACGCTTGCCGACGTCACCGGCGGCGATTATCGGCCGGGCCGTTTCGCCAAGACGCTGGCATCGCTGCAGACGCTGATCATCGACGAGGCGTCGATGGTTCGCGCCGACGTCTTCGACATGGTGGCCACGGCGCTTGAGCGTTTCGGGCCCGCGCCGGGAGAACCGTTCGGCGGGGTGCAGATCGTCCTCGTCGGCGACCTGTACCAGCTGCCGCCGGTCGTTGGCGACGGCGAAGAGGGTTACTTCTCGACGGTCTACGAAACGCCGTACTTCTTCTCCGCCCGCAAGTTCGCCCGCGACGATTTCCCCACCGTCTCGTTGACCACAGTGTTTCGTCAGCTCGACGATGACCGAATGACCGCCATACTCAACGAGATTCGTGAGGGTGTTCTGCTCGGGCACGCCCAGGAGCAGCTCAATGCCCGAGCCGACAAGGACTTCGTGCCACCCGACGACGAGTTCTGGCTCACGTTGGCTCCCACCAACCGGCTGGTGACCGCACGCAACCGTCAGCACCTCGAGCGGCTCCCCGGCGACGAGATGATGCACCGCGCCAAGGAATCAGGCGACCTGTCGCTGTTCGACAAACCGATCGAGGACGAGCTGCGATTCAAGGTCGGTGCCCAGGTGATGATGCTCAACAACGATCAGGGCGACCGCTGGGTCAACGGTTCGATCGGGCGCGTGGTGGGTGTGGGTTATGACCGCTACGGCGTCGTCGTGGAGGTCGAGTTCGCCGACGGTTCGTGCGCGGAGGTCACGCCGTTCACGTGGGAGGCCACGCGCCCGGTGGTCGACGGCGGCACGCTGCGACGCGAGGTGATCGGGACGTTCACCCAGCTGCCGTTCAAGCTGGCGTGGGCGATCACGATTCACAAGAGCCAAGGACAGACGTTGGAGCGGGTGGTCGTCGACCTGACCGGAGGCATGTTTTCCACGGGACAGTTGTATGTCGCGTTGAGCCGCTGTACGTCGTTAGGTGGCCTCGTGCTCAAACGCCCTGTGCTGCCGAAAGATCTGAAGACCGACCGGCGGATCGCCCGCTTCCTGCGTACCTCGACCAGCGGTGCCACGGCGCGCAAGTACTGCGCCATCGGCTTGCTGACCGTCGGCGAGGAAGGTCGGATGTCGCGTCCGCGACCGGTCGAGCTGGCGGTGGCGTTTGACGACGGCACCGCCGTCTCGACGCTGGTCAATCCGCGGCGCGATCTGGCCGACGCGCGAAACGCGTACGGCATCAGTGTTCCCGATGTCCTGCTGGCGCCGACCCTGCGGGAAGCCTGGGCGGTGATCGCGCCGATGCTGGCGGGCTGTACTCCGGTCGGGCCAAGCGTGGACGAGACGCTGGGGCTGATCGACTTCGAGCTCAAACGCCTGGGCCACGTCACGCCCATGCCGCTGGGCGTCGAATTGCGCGCAGCCCGCATATCGGGGCGGACGGCTTTGGAGCAGGCTCGCTCGGCGTTGAAGGCCAATGCGTCGGCGGACGTCGAACCCGGCTCGACGGCGTTCGAGGAACCCGAACCGGGAGAATCGGTTTCGGGTCTGTTGGTCAGCCGCGACCCGGACGTGCCGACACCGAAGGCCGACCATCTGCCGGGGTTGTCCGCGCTGCTTCGGATCAGCCGTGACGTGGGAGCGGTGCTGCTGGGTGCGACGGTGTCCCGAGACCTCGACTCATCATGGGACGCGGCGGCCCGGTCGGTGGTGGCCGATCAGCTGCGCGCGGCCGCTTCCCGCACGCTGCTGCCCGACGAGGTGATCACGCGGCTGTGTGAGGCATCGGCGCTGCTGGGCGTCGACGTGGTGAGGGACGCGGAGTTGGTGGCCCACCATGACATCGAAGACGCGCTCGCGCCGGGCGCGCGGATCTGTTTTACCGGAACGGCTTTGGACCAGACCGGCCGCGTGGTGGAGCGTGAGGAGATCGAGCGAATGGCGGCCGCCGCGGGCCTGACGCCGGTGCGATCGGTGACCAAGACGCGGTGCGAGGTGCTGGTGACGGCCGAGGCGGGCACGCAGTCGGGCAAGGCGCGCAAAGCGCAGGAGTACGGCAAGCCGGTGTTCACCGCTGAGGAATTCTTCGCGTGGTTGGCGGATCGCTAATAAGAACCTTCACGCGCTTGCGCTCGCGCCCCGACCGCACGGTACCGACAACCGCAAGACCAACGCCCGACTAAGGTTCGACGGAGTCCTGTCGGTGGAAGTGCCGCCACAACTTGGCACCTCCGGAGATCGCCACGAGAACGCCCACGCCACCGATCACGATGCCGGTGAACAACGACAAGAACATCGGGTCGACCGACTCCCCCACCATTCCGGCGCCGAAGATGCCGCCCACCAGGAAGCCGAACAACGGCGCCAGCATGGCGACCGCGGCGCCCAGCAATGCCCGCCACATGCCGGGCGGAGTGGGCTCCAGCACCACGGGACGACCGTCGTCGGCGGCGCCACCGGGCTCCTCGACGGTAGTAGGGCCAGATTCGCTGTCACTCATCAGAATTCACCCTCCTGATGTGCGGAACCGCATCGCCGGTACCACTGGCGGGATTGGACCCCGAGCCTTCGATGAACGGGCGCACGATGTCCATCGGAATCGGAAAGACGACGGTCGAGTTCTGGTCGGCGCCGAGTTCGAGCAACGTCTGCAGATAGCGCAGCTGCAGGGAGGCCGGGCTCTCACTGAGCGTGATCGCGGCGTCGCGCAGTTCCGCCGACGCCTGCAATTCGCCGCGTGCGCTGATCACCTTGGCGCGCCGCTCCCGCTCCGCCTCAGCCTCGCGGGCCATCGCCCGCTGCATCATCTCGGGAATCTCGACGTCTTTGATCTCGACGACCTCGACCCTGATCCCCCACGGCTCGGTCTGCTTCGCGATCGAGGCGGCGAGGTCCTCATTGAGGTCGGCGCGGTGCGCGAGCAGCGTGTCGAGGTCCGCGCGCCCGACCACCGAGCGCAAGGTCGTCTGCGCGATCTGCGACGTGGCGACCGCGAAATTCTCCACGGCCATCACCGATTTCGTCGGGTCCGTGACCCGAAACAGCACGACGGCGTTGACACGGGCGGTCACATTGTCGCGAGTGATCACCTCCTGCGGCGGAATGGTCAGCGTCACCGTCCGCAGGTCGACCCGCACGAGCTTGTCGATGCCCGGCAACACGACCACGATGCCCGGACCGAGTGGTCCGCGCAGCCGACCGAGGCGAAACGCCACCCCCCGCTCGTACTCCTTGACGATGCGGATCGACGCGACCGCCAGCCCCACCAGCGCAATCGCAAAGAAGACAACCACCACCGACCACGCGCTCATCAGCGCACCTCCCGCGACTCACTGCGCCGGTCGGATGCATACGAGCTACGACGACGGATCTCCGTTTCGGCCAGCCGCTTTCGTTCCAAGACATTCTCGTCGAGGCTGTGGAACACCACTCCGTCGGGCACCGCACGGGTGCGGCGCAGGTGTGACCACAGCGGCAACGTCAACGCACCGACAGCCACGACCGTCCCCAGTAGCAGTAGCGCCTCGGGTGCGGTGTCGGCCGTCAGCGCCGTGGCCAGCGGCAGGATCAGCGCGATGACGCCGACGGCGCAGGCGATTCCGCGGTGAAAACGTGCGGACTCCGATGCGGGCCAGCTGTCGATCGCCCGGCTCACCTCGCGTCCGTCGTGCGAGGACGTACAGGTGTGTTTGACCGGGCAGGCGTTGCAGATCGAGGGACTTCCCCGGTAGCGCATGACCCGGTTGTCGGGGTCAAAGGAGGTGGGCCACAGCCACTGGTCCTCCGGGCACTGCCAGGCGTCGTGGTCCTCGTGGTAGACGAACCCACCCGTCCGGTGTCCCTCGATCGTGGCCGCGGCCCGTCGTGCGAACCGGTCGATGCCGTAGGCGATGAGCACCAGCGCGGCGGCATATCCGATCGTCAGCCACGCGTCGATCCCGATGCCGGCGATCACGGTCCGTCACCGCCCTCATCCGGAGCCACCCGACGGTCCGAGGCGTAGCGGCTGCGTCCCGGCACCGCCAACCCGGTCCGGTCCTCCTCCGCGTGGGCGTGCTCTTCGACGAACAGCGTCTCGGCGGGCAGTGTGTGCGTCGTCGCCTTGATCCCGTAACGCACGCCCAGCCACGCGATCCAGAGGAACGGCAGCACGCCGCCGAGGATGAACAGGAAGTCCCCTGGCATGCGCAACCACTCCAGGACCACGTTGCCCGACTGGGTGATGTAACCCAAAGTTCTTGCTTCGTAGTAGCCGTCGTTCACCGAGTGCCACAGCTGCAGGACGCCGAGCGGCAGCAGCGTGGCGAAAACCATCCACGCCAACCCGATGTTCAGCGACCAGAACGACAGCTTGGCCAGCTTGTCCGGCCAGCGTTGCGGCGGAATGATGTAGCGCAGCGCGAACAGCGCCAGCCCGACGGCCAGCATGCCGTAGACGCCCATCATCGCGCCGTGCGCGTGGTTTGCCGTCAGCGCGGTTCCGATCTGGTAGTACGACACGATCGGCAGGTTGATCAGGAAGCCGAAAATTCCTGCGCCGACGAAGTTCCAGAAACCGACCGCGACCAGGAACATCACCGCCCACCGATGCGGGAACGGCGCGCTGCTGCGCGACTGCTGTCGCGAACCCAGTTGCAGGAACGTCCACGCCTCGACGGTCAGGAACGTCAGCGGGATCACCTCCAGCGCGGAGAAGAACGCGCCAAGGGCCATGTGCTCCACCGGTGTTCCGGAGAAGTACAGGTGGTGCATTGTCCCGATCACGCCGCCCATCGAGTAGAGGATGACGTCGAGGAAGATCAGCTGGATGGCGATCTTGCGTCGCACGACGCCCAGCATCACGAAGATGTAGGCGACCATGACGGTGGTGAACAGTTCGAGGAAGTCCTCGACCCACAGGTGCACCACCCAGAACCGCCAGAACTCGGCGACGGTCAGATGCGTCTCCGTGCCGGCGAGCATGCCGACGGCGTAGAACGCGGGAATGGCCAGGCCGGCGTAGAAGAACAACCACGGCATGTTCAGCTTGCTCTCGGTCTTCAGCCGCGAGCGGATCGCGCGGAAGATGATCGCCATCCACAGGAACAGCCCGATGACGAGCAGGATCTGCCAGAAGCGCGGCAGGTCAAGGTATTCCCACTGCTGGTCGAAGAAGATCGAGCCCTTCGCCCAGTCGACGCCGAAGGTGCTCAACGCGGTGCCGATCAGCGTGCCGGCGACGACGACGAACAGCGCGCCGAGCAGCCCGTAGGTCAGCCACGACTGCCGGCGTGGCTCACGGCCGGAGATGATCGGCGCCAGGAAGATACCCGCGGCGAGGAAGGACGCTGCCGTCCACAGCAGCGACAGTTGCACATGCCAGGTTCGCGCCAGGTTGAACGGCAGGATCTGGGCAAGGTCCAGGCCGAAGAAGTTGCTCAGCTCCGCGCGGTAGTGCTCGATCGCACCTCCCAGCACCGCCTGCCCCAGGAAAAGCACCGCGACGACAAGGAAGAACCACGCCGTCGCCTTCTGCGAGGGCGTGATCGCGACCTCACCGGGCTGACGGAACGCCAGCGAGGGTGTTTCCGTTGCGTGCCAGCCGATCTTGCGGCTCCACCGGCCGTAGAGGGCGAAGAGTGCACCAAGACCTGCCAGCAGCGCGATGAGCGACATCGCCGACCAGACCAGGATGTCTGCCGTCGGGGTGTTGTTCACCCGCTGCTCGGGGGGCCAGTTGTTGGTGTAGGAGTAGGAGTGACCTGCACGTTCGGCCGCGCTGGCCCATGCGGTCCAGCTGAAAAACGCTGTGAGTTCCTGGATTTCCTGCGGATCGGTGATGACCTGCGGAATCAACCCGTGCTCGGTCGAGTCGGTGCCGAAATAGTCGGCGTAGTAGGCGCGGATCTTCTCGAACGCGCTCACCTGCTCGGCGGTGAACTGCAGTGTGCCGGTTTCCTCGTCGTAGCGGTTGGTTCGCATCATCTCGACGACGGCGGCGGTCGGGTCCTGTGCACCGGAGTCGCGCAGTTGCTGGCCGACGTGGTCGGCGGAGAGCCGCAGGTACTCGGCGGTGTAGTCGGGCCCGAGGTAGCCGCCATGACCCATCACCGAGCCGTACTGCTGCAGTCCACGGCGTAGGAAAATCTGCTGACCGGCGGTGATCTGCTGTTCGGTGAACAGTGTCTGGCCGTCCGGCCCGACGACGCGCTGGGGCAGCGGCATCGAGTCCGAATACGTCCTGGCGGCCAGCATGCCCATGATCAGGAAACCGAACACCATGACCAGCGCGACGCCCTGGACCCAGCCTTTCGAGATCGCCAATTCGGCCTTGCTGGGCGCGGGCTCCAAGAATTGCTCCGTCATCGCGAGACCCCCGGGAGATGGATTCACATGGGCACCGTCTTGGCCAACGTAACGAAATGTGTCGCGAGATTGGTGGAGGTTCCGAAACTTCGCGTGGTGTGCGCAATTTGTCCGCAATCAGATGAAGCCTCGCCGAAGTTCGGGTGACGCAGCGGTGCTGGCGGGTTCCACGCCGGGCGTAGGGTACGACTGTGCACGTCGACGTGATGACCACTCCCCAGCCCCTTCTCCAGATCGGCGACCTGGCCCGTCGGACGCAGAGCGCGGGTTTCTCCGGATTGCTGTTCACCGAGACCGGCCGCACGCCGTACATGAACGCGGCAGTGGCCGCGGAGGCGGCGCCGGGATTGGAGTTGTCGACGGGGGTCGCGGTGGCGTTTCCGCGCAGCCCGTTCGTGACGGCGGCGACGGCGTGGGAGTTGCAGGAGGCGTCGGGCGGGCGTTTTCGCCTGGGGTTGGGCACGCAGGTGCGCACGCATGTGGTGCGGCGCTATGGGATGGAGTTCGAGCGTCCGGGTCCGCGGTTGCGCGATTACGTGCTGGCGGTGAAGGCGTGCTTCCACGCGTTCCGGACGGGCAAGTTGGAGCACCGCGGCGACTTTTACAGCCTGGACTTCATCACGCCGCAGTGGAGTGCGGGGCCGATCGACGCGCCGGACCCCAAGGTCGACGTGGCGGCGGTGAATCCTTGGATGCTGCGGATGGCCGGCGAGGTCGCCGACGGGATCCACGTGCACCCGCTCGGCGAGCCCGGGTACATCGAGCGGCATGTGATGCCGAATTTGGCTGAGGGGGCAGAGAAGTCGGGCCGCGCGGTCGACGACATCGCGGTGATCGTGCCGGTGATGACGATCGTCGGCGACAGCGACGAGGAGCGCCACCGCGAGCGCGAGTTGGTGCGCACGAGCATGAGCTTCTACGGCAGCACACCGAACTACGCCTTCATCTGGGACGAAGCGGGGTTCGAGGGGACGACGGCGCGAATCCGCGAGAAGCAGAAGGCCGGCGACTACAAGGGCATGGCCGAGCAGATCACCGACGAGCACATTGCGGTGTTCGCGACAGAGTCGACGTGGGATGGGTTGGCGGACGCGCTGATCGAGAAGTACGGCCCGGTGGCGTCACGCCTGGTGCTGTACAACGCGCTGGCCGATCTTGACAGATTCGAGCGTTACGGCGAGGTGGCGCAGCGCATTTCGCAGCGCTGATTCACCAGAGGACGGCGATGGCGGCGGCGGCGAACGACAGGACACCGATCGACCAGAACATCGCGCGCGGTATGGGGTTGCCGGTGCGCTTCTGACGGGCGCTGCCCATGCCGAGCAGTCCGCCGAGGATCACGAGGATGACGAGCTTGATGCCGATCTTCGGATAGTTCAGCTCGATGCCGGCGGGCCACGGCGCGGCGAGCGCGAGGCCGGTGAGCAGTGAGAGCAGCAGGCCATAGTCCATGGCGCGAGTGGTGCGGAAGCGCTGGGCCAGGGCTTCGGCGGCCCAGCCGCCGAACGTGATCGCGAAGCCGACGATGTGCAGCAGTACAACTACGTTGCGTAGTAGCTCCATGGGAGGAGCTTAGCGTGCTGGTTGAGATTCTTCGTCGATATTTTGCTGCGTCGACCCCCAGCTGGGCGGTGTTAGTGTGCGGCTAACGGTAGAAAAGGGGGCCAATGTGTCTGACGCGAACGACCCGCTGAAGGTCGATCCGGCCGAGCTGCGCATGGCCGCAGACCGGCTCGATGGCCAGGCCAGCGGATTTCGGTTGGCGCATCAGGCGGCGCACTCGCGGGCGGGCAGTGCGGTTCTTGGGTCGGGGTCGGCGGCTGCCGCGTTACCGAGGATGTTGGCTGCTTGGGAGGCCGACGGGACACGCTTTGCGGCGGACTTCGCCAAGCACGCGCGGGGACATCGCGAGGCGGCCGATAGTTATGTGCGCACCGACGCCGGCGGCGCCGAGGGGATCGAGAACGCCGGACCTGCGATGTGAGATGAGGGCATGGCGCTGAACCTCGGGGAGCTCAAACAGTGGCCGCCCGAGATCGCCGATCTGGCCCAGGCAGCACGCGAGGCCGCGAACAATCACACCGTCTCGGCCGAGTTCTATCGTTCGCTGATCGCGGTGTCGACCTGGGAGGGCCAGGGCGCGCAGGCGGCTAAATCGGCGATGACGGCCACGGCTGCCGATCACGACGAGGTGGCCGATCATGTCGGTGGGGCGGCGAGCCGGATGGAGAACGTCCACCGCGACGCGGAGGCCCTCGCCGAAACGATCAAGCGCATCCTCGACGATGCCGCGGCGCAACCGGCGGTGGGCATCGACGAGTCCACGAACCAGGTGATCCCGCCCGATACCAGTCACATGACGGAGGAGTATGCCGCGCAAGTGGCGGCCAAGGTCACCGACCTTCGCGGGCGGATTGCGGATGCGCTCGCTGACGGGGCGCGGATCGACACCGAACTGGCGGGTGCGATCACCACGGCCGGCGGTGATCGGGTGGTGAAGACGGCGGGGTCGCTGGAGGAGATGCTGCTGCCGGCGACGGGCGAACGGCGTGACGGATCGAAGCCCGACGAACAGTCGTCGACACCGAAGAATCTCGATGAAGCACTGGACCGCATCGCCGAACCCGGTCGACCGGCGCAGCCGGTGCCATTGGACCCGGCGAAGATAGAGGAATTCAAGAGTCTCGCGCGCGAGACGATGTTGCGCAGCGGGGTGCCGCCCGAGCAGATTGAACAGCGGCTTGACGCGATGGTCGCGGCGGCGCACAAGCCGCTGCCCACATACAAGCCGTCCGAACGCGATGCGTCGCCTCCGCCGAAGCCGAGCTTCGAGGACGGTTTCGCCGACGGTTGGTTCGGCACTGAAGAGAGCATCAAAGATCTCATCGGGGCGAACGGCTTTGAGGACTTGAAAGAGTCGTGGACTGACTTGGCCAAGGGCGCCTGGCACCGGGTGACGAACCCGATCGACTCGGTGAAGGAGGACCTCGAGCACCTGACGAAATACCCCGGGCATTACTTGGGTGAGGTCGCCGGCAGTACGGCCCTCACCGCTCCCGGCGCGGCGTTTGGCGGCGAAGCCGCTCTCGCGGCCCGCGCTGCGATCCCCGATGACGTCATCGACATGCCAAGTCACACAGGCACAGTCGAGCACTCGACTCCGCTTGCCGATCTTCCGAGTCACTCAGAGGCACCAGTGGCGAGCGGTCATCCGCCCCTGCCGCTGGGCGATTCGGGCTACTCACGTGATGCGCCTCTCGTTGCCTCGAACCTGAACGAAGCGTTCGTGAATGGAAGCCCGACGACAGACCTTGCTCGCGAGGTCGCCGCGCTTTCGACGCACCAGATCGCGGGTCCGAGCCCCGACATGGGCAGCGCAAACCGAGTAGTACTGGGCCAGTGGGAGGGCCAAGATGGCGGGTACATCGGGGAGGCGAGGAACAACGGCGGGATCTACTTCGATACGGGCGACGCAACATGGGATGCCATGTCGAATGGACTAACAAAGCAGCAGACGACGGACTTAGGCTGGCGGGTCAACGAAGAGTTCCTGCGTACACAGCTGGAGAACGGAGTCCCAAGAATCGAATACATCTTAGGCAGCAAGTACTCCTCGTTAGAGGATGTACTGCTGGAGCGACAGGGCTCC
Source organism: Mycolicibacterium malmesburyense (assembly GCF_001050015.1). The sequence continues at coordinate 12,380 of NZ_CVTB01000066.1, forward strand.
TTCTCGGCGATGGAGATCGAGTTCCTTACGGAGAACGCGGCGACCTATGGCTATACACGCGTCGGAAACACCTGGATAAAGGACCTTTGACGTGACAGAGACCTTCTCAGAGGAAGTGCAGTCGATCGTTGGCCCTCTGCTGGTCAGCCTCGGATTTCGCTTGGACGCAGTCGACAATAATGTCGATGAGGGCGGGCGCCAGGGCGTAGCAGTCTTCTACCGGTCGGATGATTGCAAGATCCAGATTTACTGGTCAGCACGCGAACGTGAGATCAATGCAATGATCGCCCCGGTTGAAGCGCCGAATGAGCATGGCTTATATGACCGGTCTTCGTTGTGGCACTATCTAACTGAGTTCGTTGAGCGGCCGAATCTGCCTCTTGAAGAGTTGGTGCCACTCTTGAAAGCCGAGCGAGCCAACTTCGAATCAGACACGAAGTGGCTGACGTGGCTACGCGATCGGATCTCGCAGAACTTTGAAAAAGCACGGGCCGGCGTGCTCGCGCTGGACGGCACTGAAGACGACCACGATCGCTGAATTCCGATGGCAGAGACGAGGGTCAATGAGAGAACCCCATTTCTGTAGAGATACGTGGGAATTGACCCCAAAGGGACAAGGACGAGTGGATGGACGACGGCTTCTCGAATCACGTGCAGAACATCGTCGGACCTCTGCTGTGCGAGCTCGGCTTCAGACTTGATGGCGTCGACCTTGACGTCGACGAGGGCGATAGGCCGGGCGCTGTTGTCTATTACCGATCAGCAGACTGCAAGATACAGATCTACCAATCCTCACGCGAGGGAAGCGTGAATTGCATGATTGCCCCGATCAGCACGCCAAACGAATTTGGGCCTCACGACCGGTCGCTCAGCTGGCAATACCTCACGAAATTTGTGTCCATGCCTGAGACGCGTCTAGAGGAGTTGGTTGAATCTGTTAGCTTCGAGCCGAAGACGACAGTTGATCAATTGCGTTGGGTCCGAGACTCTATCGCCGAACACTTTGAAGCGGCCCGCGCCGGTGTGCTTGCACTACACAGCGAATCAGACGAGCATGACGGCTGAACGTCGACGAGTCCGAGGCGCTGGTCGAAGGGATTTTATGGGCTCGAGCATTCGGTCAAGGCCAGGGCGATGACGGACAGAGAGAGTCCATTCGCTGACATCGAGAAGTACCTTGGGCCGGCGCTATCGCGGCGCGGATTCACGCTCGATGCAACAGAGCCCGACATCGTTTACGGGGAGCGCCGCGCGTGGGCGGTTTACTACCGCGGAGAAGATTGCAGGCCCAAGTCTGTTGGTCGGCGCGAGAGGGAGGAGTCGATTTCATGCTGGCGCCTCGCGACGCACCGATTGAACTTGGCATAATCAACAATCAAAGAAGTGGCGATACCTTCTGTCGCTCAGCGAGTCTGGTCACCGCCGCGACCGGTTTGAACCGGCGCAGCATCTACGCGAATTCGGTCCAAGGAGGAGCTTTTCGCGCGAGCGATGCGGCGATACCTGGCTGGGCCGAGCAGCTACACGGCCGACGCGCTGACCCGGCCGACGGCCCGCGAGGTCGCCGAGGCGATGGTGCACGGTGCGGCCGACGCGGTCAGCGGTGAGGTGCCCGGGTGCCTGACCGTCGGCGAGGCACCGGGACTGGCGGAGTGGCGGGAGGCGACCGTGCATGCCCTCGCCGACCGATTCGCGACAGCGGTGGCCGACGGAGAGCTACCGGAAGTCGACACTCAGACATTGGCACGCTGGATCGCGGCGGTGTGCCAGGGGATCGCGATCCAGGCGCGAAGCGGGGCCGACCGGGCCGAACTGCACGCCATCGCGGACCTCGCGTTGACGGGCTGGCCGTCTACGCCGAAGGCACACCCAGCCGATGCGCCAAATCCGGCCCGCCCACCTCGCGGATGAAGTCGGGTTCGCCGCACACCACAAGTCGGTCACGCGCCCGCGACAGCCCGACGTAGAGGCGTTCGCGGGAGCGCTCGAACTGGCTCGAATCGTTGACCACCAGGACCACCGCCCGCCGCTCGAGTCCCTTGAAGCCGAGCACGTGGCCGTAGAACACCTGGTCGGCATCCCAGAAGCTGTCCCAGTACGCCTTGTGGCCGGCCTTCTGACGCTCGGCCTGCTCGGGATGCCGGCTGCCCGTCGTCAACAACGCGAGATCCTCAGGGCGCCAACCCTCTTCGAGGAGCGCCTCGATCTGATCGTCGCCGACGTCCAGCGCATCCTCACGGCTGCAGGCGACGAACTCCACCGCAGGCCCCTCACCGCCGAGAAACCGCATCGGGTGGTCGACGAGCGGTTGGAACGCATTCGCGATCTGGCGGGTGTTGCGCAGGTTGTGATCCAGAATCAGCGGCACCAACGGCACCGGCGGGGACCCGTAGCGATTGAAGACGCGCTGCCCCTCATCGGTGAACACGTACAGCCCGCCCTCGTCGGGATCCTTCAGCGCGATCAGCAACGGCTCCCACCAGGAGTCGGCGAAGTCCTGCGCCTCATCGACGACGATGGAATCGAAGCGATGCCCGGTGTCCAATTGCGTTGCCAGCTCGGCCATTTGCTCCGGCAGATCGTGCTCCCAGAACTTCACCGTCTCCTCGGTACGCAGCGACTCGTCGGGTCCCTCCGGTGCGCCCCACTGCACGCCGAGGGCATGGAACTCGCCGACGTAGCCGGGACGTTGCCGCCGCGGCCAGGCAGCCGTGATGCGTTCGAGGTACGACGCGAGTCCGTGGGAGTAGCACACCAGGGCGACGCGCTGACCCCGCTGCGCCAGTCGTCGGGCCTGTTCCATCGCGAGGAACGTCTTGCCGCTGCCCGCACCGCCGCGGACCTCAATGCGGTTGAGCAAGCGGGTGGCGTCGAGAATGACGGCCTGATGCTCGGTGAGCGCGTCGGCCGCATCCTCGTTGTCCAGCGCCCGAGCGACGACGTCGCGTTGCGGCAGTCCTCGCCCGCTCAGCGCGGTGACGATCTGGTCGATGCCGTCCCGGTTGAGCAGCGGACGGTTGAGTTCCTGGCTGACGAGGACGTGACGCAGTTTGCCGTCGAGGTCCTTGAGATCGTTGCGGTCGATGACCTTCCAGCGCGGGCAGTCCGACAGAGCGAAGTCATCGGGAAGCTCGGTGTTGGGCAACACGACGACGTGGTCCCAGCGCAGTCGGCCCTGCGTCCAGCGCGGGTCCTTTTCGATGTAGTCGCGCAACGCGTAGCAGGCTTCGCGGGCCTGGCGGACGGGTTCGATGGTGCACTCGCGCCCGCCGCGCTTCTGACGCCAGTTCACGCCGTCGTGCCAGACCTCGCCACCCTTGACCTCCAGGCACGCGATGCCGGCTCCTTCGATGCCGACGACGAAGTCGACCTCGTGGTCCTTGAGGTGGTCGGTGACGCGCTGACCGGCAATGACGAGGTCGTTGGGCTGGAGTTGCTCGACGAGGGCCTGGTAGACGCGACGCTCGGCACGATTGGCCAGCCGCGGAGTGTCGGTAGGGGTGATCGTCATCGACGCGTCCCCACCGTGCCTCGATGCAACCCCTGCATGTCGAACCCCTCCCCCATGAACTTGGTTCGATGTTAGCCACGGGGTCCATCACGCCGGGGTGAAGCCGGTGACGCGGATTTGTCGGAGCGCCGGTTTATGGTCACCCACAAGCGCTAATCAAGGGGGGATCATGCGTGGACGTGGGGTAGTCGCGGGCGCGCTCGCGGTCTGCGGAGCCGTGTTGTTGTCGAGTCCGGCACGCGCCGATCAGTACGACTTCATCGCTCAGCTCGACAACATGGGCGTCTACTACAGCTCGATGATCGACATGATCGACATCGGTAAGGAGCTCTGTCACGAGCTTCGCTTCGGGGCGCTGCCGCCGGCGGTCCTGGGCAAGCTGCAGCGAACGGGGTTCGCACCGGCCGAGTCGGCGATCGTGCTGCTGTCGGCGGTGAACACGATGTGCCTGGACGCCAAGCCGGCGGTCGTCGAATGGGCACGTGAGATCGGCTACACGCAGCCGCTGTAGGTGCTCGAGATGTTCGCCAAAGTGGACGGGCGGTCGTGATGGCAAGCCGCGGTTCGGATTCCGGTGGAGTGGCCGGTGTCTTCGGCGTGCTGATCCTGATCTGGGTGGTCATCACCTACTACTGGATCATCATCGGCGTCGGCGTGGCGATCGGGCTGTTCTTCGCGGTTCGGGCGCTTATCCGTCGCGAGCAGGAGCGTCGGCTGGCGGCCGCCCGCGACGCCGAAATCCTGGCTCACCGCGCAGACCGTCAACATCGGTGGGCGCAGCTCGGTGACGGCAGGGGTATTTACGGGGTCGAAGGGGCCGAGTTGATGCGGTCGATCTCATCCCTGCCAACCCCGCCGGGCGAGACGCCTGGCGAGGACGAAACTTTCGCTGCGATCGCCCTCACCGCCGAAGACCTCGACGTGCTGTTGGACAAGAAACCAAGGGCGTGGCCGTGGGCGGTCTTCGTATCGGTCCTACTCCAACGTCTCGCCAACGTGAAACCGCGTCTGCGCGATATCGACCTGCGCTATACAGCAATGCCGGCCCGGTACGCGCGAAACGGTCGAGAGGTGGCCGGGCTCGTCGGAGACTGTATGGACGACTTCTATGAGGTCGCCGGCCGACTCGAATTATTCATGCAGTCACCAGCGTTCATGGGCGTGTTCGGCGACGGCGACGACGACAGCACCGCCGATGCCGACGGCATCGTGCACGTCGCCAATCGACTGATGGACTTCCACGAGCGGTTTGTGGTTCTGGCGGAGCGATGCCGCGACGCCAACGTGCCTGCGGCGTACACGGGGCTGCTGCAGGACTGTTCGATGCTGATGGACATCCCACTCGACGGGTTTCGGGTGTTCATCGACGAACTAGTGCATCTCGTCGAGGAGATGCCTTCGGTACTGCGCTACGCCCCAGGCGATGTCGACTTCGGGTCGATCACGCTCGAGATGGTCGCCGACGAACGGCTCATCAAGCGAATCGCGAAACAGGTGCGCGCAGCGGCGAAGAGTTAACGTCCGGGCGGAAGTTCCCGTGGGCCACGACGCTCGCTCAGTTCACGCGAGCCGCTCCCGGCGAGTTCGGCGCAATCCTCGCTGCTCGTCATGGCCATCGGCGTGTGTCCCGCACCCGCGCCTATCTGATCGTAGTCGCGACGACGTTCATCGTCTCGTACCGTCGCGCCCCGTCGTGCGGTATCAGTCGTGTCCGAAACCCGTTCTCCGGCATCGGCTTCACTCTCCTCGACGTGAGTGGTCACCTTGCGGGTGCGGCGCATCGAGAAGTGGATCTCCTCGGTCTCCTCCAGAATCTGCCGTGCGCTCCGGAGCGGCTTGGTGGTGGTGTCGATCGCGTTGACGATGACCGGCGGCACCAGGGGGCGGATCCAGCGGACGGCCGCACGGGTGACATCCGGAATACCCGGGATCAACGGACGTCCGGCCTCCGCCGCCGGTTCGACCGAACGCCCTTCCTCGACCGGTGCCGGCAGGTTCTCTGTCGCAGCCGGATCTTCCGGCACCTCGGCCGCACCGAGGCTTGCCCTCTCGGCCTCCGCGGCGATCGGCAAGAACACCTCCTCGGGCTCCGAAACACGTTCCGCCCGTGCGGGAACCGACGCCTCGATCGCCTCCATCACCCGGCGGCGCTGTTGTTCGCGGTCGATCTCCAGCTGCGCCTCGACAGCCATACGGGCGCTCGCCAGCTGCTGTTCGGCCCACAAGGTGTCGATGGCCGCCCGCACCTCGGCCCGCTTCACCGCGACGGCCGTGTCGGCCTCCAGTTCGGCGCGATCCCGCGTGACGTCGGCGGCGATCCCGCGATCCTCGAACGTCTCACCCCGCCACCGCCGAAGAATCAGCGGCAGCAAGCTCAGCAGCACGAAGAAGCCGTCGACAACCAGACGCAGAACCACCGCGCCCGGATTCGCCAGCGTGTGGTCGTTCATGGCGACCCACCGCGCGCCCAGTCCCCGGTCCGCATCGGCCGTCGCGGCCTGGCGGGCCTCCGCCAGCGCCTGCTCGGCGTCGGTGATCTGGGCGTCGAGCGCGGGCGCGCGGAGATCGCGGTCGGCCAGTGCGGCGTCGAGGCTCCCCTGGGCGTCGGCGAGGAAGTCGTTCGCCGTCCGGTTCTCCGGTCCCGCGCCGGGCACACCGGTGATGACGGTCTGCGGGCACTCGGGCCGGGGATTGAACTCGCAGCGAGCCACCACCAGCGCGTCCTGACGGCGTTGCACGGCCCGCTCGACAGCGGCGTCGAGCTCCCTGCGCGCGGCCCGGCTCTGGCCCAGATCGGCCGCGGCCTGCGTCACGACAGGGGTGGACTCGGCGGCCTGCGCCGCCCGCTGGTCGGACAGCCGGTCGACCGACCCAGAGAACACGACCACCGCGGCGAGCTCGCCGACCACGAGCCCGACCGCGACGGCGACCGCGGCGCGCCCCACCAGACCGGCGCCGCGGACCGCCCCTGAAGCGAGCGCGCGGCTCAGCGCAGCAACCAGGAGCCCGAACGGTGAGGTCACCGCGATGACGGCCGCCAACGGCCACGCGGTCGACTGGGCCAGCGCGGCAGCGGCGACCAACCACGCCAGCAGCGCCGTGACCAGCACCACCACCCCGGCGCTGACCAGGGTCGAGCGCTCATGGCGGGCGGCGACGCCACGCTGCTCACCGCCACCGAGCCAGATCAACCCGCCGACGATCGGCGAGGCCGCAGGTTCGACCTCAGGACTTCTGTGGACGCCCATGGAAACTCCAAACGTGCATGTCAAGGCGTGACAGAGCGTTACCGACGACCTTGTCGGTCTATGCCAGGCGGACCCCCCGCGGAGCGCACCGTCACGCCGATGCGAATGCCGGAATTCTCCCACAGCGTGGCGGCGGCCGTTCTTCGCGGACGACCGGCGTGCCGGTGAGCAGGCATGGTCACCACCCGCTGGCAGCGTCGCCTCGTATGGTGACCGCATGAAGAAGGCGCGTATCGGCCACATCGCCCGGCAAGTCGCGGCGTCAGCCGTCACGGCGGTCACCGCGGCCTCGACGCTCAACGGCTACCGACCGCTGGCACGTAAGGGCTACCCGTCCGTGTTTGCGTTCGGCTTCGGGCTGGTGGTGAGCGAGTTTCCGCTGCAGACGCTCGCGAGCCAGCTCGGCGGGCTGGCGTTGGTCAGTCGCCGCCTGGCCCGCCCGGTGCGGGTGATCGCGTGGGTGGTGGCCGCATTTTCCGCGATCGGTCTGCTCAACTTCAGCCGCGCGGGCCACCAGGCCGCTACGCCGCTGACCGAGGCGTTGGACCGCGGCCTGGGCGCCGAGCGCCGCAAGGACTCCGAGGGTTTGTGGCGCCGGGCCGCCGGCGGGGGCACCGCCAAGAGCCCCGGCGCCCTGCGGATGATGCGGATCTACCGCGACTACGCCCATGACGGCGACATCAGCTACGGCGAGTTCAGCAGCGCCAACCAGCTCGACATCTGGCGGCGTCCCGACCTCGACCGCAACGGCAAAGCGCCGGTGCTGTTTCAGATTCCCGGGGGGGCGTGGGTGACGGGAAACAAACGCGGACAGGCACATCCGTTGATGAGTCATCTCGCCGAGCTCGGCTGGGTCTGCGTGGCGATCAATTACCGGCACAGCCCGCGCAACACGTGGCCCGACCACATCGTCGACGTCAAGCGGGCGCTGGCGTGGGTCAAGACGCACATCGCCGAGTACGGCGGCGACCCGGACTTCATCGCGATCACCGGCGGCTCGGCGGGCGGGCACCTGTCGTCGCTGGCGGCGCTGACGCCCAACGACCCGCGGTATCAGCCGGGCTTCGAGGACGTCGACACGCGGGTGCAGGCCGCGGTCCCGTTCTACGGCGTCTACGACTTCACCCGCTTCGAGGACGCGATGCATCCGTCGATGCCGGAGCTGCTCGAGCAGATGGTGATCAAGCAGCCGCAGAAGTCGAGCTTCGAGACGTACTACGACGCGTCGCCGGTGAACCACATCACTGCTGACGATCCGCCGTTCTTCGTCCTGCACGGGACCAACGACTCGCTGGTTCCGGTCGAACAGGCGCGGGCGTTCGTGGCGAAGCTGCGCGACATCAGTACCCAGCCGGTCGTGTACGCCGAATTGCCGTTCGCGCAGCACGCTTTCGACATGTTCGGCTCGGCGCGCGCCGCCCACGCGGCCGTCGCAGTCGAGCAGTTCCTCGCCGAGGTTTACGCCAACTGGCAGCAGGCGACGCGGCCGGAGGGCGTCAGCGCGACGTCGTAACGGCCGGGGCGGTCAGCGTCGGTGATCTCGCAGTCAATCGCGGCGGACGATCACCATTGCCCTGAGCGACGGGAGTGCCGGTTCGCGGCGGACTCTTGGGACCTCTTAGGTCCACCGCCGGCTAGTTCGAACTGCGAATTCTTCGTCTTATGCATTTCTGGCAACCAGTGCTGATAGGTTCCGACTTGTACGGATGACCGTGTAGCGCACGACGGTGGGGGGCCATCGCAATGGGGATTGCGCATCGATTGATCGCTATTTCTCTGTGGAGCTTGGTTTTTGGCCTGGCTTCTGGGCTCTTCTCGGGTTCAGCATCGGCGTTTCCGGCGACTTGCGGTGTCGACTTGGCGTCCCGACAGATCGTCGACGCAGTGAAATCGTTGCCTCCCTACCCGGGTACCGATTGGGCCTGGTCTTCTGACCCACGCACGATCGAGGGAAATTTCGACCCGTGTGCGACGCTGTCGACCGCGCTGGTGACGGTCGAGGGAGCGACCGGAAGCTCGCCGATCACCGCACTTATGTTCCACAAGGGCTCTTACCTTGGCACGGCGACGTCGGAAGCGTACGCATTCACCTCGCTGAACGAAGCGCGCACCACCGATGACACTGTGGTACTCAACTACAAGGATGGGCGCCGCGTGTGCACGGCGTGTCCGGGTCCGATCACCACAGTGCGATACCAATGGCAAGGCGACCACGTCACCATGCTCGATCCCGCCCCTCCTGCCTAGGAATCAATGTGATTCGACGACGTTCGCTGACCGTACTCGCAGCAATTACGGCGTCGCTCCTCTTCGCGCCCGAAGCGGCTGCCGACGACCACCGGGCCGTCACAACCGAGTCCGGCAAAGTGCGCTGCTACCCGAGCGCCAACGACGAGAGTCATGGCGGCGGCCCCATAGTGGTTTGCCAGCGCAGAGGCGCCGAGCCATTCACTCAGTCCCCGTACTCCGCGGAAGAGGGTTCGCGACTCAACCTCGCAGTGGTCAGGGGAAACGGCGACTTCAACTGGAGCAGCGGAAATATTCCCTGGCCCTATGAGTTCGATCCAACCGACATCGTGTTGAAGTATGGCCAGACGTACCACGTCAACGGCTGGACGATTCTCTCGAACTTTGATGGCACCCGGTTCACCAACGATGACACCGGCCACGGCATGTTCGTGAGCATCGATAAGGTGTACTCCTTCTGACCTCGTTACATCTGAACGCAGGAAGCGAGTCGATCGATGAGGATGCTGAAGCGCATCCTGTTGTGGCTGGCCTTCGTGCTAGTCGTAATCTTCATCCAATGGAGCATTTTTTCGGTAGTGCTCGTCGTCGTTGTCCAGGATGACTACTGGATTCTGCGCGCCCTTCGGAGGGTGTTCAGCGTCCTGTTGGGAGTCTTCTTCGCCCTTGCAGTCTGGCGGCAGCTGGGAAGCTCGAGCACTCAAGAGAATCCGGAAGGGTAAGCGTTCGTCGATACCACTGGAAGGCCTGAAAAGCCCTGTTCCGCGATCTTCCGGCGTTGGACTCGCTGCGATTCTGCGCACCGGGAGACCTCTCCTGCGGCGTCATTCTCAAGATAAGCGCCTCACGCAGACCCCCGCACATCGATGGCATCGGCCGCCACGCGCGATTACTGGTTTGCCCCGCCGAGCCAATACCATCGCTACCGCTATGACCGACACCGCCCTGACCGCTGCGCCCAGCGGCGACGCCTCGCCACCTGGCCGTATCTCCGCCGAGGCGGGCCGCCGCAGGACGTTCGCCGTCATCAGCCACCCCGACGCCGGCAAGTCGACGTTGACCGAAGCGCTGGCGCTGCACGCCCGGGTGATCACCGAGGCCGGCGCGGTGCACGGCAAGGCGGGTCGGCGCGCGACGGTGTCGGACTGGATGGAGATGGAGAAGGCCAGGGGCATCTCGATCACCTCGACGGCGTTGCAGTTCCCGTACCGCGACTGCGTGATCAACCTGCTCGACACCCCCGGCCACGCCGATTTCTCCGAAGACACCTACCGGGTGCTGACGGCCGTCGACTCGGCGGTGATGCTCATCGACGCGGCCAAAGGCCTTGAGCCCCAGACCTTGAAGCTGTTTCAGGTGTGTAAGCACCGCGGGATTCCGATCATCACGGTGATCAACAAGTGGGACCGACCCGGGCGTCACGCCCTGGAACTGATGGACGAGATCCAGGAACGAATCGGGTTGCGCCCCACGCCTTTGACGTGGCCGGTGGGGATCGCAGGCGACTTCAAGGGTGTGCTCGACCGGCGGAGCGGGAACTTCATCCGGTTCACCCGCACCGCGGGCGGTGCCACCGCGGCCCCCGAGGAGCACATCGCGGCAACCGACGCACATGCCGCTGCCGGCGACGACTGGGACACCGCCGTCGAGGAGAGTGAACTGCTGTCCGCCGACGGCGCCGATTACGACCGTGACCAGTTTCTGAGCGGCGAGGCGTCACCGGTGCTGTTCACCTCGGCGGCGTTGAACTTCGGCGTGAATCAGCTTCTCGACGTGCTGGTCGGAATCGCGCCGGCGCCCGGCGGAGCGCTTGACGTCGAGGGAGAACGGCGCGCGGTCGAATCGCCGTTCAGCGCTTTCGTTTTCAAGGTGCAGGCGGGCATGGATTCGGCACACCGCGATCGCATCGCCTACGCGCGGGTGGTCTCGGGCACCTTCGAGCGTGGCGATGTCCTGACCCATGCGGCGACGGGCAAGCCGTTCGTGACCAAGTATGCGCAGTCGGTGTTCGGTCAGCAGCGCGCCACACTGGATACCGCGTGGCCGGGCGATGTGATCGGGCTGGCCAATGCCGCCGCGTTGCGCCCGGGCGACACGCTGTATCGCGATGTGCCCGTGCAGTATCCGCCTATACCAAGCTTCTCCCCCGAGCACTTCGCGGTCGCCCGTGGCACGGATCCGAGTAAGCACAAGCAGTTCCGCCGCGGGATCGAGCAGCTCGAGCAGGAGGGCGTCGTGCAGGTGCTGCGCTCAAACCGGCGTGGCGATCAGGCGCCGGTGCTGGCCGCGGTGGGTCCGATGCAGTTCGAGGTGGCCGTGCACCGGATGGCCGCCGAGTTCAGCACCCCGATTGCGTTGGAATCGTTGCCGTATCAGGTCGCGCGGGTCGTCGACCCCGCCGACGCCGAGTTCATGGACAAGCAGGTGTCGGCGGAGGTGCTGACGCGCAGCGACGGCGTCATGCTCGTGCTGTTCTCCACGCCGTGGCGGCTGGAGGGTTTTCAGCGCGACAACCCCGACGTCATGCTGGGGTCTCTGGTGGCGGCATAGAAGTCGACGGTCAGCAATCAGAGTCCGCCCAGGTCAGCTGGCGTGTGCCGGCTAAAGAGGCCACGCTGGGCGAGAAATCTCCGCTCGGACCATGGAATAGGGCTCGATAGAGTTGACTGACGCGAGGTTGCCGCCGTTTGGACGAACTTTGAAGGAGCGCTGTTGCTGGTCGATCCCGAATTGTTGCGTGCTTTCGCGCGACAAGTAGACACAGCTTCCACAGCCATGAAGGTTGCCGACGTTGGTACCAAGGCCGCCACAGCGGCAGATGGACTTGCCGGCTCGACTACCCAGTGGGCGATGCGACTCGTCGGCGAGCACATCGCCGAGCAGGCGAACGCTTTGGCGAAAAATGTTGAGGAGCTAGGGTCCGCGGTGCGTGGAGCAGGCGACCGCTACGAGGTGACCGACAATGCCCTCGCCGGCGCGTTCGATGGATTGTTCTGAGTGCTGCCCTCGCGCCCCCGATTGGAAGGGTGGAATCCCGACTCACTTTCACCTGCTGCGTCGGCGCTGAATAGCGCAGGCCAATCGGTATATATCTCTGTCCGCGACCTTGACGACAAGATCGACCGGATGCCCGAGGCGTCGACGTGGTCAGGCCGGGCGCACGATGCGGCGGCAGAGATGTTCCGACGCGCCACAGACACCACCTCCAGTTTCGCCCACTACACCGAAGCGGTGGCCACAGCTCTGAGCAAAGGCAGCGGATCGATCGGCGGTGCGCGGGCCGCCCTACTAAGTCACGCGAACGCTGTCGACGCCGGTGAACTGCAGGTCACCGACATGTGGGTGGTGCTCATAAAGCCAGCGCGTGTATCGGCAGAAAAGGCGGCCAGCTTGGCGGCGCAGGCAGAAGCAGAGCAGAAAGAAATCAACCGGTTGTTGGTCGCGGTGGGTGATGCCGATAACGGAACGGCGGAAGCGGTGCGGGCCGCCGCTGAGGGCTTCGGATTCGAACTTCCCGGCCCGGGCGATCCTCGGAGTCTGAACCCGGCCTTCGGCTTGGCGCCTCCCGCCGATGAAGTGCCGAATCCGGTGTCGCTGACCGGACTTATCCAGCAAGGTGTCCTGCGCGACAACGACATGGCGCAAACGGTCCGCGAGAGCCGCGAGTGGATAACTGAAGATGGGCAGGTGCGAAAGACGTTGCTGATGATGGACGGCGGTCGGCACGAGATATACGAATGGAACGAATTCGCCCCCTGTGTCGAGGACACCTACTACGACAAGAACGGCAACGAGGTGTCGAGCACATTCTCACAAGACAAGACGAATTACGACGGCACCAGGTTCACCTCCATCAAGTTCGCTGATGGAACCGAAGTCACCATGACGCACACCCCGGATGGCAAGACAACCGGCGGAGTGACCGCTGCCGACGGACGACATGGTGTTCTCCCTGACGAATTCTTCACTCACCCTTCGCTTACGACTGTTGGCGGTGCGCTCACCGGACTGGAGGAACAGGCCAAGCGCGGAATCCCGATGCTTACCCCCCAGTCGGTGGACAACCTCGGGAAGGCGGCGAAGTACGGCGGGCCGACATTGGGCGTGGCGGCAGCACTGTACGACACGGTGACCGCGAAAACATTTCACGACGCCTGCGTCGCCGCCATCTCGGGAGGAGCCGGTGTCGCGGGCGGTTACGGCGGCGGCGCAGCGGGAGCCGCAGGTATTTCAGCGCTCGGCCTCCCCCAGCTGGCACCTTTTGCCGCCGGGGGCTTAAGCATTGCCGGCTCATGGACTTTCGGTTATGTCGGCGGCATCATCGGCAATATCGTGTGTCCCAAATGAAGATCCTGCCAATCGCGATACTCTGCGCGCTGCTTGCCGGCCCTGTAGGCATTCTGGCGGCGGTTTGGGCGGTCATCAGCGTTGGGCGGGGCGAGTACCTGACGACGGTCGTGTCGCTTGGGTTCGCGATGTTCTGCCTCGGCTTCATCGTTCCGTTTGCGAAGGTCGTCGCCGGGAAGGTGTCCCCCGCTGGGGAATTCGACGCCGAGGGGACGACCATTCGGCCCGATCGCGGCATAGACATCCCGATCCAGATTGCGGTACTTGGACTAACGGTGGCCAGCGGATTGTTCGCGATATTCGGACCCCTTGGGATGGTGGATATTCCGGTGCCCGAGCAGATGCGCTATGCCATTCCGTTCGTCAGCGCGGTGGCCGTAATCATGGGAGTACCGATCCTGTGGCGGACGCTCCGCCGAGGCAGCTTGCATTACCTTCGTCTGACGCCCGACGGATTCGTATTCGTACAGGGCTGGCGACCGGAGTGCGGTGACTGGACACAGGTACTAGACGTCACCGATGCGGCTCCGAACCAGACGACGCCGACGCCCAACGCAGTAGTCATGGTGATGTCCGACGGGACCGCGCCGACCCTCCCGGCGGCCTCGTTCACTCCGGAGGGACGAGACCTCCGCGAGCTGGTGCGGTTCTATTGGCGGCATCCCGACTGTCGCGACGAACTCACCGATGGCCGTGCCCTCAAGCGCCTCAGCGACAGCCGATTCACTGCCGGTTCATAGCATCGCCACCGTCCGCCTCTGCGCCGTCGCTCAGGGTTGGTGTCAGACATGAACTATCGCCAGACCCGCGACACCTTCTAGGGCGGCGGTGGTGGCAACGGCTTTCGTCATCGACGCGTTGCGGAAGATGCTGTCAGGCCTGGCATCTCCGGCGACGCCCTGATACAGGACTCCATCGCGGCCGACGACCGTGGCTGCGATGCCATGCAACGAACCGTCGGCGGTCACGCCGTTGAGCAGGTCGTCGATGCGCTCGAACCGCATTCGAAGCTCCTTTGCTTTCGGAGTACGCGAGCCATCAACGCACGGGCCGCGCGGTGTAGCGTGCGGTCAGTCGGATGCAAATGCTTGCAGCCTCTGGGCGAGTTCTCCCAACTCCAAATCGCCTTGAGTGGCAACGGCATTCATGAAGGACTCGGCGTCGTCGACGTTGAAGCCGGGGTTCAACTCAATGCCGTTGAGGTATAGGAAGGTCCACGCAGCGGCCCATGCGGTGCGCTTGTTGCCATCGACGAGCGCATGGTTGCGCGCCAAGGACTGCAACAGCGCCGCTGCCTTGGTAAAGAGGTCGGGATAGGCGTCAACCCCGAACGCGGTGGCCTGCGGCCGAGCCACAGCCGCGTCGAGGAGGCCGTAGTCAGCCACCTTCAGCTCGATACCTACGGCGGCAGCACCGGCGACGAGGACGTCGTCGCGATCCACGTATTCGGTCACGCCAAGCGGCGATTGAGCTCTGCGCTGCGTTCTGCGACGATTCGCGCACCTTCACGTACGCGGCGCTTGTGATCGCTCGCGGCATCGAGGGCGGCGCGGTGCACGAACGCGCGCAGCGACAGTTCCCCAGCCGCGGCCGCGGTGCGCAACTGCTCCATCTCCGCGTCGCTGAAGTTGACGTTCAAAGCAGGCATCGTTCGATGGTACCAGTGTCAGTACCGAGAGTGGTACCACCGCTGCACCGGCTCAGTCGACACATGCGTCGGGCGGCGCCTCAACGCTGCATGTCGAACGTGACGACATCGCCGCGGTTGATCGACACCCAGTCCCGGGCCTCCAGGTACGGGCGGAACGTCTCGGTGATGGCCTGCTGGTCGGCGGGCGTCTTGGGCCGCTGCAGCTCGTAGAGATGCGGGAACTCGGTCCAGGCGACGACGGCGTCCCACAGCCGTAGCGCCGCCTCGCCCGTCGGTGGATCGATGAGTACGGGCCCGAACAAGCATTGGCCGTCGGGAAAGAACAGGGTCGGCACGCCGTAGCCGTCGGCGTCGACGACGCGCTGGTGATCGGCCATCACCTCGTCGTTGGTGGTCGGGTCGGCGATGGCCTGGTCGACCAGCCCGGGGTCGAAGTCGAGCTCCTCCAAAAGGGATCGGGCGACGGCCTTTTCGTGCGGCTTGAGCCCTTCGACGTGCAGGGCCCGCGCCGCCCGTGCGTACCACGCGTCGAGGTCGGCCATCGACTGCCGGCGCAGCAGAGCGCCAATGCGCATCATCGACCATCCGTAGGACCATTCCCGCTCCCACGGGTGCTTCTTGCCCTCCTGACGGTTGATCTCCTCGAGGCTGAAGAAGCGCCAGTTCACCTCGAGGCCGGTCAGATCCCGCACCTCGCGTATCCAGCGTGACGTTTGATACGCGTACGGACACATGACGTCGAAGTGAAAGTCAACGGCGACAGGACGATTGATCACGTCGTGATCCTCAGGTTTGCAGGCGGCGCGAGCTGGTCATCATCCTGCCAGGTGAGCATGCCGGAGTCGATGGTTGGCGACAGCGCTCAGGCCCGCACGGTCGGCCATAACAGGTCGAACAGTCGCGCTTCCCAGTCTCTGGCGACGCGGCCGGTGCGCGCGCGCTCGGCGATGATCGCGCCGACCACGGCGTCGATGAGGGTGGCGCCGTCGATGTCGGCGCGGAACGATCCGTCGGCCTTGGCCGCATCGATCACCGATTCCAGTTCGGCTCGCTGCTTGGCCAGGATGCGCCGGAACAGCTTGGTGAAGTCGGGGTCCTCGTCGGTGAGCATGGCAGCGAGGCCGCCGAAGCCGATGCCGACCTCGATGGCCTTGACCGCTTCTGCGATGAGCCAGCGGAGCCGGTCCGGCGCTGCGGCGTGCGCGCCGAGAGGTTCGGGCGAGGTCATCTTCGACAACGCGGCCGACAGCATGTCGCGGCGGTCGCGGTGACGGCGGTAGATGGTGGTCTTCGCGATGCCAGAACGCGCGGCGACCGCCTCGACGGTTACGGACTTGGGCCCACGGGTGCGCAAGAGCGCCAGGGTGGCGGCGGTGATGCCGTCGTCGACGGTGGGTCGCTGCGCCATGGGCCCCTCCTCAATTGCGCCGGGAATATCGCCGACCGGAAAAACGCTACACTAGGCGTAGCGCTACGATACGCGTAGCGTTTCTAGGAGTTTACGAGAGGTGATTGTGGTGGTGAAGGCGCTGGGACGCGTTTCGTTGACGACTGTGGGGTATCTGTCCCTGCTGCTGAGCTTCGCGGCGCTGGGAACGTTCGTGTACGCGCTGGCCGCGCAAAGCGGGGTGGCCGGGATCATCGGGGCCGGCTTGGTGGTGCTGATGCTGGCAGCGGTGGTGGGTTTCCGCGCCGGTGCCCGCAAGCGCGCGCAGTCCAACGACAGTGGTATCGACATCCCCAGTGAGAACATCTGGGCACAACCGCTGCGCCGTGAGCAGATTGACCGGTATCTATCGACCTACCGCGGTGTGCGAGACAACCACGAGCAGTTGGTGAAGGCCGCGACGGTCCCGCCCGCCGAGCCGACAATGTTGATGGAACGGCAAGCCGCCTGACGTGTTCCATTTCACCGGTGCTGGCATGCGGGCAGATCCACCAAATGCTCGGCGACGCAGCAACCGACGAGTAGGTCCAGGGCACGACTCCCGGCGTGGCAGGTATCCCGTAGTTAGTCTCATCCGGCGGGCCCCGTATCACCGTGCTCTTGCGAGGGCTTCCTCGCGTCACCACCACAGCGACGGCACAACCCATTGATCACGTAGGCGACCGGGTGCGGGCAGCGATCGGGCGTGGTGCAATTGCACGCAACCGGAAACTGCTTGTACCGGGTGGCATAGCCACAGCGGTCGCATGGACGGTGCATATGGGGAAACGAACCGATTTGGTACGGCATCACGGCCTCCTTCGAGAGGGCGAGCCGATACCCGATAGGCCTGTGATGCGTGTGACCAGGACGACCGTCGCGGTCAACGCGGGGCTTGGGGGTGCGGCTGTTGCCCGTTCCTCGTTCGGGCCTCCGCTCAGGAGGCGCTCTTACCGTCACCGGGTGGTGTCGGCCGCTTCGTCATCCGAGCCACCCACGAGCGTGGGGTTGGCGTACCGTCCAGTCGGAGCTTGACGACGGCATCTCGTGAAGCTGCGGCCAATATACCTCGGCTGGCCGACACGCTCGGTGGAAATCCCCGACCGCGCTGAACCGGTCTGGCATCGCGCGCTGGAAGATGTGGTGTTCGAGCCGTATGGGCAGGCCACTCTCAGGGCTGGCGGCGGCGATTCGGCTCGGGCTCGCGCCGGCGGAACAGCTCTGCAGGGCGACCCCTTGTACCAACCGCGGTACTGCCCGTGGGGACAAGGTGCGATTCCATTGCTCGACGAAAGGTGTCGCGTTGAAGGGCATATCCCAGTACAGCCTCGTGCGCGATGCGCAGCTGGCGGAGCGTGAACTCCTCGTCGAGCAGGTTGTCCGGGTCCGGCTTGTCGGCATAGCGTGAACGTACGTCCTCCACTGCGCGCACGATGATTTCGTCATGGTCGAATGCCAATCGACCGGCCCTGGACACCGGAACGATTCTTGTCGTATCCGGAAAGCGCGAATCAAGTCGACTCGCCTGCACCACATCAACGTGGGCGACCGATAGCACCCATCCGCGGTCGTCCCGCTTGGGGTCATCGAAGACGTGCAACTGTCTCGGGTGCAGGCCGCGCACGTTGGCCTTGTCGCGCAGCGATCGGTCGACGGCCTCGGTCAGCGTCTCTCCCTCATGCAGGAACGTTCCCGGAAGTGCCCAACCCGACTTGCCTCCGCGACGCACTTGCAGGACTGCCAACCCATGCTCGGGATCCAGCGTCAACACGGCGGTGTCGACGGCGACCGACGGCCGCGGATAGTCCTCGAGGGTTCTTCCGCTGGTATCTCGGAATGCGTTCCGGCTCATGTCGGTCACTCAGAGTACAGTGTTGACATTAGCGCATTATTGCGCAAAAGTACTTGCCTGGGAGGAGGCGGACGGATGACTTCATTCAATGATCGTGTCGAGGGTGTGCTTCTCGCGACCGCGGCAGGAGATGCACTTGGGGCACCGTACGAGTTCAAACCACCGCGCGGGCCTGACCTCGAGGTGGAGATGGTCGGCGGAGGCGGGTGGCGTCCGGGTGAATGGACCGACGACACCTCGATGGCGATCGCGATCGCCGAGGTGGCCGCGACGGGAGCCGACTTGCGTGACGAAATCGCCCAGGATGCGATCGTGCGGCGTTGGCTCGATTGGTCGAGGTCCGCCAAAGACATTGGCATCCAGACCAGTTCGGTGTTAAGGGCAGCAGCGCGCGGCGGTGTTATCACTGCGGCCAGCGCCCGCGCGGAGTCGGAGAAACTTCACCGTCGCACCGGGCGGTCGGCCGGCAACGGGTCGCTGATGCGGACCGCGCCGGTAGCGCTGGCATATCTCGACGATGAGGGCGCGATGGTGGAGGCGGCACGCACCCTCAGCGAGCTCACGCACTTCGACCCCGATGCGGGCGACGCGTGTGCGTTGTGGGTCTGCGCGATCAGGCACGCCGTGTTGACAGGGAAGCTCGACGTTCGGGTCGGCTTGCCGCATCTGGACGCGCGTCGACGCGAGCTGTGGGCAAGACGTCTGGATGAAGCGGAGGCAGCTCCCCCGGCATCGTTCCCTAACAACGGTTGGGTGGTGACCGCCCTGCAGGCGGCATGGTCGGCGATCTCGACAACGTCTGTACCGGAGGATGATCCGGTCAACGGTGTGTTCCGTGCGGACTACCTTCGGTTGGCGCTGGATGCCGCCGTCCGAGCGGGATACGACACCGACACGGTCGCGGCGATTGCCGGCGGTCTACTGGGGGGCGCTTACGGCGCATCGGCGGTGCCCGCGGCGTGGCGCGTGCAGCTGCACGGGTGGCCGGGGATCACCGCGCGGAGCCTTGTGTCGCTGGCGTCGGCGATCGGGCGCAAGGGCAAGCCGGACGAGTTCGACTTCTCCTATCCGAACTCTTCGGTCGACACCTGCGTTCGGCATCCGCACGACGACGGCGTTCTCCTCGGCGGCGTCGGTGCGCTCCGGCAACTTCCCGCCGAGGTGGACGCGGTCGTCTCGATGTGCCGACTGGCGGACGAGGATGTGCGCGCCGACATGCCGCACGTCGAAGTGCGGCTGATCGACCGGCCAGAGCGCGACGAGAACCCGCACCTGGACTTCGTCCTGCACGACACCGTGCGCCTCATCGAGCAGTTCCGGCGCGAGGGACGCACGGTGTTGGTGCACTGCGTCGGGGCGTACAGTCGGACGCCGACGATGGGCGCGCTGTACGGGGCGAGGCTGCGCGGCATCAGCGGCGACGAAGCGCTGCGCGACGTACTGGAAGTGCTGCCGAATGCCCACCCGAACACCGCGTTCCGATCAGCGCTGCGCCGACTCCCGACGCAGCAGGCTGCCGACGGACAGCGGGAGCGACGCTCATGACGTTCGTGTGGAACGGGGTGCACGACACCTCCCTGCTGCATGACGCCGTGGTGTCGTCGGGTCATCGGTTCGCCGATGCCGCGAAGTCAGGTGACTGGTCAACCGTTTTCGAAATGCTGGATGACCCGCGGCAACCGGTAGACGTCAACTGGTGGCGGCCGGGCGGAACGGCGTGGTTCACGGTTCTGCATCAGGCGGCATGGCATGACGCGCCGAGTGACGTTGTCGCCGCACTGATTCGGCGTGGTGCACTACGGTCGTTGCCCGACTCGCGGGGGCGCACACCACGTGACGTTCGTCGTGACAGGGAGCACCAGAAGGTCGGCGCCGGAGGTCATGTCGGACACAGTCGGCATTTGTTGTCAACGAGCGAGCGGCACCTGATGCCGCCACCTTCGGAGCTCGAAGCCAGCGAACTCGACTCGTTGAACCACCATCTGGCCGAACTGATCGACAGCAGGATTTGTGGGCGGTTGTTCGACGGTCGGGACCCACGGGTGGTACTCCGGTACCCACCAGTGGAGATCCTCCATGAGGTTCCCGGCGGCCATTTGTGGTTCCCGGTGCCTGGAATGTATGGCGGCTTCGACATCTCATTGCGGGGCAATCTTCTCGACGTGAAGAGTTGGTGTCGCGTCGTCGGCGGATCGGGTCAGGCGCACCTCGTAACCACGGCTGGAAGCATCCTCGTTGAGGAAGGATTCGTGTGATCGCGGTGTCGTTGTGCGTTTTTTCTCGACGGGTTCTCCTGCTAGCGGGAGCCTGGACATGACAGCGAACCAACGTTGGCACCGACTCCGCGCGGGGGCACACACGATGACGGGGTGGATCGGCGATTCCCAGCTGACTTATATGGCCGTGCGAGGTACGTCAGGCTGGGTCCTGACAAGAAGTGTGGCTGGGGCCGGGACGATCGCGATTGGTGAACCGACGCCGACGCTCCGCGCGGCGAAGGCGGCCGCCGCAGCGGATATGGACATTGGCCTGCTCTGACTGCCTGCACCGCATACCTTGACGTTTAGCTCATATTCGCTCAAAATAGAACTGGATGCGCGGCAACACGGCTTAAGAGACGGCGTTCCTCCGGCGACGCCGTCCGTGTGCGCGCTGGATGAACGACTGCGGAGCCGCCGGATCACTTCAGATAAGGCATTACCGGCAGCGCTGCGCGCACCGCAACCAAGCTGAGAGAAGGAGGTGATGAGGTGAGTAGGCATGGCTATTACAAGGAGACAGGCGGCTGGGAGCCGGACAACCCGAACTGCTTCTACGGCGAGGACTGCGACGTGTGCAATCCCGGCGGGATCTACGACGGCGACGACGATCGCAAGCCGCCGTGGGAGTACCGCGACGACGAGAAGTAAAGCGACCCGGTTGACAATCGGATCGCTGTCGGTGGTCAACCGCATAATGCGGTGACAGGGGGTTCAACTTGATGGGGGGCGAGCGCGTGGCCAAGTTCAAAGTGGTGAAACAAGAAGCGCCTTCTCTGCTGCGCAGAGTGGTCGGAACGCTGGGGCGTCGTGGCCGAGCCGTCGATGAGGTCTCGACCGGTGATCTGGACGCCTGGGTCGCCGAGACGTTAGAGGACGCTTTCGACCTCCGTCAGGTTGATCGGGACGACGACGGCGATCTGTTTCTCGCGTGTGGCAGTTCGGTGGTGTTCGTCAAGCAGCTGGACCCCGAGTCGCCGTTTCTGACGATCTTCGCCCCGCTTCTCGAGGACTTCCGGATGTCGCCCGACGTCTACGAGGCGGTCAATGCGATCAATGTCAAGATCCCGCTGGGAAAGGCGACCGTGAACGCCGACGATAAGCAGATCGTGCTCAGTGTCGACCTGCCGCTCGTGGACAGGCTGTCGGCGGAGGGTCTGGTGCTGGTGGTCGACCTGGTCGGCGAAGCGGCGGATCACTTCGACACCCTGCTGCAGAAAAGGTTCGGTGGCAGCACGATGCTCGACGACGCGGACGACGAGATCGATGTCTGAGGCTGGGCGCACGCTGCTCGGGCAGTTGAGCGATGAGATCGCGGCGTTGGCGGCCGGGGTGATGCCGCGGACGGCGACCGTCACCGGGCAGACCCGGCAGCTGGAGGAGCACTCGGGAACGGCCTGGCTGTACGACGCCAAACATCTGCTGACCAACGACCACGTCGTCGCCGATCTGGTGGATCCGATCGTCGTTGAACTGCCCCAGAGACAGGTGTTTTCAGCGTTGGTCGTCGGCCGTGACCCAATGACCGACATCGCCGTCCTCCGTATCGAACCGCAGAGCATCGCGCCGCTGCAGCTCTGCGATCGGCCGGCGCGACTCGGCGAATTGTGCTTCGCCTTCGGCAGCCCACTTGGCGAGTATCAGGAAAGCATCAGCATCGGCATCGTGAGCGGACTGGGCCGAAGCATGCCGACCGCGGAGCAGCCGATCGTCTTCGACGTCATCCAGACCGACGCGGCGATCAACCCGGGAAACTCCGGTGGGCCCTTGGTGGACACCACCGGTCGAGTGCTGGGCATGACCAGCGAAGCGATCCCCGGTGCGGACGGCATGGGGTTCGCGATTCCCGCGGGCACCGTTCACGACATCGCGACGGAGTTGTTGACCCACGGCACCGTACAGCGGGCGTCGCTCGGGATCAGTGTGGCCGTTCGCACGGTGGAGAAGCTGCCCGCGGGAGAGGGTGTCGTCGTGACCCGGTTGGGAGACAACGTAGCTGGACCGCTCGAATGCGGTGATGTTCTGTTGACGATCGGTGGCCGGCCGATCTCAAGCAAGCAGGACGTGTTGTCCGCGCTGCGCCGGGACGCTGCCAACCGCAAGGTCGAGGTGCGGGTGTGGCGCGAGGGCCGCGAGGTCACGATCGAATGCCTCCCCCGACCTAGGTCGACCGACGATCGGCGCTGAGCCGTGTTGCCCGGCTTACGGCAGCAGCTCCGCGACGACCCCGCACATGTTCTCGACCTCAGCGGCCGACGGCTGCATCTCGAAAGCGTGGACGTGACATGCCTTGCTCAACCGGTGCCACGCCACCGCCGCCTTGTCGGCCGCGTCTGGCCTGTCAAGCACCCGCAGGGTCAACAGCTTGCTGCGTGTCGTCGCCCATCGTGCCTCAGCGTCGAGGTCAGCGCATCGCTGGTCGACGACCTCCTCGAGTGCCCGGCGCGCCAGAAAGGCCGCTAACCGCGGCGAGTGCCCGCCGCGGGTGGCCAGGATCCGCTGAGCCTGACCGAGAAGTTCGGCGGCTTTCATCGCAACGCCAGCACCGTCTCGACGGTGCGCTCGAGTTCGCGTGCCTCTGACATCCCGATGCCCGTCGCTTCGGTGTGCACGGCGTTGCACAGCTTCAGAGTGCGACGACGTTCCTTCTTCGCGTCGAGCCAGCCGGTGAGGTCGGCACCCGGATCGCCGTGCACGGCCAGCGCCAACCGCGAGGAGGTCTTCTTCGCCGACGCCCAGGTCTCCTCCGACCCGGACCGGACGCGCCCCGCCAGGCATTGCTTGGTGTAGAAGGCCTGTCGCGCAGCGGATTCCACTGCGATGCGGAACAGGCCGGGCAGGACTCGAGCCCGAATATCGTCGGGCAGGCGTTCGTCTTTGATGAGGGCGAAGATGTCGTTGACGGTTCGAAGGGCGGGGTTGACGTTGTCGTGGATGGTCACCTTGGAGTCGGTTCCCCGGACGACCTCGACAAGCCGCGCGTCTACGCCGGTGTCGCGGATCACCGATGCCAGCCGGTCATCATGGGAGAACACGATGACCTGATGCGTCTGTGCGACTTCGGAGAGGACCTGGACGAACCCGTCGATCTTGGCAGGGTCCATCGCCTGGACGGGGTCGTCGAGCACGATGAATCGGAAGGGGCTGTCGGCGGCCATGGCTCTCGGCAGAAACAACGCGAGGGCCAATGCGTGCTGCTCGCCTTGGCTCATCACCGACAGCGCCTTCGTGGGCTTGCCGTCCACCGACCCGCTCAGCGAGGCGCGCCGACGCGTCGCGGTGCCCTCTAAGGTGATGTCGCCGAGGTCGACATTGCTCTCCTGGCGCAGCTCGCTCCAGATCTTGCGGGCCTGTGCCGCAATGGGTTCGAGCCGCAGGTTCCGGAACGACGCGGCATGGTCGGCCATCCACTTCTTGGCCGCCGTCATCGTCTTGACCGTGCCATCCAACTCGCGGGCTTGTCTCTCGACCGGCACCCACCCACCGACCTGAGCCGCCAGCGGTGCCCATGCGCCTTCCCGCTGTTGCAGTGCGTCGCCGGCCTGCGCGCAGAGCGCGTCCGCTGCGTCGGCGACGGCAACCAATGTCGATTCGAGATGCGTTGCGAGCGCGTCGTCACTGTCTGAATACTGTCGGGCGGCTTGGACCGCCGCGCTGTAGGGGGTGAGCGCGGGCAGGTCAACGCCATCGACCGGCTCGACCGCGGGCAGTCCGCTTAGCAGCGAAGCGGCGGCAGCCCTGGACTGTTTCAGTTCGGCTGTCGCGGAGCGGTATTCCTTCAAGGATTCCTCGCTGTTCACAATGGCGTCACGGGTGCGGGTCGCCCAGTCTGCGTCGAGCCGTCCCTCTCCGCAGACCGGGCAGTCGGTGTCGCCGGCGTGATCATGGAAGCGGATCGCCGCTTGCAGCAGTTCGACGCGCTGGCTCGCGCTTTCGGCGATGGTGCTTGCCGCTGCGGCGGCGGCTTCAGCGGCCTCGCGCAGTCGAGTCGCGGCGGTGTCGATGTCGTCGAGGGTGGGCGTGGCGAGTTGGGTCAGTCGGCGCAGCGCGGGGACGACCTGCAAGCCCGGGTCCTCCGCGCCGGTGGCCAGCGCCAGCACGTCGTCGAGATCAACGCCTTTCTTCTTGAGCAGCTTGATGGCGTGCTCGGCTCGTTCGTCGGTCGATTCGGTGAGCAGCGTCTGCAAGCGCTTGCGTTCGTCGTCGGCCTGGGTACGGGTGGCTCTGGTCGACTTGAGCTGCGCGCCAAGCCATTTCTCGGCATCGGCGAGCACTTCAAGACCGAGCAGCTTGGCGAGCGCGTCGTAGAGCGCCGATGGCCCGCCGTCGAACAGGCGGCCGAGTTCGTCGTAGGACAGGACCGGCCGCCACAGCTCGATTGCCCGGGTCCAGCCAAGCCCGTCGGTGCCATCGACGCGCTTCCCAGAGCCGATCTGCGTCCAAGTTTCCCGCTCGGCGAGCGCCGCGCCCGGCGCCCAGTCGAGCCCGATAGTGAACGGGCCGGCGCCCTCGGCGGTGAAACCGACCCGGATGGCGCAAGGGTCGCAGTGGTGCAGGTTCTGCCAGGACTCCGACCAGAGAGTCGCCTTCTGCAGCCAGCGGTAGCTGGTGCCGGTCAGGGCGAGTTCGAGCGCCTCGGCGAAGCTCGACTTGCCGGAGCCGTTGCGTCCGCTGACGACCATCAGGCCCGGCCCCGGGTACAGATCGAGGCGGGCTTGACGGCCGATGCCGCGGAAGCCGGCGACCGAAATGCTGGTCAGGAAGGTCGGCGCGGTCTCGGTCTCGCTGCTGTCGGATTCTTGGTCGACGACTTCGGCAAGCGCGTTGAGGACAGCGTCCTTCACCGCAGAGTCGAGCCCGACGTCCTGGTCAAGCATCTCGAGAATGACGTCGTGGACGGATAGTTCGGCTGGTTCTGTGATAGCTGACACCGGTCAGTCGGTTACCCCCATCCTTGGACTGGGTAAACGAGGTAGCGCTCGCGATGGGTGCAGCGGGGTTTCAAGCCCGCACGATCGGGCCAAAGACAGATCGAACAGTCGCGCTCCGGGGTCATTCACGACCCGGCCCGTGGGGGCGCGCTCGGCAATGATCGCCCCGACCACGGCGTCGATAGGGTGGCGCCGTCGATGTCGACACGGAACGATCCGTCGGCCTTGGCCGCATCGATCACCGACTCCAATTCTGTCCGCTGCTTGGCGAGGATGCGGCGAAGAGCTTGGTGAAGTCGGGGTTGTCGTCGGTGAGCATGGGGCCGAGGCCGCCGAAGCCGATGCCGACCTCGATGGTCTTGACCGCTTCTGCGATGAGCCAGCGGAGCCGATCCGGCGCCTGGGCCTGCGCGCCGACCGGTTCGGGAGAGGTGATGCGCGACAGCGCGGCGGACAGCATGTCGCGGCGGTCGCGGTGCCGGCGGTAGATGGTGGTCTTCGCGATGCCAGAACGCGCGGCGACCGCCGCGACGGTTACGGACTTGGGCCCACGGGTGCGCAAGAGCGTCAGGGTGGCGCCGGTGATGCCGTCGTCGACGTCGCGTCACTGCACCATCGGCCCTCCTCATTGCGCCGGGAATATCGGCGGACTGGAGAAATCTCACGAGAGGTGATGGTGAGAGCGTTCGGATGCGTTTCGTTGACGACTGTGGGGTATCTGTCCCTGCTGCTGAGTTTCGCGGCACTGGGAACGTTCGTGTACGCGCTTGCCGCTCAGAGCGCGGGCGCCGGAATCATCGGAGCCGGCATGGTGGTGTTGATGGTGGCAGCGGGGGCGGGTTCCGCGCCGCTGCAGCAGAAGCGCGCGGACTTCACGACAGTGGTATCGAGATCCTCAGTGAGAACATCTGGGCGCGACCGCCCCGCCGCGAGCAGATCGACCGGCATCTCTCGCCCTATCCCGGTGTGCGAGCCAACCGCGAACAGCTGTTGAAGGCCGCAACCGTCCTGCCGGCGGAGCCGACGAGGCTGATGGGACCGGCAAGCCGCCTGGCGCGCGGTGCGCGTGTCACCACCGGTGCTCGAGGTGAGTAGGCACCGGTCGGCTCGGCCATGGTGCTGGCTGGTGTGCTGAGGGATTCGACTAGTTCGGTTCGTGTGGAACCGTCGCCGAGCATTTCGGTTAGATCCCCGATCCGTCGAGGGTGGCCAGGACAGTGAGCCGGGCTCTTCGCTTACGTCGGCGTGGTCATCGGCGCTGGCGAGGACTTAGTCCTTCAGCCGGGCGTCGGGGACGGCTCCGCCCGACCCCACGTCGGTAGCCGTCGATGTCATCGGGTTTCCGGATGGATCGCCCGCGTCGAGCCGGAGACGCGTGGCAAAGCCTCCCCGCTTCTCACGCTTGCTTCGTGCGACTTCGCCGATGTTATCGAGGGTGGCACCGTGTTCCGCAGCGCTTGCGGCGAAGGCTTCGAGGACATCCACCGCCTCCTCGATGATCGATTGCGGTGTTTGCGCAGCTGAGAGCTCGGCGGCCTGCTTATGCAGCTTGGTCAGCAGCGCGCGGCGATAGGCCTTAGTAGACAAGATCACAAAGTGAGACGTGCGGCCTGAGTCCCGGATGAGCTCGGGAATTCTGTCTCGAAGGAGTTTGCCCCCATAATCCCCCGTCTCGTCATAATGCGATAGTGCAGTTCTACCGGCTGGAGCGGACAGCGATGTTGATGTCGGTGCCAGTCGCCATACTGCGCTCTGCGATCATCGCGCGAAACGAGCAATGACCGCACAGGGGGATGCAGGGGGATGCAGGGGGACTCGACATGGCAGTGAGCAGCGTCCTTAACAGTCCCGAGTGACGATCGAGAAATAGGTGCGCACAGTTGTCAAACAGCACGCCGGAATCCCCCTTCTTCGGCATTCCGCAGACTGAGTGGATCGCCGCCAATCGGTCGGCGTTCGCCGTATGGGAGGCCGACCCCGCGACCATCGGTCACGCCCTGGTAGTGACACGACGCCAAATCACCGACTGGTGGGAAGCGACGTCAGGAGAACGCACCGACATTTTTGAACTCGTCGACGCGGTCCGCGCC
Organism: Mycolicibacterium malmesburyense; assembly: GCF_001050015.1. The sequence continues at coordinate 39,941 of NZ_CVTB01000066.1, forward strand.
AGGATCGACGAGTTGCACAGGCCCGACGGATACAACGTCGGCTTCAACGCGGGCCCGGCAGCCGGTCAGACGGTCGATCATCTGCATATCCATGTCATCCCCCGCTATGCGGGTGACGTGGCAAAGCCTCAGGGTGGCATCCGCAACCTTCTAGTGGCAGGAGCGCACACGTCGCAACTGACGGCGGGCCCGAGGGCCCGCATGGCCGACGATATTGAGCTCAGCGCGGCCGCTCCCGTGCTGATCGACGGCCAGGTGCGTCTCCTCCTGCCCGAGCTGATCGAACACCTCCGGAACACCCAGTTCGACAGGGTCGACATCGTAGTCAGTTTCATCAAGATGTCCGGTTTGAACCTGATCCTCGACCCACTCGAGGATGCTCTCCAGCGGGGAGCTGGAGTGCGGATCCTCACGACCGACTACCTCGGTCTCACCGAAGTCGCGGCGTTGACTCACCTTCATGACCTCATCGAAGATCAGCAAGAGCTGAGCGTGCGGGTGTTCCAGGATCCTGAAGTGAGCTTCCACCCTAAGGCCTATCTGTTCTATGCCTCTGAGGCGCCTGGAGAAGCTGCGTTCGTGGGAAGCAGCAATCTCAGCAAGTCGGGCCTTGACGGTGGCATCGAATGGAACCTGCTTGTCGGCTCCATCGATGAACTGAAGCAGCGGTTCTTGACGCTATGGCAAGACGCCCGCAGCGTCCCGCTGACCGACGAGCTCATCGAGTCCTACCAGCCGGCCCCACCTTATGTGCCTGAGGTCGTCGAAGTCGTTGACCAGCCAGAAGAATCTCCACAGCCGCGACCCATCCAAGATGAGGCGCTCAAAGCGCTCGCACAGACAAGGGCTGACGGCTTCCGCGCCGGAATGGTCACCATGGCCACAGGCTTGGGCAAAACATGGCTCGCCGCTTTCGACGCCGCCCGGCCCGAGGTGAAGCGGGCTCTCTTCGTCGCGCATCGCGAGGAGATCCTCAAGCAGAGCCGAGATGTCTTCCGGCGAGTCATTCCGGATGCGACCATGGGCCTCTACCACGGCGGTGAGAAGAGCCCCAACGCGGCGTTTGTCTTCGCTTCGGTACAGACCTTGTCACGAAACCTCGACCACTTCGCTTCAGACGCGTTCGACTACATCGTTGTTGATGAGTTCCATCACGCCTCCGCGGAGACGTACCGAAAGGTGTTGGACCACTTCAGCACTGACTTCTTGTTGGGACTCACCGCCACGCCCGAGCGGATGGACGGCGCGGATCTATTGGCACTGTGCGCTGACAACCTCGTTTACCAATGCGACCTAGTCGACGGCATCCGCCGCAACGAGTTGGTGCCGTTCCAGTACTGGGGTGTGCCAGACCCTGTCGACTTCGAACCGATCCCTTGGCGAAATGGTCGCTTCGACCCCGCAGCGTTGGAAGCGGCTATCGAGACTCAGGAGCGCGCCCAGGCCGCGTTCGACGAGTGGCAATCACGGTGTGGGTCGAGAACGTTGGCGTTTTGCGTGACGAAGCATCACGCGGACTTCATGAGTGAGTACTTCCAGGATCGAGGTGTCCTCAGCACATCCGTCCACAGCGGTCCCACAAGCGCACCGCGCCACGAGTCGATCGAAGCACTTCGTAGGGGCGATCTTCAAATCATCTTCACAGTCGACATCTTCAACGAAGGACTAGACGTTCCGGACATCGACACGGTGCTGATGCTTCGTCCTACTGAGTCGCCGGTCGTCTTCCTGCAGCAACTGGGGCGTGGCCTGAGGATCCAAGAGGGCAAGGATGCGCTCACCGTCATCGATTTCATTGGCAATCACCGCTCATTTCTCTTGAAGCCGCGCACGCTGCTCAGCTTGGGGCGTCGTGAAGTCCCGACCACTTTGCAGGTGCTTACAGCGCTGGAGAAAAGTGACTTCGATCTTCCGCCCGGCTGCTCGGTAAACTACGGACTCGCCGTTGTAGAGATGCTCAAGACGCTCTCTCGCACGACCGCTCGTGATGCGATCGAGGAGTACTGCCGGTCATATTTGGAAGAGGAGGGCCTGCGGCCCACAGCGGCCCAGACGTTGCGTGCTGGCCACGATCCCGCAGTAGTTAGTGCGAAGTATGGCAGCTGGTTCGCCTTTCTCCGTGTTGCGGAGTTGCTCGGTGAGCGAGAAGCCGCAGTCGTCGACGCCCACGGTGACACGCTCCGAGCTTTCCAGACCGAGAGCATCACCAAGAGCTACAAGCTCGTGACAATTCGCGCGTTGCTTCACGACGGCGCTTTGCGCACCGGGGCCGAAGTGATTCGTAATGCGGAGACTTCGCGCGAACTGCTTCTCGGCGATCCCCGACTCGCCCGTGATGTCCCGCTCCGTGAGTTTCCCGACCTGGAGGATGCCCCGTTAGAGCAATGGGGAAAGTACTGGGCCAAGTGGCCAATAGCCCACCTGGCCGGCACGGGCGACGGCGAAGGCACGGCTCAAAGACTGTTCACGGTCGAAGGTGATCACATTCGGCCAAACTTTGCGGTGGATGGCGAGCTGGGTGACGTTTTCGACTCGATGGTCGCCGAGCTCATCGAGTACCGGCTGGCAAGCTATGTCCTGAATAAGGAGAAGTCGGTCAGCCGAACGTGGCTGTGCCGCCTAGCTTACGCTGACGGCCATCCTGTCATTCGACTGGACCGCCGACAGCATCCTGATCTCCCAATTGGCCACCAGACATTGGTGGCAGACGGCGTGGAGTACGAGGCGTCGTTTGCTAAGGGCGCCTTGACAGTTGCGAACCGGCCGGATGTCAAAGGGAATGCGCTACCCGGGCTCTTGCGGGGCTGGTTTGGTCCATCCGCCGGACATCCGGGAACCTCTCACGCTGTCGAGATCGAGCAGAATGAGGGTTCTCTCCTGCTGGTGCGGCCGAGCAAGGCAGACGTATCCGAGATGGAGGTGGACTACGTCCCCTTCTTCGGAGATTACGCGGTGGCGTGCGGCCCGGACGGGCCGACATTGTGGAGTAACCACGCCGGCATGGAGATTCCGATCAGGAAGCGATCCGACCAGACGTTGATGCCGTCGACGCACTTCGTCTGCTTCGCACGCGGAGAATCGATGGATGGAGGTCCGACACCGATCCGGCATGGCGATCCGCTGCTTTTCGAGTGGATAACTGGTGGATCAGCTCGCGATTACATCAATCAGCCAGTGCTGGTGGAAACTGCTGGCAGGTCCGGGGTTTCGGCGACCTTGAAGGTGCTGCGTCGCGCTGGCGGTGGATATCTACTCGAATCCACGAACCCAGCGATTCCGCCGATCGAGGGTCAATCTGACATGAGGCCGGTAGCCCGACTCTTGACAAAGCTTGATCAGACTGACATCAATCCGCTGGCACCACGGATAGGTGATCAGTTCAAGAGTATGGATGTCCCACCGTTGTACGGCGAGGTGTACAACCCGGGCAACTGGCGTTCAGGCCACGTCGCGTTGCGGAACCACGCAATCCTGTTTGTCTCGTTGGAGAAGCGAGCGGACCGTCCTCAATACACCGAGCATTTCGAAGGCCCAGACATCTTCGTGTGGAGTTCTCAAATGTCCACCTCTCCAGAAGGCAAGAAAGGCAGGGAGATCCTGCAATCGCTCGAAACCGGAAAGTCGATTGAGCTGTGGATGCGCAGGAAAGGAAACGACGTGGCCTTCACTTATCTGGGACGTGTTGTACCGATCGGCTATGAGGGGTCCAAGCCGATGTTGGTGACGTTCCGGCTGCTGACGCCGCTGACGGGCGAGCTGCAGTCGAGGCTCGGGCTGCAGCTGTAATCGCCGTGTTTCGAGATGATTTGGATAAATTGCGTACGCGCAGAGCTGGAAGAAGAGCGTTGTGCTATTCGACGCCGATGTAGCGGCACGATGACGGGGGTTCGACTATGAGTGAAGATGAAGTGGGAACGTTTGCCCGCACGGCTGCGCCCAAAGTTGAGGTAATCGGCAGGCGGCTCATCGACTCTGGGCTGGGTAAGGATGATTCACTCTTGACTCCCGGGGAGCCGATCTGGAGTATCGACAATCTCGAACAACTGAAGCGGAACTACGTCGATAAACCGGACCTGGGTGCCGGCGATTTCTTCGAGAAGCTAAAACATCAACTCGCCGGCTCTTCTCCCGCCGCGGTGCAACTCTTCGCCGAATTGCTCATCCTCAACGTGCTTCCCATCGTCAACATGGGTGGCCCGTTGAAGGTGAAGCAGGTTCAAACAGTTCTCGACATGAGCAGCGCACCCGTGGCCATCCCCACTGACGTGGAGGAGGCATTAGTCGCCGGCGGAGTCTTCCATGGCGGCCAGGCGTTCACCTCCTACCGGTGGGCGCAGATCGGTTACCTCATTCAGGTCGCGACCCACTTCAAGTCGTTGCCCGACGCGCGGCGGAGGGATGTACTGGCCGATCCGCTGGGTTTCCGCGATGAGCTCGACGCGGTGCCGACCGGCCAAGCAGCACAACGACAGGCGTTGTTGTATCTGGCCTTTCCACATTTCTATCTGCCTGTGGTCAGCAACGCGCACCGCACCACCATGCGCGACGGCCTGGCTGCCGACTACCTCGTCGCCCCATCTGACGACGTCGACATCGACTTGGCTCGCATCTATGAAGCGTTGATGAAAGCCGAGGGCGGCCACGTTGACCTTTACGCGCCCGAATGGCTGGAGAAGTGGCAAAAGGTTACTCCCCCGACACCGGAACCGACAGCGGATGTTCAACATGCGTGGAAAGTGCACGGCTCCAATGTCAAAGGCCAAGACATGGTGCCGGTCTGGCGTCGCAAGCAATCGATATCTCTGGCGGCCAGCTTGCTGCGGCCAGTCGACGCTGCCACCAACCGCGATGAGCTCAAGGGCTTTGTGGACGAGGACTACCGATCCTCCGGCTACGCCGCCCGCCAGGAAAAGTTCGACGAGTTTTACGCGTTCCTGAGGCGAATGCACCCCGGCGACCTGGTTGTCACCGTCAGCCAGGGTGAGGTCCATTTCGGCACCATAACCGGAGACCCCGTGTTCGTTTCCAGCAGCGACGGACGATCCAACTTGCGCAGGTCGGTCAAGTGGTATGAGCATCCCTGCCGGCTGGCTGATCTGCCCGACGACGTCGCCGCACGGCTCAACGCTCAGGGCGAAGTCCTCGACATGAGCCAACACTTGCAGACACTGATCGCACTGGCGGAGCGGCGGCCGTCGACGCCGCGAACAGGTGAAGTGCATCTGCCTGACGCGAGCCATGGACTGGCACAGCGACTTCATGTTGGAATCGACTGGCTACAAGACTGCATTGACCTACTCCGTGACCGCCGACAGCTCATCTTCTACGGCCCGCCCGGGACGGGAAAGACCTACATCGCACAGGAACTCGCCCGCCATATCACTGATAAGGCGAACGTCAAGCTGGTGCAATTCCATCCCGCGTACTCCTACGAGGACTTCTTCGAGGGCTTTCGCCCGCAAGGCGAGGTCGGAGGCCACATCGGATTCACGCTCAAGCCGGGGCCGCTGCGTTTCCTGGTCGACAAGGCCGCCGATAATCCAGATGCGGTGTACGTCCTCATCATCGACGAGATCAACCGCGGCAACCTCCCGAAGATCTTCGGGGAACTGTACTTCCTGCTCGAATACCGGGACCAAGCAATCGATTTGATGTACTCCTCGGACAGCGCAGAGCCGTTCTCGCTGCCGAAGAACATCTTCGTCATCGGCACGATGAACACCGCCGACCGCTCCATCGCGCTCGTCGACGCCGCGCTTCGGCGCCGATTCGCCTTCCTGCCATTGCACCCCTCCGAGGAACCCACCAGCGGCATCCTGCGCCGCTGGCTCGACGTCAAGGGCTACCCGACGGCCCTGGCAGACCTGCACGACGAACTCAACGCCCGCATCACCGACGCCGATTTCAAGATCGGCCCCTCCTATTTCATGCGGGACAAGATCATCAAGGACACAACCGGCGCCGCTCTCAGATTGATGTGGCGCACCGACATCCTGCCCCTTCTCGAGGAACACCATTACGGCGACCGCAACGTCGACGTGAAGACCCGCTACGGTCTCGACGTGCTGATCAAGAGTGTAAACGCCACGACCGCGCCCCCAGATGGCGTCGATCCGGATGCGTATACCGAAGCGAGCGACGATGAACTCAACTCCGCTGATCCTTACTGAGGGTGAACCGGGCGTTCCAGTAACCCTCTCCCCTGCGGAATACCATGCGCTGAGGGAATTGGGCATCGTCACTGTCACGCCCACGCTTACCGATGGCGTCTACGAAGTCATGGCCGGCCGCAAGGTGGGGGCCGTGGCCATCGGTGAGCGCCACCTTATCGTTCGGCCTAAGATCACCGATCTGAACCGACTGCTGTTCCTCCTTGGCTATGCGCAGAACCCCAATATTTGGCGCGACGAACCCATCGGTCTCAGCGGCGCCGACGAGCTGTTGCCCGGGGTCGCCGAGGCCTTTGCTCGGATGGCCACCCGCGCCATTGAGCAGGGGCTGCTGCAGGGATACCGCAGGGTTTCTGACACGCTGCCGGTCCTTCGCGGCCGAGTTCTCGCCGGCGAACAAATGAACCGTCTTTTTGGCCTGCCGGTGCCGATCGCTGTCGAGTACGACGACTTCACGGTTGACATCGCCGAGAACCAACTGCTTGCAATGGCGGCGCTGCGTCTCTTGGTGGTGCCGCGTGTAAGCGAGCCCGCACGGCGGCTTCTGTTGCGCCTACGTCGCGCCCTTGCCGACGTGAGTGTGCCGCCGCGCGGAAGCATGGTTCCCACGTGGCAGCCCAGCCGACTCAACGCCCGCTACCACCCTGCTTTGCGCCTCGCCGAAATCGTCCTCGCAGCAGAATCGTTCGAGCACCACCTCGGCGGAGTCACCGTGACTGGCTACATGTTCGATATGTGGCGCATCTTCGAGGACTTCGTCACGGTTGCCCTGCGCGACTCGTTCAACGACCGCGGCTGGCGCTGCCAAACGCAAGCCTCGCTGCATTTGGATGAACGAAGGCAAGTCGACATGCGGCCGGATCTGTTGTGCCACTACAAAGGAGATACCACAGCGGTCGTCGACGCCAAGTACAAGGCAGAACGCCCCGAGGGGTTTCCCAACGCAGATCTTTACCAAATGCTGGCCTATTGCACCGTTCTCGGCCTTGAAGACGGTCACCTGGTGTACGCGAAAGGCAATGAAACGGTGAGTACGCATACCGTGCAGCGCTCCGGCGTCACGATCCACTGCCACGCGCTTGACCTTGCGTTGCCGCCAACGGAACTGCTGAAGCAAATCAACGAATTGACTTCGGTGATGGCCGCAGCATGATGGCGTTCAAGATAATCGTCGCGGTGTACGCGGCGGAAGACCTGGTTGGGACTTTGGCCGTGCTGCAAGTCGCAGCTCATTGGCAACAATGATGAGGAAAGGTTGACCCGTGGCAGAAGGAACTGGTCCCCGGTTGGACACCGTCGACATAGCGCACGCCTCAGGTTGGGAGGTCGATTCAACCGTCGAGGCCGACGTTTTCACAAAGGGCCCCAGCCGCATTGAAGTTCATTACTCCCTCAAGGACACCGTCGAAAGTGCCGTCAAGCACAACGGAAGCGGTGGCCGCGAGACCATCGGCAATCACGCGGAAGCGAAGGTGGACCACGTGCGGTCGTGGTTGACGGGCCGGCCAGTGCCTGTCGCAGTGCCGGCTCGCTTGCCCGAGGCTGACTTCACGGCGGAGCCCGGCGGGTGGACGCGCCAACAGTTCATCGCGGCCGTAGAAGACCCCGGTGACCGAGCCTTCCTTTTAAGATTCCTACAACTGGTGGACGCAAACGGCCAACAACGCGCGCAAGGAACACACGCACGGCTGACATTCGGCAAGCGCCCGGGCGGCGCGGTGTTCGTCTACCCTTTCGGCAGAAGGTTCCCTCCATACAAGTTCTCCATCAAGGATGGACGACTGATGATCTCGGGTTGCTGGAAGGGAAACTTCAAGGCTGCGGGGCATCCCGGGTTCGCCGAGATTGCCTCACTGTTGGGACAAGATGAATCCGGCCCGGCGAGGGCAGTACCGGTCGCCGGACTGGACCCCGACGAGCTATGGGAGGTTGGCGACAGCGTCTCCCGCGCGGTGAATCAGTAGGCGTGCGTCGGGACGCGGTAGCGGGTACATGCAGGTCGCAGGAACGTTGGCACATTAAGACTCGACGAACAGGTGATCTTGTGCCGACGCTCTCAACTGCGCGGCCCTTATTGCCCGATAGGTCTCTCCTCAGGTAGGGAGGCCAAACCAATTGTGGAGGCAACCGATGGCAGGGGCGACGGCCTCGCGGCTGGACACCGTGGACGTCGCGGACGGCTGCGGATGGCACGTCGAGTCAACACATGATGCTGACGTCTTCAGGAAGGGCGACACGGTCATCGAAGTTCGATACATGCGGAACGATGACGTTGATAGCGCGGTGAAGCGTCGCTCGAACGGTGAGTCGGAGACGATCGGCGCGCACACGCCCGCGAAGGTCGATCGACTGCGATCGTGGCTTACGGGCGAGAAGTACCGTCAACATCATGTTGAGCGGGCCAGGTCCACTGGCCCAACTACCGATCGATCCCAGCTTTACTCGGACTTCTGGCTCGAGTTCCGCAACCGAGTGGCAGCGGAACATCCCGACTGGAAGGCTCGAGCGGGGACATCGAGAACCGCGCCGAATGCCACCCTCCCCGGTGATACGCCACGGACCCTTTGGGTCTCAGCATTCAAACCAGGGCCCCTACGTCTCGAGCTGGCGTTCGTGCATCCCGATCCAGCCGTCAATCTGGCGCGGTTCGAAGCCTTGCGAGCCAAAAAAGATCAGCTTGAACGCGCACTCGGCGAGAGTGTGGTGTGGGATGAAATGTCGGGCAAGAACGACACCCGCGTGTACATCGAGTCGTCGTTCGAGAACATCAATGATCGCGATCAATGGCCAGCCATGATGGAGTGGCTCATCGAAAGGCATGACCGCTTCAAGGAAGCTATCCGGGCAGTCGGCGGGCTGTAGCCGCCGGAGCGGCGACTTGCTGGCAATGACTATTTATCTGCCGGCTACCGTGCCCGCAGTGGAGTTGCCTGTGATGCCGTGATCGATGGCGTGAACGTTGAAGGCAGGCCTATCGATATCGCACTCTTCATTGGCGCACCGCCAACATCGAAGCGTCAAAGACCTTCTCCCTCGTCAACCAAGCGGCGGTGCGCAACTTGAGTCGCGATTACGTCCCTCTCGGGAGTTGTTCTCGCTACGTCAGGTTACTCAATGAGTTGGATCCGATTGCAGCGCCGAAAGCCTTCGCCACCATCTCCTCCCCGTCCGAGCGAACGGAGATCGATAGGTTTACGTTGACTCCTTTAACGACAACGACACTGTATATATGAGCCACTCGGTGGGTACTCCCCGCTTTTCCGCGATGATCTCGACCTGCGACCGGAATTCTTCGTCAGGCTGACCCGAGACGATCACTAGACGCGCACCAGGTCGCCTATCCTCCGCCGCTTTACGCTTCAGCGCGTCCATGTACCGTCCCGCCTGCGAAACAAGTCCCTTGTCTGGAGCGCCGGCCTTAAGTTCGATTCCCACTAGCTGGTGTGTTTTCCTATCTTCGGCGAGCAAATCAATGATGTTCCCGGGAGCAAGTGTCACCTCGGCACCGATGTACCGCAATCGTGCCTTCTTGAACCAGGGCAAGGCTTTGAAGTTCTTTTGCAGGAACTCCGACAGCGACCTCTCATCGTCGAACAAGGCTCGAGAATGCTGAATACCCGGTATCTGATGGTCGCTGTCAAGCAGGTAAATACGCGTTCTACGTGTATTCGTTGGGTCCGTCAAATCCGGCCATGCGGTAATACGTTCAGCCCGTAGCCTGGCGTCCAGCTGCTCGCAGAACTTGAGTGATACGCGCTGATAACCAGCAGCTCGAGCGAGGGTGCCAAGTAACCGATCCGGCGCCTGCGAGAGAGACCTGACCTCGAGATTCGCGTCAACGTCAGCTCTGCAAGTTTCGATCAGCCGATTGAGGCGTTCCTCTTTACTCAACCGTGCCAAATCGCTCCCCCTACAGCTCATAGACCTACACGCAGGTTACCCCGGAATAGGCTTGACGGTCCGCGTCCCAACACTTTGCGCGTCAGCGATAGCGAATCACCGGCAACCATCGGTGTGGTCCGACATACTCAGTAGTCGGATGCCAGATACGTGGGGGGTGTGGTTGAGCAGCGACCGGATGAAGCCCGTGGCGAAAGGCGGGGGTCGGGGCGCCGACGATGGTGCGCCAACCTATCAGTGTGTGAAAACACTAGCCAGGCATGTTTACTGCCAGCATTGGAGCCCGGATGGCTAGACGGCTAATTACACCAAGCAAGATCACCGCTTGGCTCGATTGCCCCCATTACCTGACGCTGCGAAACGGCGTGGACGATGGAGAATTAGCCGAACCAGAGCACAAACTTGGGTCCTTCGCAAGACTGCTCCTACATAAAGGCGAGATCCATGAACAGCACTGCCTCGCAGAGTACGAAGGCGAGAGCAAGTCCATCTACCGGGTCCCGCCGAGGCGGAACCACGAACATGAACCCTTTGAAGCATGGGTAGATCGCGTCGGCAATCCCTTCGCGGAGGACTACGACGTTGTCTACCAAATGCCGTTCATCCACGATGGCATCCGCGGGATCGCTGACTTCGTTGAGCGAGTCGAGGACCCGGACACCGGTGATGTGTCCTACGAGCCGGTGGACGCGAAGCTCTCGCGTGTGGAAGCTAAGCCGGGACACGTCCTCCAGTTGTGCTTCTATGCCGACGCAATAAAGGCAAGTACCGGTATCGACCCTTACCGGATGCACATATGGCTCGGCTCTGGTCGTCGCGACACACTGCGAGTCAACGAGTTTCGCCCTTATTGGCGGCGACTGCGCGCGCAACTGTCAGCGGCAATTGACGCAGACATAAATGAGGACACAGTTCCAGAGCCATGCCCACACTGCACCTTCTGCGAATTTGCATCCCTGTGTGAGGCGCACTGGCGACAGCAAGACTCACTGGTATTCATTCCCGGGATCCGGGCGCCAGAGCGCACAATATTGAACGAAGCCGGCGCGACCACAATCACGCAACTCGGTGCCCTCGAAGTACAACTCGAAGGTATCCGGCCTGAACGGCTCCAGTGGCTCGTTCGTCAGGCCGCCCTGCAAGTAGAGGCGAGGCTGGAGGATTCTGCTGCACCGCCTTTCGCGATCATCGAACCTGTCGGCAATCACGACACAGGCAGGGGCTTCGGCCGGATTCCAGAACCCGACGACGGAGATATCTTTCTGGACTTCGAAGGACATCCATTTTGGCGAGCGGATACTGGACTGTTCTTCCTCTTCGGCCTCGTAGAGCAGGACCTCGAGGGAACTTGGGTGTATCGATCATGGTGGGCACATAGCTCCGAAGAGGAAGCACAAGCAGTCGCCTCACTCGTCCAGTACATAGCGGAACGCCATGCCTCTCAGCCGGGCATGCACGTCTACCACTACAACCACACGGAGCGGTCAGCGCTCCAAAGCTTGACCGCCGTACACGGTGTAGCAGAGCAACAGTTCGGTCGGTTAGTCCAGACTGGGTTGTTCGTCGACCTGCTTCAAGTGGCTCGCGAATCGATACAGGTAGGTGCCGAGTCGTACAGCTTGAAGTGCCTGGAACGCTTGACCGATTACCAAAGAGCTCACGTCATCGACAAAGGTGCCGGCGCAGTTGTCCAGTACGAAAAGTACCTGGAGACAGGAGATCCTGACGAACTGAGTGCCATCGCTGCATACAATGAGGACGACGTCCGGGCGACGCGGGCGTTCCGCGACTGGCTTGTGGCACAGCGGCCGTCGACTCTGCCGTGGCCAGAGCCCAGCGCCGAAGACAACGAGGTTCTTAGGAATATTGATGAGCAGATTGCCCAGTTTCGTGAATTCGAGCGGGGCACTCCCGAGTACCTTCTTGGCGACTTGCTTGGGTATTGGACCGAGGAGTGGTGGGCATACCTCATGCCAAAGCTCGCCGACTTCCAGAGGGACACAGCAGCTCTTCTCGACGACCGCGAAGTCATCACGGATCTGAAGCCCTCAGGGCTTCACCCGAGGATAGGCAAACGCGGGCAAGAGCTTGCGGTGCCGGCGATGCGCTTCACATTCCCACCGCAGATGCTCGACGGATTCCCATACGGTGATGAGAGCGTGCTCTACTCACTGCCGGATGGCTCATGGTCCACTGCGAAGATTGATCGATTGGATCGGAACGCGGGGGAATTGGACCTGCAATGGGGCGAGGAGAAGGCAGCGTCCGGACACTTCCCATCGACTGTTGTCTTGCACACATGGGTGCCAACAGAAGTCAAACGTCTTGCTCTGTCCGACTTCGCATCTCGATTTCTCGACGGAAAGAGTCCGAACCCGGTCACGGAAGCCCTTCTACGACGCGAACTGCCGAGATTCATGGCCGGCGCCGGCCCTGATGACGGGCTCTTCGCAGACGATCTCAACGAAATGGTCAAGTGGGCGCAAGACCTCGATCATAGTTATGTGGCCGTGCAGGGTCCGCCGGGGACCGGTAAGACATATCGAGCGGCGCACATAACGCACGCGTTGGTAACCGCCGGTAAGCGTGTCGGCGTCACAGCTTTCAGCCACCGAGCAATCGAGAACCTCCTAATGGAGATCATCAAGGTGTTCGACGAAGAGGGAGACCTCGACAAGCTTCACGGCGTGCGGAATCAGCCTGGCGAGAAGATAAGTCGCTTCCGTAAGGGAAAGGCCGATATCGCCGCGCAACAGAAGTTCAATGTGGTAGCGGGCACGACTTGGCTGTTCTCTAATGAGAAACTACGCGACGCGCCTGTCGACGTCTTGATCATCGATGAGGCTGGGCAGCTTGCCTTGGCCGATGCGCTGGCGGCCTCGACCTCTGCGAAGAGCATGATCCTTCTTGGAGATCCTCTCCAGCTGCCGCATGTGATGCACGCGCTACACACAGGCGGTGGAGGGCGCAGTGCGCTAGAGCATGTGCTCGGCGAATCCGCGACGTTGCCCCCGGACCGAGGCCCGTTCCTCGCCGAGAGTCGCCGCCTGCATCCGGGCATCTGCAAATTCATATCGGAGGAGATTTACGAGCGGCGCCTGACCTATCACAAGAGCTGTGAGATGCAGACAACCGTCGCCGGCACCGGCTTGCGATGGCTGCATGTCGATCATCAGGGGAACAGCACAGCGTCAGAGGAAGAAGCGGCGACTATTGCAGCCGAAGTGAGTCAACTTCTCGACACGCCATGGACAGACTTTGACGGAATCGTAGATCCCCTAACGGCGAACGATTTCATGGTTGTCGCCCCGTACAACGACCAGGTTCGCACCATCATGCGCCAGCTACAACGCGACGCACGCACGGCGAATGTGCCGGTTGGAACGGTCGATAAGTTTCAGGGTGGAGAAGCAGCAGTCGTATTTTTTAGCATGGCCACGTCGACTGGCGCTGACATGGTCCGGAGTGCCGACTTCTTGTTCTCGCGCAATCGACTCAATGTTGCGATCAGCCGAGCCCGTTGCCTGGCGTACTTGGTGTGTACAGAAGAACTCCTCAATGCTCGGGCCCGCACCGTCGCAGAGATGCGATTGATCTCGACCTTGAACGCATTCGTCGAGTGGGCGCAGCGTGGAGTCTGCTAACGAGCAAATCCGTCGATCTACGGTCACATCAAAGATGTCGGCCCAGACGCCAAGGCTTCCTAAGATCTTTGAAATGTGCCGAGGCCCCGGGTGTAGCCCGTCACCGAAACGATCGAGTTGTTTGAAGCCTCGATCCTCGGGAAATGCTGTACTAGCAGCAGAAGTGCGAGCAATCATTCATCAACAATGACCGAGCCCCTCACCCTAGGTAGCGTTTTCAAGCGCTCTCAGCTTGGCCCAGGCTGCTACATCGTCCGAAATGACTCCGACAGCGCACTGCAGGACGCCGACAAGAGGATCGTCAGCGAGTTGATCCTTACCGGTGCGTGTGCGGTCAGCCACTGGGGCATGCACCAGCCCGTCCGCCGCGTGACCGCTCTTCCCGGCGGTTGCTTCTTCGAAATGGTTCGTCGGTACGCGTTCATGGACCTCCCCGAACGCTCCTGGGTACTCGGTCCGCGACCTCTACGCCACATCCTCCGGCTACTCGGTATGCGCAACCGCGCACCCGCCTGTCTGGAGAAATCTCAGTACCGACATTCGGCGAACTCGCTGAAGAGTGGGACTCCTACGTTGCCTTAGACCGACCGTCTCAAATCGGCGCATCCCTCGGATCTCTCAGCGCAGTGATGGCACGAGAGCTCGGCGCGCCTCCGCCTACCTATTGGAATCCGATCGAATTTCCGGTGAAGTGGTCCATCGACAATCCTCCCCCTGGCGTCTCTCCGTCGGATGCGGCCTTCGAGCCGCTCCACATGTTTGATCCGCGTATCGCCGATGCATTCTTCTGGCGTGCCGAGGTCACTGCAGTCGAGGACTCAACGGGAATGTGGATCTTGAAGCCCAACGGAGAGCTCACACCGCATAGCGGGTAGGAGGAATCAACTGGCTGCACTCGAGAACCTAGACGGCACTGCTGTTTGGTACGGAGCGATAGCGAGGCGTTGTCGATGACAATGGTTGGCTTGACGCTCCCGTCGCTGTCTGAATATCACCCGCCCTTGGCCGGCGAGGGCGGCCTCGACCCGATGGGTTTAGCTGCGATATCGGACCGCCTCGCCGATCGGCTAGTTCCTGGAGTGAGAGCACGGATGCAACGGTTCCGCTTTGTCACGGCGATGGCGGTCGGGGCAACGGTCTGCGGAACATTAGGCGACGAGCTTCCTGCGGATGAAATCTCCACGCCGGCTATCTGCTTTGAGTGGCTCGTCATCGAGGGCTTCGTCCGGCGCCTGTCCACCGAGGACATTCCACCCGGTGTGCCCGGCAGCCAGAAGACACGCAGTGTCGTCAAGCGAGGGCAGCGATTATCGGCAGCAACCTACCTCAAGAGTCCCTCCGTCTTTGGTTTCAATGGGATCTATAAACCCTTCGCGAATCCAGACTGGAGGTATCGCGGCAACCGCTGACGAGTTCGACCCATCAGAGCGATCGCGGAATCGAGAAGTGTTGTTGCCCAATGTGAGACCAGCGAATGGCGGAGTTCGTCACGACACACGTAGGCGTCTTATGCTGACATTCAACACACCGTTCTTTCCAGAGGTGCTGGTGGCAAGCTCCGTGATGGCCGAGGGTGTCGACCTGCAGCAAGATTGCCGTTATGTGATACACCATGATCTCGACTGGAATCCAAGCACTCTCGAGCAGCGAACCGGTCGGATCGACCGAATCGGGTCCAAGGCGGAGACGGTCGGGAAGCCGGTGGTCATTTATGAGCCGTATCTCGGAGGTACGCACGACGAGAAGATGTTCCGCGTCGTAAAAGATCGCGAACGTTGGTTCGGTGTTGTCATGGGTGAGACCCCTGAGGTTAGCGAGCGGGTGACCGAGCAACTAGAAGCACGGGTGCCGTTACCGTCCGCGCTAGCAGAGGAATTGACGATGGATTTGTCGCTTGGACCTGGGTAGGACGGTGCGATCGCGAGTACGTCCGCCGGACAGCCCACCCCGCTTCCACCCGGCTGCATAGCGCCGAGTAGGCGGTACGCCCGAATCACGCCGGATCTCTTCCCGGCCGGAGTCGTGACGACAACGCATGATCCACTAAAAAGTCCGATAGACCCATTCGATTAATGCATGACCGAGGCGGATCCAAGATCGAGGGTCGCGAGCACCTTCGTCGGTGTCCGGATTAGTGCTGGTTGGCGCGAGCCCCGGCAGTTCGTCGCTGCCCTCGTACCCCATCTCGGACCACTCGTACGTGATTGAGACATCACGGCCATTAGTCCAGTCGGCAGTTCCTCGGATCGGGGAACTGGATGCCGGGGAAAGGCCTCCTCCGGCCATGCTGATGTCCTGATACCACTCGGCATAGCGCCTTCCGTTCCAGTCGAATGAGACGTCATAGGCTTGGTAGTCGCCGCCCCCCGCCATCGACCAAAGGACGAGACTGATTCGGCCGGGCTGGATCACAGCGGGTAGCTGCTCCGCGGGATCAACTTCCCACGGCTCGAGTTCGGGTTCTACTTCCACGAGTCCATCCTCGGTTCGCACGAGGTAATCTGGACTGACACCAGCATCGGTGAAGGTTTGGGCTTCGGCGGGACTAGCGTCAAGATCGATGAATCCGAAGAGCGTCCGATCATCCAAGCCTGAAGCTAGCCACTCGCTAGCGACGTCAGGCGCGACGCCTTTAAGGAAGAACTTCTTGGCCGTAGCGGCACCGATTCCGTTTGCGATCCAAGCCGGCCAATCATTCGTTGGAATGCCGTGCCTTACCCACTCATAAAGTTCGTGTCCGGTCGACCCAGCGGCGATCAGGCGTATGACGTCGGGTATGCCTAGTCCCGCATCCAATAGCCGCTTGAGTTCCGTCCCTCGAGCGTTTGAAGGCCCCGTATAAGAGCCCTTCCAGTCGATCAAGAGGTTCAGAAGTGCCTCGAAGTCGAACTCTGCGGTCAGATAGGGCAGAAGGGGTGGCAACGTGTCTTCATCGAGACGCGCCTCCCGCCAGCGGCGCAGATCCTCGGGCGAGACGCCTGCGTTCCTGTAGAGGACCGCCCTGCTTGGCACCCAACTGGCAGATAATCCCGCGGCGCGCCACCGTGCGAACTCGTCAGGTTCAATTCCGGAGACTTTTATCGCCTTCAAGGTCTTGAGCTCGATCGAACGAGGCGGAATCGTCTCGACCCAGCGCCATGCGTCTGCCGAGGATCCGAAGATTTCAACGGCGAGAGCGAAACGTTCGACAGTGACACCGAGTTTCGCAAGTTGCGCACCCGTCGGAACTGCATCTCCGGGCTGATCGTCCGGTTCGATTGCCACTAAGTTCCCCCGCTGTCGGTTATCGCAGATTAACTGAATCCTGGGATGCTTCGGCAAGTAAGAAATGCTGCAAGTCGGAATTGCCGCTGTTCGTCGAACTGAAACGCTAGCGCAAGAATTAGGCCGGTAGCCTGCACTCGTCAAGGCGCGCCGATTCCCACCGTAGAGAGGAAGACCACCCCGGGAGCCTGATCAGTATCGGGCTCCGGTCCAACAGTCAGCAACTACCGAGAAGCGCGCTACGCCATAAGAGCACTTCCAGGTTGAAGCTAGATGCGCGCGAGCGCGAACCTTCGTCTTCAGCGACACCGACCGAGACGCCCTCACCTTCGCTGCCCTCATCGACGCCACGATCGTCCCGGCTCAACGGCCTGGAAATCCTGTGTAAAGGCGCGACGACCAGGAAGCTAAACCACCTCAATGCCAGTCGTGACGCGGACGAGCTTGGAGTCTAAATCGCTGCGGCGAGAGATGGCACAGAGCGCGGCGGGACGCATGCCAGCGCTGCTTAAGACTCACAGTTACAGCATCAGCCCCGACCGCACCAGCTCCACACTCTCCGAGACGATCGACCCGAGATCGCCCATGCACCCTCCCCGCCCCCAGTTCTCCACGGCCACAACCAAAGCCGCTGCTAACACCGCACCCGCCACCTCGGCCTTCAATTCGATGCCCGGCACATCGGCATAGCGCTTTCGCACGAAGTCGGTGATTACCGCCGCGAACGACGCCTGCACCACCCGCAGGTGACCGGCCGCCCGCTCACCGATCAAGCTCGAGCGCAGCAGCGCCGCCTGGCGCACCACCTCCAGGTCGTGTGGGAAGCTGCCGACGCTCGCCATCACCGCATCGAACAATGACTCCGACGCCGGCCGCCGCGCCAGCGCCTCGGCCAGCCACTCCAAGTGTGTCTCGTAGTCCGCGAACAGCACCGCTTCCTTCGTCGGGAAGTGCCGGAAGAACGTCCGCTCGGTGACACCGGCCTCCTCGGCCAGCTGCGACACCGTCACGTTCGCCAACCCGTCCTTCGCGAACCGCGCCAACGCCACCCGCCGCAGCGCCTCCTTGGTCGCCTGACTGCGCTGCTGATGCAAGTTCATGGGCGTCGCCATAGTCCCGCGATCGTATCCCACAAACTTGTCAGAACCGCCACAATTATGTCAGTACTGACATAATCTGCCCGCATGAGTGACTATGACGCCATCATCGTCGGCGCCGGCCACAACGGACTGACCACCGCCGCCATCCTCCAACGCGCCGGCCTGCACACCCTGTGCCTCGAGGCCAACACCTACGCCGGCGGCATGGCCGCCACCGTCGAACTCATCGACGGCTTCCGCTACGAGATCGCCGGGTCCGTCCAGTTCCCCACCCCCAGCGAGATCACCAAGGACCTCGGGCTCGACACCTTGCCCACCGTCGACTCCGACGTCATGTCGGTCAACATCGGCGAGGCCGGCGAAGAAGCCATGGTCTTCTACCGCGATCCCATGCAACTCATGACCCACCTCGCCGACAAGCACGGCACCGACGCCGTCACCGGCATGGCCGAACTGATCGCCTGGAGTCACGGCCCCGCCCGCGCGCTCGGCCGCTTCGACGTCCGTAAACCACCCAAGACCATCGATGAGATGTACGCCTGCGCCACAAACGAATCCGAACGCCGCGCCATCCACGAAACCCTGTTCGGCTCGGCGATGGACGTCATCGATCGCTACCTGCCCGACAGGAAACGCCACGCCGTCATGCGCGGCATGCTCGCCTTCCTCGCTATCAACTCCACCTACCGCGGCCCCTACACCCCCGGCAGCGCAACCTGTCTCGCCTTCGCCCTCGCCGTCCCCGACGAGGGCACCGCGATGATGACCAAACTCGACGGCGGCATCGGCGCCCTCACCGAGCACCTGCGCGAGATGTTCGAAAGCCGCGGCGGCGAGATCCGCTACCGCACCAGGGTCGAGCAGATCCTCGTCGACAACGGCAAGGTCGCCGGCGTCCGCTGCAAGGACGGCCACACCATCACCGCCCCCGTCGTCGTGTCGAACCTCTCCCCCGACACCACTCTCGCCGAAGTGGTTGAACCCGAGCACCTCTCGCCCCAGCTGCTCGCACGACTCCAGGGGCGCGACCACCGCGCCTCCTTCATTCAGATACACTTCGCCCTCGACGGCCTCCCCGAGTTCGCCCCGCCGTACGACCTGCTCAACGAGCCCGGCATGCAACCGTCGGTCGGCATCTTCGGTTCACCGGAAGAACAACAGCGGCAATGGGAGAACGCCTGCCGCGGCATCATTCCCGACAACCCGTCGCTGGGCATCCAGATCCCGTCGGTTCACGACCCGAACATGGCGCCGCCTGGCAAGCACGCCGCCAGCGCCTACGCCTACGCGTTCCCCGTCGAGACTCCCCGCGATCAGCACGGCCACCTGAAGCACGAGATGGCTCAACGCGTCATCGACAAGATCACCCGCTACGCGCCGAACTTCAAGGACATCCAGATCCGGCACATCACCTTCGCGCCGTACCACATGAACACCATGTTCGGCGCTCCCGCCGGCGACTTCTGCCACGGGCTGCTGCACCCGGACCTCATGGGCCCTAGCCGGCCCGGCCCGAAGGGTTTTCGCGATCTACCGATCGGTATCGACGGACTCTACCTCGGCGGTGCCGGGTGTCACGGCGGCCCTGGCATCACCTTCATCCCCGGGTACAACGCCGGCTACCAAGTACTCGACGACCTCAGCGGTCGGGATCAGCGGAGGTAGACCTGGTCCTCTTTCGGGAATCCGCCGCCCGCCGTGGCGATGTGCACGTGGTCGTAATGGTTGGCGGTGTCTCCGCCGCGATCCGACATGACCTTCTTCGAGCCGTTGGCTCGGTAAATGGTCTGCCGCCAGATGGCGTGCTCGAGGCCGAAGCGCTCCGCATTCGCCAAGACGTAGGCGACAACTTTGTCCCCGAGCTCCTGACCCGCCGCCGAGCGGGGATCGGGGATCATCACGTCGATCGCCAACCCGTGCGGATGCCATTTCAGGGAATCGGAGCGCACGCCGCCGATGGTGAGGATCTCGGGAAACTCCGCACTGACGGCACGCGCCGCCAAGATGGTGTCGACCTGCAGTCCGTTTTCCGGCGCCCGGCCGCGCGGCAATACGGGCGGAGGAGGAGGCGGGACAGGCGGTCGCGCGGCCATCAGGTTCACCGCCGGTGACGGCGGTTTCGGCATCGCCGCAACATCGCGAGCCTCAGCGTTACGAACCTGCGGATAACTGTCTGCGCCGACGCCGAACAACGCGGCCGCCGCAATGGCGCCCGCGACTACCGCCAACCGCGGCCACCGCCGCATCTCGGCAAGAGAGTGCCTTCCCATCGCCGGCGGACGCTACCCACCACCCCTATGCGACCACTAATCGCCCGCGAGCCCGTCAGCATAGTGATCGGTATCCACCACTGAGCTGAAAACTGCTCTACAGGATGCCCTTTATCCGCATTCCGATGGATTCCAGCAAATAAATCGTGAATTTGCTCGTGGCCTAGATCATGTACGGCACATAAATGTGACGCACGCCGGACGGCCTTCTCGGCAGGCGATCGCACCCACGTATGACCGATCGTCAGGCATCTCAAACACGACGACTACTACGGAGATCGTTCGCCTCGAAAATGCTCAGGGTCGAGGCTCGTCCGCGGGTCCGACGGTATCGCTAGGGCGCCGGCTTCCTTGCCACCAACCACGCTTCGCCGTCGCCTTCGCCCGAGGCGATGACCTCAAGCTGAGCGTATGCCGTAGTCAACTCGCCCGGCTGCACCCGGAAGCGCCCTGGAGCGGCACCGACCACGCTCAAGGCTGAGATCGCCAGCAGCCCGCCTGGTGCCAACCGGTCGATGATGGGCCGGTCGAGTCGAGAATCGCGGAAGCGGTGACAGATGACGACGTCGACGGGCGGACCGTCCGGGAGGCCATCGTCGAGATCAACGACGTCGAACCGACACCGCTCCCCCACGCCAGCGCGAGCCGCCAGCTCCCGTGCCTGATCGACGGCCGTCGCCGAGATGTCGAGACCCCAGACGTCGAGTCCGCGACGCGCGAGCCAGACACTGGCGACGCCCGGCCCGCACGCCAGATCGAATGCCCTTCCCCGGGTGGGGAACTCGTCTTCAAAGGGAGCGAACACCGCAGGTATCTCGGCCGCGGAAACCTCGGGCGTCGCGCGGGTCCGGTAGCGCTCTTCCCAGCGGACGCGATCCTGCTCGCTCACGCACCACAGCCTACGTAAGGTGTGACGTCTCCTACTCGAGTGGCTTCTTGAACAACTCGAAGCAACGAAATCCGCTGATGCTCAGAGCAATCAAGCCGGGCCGTCGAGATTGCCCTTGCGGACATCCTCGCGGCACTGCGCCCGACTCTGACCCGTCTGACTGACGCAGACCTGCACCTGCTCCTCGATACCGGCGGGATACACCTCGTCGGTCGGATGCGGAGTGGCCGTCGGACTCGGTACCGGGCCTTGGTAGATCGACCAGACCTCGTCGCCGGTCGCCGGCAAGCGCGAGCAGTACGCCTGCTGTCCGCTCGTTGTGGTTCCCGCCGCGCCGAGGGTGTCGCAGTCGGCGCCGATGAGCACGACCGGCACCGCCGGCCTCGATTCGGCCCTCTGCGTTGACTCGTCCCACTTCGCCACGGCCAAGCCGACCGCAGCCGCAACCCCGAGCAGCACCGCAACAGCGCCCGCTGCCAACAACACCCGCCCCGAACGCCGCGGTGCCCGAACGGCCTTCGCATGCTTGCTCTTCTTCTTCGCCGCCCGGGCGGGCCGCGTCGCGTCGGTGGCACCCAGCTCGTCCGCGACAGCCGACAACCCCTCCGCCATCGCCTCGGCGAATTCGGTGCACGTCTCGTATCGGTCGGCCGGCGACTTGGCCAACGCCCGCTCGAACGCCGGGCCCAACCCCGACAGCTCCGGGATACGCTCACCGATCGCCGGCGGCTGCGCCGTCAGGTGGTTACTGATCACCACGGCGGGGTTGTCGTGGGCGAACAACGGCTGGCCGGTGAGCAAGTGAAACGCCGTCGCCGCCAACGCATATTGGTCGGCGCCGCCATCGAGGGCCTGCCCCATCAGCTGCTCAGGTGCCGCATACGCCACCGTACCGACCGTCATGTCAGTGGCGGTCAGACCCGAGGAGTCCTGCACCCAGCGCGCAATTCCGAAGTCCGCCAACAGGGCTCGGCTGTACTTCTGGCCGTCCTGCGCCAGCAGGATGTTCGACGGCTTGACATCACGGTGCAGCAGCTCCCGCTGGTGCGCGTAATCCAGCGCATCGGCCACACCCGACACGATCCGCACCACGTCGTCCGGCGGCAGCCCCGCGCCCTTGCGCTCGCGCAGGACCTGGCCGGCATCGGTGCCCTCGACGTAGTCCATCGTGATCCACAGCTGACCATCGAACTCGCCGCGATCGTGCAGACCGACGATGTTCGGATGCCACAGACGCGCCACCATGTCGGCCTCACGGTTGAATCGCTCGCGGTACTCGCGATCGACCGTGAACTCCGCCGGCAAGATCTTCAACGCCTCGTGGCGCGGCAGTCGCGGATGCTGCACGAGGTAGACCTCACCCATGCCGCCTTTGCCCAGCGCTCGCACCACCGTGTACCCGGCGAAGCTGTCCCCCGCTTCTAATGCCACGGCTTCACACCCGACACGATGCCGGTATCGCCCCTACCCGCCATGGCAAGACTCTTGCACGGTCTGCCCTGACCCGCTGTCGCGGGTTCGAACTCAACCACCTCAACTGAACCAGCAACCGGGCGTCGAGCAGCGCGTTAGGCTCCGGCCGTGGCCAACTACGTCACCGAGATCGGCCTTGTGATCATCGGGGTCTTTCTGCTGTTCCGCGGGCTGCCCGGCCTGCTGCAACTGCTCGGTGCGCTCGGCTGGAAACGTGTCCCGGGAACCATGTTGGGCTCCGGCGTCGCGGGTTATCAGACCCAGGCCGGCGGCGGACGCATGGGCGCCAATGTTCAGCGCTCCGTCGTCGGCTACCAGTACCAAGTCGGCGGTCAGAGCTTCGTCGGCCAGCGCGCCGCCTTCGGCACACCTCTCGGTTTCGGCATGGGCCTCGGCGGCATCGCCTCCGCGCAAGCCTCTCGATACACGCCGGGCCAAACCATCGACGTCTGGGTCGACCCCAACAACCCGATGAACTCGGTGCTGCGCCGCAGCGCTCCGTCGTCCGTGGTGATGACGGCGCTCGGTGTCGTCGCGTTGATCGCCGCTGCGATCTCATTGATGAGCTGACGTGCTGGCCGACGACCGCTTCCCGCTCAGCCGTCGACGGCTCCTGCAATTGACCGGCCTTGCCGCCGCCGCCACCGCCTTGCCAATGCACACCGCGACGGCGAGCCCACCAGCGTCGACCGTCCTGTGCCGCGACGCCTGGGGCGCCCAACCGCCGCGCCCCGGCGGCGCCCGCCACACCCCCGTGCGCATGACGATCCACCACACCGCGGTGACCCTCGGCGACAACGCCAACGCACCCGCGCGTCTCCGCCAGCATCAGCACTACCACCAGGACACCCACGGCTGGATCGACATCGCCTACCACCTCAGCGTCGACCGCAACGGCAACATCTACGAACTGCGCAAGCCGGAGCTCGTCGGCGACACCGCCACCGACTACGACCCAACCGGCCACTTCCTCGTCGTCTGCGAAGGCAACTTCGACGAAGAACAGATCACCGAAGCGCAGCTCAACGGTGCGGCGCTCGCATTCGCCTGGGCCGCACAGCGATTCGGCATTCCGACCGACACCCTCGCCGGTCACCGCGACGCCAGCCACGACACCTCGTGTCCGGGCGCGAACCTCTACGCCCACGTCGTCGACGACGACCTCAAGAATCGCGTCGACGCCCTGCTGGCCGCCGGATCCGTCGACCTCCAAACCATCTGCGGCCCGCAGGCGGCGCAGGCGGTCGCCGACGTCGAGTCCGGCCTCCGCTGAGGGCGCCGAGACATCAGGCGTCCCGCACCGCCAACACCGGCCACCGGTCGGGCACACCCTTGAGTGGGTGGCTGCCCCTGTCGTCGAACACGATCCTCGACCCGAGCACCAACGGCGGAATCGCCCCCGACACCAGCACCTCGCCGGGCCCCGCGAGCCCCATGATCCGCGCCGCGATGTGCACCGCGATGCCGTGCACGTCGCCGTCGGTCATCTCGACCTCACCGGTGTGCAGGCCGGCGCGGATCGTCAACCCGAGATCGTCCAACGCGTCGCGGATCGCGCTCGCGCAGTGGATCGCCCGGGCCGGGCCATCGAACGTCGCCAAGGCGCCGTCCCCGGTGAACTTCACGATCGAGCCGCGCGCACCGGCGACGTGGCGCTCGACGATCCGGTCGTGTGCGGCGAGTGCCGTCGACCATGCCTCGTCGCCCAACTGCGCCGCGTGTTCGGTCGACCCCACGATGTCGGTGAACAACACCGTCGACAGCACCCGGTTGGTCGGGACGGTGCAACGGCCGCCGGTGAGGAACGACTCGATCTCGTCGATGACGACGTCCGCGTCGCCCGCGAACCACACGTGGTCCTCACCGTCGAACTCGATCAACCGCGCATGCGGAATCCGTTCGGCGACGTATTGCACATGGCCGCTGCGCACGTGGCGATCGCCGCGGCGGTGCATCACCAGCGTGGGCGCCTGAATGCTTTCCAACACCGGTCGAACGTCGGTGCGCACGAACAGATCGAAGATGTCGGCGAAGTACCCCGGACCGCCAACGAGCCGCTCACAGCGCCCCATCCACCGCCGTTTCGCCAGATCCGACGCCCAACTCGGCGTCAGGTGGACCGAAGTCCCTCGTCCGACGCTCTCCTCGCACCACCGGACGTAGTCGGTCAGGGTCGGCTCCGGCATTCCGAACGGCTGATCGGGCGTACGGGCGAAGTTCGCGAACGGGCTCCACAGCACCAGCGAGCGCACGCGGTGCGGATGGCTCGCCGCAAGCAGCATGACCGGCAACGCCGACTCCGCCATCGCAAAGATCGAGACCCGCTCGGCGCCAACGGTATCCAAGACGGCCAGCAGGCCGTCGACCCATGACTGCATCGCCGGGCGATCACAGATCGGCACCGCATCCGAGCTGCCGACCCCGAGCAGGTCGGTCAAGATCAGCCGACTGAACGACGACAGCCTCCGGAAGTGACCGGCCACAGTCGGCTCGTCCCACAACAGATCAATCGGGAAGGTGGCGGTGGGCACCCACAGAAGTTCCGGCCCGCCGTCACCGACCACCTGGTAGGCGAGGTGAACGTCGCGGTCTCGGGCGTAGACGGTTTCCGGGCTGGCCGCCATTCATTGAGCATGCCACCGCCGATCGGACGACGGAATTTTTCGCGCGGCCGCCGCTGAGTCCGGACCTTGCGTTACGCGTGTGACGTATGAGGCGCACTCGTCACTCAGCAAACTTTATGATAGGGAAATCCCTGATTCCTCGGCCGGGGTATCTCCGTACCGTTTCTATCAGACGGACCCCGAAACGGGCTGTTCGTCGACATTTCTACATGCAAGCACCAACGAACGGCCAGATGATGCCTACCCAGCACGCGCACGCTCGACCGCACTCAGCAACCGTCGCAGAGACCCGGTGTGGCCGCGGCGCTGCTGCGTACTCGGGAGCACTTCGGCATCACATCTCTATCCGCACGACCGAGAAGCAAGCCATGAAGAAGTTCCTTGCCGGCCTCGCGCTGGCACTGCCTCTGAGCATCGCCACCATCGGCACCGCCGCCCCGGCTTCCGCCGACGAATTGAGCTACCTGAACGCCATGTCGCGGCTCGGCATCACACCCACCGACGGCAACTACGTCACGCTGCTTCGTTGGGGCTACGCGATATGCGCGGACAAGTCGATGTGGGTCCCGCTGGACACCACCGTCGAGAACGTGGTCTGGAATCCGAACAACAACGTCACCTACACGCAAGCCCAGGCCGTGGTGATCGCCGCCAACACCTACCTCTGCTAGCCGCGAGGCACACGCTTCCTCCCCGCACCAAAGGACACCACCATGGTCTACCCCAACCCGTACTACGACCACCAGCAGCCCGCCATCCCGTACCCCGATGACTACGACGATCCAAAACCCCAGCGCAGCAAGCGAACTCCGGCCATCACCGCCTCCCTTTCCGGCGGCATCGCCGTACTCGTGCTGGCGGTCGGCGTCTTGGTCGGCCTTCAGCTGAAAGACTCCGGGCCCACCGAGCCCGATTCGTCGAGCACGGCACCGACCGTCGTCGCAAGCCCCCCTAACTCGCCGGTACCGACTGTGCCCCGGGAGCCAGTGGGCCCTCCCCGACGACCGACCGACCCCACACGCCTGGACCGGTCGACCTACGACTCGCTGACCGCACGGGAATTCGCGCTCATGGCCAAGGATCCCGACGCGTGGGCGGGCCGAAAGGTCGTGGTGTACGGCGTGATCACGCAGTTCGATCCCGCCACGGGCGCGACGTCGTTCCGCGCGGACACCGCCTACGCGCCGATGACCAACGTCTACGACTACGACCAGAACACCTTCGTCACGGCTCACGACGCGGACATGGTCGCCGACTTCGTCGAGAAGGACAGGGTGACGATGTACGCCGAGGTGCAGGGCGCCATGACCTACGAGACTCAGATGGGCGGATCGATGACCGTTCCGTCGTTGACGGCCAACATCGTCGACAGCACCAGCCGCCCCGCCCCGCGGCCAGTGACCCCGACATACCCGGCGCCGCAGCCCGACGCCGAAACCGCAAGCGGAAACCAACTGCGCGCGATCGCCGCGAGCGACAAGCCGATGGTGCTGGCGACTCTCGCCGATACCTGGGTACCGCAATTGAGTTCCAAGCGGCTCGGATTGGTCGCCGAAGGTCGCACCTGGACTCACTCTGCGATCCTGGCCGAGCACCAACGACTCCGACAGGCCTACCCGGGTGTTCGTCTCCTGTGGTCAGGGGACTGGTCAACGTTCTCGCATTCGAACTTCTGGGTGACGGTCGCGGGGTCTACGTTCCCCACCGCCGAGGGCGCCCTGGCGTGGTGTAGGAGCAACGGATTCGACCGTGACCACTGCTTCGCGAAGTTGGTCAGCACCACGCACGCCGTCGAGGGCAGCACGGACTACAACAGGTAGCCGGACGTGCCGGCGCGAAAGTCGGCACACAGTCGATTCACAGGGAACCGCCATCCTCGGGATGAGTACCGGGCGGTTCGGCGGGGTACGCGACCTCACGGGACGGTCGCCCACCGCACGTCGCTACCGGTGTGCGACCGAACCTCCAAGGAGGAAGGAACCGACGGCCCGCCGTCGGTTGGCGGAAGAGGTACCGATGCCCGAAGTCGCGCAGCACCACGACGGATATCCGAAGTACCGCCGGATGGTCCGCTTCGATTGGTCGGAGACGCCGATCCACTGGGTCCCCGGCGATCCGTTCGCCACGCACATGATGAACGTCCTGCACCTGCTCCTGCCCGAGGGTGAACGGCACTTCATCAAGGCGGTCCTGGAGGCGTCGTCTCTGGTCGACGATCCCGAACTCGAGGCGTCGATCAAACCGTTCATCCAGCAGGAGTCCTGGCACGCCTGGGCGCACCAGGTGGTGCTCGACCACCTGGCCGAGCAGGGCATCGAGACGCAGCCCTACACCGACCGACTCGGCAGGACCTTGTCAGTCATGTTGGGCGACCCGCCGAAGTTCTTCCCGCCACCGTTGAAGCGGTGGTGGCTCTACCGTCGGCTGGCCGATGTGGCGGCGCTGGAACACTTCACCGCGGTGCTGGGCCAGTGGGTGCTGCAGAACCGCGGGCTGGACTACGCGCGCACCGATCCCGTCATGCTCGATCTGCTCCGCTGGCACGGCGCCGAGGAGGTCGAGCACCGCTCGCTCGTCTTCGACGTGTACCAGCACGTCTGCGGCAACTACTTCATCCGCGCGTTCTCGATGCTGATGACCGCCCCGCTGTTCGTCGGCTGGTGGATCGCCGGCGCGCGCTACCTCATGGCCAACGACCCGACCATCGACCAGAAATGGCGATTCCGGGACTGGCTGCGCGCGGCCCGCGAGTACAAGCTGCCGGGCCCGTGGAACTTTCTCGTGACGGTGCCGCTGCGATACATGCGCCCTAGCCATCACCCGAGCCACGAAGCCAACACGCAGATGGCCATCGACTACCTGGAGCACTCCCCGGCGGCGCGGGCCGCACGCGAACGTGCCGGTTCTCCCAGTCGACAGGCCACCACGGAGCAGGCGAAGGAAGGGGCTGGAGTGCGATGAAGGTCATTGTTGATCTCGACACCTGTGACGGCAACGGCGTGTGCATGAGCATCTGCCGTGAAGTGTTCGACGTGCGCGAGGACGGTCTGCACGTGCTTCAAGACGCGCCCGGCGAGGAACTCCGCCAACAGTTGAAGGGTGCGGAGGTCTCCTGCCCCACCCGGGCGATCCTGGTGAAGGACTGACCATGGCGACGGGACTGCGAGACGTGGTTGTCGTCGGCGCCGGGGTCGCCGGTGTGCGGGCGGCAGAGACGCTGCGGCAGAAGGGCTTTGACGGTGCACTGACGATCGTCGGCGACGAGCGTCAACCCCCGTACCACCGGCCACCGCTGTCGAAGAAACTGTTGTCCGGCGAGATCCATCGGGCCGGCATCGACATGGCGCCGCAGTTCGACCTCGACGCCCGGGTGCTGCGGGGCGCTTCGGCGGTAGGGCTGGACGACAAGTCGTGCACCGTTCGCGTGCGAGACGAGGGTCGAGAGCTGTCGCTGCGGTACGACGGGCTGGTGATCGCCAGCGGCGCCGTTCCTCGCGAGTGGCCGGGCGGTCCGGTGCCCGACGGTGTGATGATGCTGCGCACGGTCGACGACTGCCTGGCCATCCGGGAGCGACTCGCTTCACGTCCCCGCGTCGCGGTGGTGGGCGGCGGCTTCATCGGGGTCGAGGTGGCGGCCACCTGCCGGGCGCTCGGGTTGGATGTGACGCTGATTCAACGGGGTTCGAACCCGCTGCTCTCGGCACTGGGCGGCGAGCTCGCGCCGCACTGGGCCGGGCTGCACCGCCGCCACGGTGTCGACCTGCGGCTCGGAGTCGAGGTCGAGAAGTTTGTGGGCAGGCGCAAGGTCAAGGCAGTTCGGTTGACCGACGGTTCCCGAGTCGCGGCCGACCTCGTCGTCATCGGGCTGGGCGTCACGCCCGCAACCGACTGGCTCGAGGGCTCGGGTGTGCGTGTCGACGACGGCGTGCTCTGCGACGCCACGGGCACCGCCGAGGGTGTTCGCGGCGTCGTGGCCGCCGGCGATGTCGCGCGGTGGTGGCATCCACGCTATGAGCGCCATCTGCGGATCGAACACTGGGACGTCGCCAACCGTCAGGGCGAGGCGGCGGCGCAGACGCTGTTGTCCGGCCCCCAGCACGCCGAGAGCTATGACGAGATTCCCTACTTCTGGTCGGATCAGTACGACGTGAAACTCCAGATGCTGGGTCTGCCAACCGATCACGATTCGGTCGACATCGTCGAGGGCGACCTCGACCAGTGGGAGTTCGTCGCGGCGTACGGGCGTGGAGGGCGCACCGTCGCGGTGCTCAGCACCATCCCCGGACGGGTACACGCCTACCGCGGCGCCCTCGAGGAGAGAGCGGCGTTTCCCCCCAGGCCGGCGGTATAGCAACCGGCGCGGCTTTGGATCGCGGCTCGCACAGCGTCGCGATCTGCCGAGCGCGCGCACACGGACGCAGTACGATCCGCCCGTGGGCATATACGGTCGTGCCGTCGCGATCACCAGGCTGGTCGCGATCACGGCGGCGGCCGTGCTGCTCGTACAGTGTTCGTCCCCACCGCCGCCGGCCGCATCGACCCCACCGCCCAGCACGACCACCGGCGAGCCGACCACCGCTGCCGCCCCTCCTCCGCCTACGACGACCACCCCGACGCCAGCACGCGCCCATGTTCTGACCGTCACCGCCGCCGACCTCGGCGAAAGTTGGCGTCCCGGCTGCCCTTTGGCACCGGAGCGCCTGCGACTCGTCGAGATCGACTTCCTCGGAATGGATCTCGAAACTCACCGCGGAGAGCTGGTCGTGCACGAGGACCTGGTACCCGAGGTCATCGAGATCTTCGACCAACTCCGCGAGGCGCGCTATCCGATCGAGAAGATGCAGACGCCCGACCACTACCCCGGCGCCGAGGACGAATTGTCCATGCGCGACAACAACACCTCGGCGTTCAACTGCCGCGACATCCCCGGCTCCGGCAACTGGTCTCACCACGCGTACGGCCGGGCCATCGACATCAATCCGCTCATCAACCCCTACATCGACGACGCCGGCGACCTCCAACCCGCCACCGCGGGCCCCTATCTCGACCGGACCCGCATCGACCCGGGTCTGCTGCACGACGGCGATCCTGCGGTGAAGGTGTTCACCGACCGCGGCTGGACCTGGGGCGGAGACTGGCAGACCCCGAAGGACTACCAACACTTCGAGAAGCCTAAATAGCGCTCACACCAGAAGAATTCAAGTTCTCCATTCGCAATACATCCCGTACCGGATAGTTACCCGGCGCCGCCGAATGCTCCGTAGCGTCTTCGGCTATTGCCGACGCCGATGGAGAGCGTATGCCGTTTCCGTGGGAACTGAATACCGACCGACCCTACCGCCACCCGACCTATCCCGGTCCTCGAAGCCCGTCAACCGAAGAACCCGACCGCCTGGCCGCCATCGACGACGCCGACGCTGAGAAGGGGATTTTCGGGGACACGAGGGCCTAATCGTGACGTCCCACTCTCACTTTACGACAGGGGGTGGGGCTTGCGGCAAGGCCCCTGACCTGCTGCACAATCGTCCGGCCACGCCCGCAACGGACGAAGGAGCAGTGTGTGAACCCGCCAAAACCATTCGAAGTGCACGAGTCTGGTGCCTACCTTCACGGCACCAAGGTCGACCTCGCCGTGGGTGATCTGCTGGTGCCCGGGCGCCCCTCCAACTTCGAGGAGGGGCGCATCTCCAACCACATCTATATGACCCAGACCTTGGACGCCGCCGTGTGGGGCGCCGAGATGGCGGCAGGCGGGGGCCGCGGCCGCATCTACATCGTCGAACCGCTGGGCGACGTCGAGGACGATCCGAACGTCACGGACAAGAAACTGCCGGGAAACCCGACGCGGTCCTACCGCAGCCGCGAGCCGGTGAAGATCGTCGGCGAGATCACCGACTGGGTGGGACATTCACCGGAGCAGATCAAGGCCATGCTGGACGGGTTGGAAGACCTTCGCCGCCGGGGACTGGCCGTCATTTACGACTGACCGCAGGCCTACTTCTTGAAGGTGTCCTTGATCTTCTCGCCGGCGTCGCGGAGGTTGGCGACCGCCTGGTCGCTGCGGCCCTCGTCGCGGGTGCGCGCGTCGCCGGTCAGGTTGCCGACCGCTTCCTTCGCCTTACCGGAGAGGTTGTCGACCTTGTTCCTCGCCTTGTCCGCTGCGCTCACGATGTTCCTCCTCGAGGCTCGACCTGCCGCTCGGATACCTCGACAGCGCGGAACGGAAACGTCACATGCGGGAGTATCGCGCCAGCGCGAAGCTGTACAGCCCGTAGGCCGCGAAGCCCATCGCCGCGATGATCAGGATGGTCGCTCCGTAATGCGCGCGACCGAGCGCCTTGACCGCCCCGTCGAGCCCCGTCGACTTGGCCGGGTCGCTGGCGTAGGTCGCCACGACGACGGACAGCCCGGCCGCGAAAAGCACTGCGCCCTCGGCGACATGGCCGCACACCCCCAGCACCGTCACCAACCGGCCGCCCGGGACGGTGAGGTCTTTGAGGAATTTCTTCGTCGCTCCCTTGTGCACGAAGTAGGCGCCGATCACGGCGATCGCCAACCCCCCGAGCACCAACACCGCCTTGCCGCCGTCGGACTGCATCAGTCTCGCACTCAACCCGGAAGTCTGCTCGCTGCCGCGAATCCTGGCACCCAGCGCGATCTGGATCGCGGTGAACGCGACCGCGCAGTACACCAGGCCCAACCCGAAAGCCCTGAGCCGATTCATGAGTGGCGAATCGCGCTTGTGCGCCTCGGTGCTCTCACCGGGATGCAGGCCCAGCACCGTCTCGGCGAACCGCCACATCGCCAATGCGATGAGCCCGCCGGCGACGATCCACAGCGAGACGTTCCCGCCGCCCTCGGTGGCCAGCGTCGCCAGCGCTCCGGACTGGTCAGCGTCACCGCCGAGGCCCAGCGCGATCCGCACGATCGTGTACGCCACGAGCAGGTGCAGTATGCCGCTGACCGGATAGCCCGCCCGCGCCAGGAACTGGACCACGCGACTGCCGGTGGCGTCGTTGACTGCACCCTTGAAGCTCATGGTTTCGCCGGACCGCCTGACACTCGGCCTTATTACCCGGGCCGATTTCCGGCGAAACGGCGGATGACCGCCCTCGGCGGCGTCCGGGCGCGGTAACCTCCCCACGCCAAGTGTGGAGGTGTCTCATGAGATTCCGGTCGAGTGCATTGCCGGTGCTGGCGACGGTGGCCGTCGTCTCGGGTTGTGGCCTGGTCGGGCCCACGCCGTCCGAGGAGCCCGCTCAGTCCGGCCGAATCGTCGTCGACGGCAACGGCGTGGACACCAAGTCCGTCGAGTGCACCCAGCATGAGTGGTCGATGCAGATCGACGCCAGAGCCACCACGGGCGGCGCGCGGGTGTTCCTCGAGCTCGGCGGCGAGAAGCCCGTCGTGCGGACCGTCAACATCGAGAACGTGAACGAGATCAACGGGGCCGCAGGCGGCGACGCCGGTAAGGCCGAGGCGACCACGAGCGGAAACGTCTACACGATCTCCGGCACCGTGGTCGGCGCCGACGGCAAGAATCCGGGCCAGACCCGCACGATGCCGTTCCAGATCAAGGCGCCCTGCTGAGTCGCTCACCTCTGCTCGAAAGCGGTGATGGGGCGCCGGTGCGCCGGTAACATCCCGCGCGTGCCGGACGGTACTCGTGTCGACGCCGAGCGGCGTCAGGTATCGGGGCTCGCTGCCGTCATGACCGTCATCGCGATGGGCCTCGGCTATGCCATCGCGATCGGCGACCCGACCACCTTCTCGGCGAACCTACAACTCATCTCGGCCGGTCTGAACATCAGCGGGACCACGTCCACGTTCGTCGCCAGCCTGGCCACCCTCACCATGGCCGCCGCGGTGCTGAGCGCCGGCGCCCTGGGCGACCTGTACGGCATGCGACGGATGTACCTGTTCGGAATGGCCGGGGCGATCGCGTTCAGTGTCCTCGCCGCCGTGGCACCCGTGCTCGTGGTGCTGATCATCGCGCGGGCGGGGGCGGGTGTGATGTCGGCGTTCCTGCCGGTCTGTCGCTCGCGATCACCAACGCGGTGTTCCCGCCAGGCCGGCGGGCCGCGGCGATCGCGGCCTACTTCGGCGTGGGATATGCCGTGGCCACTCCGATGCCGGCCATCAGCGGCATGCTCGGCCACGCCATTGGCTGGCGCGCATGCTTTTTCGTCGTTCCGATCGTCGGCCTCCTGGGGTTCCTCGTCACGTGGCGATTCGTGCCCGAGACGGTGCGCGCGGAGCGTCGGCTCGACGTGCTCGGGATGGCGTTGTTCGCCGTCGCGCTGCTCGGGCTCATTTTCGGAGTCTCGCGCATCGAGACGGGCATCAACGCCGTCGGCCTGGTCGCCATCGGCATCGGGCTGTTGGCCGGATGTGCCTTCGTCGCACAGGAGTTGCGCACCACCGATCCGGCGCTCGACATGCGGGTGTTCCGGACGGGCCGGTTCAACGCCGCGGTGACGGCCGGGGTGATGTTCAACATCGTGCTCGGCGGGTCGATGGTGCTGCTGTCGTTCTATCTCGTCACGATCCGCAAGGAGTCACACGAGCTGTTCGGCCTGCTGCTGATCCCCGCGACCGCGCTCGCCGCCGTCGCCGCCACCTCGGCGGGCCCGACCGCGAACCGGTTCAGCCCCCGCGCCGTCATGGTCACCGGGCTCGTGGTCATGCTCGGCGGGCTGCTGATGATGCGCTTCTTCGATTTGGACACAACACGCACGACGGTGTTCGTCACCACCGCGCTGATCGTGGTCGGCGGCGCCCTGGTCACGACGCCGCAGGCGATGATCATGATGAGCAGCGCGCCCGACGATCTCGGCGGTGCGGTGTCGGCGGTCAAGAGCGCGGTCAACGAGGGCGGATATTCGCTGGGCCCTGCGCTTTTCGCGCTGGTGGGCATCAACCTGTTCCTCACCGACAGCGCACACGACCTGTCACATTCCGGGATCACGCGCGCCGAAACCCGCGAGGCCCTGCTGACCGTGCACGGCGGTCACGGTGCCCAGCTGGTGAATCCGGAGCAGGCGCGGCTGGTGGTCGAGCAGGCGCCGCACAACGCCGTCGACGCGATCCACACGCTGAGCCTCATCATGGCCGCCGGTCCGATCGCGGCGATCATTCTGGCGCTGTGGCTGATCAAGCCCGCCAACCGCTCAACAGGCGGCCAGTAACTCGTCGAGCGCGGTCTCGAAGCGGTCGGCCAGATCCCACAGGTCGTTGACCAGCTTGCGGCACGAGATGATCCCGACGTTCAACTTGCCCTCCAGCGACATCACGGTGATGTTCAGGCCGGAGCCGTGGAAGATCGGGCCCAGCGGGTAGAGCGCCTTCATCTCCGCGCCCATCGCGTACAGCTTGTCCTGCGGCCCAGCCACATTCGAGATCACCACGTTGTGGATCGGCGTGCGCTTCAGCGGCGTGTGGGACAGCACCTCCATCGCCATGCCGAACAAAGCGGGCGGCAGCGCCTGGGTCACGTCGGCCAGCAACGTCGGCGCGATATCGGCGCTGTGAGCCTTTGCGCGAGAACTGGATTCGGCGATGGTGCGCAGCCGCTCGGCGGGATCCTCGATGTGGGTCTGCAGGTTGTTGAAGAAGCCGGAGAGCTGGTTGCGGCCGGGGCGGTCGGACTTGTCGTGCACGGAGGCCGGGACCACAGCGATGAGCGGTTTGTCCGGTAGCTCGCCGCGCTTGAGCAGATACTCGCGCAGCGCCCCGGCGCACAACGCCATCACGACGTCGTTGACCTTGACGCCGAACGCGTTCTTCACGCGCTTGACGTCGTCGAGTTCGAGCTGCGCCAGCGCGATGGTGCGGTCGGAGGTGATCTCGGCGTTGAACACCGTCGCCGGGGCCGAGAAGGGTGCGGCCATGGCCTTGCCGCTGCGTGCGCGGGTGAGGGTGCTGACGAGTGTCTGCATCGTCGCGGGCACCGCTCGGGTCAGTTGCAGCGGACGCATGAACGCGCGCACCAGACCGTCGGCGGCGATCTCCAACGGCCTCGCGCCGCCGAAGCCCGCGACCGGCTCGGGCGGCGGGCCGTCGGGCGCGACGTCGCACAGGGTGCTGATCAGGTTGGCCGCCGACACCCCGTCCACCGCGGCGTGGTGCACCTTGATCATCAGGCCGATGTCGCCGCCGTCGAACGGATCGGTTTCGGAGATGCCCTCGATCACCCACATCTCCCACAGCGGCTTGCTGCGATCGAGCGGGGAGGCCGCGATGCGCGCGCAGACGTCGACCAGTTCGTTGCGCCCGCCCGGTGCGGGCAGCGCGATGCGGTGCAGGTGGTATTCCAGGTCCAACTCGTCGTCGTCCACCCACACCGGATGGTCGAGGTTGAGCTGACTGTTAGCGAGCTTTGCCCGCAACTCGGGCAGCGCCTTCAACCGTGTGGCCAGATACTCGCGAACCCGTTCGAAGTCGTAGCCACCGGGGATGGTCGATGTGTCAAGACAGGCGATTGAACAGACATTCAGTGGGACACTGGATGATTCGCTGTAGAGCATCGTCGCGTCGAACGCACTGAGCCGTTCCATGGACGCGGCGTACCCGGGTTGACACTCGCGTCAAACCATGAGGGTGGTTAGGTCGGGTCAGCCCGGTTCGGAGGCGGCCTGCGGGGCGTGGCGGGCGACGGTCTCGTCCATCGCCTTGCGCAACGCCGGCATCTCGTCGACCAAGCGGGCGAGGTCGTCGCGGTTGATGTGCAACACCTCGGCCCGCCCCGTCGTCGTCACGGTCGCGTTGCGCAGCGAACCGCGGCGCAGCACCGACTCGCCGATCACCTCGCCGGGGCCGACGACGGCGATGCGGTCGTGGCCGACGTACACGCCGACCTCACCTTCGAGCAGGATGTAGCACGCGTCCGACGGGGTCCGCTCCTGGATCAGCGGCCACGGCCCCGAGGTCGACGTGCGGTGCGCCGCTTCGACCAGACGCCGCAGGTCGCTGTCGGAGAATTTGGAGAAGGTTTCGAACTCCCGGAGCCGACGGGCGTCCTGTTCGATTTCCTGCTTGCGAGCCTGTTGACTCTCGCGGGCGTACTTGCGGTTGTCCATGAGGATCCCCGATCCGAGTGGTTTACCTGGGCGAACCGTAACCGACCTGGCGGGGTTTCGGTGCGCAAATGGTCGCTTCGCGATCTGTAGCGCACCGAAATCGCCGAATTAGCGGGCCGCGGAACCGTACTCCAGCGCCGGCTCGGCCGAGTCGACCCTCCCGTTGCTCGAGATCGTCAGCAGGCCCGGTTGCACGTCGTAGCGCGCGCCGTCGGCCGGATTGGTGGCGACGAACCCGCCGCCCATCGGCTGCGCGTTGAGCTGCACGTTGGCACCGTCGCGCAACCGTTCGCCGCGGTACTGGTACGTGTTCTGTCCCGACTCGCAGATCACCGCGAGCGACTGCGCCGTCCGGATCGCCGCGACCGGTGTGGCTCCCGATTCGCAGCGTGTCGTGTGTCCGACGAAGCCCTGCGAATCCGTGCCCGACACCCCCGGGATCGGCGGTCCGCTGGTCGTCGGGGTCGGACTCGTCGTCGTGGTGGTCGTGGTCGACGGTGTCGTGGTCTCGGTCGTGGACGGGGCCGTCGTCTCGCTCGTCGTCGACGGCGGGATCGCGACCGGCGTCTGCGGCGCCGAACCGCCTCCGTTGTTGCTGAACGCCAGCACGACGGCCAGCACCACCGCCACGGTGAACAGCGCGATCGTCGCCACCACCAGGCCGATCTGCGTCGGGGTGAACCGCCTGCGGTTCGACGGTGGCGGCGGCAGCGGCGCGTACATCGGCTGGTAGCGGGTGCTCGCCGGGTTCGGGTCGACGGCCGAGAACTGGCGCGTCGACGGCACCGGCGGCGGAGGCGGTGCGATCGGCGTGGTCGGCGGCGCCTGCTCGGTGGCGGCGGCCGCCGCCCTGGCGAGCTCGCCGGCCGTCGTGAACCGGTCCGTGGGCTTCTTCGCCATGCCGCGCGCGACGACCTCGTCGAACGCCCGGCTGATGCCGCGCCGCATGATGCTCGGCCGCGGCGGCGGCGAGAACAGGTGCGCGCCCATGATCTCGCGCAGGTCCCCGGAGTCGTACGGCGCTCGGCCGGCCAGGCATTCGTAGAGCAGGCTGGTCAGCGAGTAGATGTCGGAGGCCGGGCCGCCGCGTTCGCCGCTGATGCGTTCGGGCGCCATGTAGGCGCACGACCCGATCACCAGCCCGGTCTTGGTCACCGTCGCCTCACCGCCGCCGTGTGCGATGCCGAAGTCGACGAGATAGGCGAAATCGTCGTGGGTCAACAGCACGTTCTCGGGCTTGATGTCGCGGTGTACCAGCCCATTGGAATGCGCTGCGTCCAGCGCGGACGCGACCTGACTGATGATCGACACGACGCGCGTCGCGGGCAAGGGGCCGTGGGTCCGCAGCAGCTCCTTGAGGCTGGCGCCCTCGACGAGGCGCATGTCGATGTAGAGCACACCGTCGATGTCGCCGAAGTCGTGGACCGGTATGACGTGCGGTTCCTGCAGGCGCGCGGCGACGCGGGACTCGCGCCGGAAGCGTTCCTGGAAGTTGGGGTCTGCCGCCATATCCGGGCGTAGCAGCTTGATGGCGACGGTCCGTTCCTTCGCGGTGTCCCACGCGCGGTAGACCTCACCCATCCCGCCGACGCCGATCAGAGACTTCAGCTCGTACGGCCCGAATCGCGTGCCCAGACGGGAACCGCCCTTCGGGGAGCTCACATGCCATCCTTTCTCTTCTCGACACCAGCGCAGCAACCAGTGGTGTTCCCGCAACGCCGTGTTACGTAACCCGCTCCCCGCAGCGGGTATCGCCGGCGACCCCGATGTCGCAGCAGCACAGGCGATTTCCTCAGTGCGCCAGGTTACCGATTATTTCGTTTCGCGGTTAACGCGACGGTCACCGCGTCGGCGACCTTCATCGATCCCATCAGCATGGAGTACGGCTTGAGGCCGAAGTCAGCGTGCCGCACCTCGGTTTCAGATGACATGTGCCGCACACCGTCGACGTCCTCCACCTCCACGTCGACGACCTGGTCGCGCGTCTTGCCGTTGATCTGCAGCGTTCCGGTGAGACGGTATCCGTCGGCGGTCTTCTCGATGTCGCCGGCTTCGAACTCGATGCGCGGAAACCGCTTCGCATTCAGCACTTTCAGCGCGTTCGACCGCGCGAGCGCCTTCTCCGGGCCGGTCAGCGGCGTCACACCGCCCGCTCCGCTGAGCACGTCGAGCGAG
Organism: Mycolicibacterium malmesburyense; assembly: GCF_001050015.1. The sequence goes on from NZ_CVTB01000066.1 coordinate 78,528, forward strand.
TCCACCTCGGCCGTCAGCGTCACCTCGGCGGGTTCGCCGTCCGACCATGCGACCGTGGCATGCCAGGAGTTCACGGCGATGGTCAGGCGGTGACCCATCTTTGCCGCGCGGCCCTCGACGCCGGTGCGGATGGTCAGCTCGCCGTCGGACTGGTCGAGGTTCCACGTTTTCGGAGTCATGGCGTCCATTGTGCTGAGAAACCCTTCACCTGGTGACTCTCGGCGCATCTGGCAGGGCCTTTCGTCCCTGTCCCCCGTATACGGCAAACACCAGACTCAGCGTTGAACACAGGAAGGACTGGTACCGATGACCACAGTCACATGTCCAGAATGCGGCGACAGCGTCGACGAGAAAGAGATCCAGTGGGTCACGAACGCCGAAGGCGGCGTCATGTATCGCCTGCCGTGTGAGCACATGGTCGTCGGCACCCTCAAGGACGGCGCCATGAGTTACGGCCCGGAACACGTGGGGTTGGACTTCTCCAGGCCCAAACGGCGCCATGAGCATCACCACCTCACCGACGAGCTGGACAAGATCCTCCACCGGAAACCCCACGAGGAGTAGCGCCCGTTTCACCAGCTTCGGCACGGGTACCTGCGAGGAATGGAGTCAGCCCCACTTCACCGATATCGCCGTGTCCGTCGACGGCACCGAACACTCGGTCCACGTCGACAACCGCGTCACCCTGCTCGACCTGCTCCGCGAACACCTCGGCGTCACCGCCCCCAAGAAGGGCTGCGACCACGGCCAGTGCGGGTCGTGCACCGTTCTGCTCGACGGCCGCCGCGCCACCACCTGCCTGGCGTTCGCCGTGGCGCACGACGGGGCCGAGATCGTCACCGCCTCCGGCCTCGGTGACGGCGACGCCCTGCACCCCGTCGCCCAGTCCTTCCTCGACCACGACGGCTTCCAGTGCGGACACTGCACGCCCGGCCAGATCTGCTCGGCCGTCGGCATGCTCGACGAACTGAAGGCCGGCCAGCCCAGCGTCGTCACCGAGGAACTCGAACAATCGCCCGAGTTGTCCGACGCCGAGATCCGCGAACGGATGAGCGGCAACCTCTGCCGCTGCGCCGCCTACCCGAACATCGTCGCCGCCATCAGCGAGGCCGCGCGATGATCCCGTTCGACTACCACCGCGCCACCAGCGTGCAGGACGCCGTCACCGCCGTCGCCGAGCGTCCCGACGCCGTGTTCCTCGCCGGCGGCACCAACCTCGTCGATCACATGAAGCTCGGCATCCTCGAGCCGTCCCTCGTGGTCGACGTCGGCCACCTGCCCCTCACCGACGTCGAGCAGCTGCCCGACGGCACCCTGCGCGTTGGCGCCGACGTCCGCAACAGCGATCTGGCCGCGCACCCCGTCGTGCGCGGCCGCTATCCCGTGCTCGCCCGCGCGTTGCTGTCGGCGGCGTCCGGACAGCTGCGCAACCTCGCCACCACCGCGGGGAATTTGTTGCAGCGCACCCGATGCGTCTACTTCCAGGACGTCACGACGCCGTGCAACAAACGCAATCCCGGTGACGGCTGTTCGGCCATCGGCGGCTACGTCCGCTACCACGCGATCCTCGGCGCCTCCGAAAACTGTGTGGCCGTGCATCCCTCGGACATGGCGGTCGCGATGGCCGCGCTGGATGCGTCCGTCGTCTACGTGGACGGCGCCGGCGAACACCGTGTCCCGTTGAGCGAGTTCCACCGGCTGCCCGGCGATCGCCCCGACCGCGACACCGAGTTGCCCGCGGGTGCGCTGATCACCGCGGTCGAGATTCCGCCGCCACCGTCGGGCGCCCGGTCGACCTACCGCAAGGTGCGCGACCGCGCGTCGTACGCGTTCGCGTTGACGTCCGTCGCCGCGGAGCTCGTGGTCGACGGCGGCACCGTGACGAGCGCCCGCATCGCCCTCGGCGGCGTCGCGCACAAGCCGTGGCGCGCCCGCCGCGCCGAAGAGGCGCTCACCGGGGCGCCGGCCACCTCGGATTCCTTCGGTCGCGCGGCGGATGCCGAGCTGGAGCAGGCGGACCCGTTGCCCGGCAACGAGTTCAAGGTCGCGTTGACCCGCGGCGCCATCGTCGCCGCGCTCGCCGCGCTGACGGACGGAGCGCAGCGATGACCGCCCTCGAACCCCGCACCATCGGCACCCGCGTCACCCGCCTCGACGGGCCGGCCAAGGTCACCGGCATGGCGCCCTACGCCTTCGAACACCGCGTCGACGAACCGCTGTACGTGCACCCGGTCCAGGCGACGATCGCGAAGGGCCGCGTCACCGCGATGGACACCTCCGCGGCCGAGGCTCTCGATGGCGTCACGGCCGTGCTGACCGTGTTCGACGCCCCCCGGCTCGCCGACGCGTCCGACGGCGACCTGGCGATCCTGCAGGACCCCGACGTTCACTATCGCGGGCAGATCATCGGCGGTGTCATCGCCGCGAGCGCCGAAACCGCCCGACAGGCCGCGGGTCTCGTGCGGGTCTCCTACAAGGCGGCCGATCACGACACGGAGATCCGCGCCGATCATCCCGGGCTGTACGCGCCGGAGCAGGTGAACCCGTCGTTCCCGACCGACACCTCCGAGGGCGACGTCGAGGCGGCGTTACGCGAGGCGCCGATCACCGTCGACCAGACCTACACAACGCCGCACGAGCACAACAACCCCATGGAGCCGCACGCGTGTATCGCGCAGTGGGACAACGACAATCTGATGCTGTGGGATTCGACGCAGGGCGTGCACGTCGCCCGCAAGCAGATGGCGGCGCTGTTCGGGCTCGACGAGAAGCGCGTCCGCGTCATCGCCAAACACGTCGGCGGAGGATTCGGCTCCAAGGGTGCCCCGCATTCGCACAACGTGCTCGCCGTCATGGCGGCGCAACGCGCGGGCGGGCGGCCGGTGAAGTTCGCCGCCACCCGGCAGCAGATGTTCGACTTCGTCGGCTATCGCACCCCCACGATTCAGCGCATCCGGCTCGGCGCCGACCGGGACGGGAGGATCTCCGCGGTCAGCCACGAGGCGGTCGAGCAGACGGCGACGGTCAAGGAGTTCGCCGAGCAGACCGCGGTCCCGTCGCGCATGATGTACGCCGGCGCGCACCGCAAAACCTCACATCGGCTGGCGAAATTCGATGTGCCGGTGCCGTTCTGGATGCGGGCGCCGGGCGAGTGCCCGGGCACCTATGCCCTCGAGGTCGCGATGGACGAGCTGGCCGTGGCCTGCGGCGTCGACCCGATTGAGCTGCGCATCCGCAACGAACCCGACGTCGACCCCGAAACGGGGAACCCGTGGTCGGACCGTCGGCTCGTGGAGTGCCTGCTGACGGGCGCCGATCGGTTCGGGTGGGCGCCGCGCGACCCGAAGCCGCGGAGCCGCAGCGACGGCGAGTGGTTGCTCGGCACGGGTGTGGCGTCGGCGGTGTATCCGGCGATGATCCAGCCCGGCAACAGTGCCCGCATCGAATGCGTTGCCTCGCAAGGCTATGCGGTGCAGATCGGTGCGGTCGACATCGGGACCGGCACCTGGACCGCGTTGTCGCAGATCGCGGCGGACGCGCTGGGTTGTGAGCTGGAGGCGGTCGAGTTGCAGATCGGCGACACGTCGTTACCGGCGGCGTCGGTGGAGGGCGGTTCGTCGGGGATCAGCTCGTGGGGTCGCGCGATCGTGGCGGCGGCGCGGCAGTTCCGGCACGACCACGGTGACGATCCGGAGGTCGGCGTCGCGACGCTCGTCGAGGCGCCGGACAACGAAGAGGCGCAGGAACATGCGATGTACTCGTTCGGGGCGCACTTCGCGGAGGTCCGCGTCAGCCGCTACACCGGCGAGATCCACATGTCCCGGATGTTGGGCGTGTTCTCGATCGGGCGGGCCATCAACCCGACGACCCTGCGCTCACAGTTGATCGGCGGCATGACGATGGGGCTGTCGATGGCGCTGCACGAGGAGAGCGTGCGCGACCACCGGTTCGGTCACATCGTCACGCGTGACCTGGCGACCTACCACATCAGCTCGCATGCCGACGTCCCGAACATCGACGCGGTCTGGCTCGATGACGTTGACCCGCACTCGAATCCGATGGGTTCGCGAGGAGCCGGCGAGATCGGCATCGTCGGGTCGCCCGCCGCCGTCGTCAACGCGGTGTATCACGCCACCGGGGTTCGGGTGCGGGATCTGCCGGTGACGTGCGACGCGCTGCTGGGATCGGGTCCTTAGCTCGGGCGCAACACGATGCTGCCGACGCTTGTTCGTTCGACGAGTGCGCGGTGTGCCTCGACGACGTCATCGAGGCGGTACTCGGTGACACTGGGCCGCAGTCGGCCGTCGTCGACATACGCGACGAGCCGATCGAGGGCTTTCTTGGTGTCGTCGCCACGGCTGCGCCAGCCCATCAGTGAATAGCCGGACACCGTGAGATTGCGTGTCATCAACTGCATCGCCGAGTACGTCGGTGCGGTTCCGCTCGCGGCACCGAACGAGACGATCCTGGCGAAGTCGGCAACGCAGTCGATGGTATCGGAGGAGGTCTGTCCGCCTACCGAGTCGAGGACGAGGTCGACGCCGCGTCCTTCGGTCAGATCGAGGACGGTCTTGGCCCACCCGGGGTCGGAGTAGTCGACGGCGAAATCGGCACCGTGTGCGCGGATGTGGTCGAGTTTCTGCGGTGTTCCCGCCGTGCCGATGACGACGGCAGCGCCGAGCAGCCGGGCCAACTGGATCGCCAGCGTTCCCACCCCGCCGGCGGCAGCGTGCACCAGCACCGTATCGCCGGATCTGACGTTCCCGGCCTCACGCAGCGTCTGGTACGCGGTCAAACCGTGCACCCAGAGGGTGGCCGCGTCACCCCCGTCCACCGTATCGGGCAGCGGGACGGTCGAATCGACCTGCGCCAGGGCGAATTCGGCGTAGCCGTGCTCGACCATCGCCGCGACCCGCGACCCCACGGCTGGTCCGTCGGGTGCCGATCGTCGGACCGTCCCCGCGACCTCCTGTCCCATCCCCGCCGGCAGGTCGAAGGTCCCGAACGCGCCCTGCCGCTTCATGACGTCGCCGTAGGTGACCCCGGCGGCCTCCACCTCGATGAGCACCTCACCCGGTCCGGGTTCGGGCACCGCGCTCTCGGCGAGATGCAGCACTTCGGGCCCACCGAACTCGGTCATCCAGACGGCCTTCATCGTCGCTCCTAACTGGTTTGAGCGAGAACGCGATCGACGTTCTCGACCACCGACGCCGGGTCATTCTCGGCGCTGCGGTAGCCGATGTAACCGTCGGGCCGGATGAGTACATATCCCCCGTCGGGGAGGTTGTAGGCCGCGCCGACCCCGGGGTCGACCACCTGGACAGCGTGTACCTGGTTCGGTGACTCAGGGGTGGCGGGCGTTGCGCCACCCACCGTCAGCAGGGTGTGACGCGTTGTGTCCAGCAGATCGAAGAGCCGGGCGGTGCTTCCGTCCTGCGCGGTGAACGTCACGTCGGGCGCGCGATCACCGACGGCGACGCGGCCTTGCGGCGCACTGCCCGAGTCATCGTGGTACGACACGTCGATTTGGGAGATCGCGCGCAGCAGGGTGCGCTGGACCGGCCGCCGCCCGAGTACGCGCGGGGCCACGGTGCGACGCATCGCGGTGCTGATCGGGTTGCGCAACAGGGTCATTCGGGTGATGCGCCGGGTTCCCGTCACGAGCCGACGAGCCACCGGTGCCCGCTCGGCGGCGTAGCTGTTCAGCAACGCCGGTTCCGCGTCGCCTCGAACGACTGCGGCGAGTTTCCAACCGAGGTTGAACGCGTCCTGAATGCCGGTGTTCATGCCCTGGGCGCCGACCACCGAGTGGATATGGGCGGCGTCGCCGATGAGGAAGACCCGTCCAGCCGAGTGTGATTCGACTCTGCGCTGGTTGATCCGAAATCGGCCGGCCTGCCGGATCTCGGCTATCTTGGCTCCCGGCGGTGCGCAGTGGTCGACAGCGCGCTGTAGTTCGGCGTGCGTGACGTCGCCGGTGGGGACGGGTTGCTCGTGTTGTGCGACGGCGATCCGATGCCAGCCTTGCAGCATGGGAAAGTAGGCAACGAATCTGCCCCGGTTGAGGAACGCGAAGAACTCGTCCGCGGGGAGGTCCCAGTCCATCCGGAGATCGGCGACGGCGAAGTTCTCCTCGAACGACGTACCGAGGAAGCGCAATCCGAGCTGGCGGCGCACGGTGCTGTGGGCCCCGTCGGCGCCGACGACCCACCGTGCCCGCACCGTTTCGCTGCTGCCACCGGGCCGGCGAAGATCGACGCTCACGTGGTCGGTGTGTTGGGTGAGCTCGACCATCTCGACCGAGCGCTCGACGTGGGTGCCGAGTGTGGCGAGGTTTTCCGTGAGGACCTCCTGCACTTCGTTCTGCGGGATCATCAGCAGGAACGGGTAGGGCGACGCGAGGCCGGCGAAGTCGGCTCGAAGGATCTGCCGGTTCTCGCTGAACACGTTGAAGACGCGCGCTTTCAGCCCGCGCGCGAGCAACTGCGCGGTGACCCCTTGCTTCTCGAAGAGTTCCAGGCTGCGGGCCTGCACGCCCAAAGCGCGGGTCTCGGTGTTGGGTTCGGCTGCGGCGTCGACGATTCGGGGGTGAACGCCCCGGCGGGCGAGTTCGGTCGCCATCGTCAGACCCGTGGGTCCCGCACCCACGATCAGCACGTCGGCGCGGTCGGTGGCGTCGGATGCCACGGGACTCATCTCCTCACGGAAACTCGGCGGACAGAATTCGTTCGAACATCTCGATGAGCTTGCGGCGGTGCGCGACCTGATCCAGGTCCTCCACCGCGGCGTAGGCCTCGTGCAGGCCCTGGAGCGCTCCGAGTATCGCCACAGCGGTGAAATGCGAATCAGCAACGTCGAACTCGCCGGCCTGTACTCCCTCATCGATGAGCGCGGTCACCGCCGGCAGCACTTCGGCCGCGACCTGTGCGGTGACGCGGTGGTGCATGTCGCTGAACGCCCGCGAGTACAGGTCGGCGAGCAACACCGAACTGGCGGCGTCGGTGAGCTCGCGATAACTGTCGTGGAAGTCCATGAGGCGGACCGCCGGCGATCGGGAACGGTCCTGCAGGCCCGTCGCGAAGGTCTCGGCGATCTGCTGCGAGGCCAACAGCACGCACGCTTCGAACACTTCTTCCTTGGACCGGAAGTGATGGTAGAAGCAGCCTTTGGCGACGCCCAGCTCTCCGATGATGGCCGCGACGGTGGTCTTCTCATAGCCGTTCTCGGTGAACAGCTCGAGGGCGGCGGCGACGATCTCGCTCTTCCGCACTTCGGGTTGCTTTACCTCCCGCACCCGTCCTACGCTACAGACCGACGGTCGGTCTGTCTAGGAGGTGCCATGAAGTCGGTCCACCAGGCCCAGCATCGAGTCGATCTGAGCGCCGGGGTCATCGAGTACTCCGATACCGGCGGGGACGGTCCCGTCGTCGTATTGCTGCACGGGGTCAACATGGACAACTCCCTGTGGCACAACGTGGTTGAGCCCTTGACACCGGAGCACCGCTGCATCTGCCCCACCCTGCCGCTGGGCAGCCATCGCCGGCCGATGAGGCGCGGGGAGCTGGTGACACACCTCGGCGTCGCGGCTCTGGTCGGTGAATTCATCGATCGACTCGATCTTCGGGATGTCACCCTGGTGCTGAACGACTGGGGAGGTGCGCAGTTCCTCGTTGCCGAGGGCGCCGAGCGGATCGCCGCGCTGGTGCTGGTCGCATGCGAGGCCTTCGACAACTTTCCGCCGGGACTACCGGGGAAGGCCGTCGCATCCAGCGCGAAAATCCCGGGTGCCCTGTGGCTGACCATGCAGCTTCAACGGTTCACCTGGTTCCGTCGCGCACCTGGCGGCTGGGGCTGGATGGCCAAGCGCCCCATCCCCAAGGACGTGATGGATCGATGGTTTCGTCCCGCATTGGTCGACCGCGGGGTCCGACGCGATTTGCGTACCTTCGCGGGCTCGACGCCCAGTCGAGCGCAGTTGGCGCAACTGACTGAGCGGCTTCGGAGCTTCGACCGGCCGGTGCTCGTGGTGTGGGCGCCCGAGGACAAGGTGATGCCCGTCGAGCACGGCGCGCGGCTGGCATCGCTATTCCCGCATGGCCGCCTGGTCGAGATCGGCGACAGCTACACCCTGGTGCCGCTGGATCAGCCCGCCCGGCTCGCCGACGAGCTGCGCGACTTCATCGCCAAGGGCGCTCAGATCGGCGGGTAGGGCAGGCTGAACTCGTCGGCCAGCAGGCTTTGCACGATGATCATCGCCGCCTTGGATCCCGCGGCGATTGCGCCTGCGACGTAGGGCTGTTCGGTGCAGAGGTCGCCGGCGGCGAACACGCCGCTGGCCTCGGTGCGGTGGATCTCGTCGATGCTGATGGTGTCGGCGGCGAGCGGGCCGGGGGTGCACGCGGCGCCCAGCTGCTCGGCGAGCGGAGAGCGTTGTTCGAGCGGGGCCTCGACGAGCAGGCCGTCACGGGCCAGGCGGTCGCCGTCGGCGAACGCGATCGCGCTCAGTTTGCCATCCTCGCTGAGCAATTCGACGACGCGGCGGTCCTCGATGGTGACGTTGGCGGCTTCGATCACCTTCTTGTCCGCGGGTGACAGGTCGGTGCGTCCGTCGGTCAGCAGGACGACGTCGTCGCTCCAGCCGCGCAGCATCAGCGCGGAGTGCATCGCTTCCTCGCCGGCGGCCATGGTGGCGAGCCGCTTGTCGCGCATCTCCCAGCCGTGGCAGAACGGGCACTGGAACACCGAGGTGCCCCACAGGTCCGCGAGCCCGGGCAGTTCGGGCGGGCAGTACTGCATGCCGGTGGCGAGAAGGACGCGCTTGGCGAGGATGGGGTCGCCGTCCTCGGGTTCGAGGATGAAGCCGTTGTCGACGGGTCGGCCGCTGACGATCCGGCCGTGGCGGTACTCGACGCTCGGGTAGGCCGTCAGCTCGCGGCGGCCTTCGCCGTACAGCTCGGCGGGTGGACGTTGGTCGTAGCCGAGCATGCCGCCGATGACACTCGCGGCGCGGTTGCTCTGTTCATCGGCGTCGATGACGACCGTGCGTCGTCTCGCGCGCCCCAACACGAGGGCGGCGCTCAGCCCAGCGGCCCCTCCCCCGACGACGGCACATTCCCAATCCATTGCCACATCGTTCCCGAGGGACAGATTGCGAAACCTCGGCGCCGATGTGCCGAGGTCAGCGGGGTAGCGGCCACGCGAGTCTAAGAGCCATCGCGTGGTCAGCCAGCAAACTGTTCATAGGGAAATCCCTGATTCCAGGGTCACCGACTTTGCGTAACTTCTTATTCGAGCCAGCCGATCCGGCGTAGCGCAAGAGCGGCTACGCGTGGGGGTTCAAGTGCTGTCGGGGGGCACTTCAACGCTGCTCGTGACTTGCGGGCGTCGGATCGGCGGGCACATCGAAGACCGTCGACGACGAAGGGGGGCACTGTGTCCCTAGAAGAAACATCAAGAGCGGCTGGGCGCCGGCGTCCAACCTTCGGCACGAAACGGTGTGTGCAGTGAACGCCGGCTGGTTTCCTGATCCCAGCGGCCAACCGGGGCAGCGCTATTACGACGGTCAGCGGTGGACTCAACACTTCGTGCCTACACCACCGCCGAGCGTCGCGGCGCCATCGGCTGTGGCCGTGGCGGTGTCGTCTGGCGGAGGAGCAAACCATGCACTTCACCTCGTACTGACGCTTCTCTCCTGTGGGCTCTGGCTCCCGATTTGGATTCTGTGCGCAATCTTCAGTGGATCGTCGGGCACGTCGGTCGCTGTGGGTGGTGGTCCCGGCGGTGTGAGCGTGAGCAATCGGTCTCGGACCCCACTGATCGTCGCGGGCGTGGTTCTCGGACTGATCGTGCTCGGCAACATCGCCCAACACCCGTGGTTGCTCCTTGTGTTGATTCTGCTGGTCGGCGCCGGAGGGTTCTTCTTCTGGAAACAGAAGACCGCCGCGGAATTGAAGGCTCACGAACTTCGCGAGCAGTATCGCCGCGACGTCCTGGCCGCACGTGCCGATCACCAGGCCAAGCTTTACGCCGAGGGCGATCCGGAGGGCATCTACGGGCAGTACCCGCCGCCGCCAAACACCGGAGTGAACCTGTAACGCCCCGAACTCTCACCAGCTTTCTAGGCGCCCGTCGGGGTACGGCTTCCCGTCGCGGTCGGGCGCGAGCGGGACGGCCGCGAGGCCGACCAGGAACGCGGTCAGGTGGCCGACCTCGGTGAAGGTCGGCCGAGCGGCGGCGTTACCGGCCAACGCCAGTGTCGCGGCGGCCTGGGCGCCGGATCGCCAGGGCTTGCGGGTGTAGCCCGACAGGGCGCCGGCCAACCCGAGCACGAAGTAGCTCACCCCGACGTCGCGGGCGTTCTCCAGCCGCTGCGGGGCCCGGCCCTTGCGGATCAGCAGGCGCAGGTAACTCTGCCCGACGTAGGTTCCGATGACGTGGGCGCTGATCCCCACGAGAAGCCAACGCCACCAGCGTAATCGGCGCTCGGCGGGCGCGACGACGCCGATGAACACCGGGACGTACGGCCACCACCGGTGGTCGTCGAGCCAGAACAGGCTGGTGGTCAACACCCGATGCGGTTCGCTGCGCAGCCGAAGCAGGTTGGTGGAGTTCCTGCGCTGAATCCTTCGCGAGCCGCGATGCCCCGCCGACCGCTGCACACGCGTCGTCACCAGCAAGACGAGCAACCACGCGAAGCTGAACGGGGCGCCGGCCACGGCGCGGAGAAACCGCACCCGCTGAGGTTAGCGCGGTTAGCCGCGCGGGCTGGCGGGTAGGCGAGCGTCATTAGGAGCGGTGATGACGACTGCAGACTCAGAGATCGACCTGGACGCCCTGTCGACCGACGACCACGGGTACACCGTCAACGACGAGGACGAAGACGACCCGGTCCTGCTCGACCGCGCGGGCAACCCGATCCAGACCTGGCGCGAGCGCTATCCCTACGACGAGCGGATGAGCCGCGACGATTACGAGCGCATCAAACGGCGTCTGCAGATCGAGTTGCTCAAGCTGCAGAAGTGGAGCACGCGGACCGGCGCTCGACACGTGATCCTGTTCGAGGGCCGGGACGCGGCGGGCAAGGGCGGCTCGATCCAACGGTTCATGGAACACCTCAACCCGCGCGGTGCACGCGTCGTCGCGCTGGAGAAGCCCACCAAAGAAGAGAAGACGCAGTGGTACTTCCAGCGATACGTCAAGCACCTGCCGACCGCAGGCGAGATGGTGCTGTTCGACCGCTCCTGGTACAACCGCGCCGGCGTCGAGCGGGTCATGGGCTTCTGCACACCCGAACAACACGCCGAGTTCATGCGTCAGGCACCGGCGTTCGAGGAGATGCTGGTCAACTCCGGGCTGCACCTGACCAAGTTCTGGTTCTCGGTGTCGCCGTCGGAGCAGCGGACACGGTTCGCCATCCGGTTGGTCGACCCGCTGCGGCAGTGGAAGTTCTCGTCGATGGACATGGAAGCGGTCAATCGGTGGGAGGACTACACCCGGGCCAAGGAAGACATGTTCGTCGCCACCGACACCGACTACGCGCCGTGGATCGTCGTGAAGAGCAACGACAAGAAACGCGGTCGGATCAACGCCATGCGATACCTGTTGTCGCGCTTCGACTATGACGACAAGGACCACGACGTGGTCGGTGAGCCGGACCCCTTGATCGTGGGGCGGGCGCTCGAGGACTGACGGTCAGAATTTGATGCTCCTATTGATGTCAAGCGGCTTGAAGCCAGTTCCTGTAGTTGTCGGCG
>NZ_CVTB01000067.1 GCF_001050015.1 Mycolicibacterium malmesburyense
CCGCCGATTGGGTCGCCGGTGCCGGGTGCTGCGTTGTTTGTGTTGGATGGGTGGTTGCGTCCGGTGCCGGTTGGTGTGGTGGGTGAGTTGTATGTGGCTGGTGGCGGGGTTGGGGTGGGGTATGTGGGTCGGGCGGGGTTGACCGCGTCGCGGTTTGTGGCGTGTCCGTTCGGTGGTGTGGGGTTGCGGATGTATCGCACCGGGGATGTGGTGAGTTGGGGGGCCGATGGTCAGTTGCGGTATCTGGGGCGTGCTGATGAGCAGGTCAAGATCCGTGGGTATCGCATCGAACTCGGTGAGATCCAGGCCGTTTTGAGCGGTGTGGACGGGGTGGAGCAGGCGGTGGTGGTGGCCCGTGAGGATCGTCCGGGTGATAAGCGTCTGGTCGGTTATGTGACTGAGACGTGTGCTGGCAGTGTTGATTCCGCGCAGGTGCGCAGTGTGTTGGCTGAGCGGTTGCCGGCCTATATGGTGCCGGCGGCGGTGGTGGTCATTGATGTGTTGCCGGTGAACCTCAACGGCAAGCTCGATATCCGGGCTTTGCCGGCGCCTGAATATGTGGATGTCGACGGTTACCGTGCTCCGGGTGATGCGGTCGAGGAGATCTTGGCGGGTATCTACGCCGAGGTGTTGGGGCTCGATCGGGTCGGGGTTGACGATTCGTTTTTCGATTTGGG
>NZ_CVTB01000068.1 GCF_001050015.1 Mycolicibacterium malmesburyense
CTCTGGACGGGTAGCTAGACAACCCTCCGGACGGGTAGCCAGACAATCCTCCGGACGGGTAGCTCGACAGTCCTCCGGACGGGTAGCTAGACCATCCTCCAGACGGGTAGCTAGACGATCCTCCATACGGGTAGCTAGACCATCCGTAACTTCCGCTTGTTAGTCCACCGTTGGAGCTTCCACCATAGCTACCTCCGGGAGTTCCCCAGCTGTAGTAGTAACTTGGCTGTGGCCTCCAGGAGAAGTAACTTCCTCCGATTCCTGGCTGGCTTCCACTACCCTGTGTAACGCCAAAAGGAAATCCACCATAGTAGCCGCCGAGGTATCCCTTTTGCCTCAGGTAAGTCAAAAAGCTGGATCTCATGCCACTTCTTCTGTACTTCCTGTAAAGGCGCTGCACTCCCCTTGGCGAGAGACCAGTGGCGCGGCACAGCCATCTCAGGTAAGGACTGCCGTAGTAACCCATACTGCCATATCCACTCAGTCCTCCCAGTTGTCCATACATGCCCAGACTGCCCATACTGCCGAAACTACCACTTCCACTGCTCAGATCGTAAGAACGGTCGCTATCGTCACCAAGTAGGCTTGCGCTGCTGCCAAAGCCGCTTTGCGGACTGCTGAGATCGG
>NZ_CVTB01000069.1 GCF_001050015.1 Mycolicibacterium malmesburyense
GGTTCGGTTTCGGCGATCGGGTCCTCATCGGCGGGCTTGGTATCGGGCTGCGGGTCCACACCGGGGTTGTTGGTGGGTTCGCTGGTGTCGTCGTCGGGTCGCAGGAGGCGTTCGGGGCGGTGGTAGTAGTTGAGTCGGGCTTGGCCGGTGTCGAGGTCCGGCGGTGGGAGCCATTCGACTTCGCCGCGGTCGTTGATGCGGGTGCTCCAGCCGCGGTCGGGGGTGACGCTGCGGTTGTGGGGTCCGCAGGCCAGGGCGAGTTCGTCGATGTTGGTGTTGCCGCCGTGGCTCCAGTCGGCGACGGCGTGGTGGACTTGGCAGCCGTAGGCGCCGATGGTGCAACAGGGTTTGGTGCATCCGCCGTCGCGGGCGATGAGCATGATGCGTTGGGCGGGTGTGGCGATGCGTTTGGCGCGAAACAGATCCAGCGCTGATCCGGTGGCGTTGTCGAACACCGCCAGGTAGTGGTTGGCGTGGGCGGCGAGCCGGATGACCTCGGTGATCGGCATGAGGGTGCCCCCGCCGGTGGTGCCGACCCCGGCGCGTGATTCCAGGTCTTGCAGGGTGGTGCGGATGATGATCGA
>NZ_CVTB01000070.1 GCF_001050015.1 Mycolicibacterium malmesburyense
TGCGACGTGGAACGCACCGGATTGAGGTGCTCGACAAGCAACTCGAACGGCACATCCTGATTGCTGTAGGCATCCAACGCCTTCTGCCGCACCCGCCCGAGCACCTCACCGAACGAATCCTCAGAATCCACCGCCACCCGCAGCACCCAGGTGTTGACGAAGAACCCCACCAGATCATCGAGCGCGGCATCCAACCGGCCGGCGATCGGCGAACCCATCACCACGTCCTGACCCACCCCGGCGCGGTGCAACACCACCGCCAGCACCGCCTGCATCACCATCGAGGCAGTCGCATTGTGCGCCGCCGCCACCGCCTTGACCTGCGCCCACAACGGCGCCTCGATGCGCAACTCCACCCCGTCACCGCGATAGCTGGGCACCGCCGGGCGCGGACGATCCGCTGGCAGCGACACCACCTCCGGCACGTCCGCCAACTCGGCTCGCCAATACGCCAGCTGAGCAGCGATCACACTGTCCGGATCGGACTCGACACCCAACCAATCTTGTTGCCACAGTGTGTAATCGGCGTACTGCACCGGCAACGGCGACCAGCCCGGCTCCTGCCCCTGCCGACGCG
>NZ_CVTB01000071.1 GCF_001050015.1 Mycolicibacterium malmesburyense
AACGAGTTGGGTGCGCACTCGTGGAAAGAGGTGCTGCGGGTGCGCTACCGGATCTCCTCTGGTGAGGCGCATCGGCGGTTGACCGAGGCCGAGCTGCTGGCCCCACGCCAGGCGGTGACCGGGCCGTCGCTGCCGCCGGCGTTGCCGGCCACCGCCGCTGCGCAGGCCCACGGGCTGATCAACGCCGAACACGTGCAGGTCATCCGCAAAGCGATCACCAAGTTGCCGAGCTGGGTGGATGCGCCCACCGGGGAACAGTTCGAACTCGACCTGGTCCGCACCGCGGTCAAGGTCGGGCCCAAAGAACTCACCGACACCGCCGACCTCACCCTGTTCCTGCTCGACCAGGACGGCCCCGAACCCACCGATGTGGACCGCGCCCGCAAACGCGGCATCAGAAAATCCCGACAAAGCCCCGACGGGATGGTCGACCTGCGCGCGAGCCTGACCCCCGAAGCCTGGGCGGTCTGGGAAGCGATCTTCGCCAAATACGCCGCACCCGGAATGTGCAACCCCGACGATCCCGAGCCGTGCACCGC
>NZ_CVTB01000072.1 GCF_001050015.1 Mycolicibacterium malmesburyense
GACCTCACCCCACGAGCCGTTCGCCTTCTCGGCGCGCGCCTCGTCGCGGTCGGTGTAATCGGGGGAGTCGAACATGTCGTCGGCGATCTGGCGCATCCAGTCGCCGTCCAGGCCCACCGCGGGGTCCAGCAGCACGATGCGCGACACCAGGTCCGGGCGTGCGGCGGCCAGGTTCAGCGCCACCGCGCCGCCGAAGGAGTGGCCGACCACCACGGCGGGGCCTTCGAGCAGCTCGGCCAGCGCCGCGACGTTCGCGTCGATCGACCATGGCGCCGCCCACGACGAGCGCCCGTGCCCGATGAGGTCCGGCGCGACGACGGCGTAGTCGGGCAGGTGGCGCGTGGCCAGTGTCTGCCACCGCTGACCGTGGCCGGTGAGGCCGTGGATCGCCAATACCTGTGCGGGCCCGGACGGCCCGTAGCGGTGCACGTGCAGAAGTTCGGTCACGGCTGTCGATGCTGCCAGTCCCGGTCACCGGCCACTTGATGCTCCTATTGATGTCAAGCGGCTTGAAGCCAGTTCCTGTAGTTGTCGG
>NZ_CVTB01000073.1 GCF_001050015.1 Mycolicibacterium malmesburyense
CTATTTTATTGTGTTAGTGTAACGGGAACTGTTGACCAAACAGCAGAAAAGACTGTGAACGCTAAGATCTTGTATAAGAACAAAGTGCATAAGGAACTGCAAACATCTGAAGAGAAAGTGACTGCCATTAAAACGTACGGTTACACAAAGCAGGAAAACGGTATCATGTATTTGGCGAAGGAGGGCCAAACCTTCAACGATACTCTCGTTTTCTCTGACGACAATTGCGATATATTCTACACCGGTGACAAAAATTTTGAACTCTGGGTAAATGAGAAGAAGATTAAGGGAGTTCCATCTTGTTGCAAGTTTGCGTTCTCATACTTTGCCAGGAACTTTGGAAAAATACATAACATATATACAGACGACTGCTACTTGGCCCCAGGCTCGGTGGCTGGAGAATCGAAGTAGAGGATGTATGCCACGAACATTAATGTAATGTGCAGTATGAAGCACTAACATGTAGTACACTAGTTATGCTAGTATGTAGTCGAAAAGGCATTCCCTATTTTGGAAAATAAAATCAAAAGTTGT
>NZ_CVTB01000074.1 GCF_001050015.1 Mycolicibacterium malmesburyense
CTGTGTTGACTAATCCGTCGTAATATAGCCTTGTGGTTAGAAAAGCTTAGATTGCAACGTGTTCCTGTACTTGGCCGGTGACATGGGGACCCTCGGTGTGGACCACTGCGCTTGTGACGGGCTGGACGACAGCGGTGTTGGTCACCTCAGTGACGGTGTGGATTGGCTCTGGCCTTGGAACTGGGACCTCGACTGGCTTTGGAACTGGCACATCAACTTGGTATGGCTGTGGGACTGGGAATGGCTGTGGAACTGGGACTGGGTGTGGGACTCGGTAGGGAGCGGGCACCAGGCGCTGGCGGACTACACCGATGTAGACGGCATCGCTAACGGGAAGGCGGGAGGTGGGCTCAGAGATCAGGCGGAGGTCGCCGGGGAATCTCCTGGGGGCGCCGAGACCCATGGACAGGGGACCGTAGCTGCCGAATGGGCTACCGAATCCGCTGAGTGGGCTACCGAATCCGCTGAGTGGGCTACCGAATCCGCTGAGTGGGCTGCCGAAGCCGCTGAGTGGGCTGCCGAATCCG
>NZ_CVTB01000075.1 GCF_001050015.1 Mycolicibacterium malmesburyense
GATCATAAACTCCTTATTGCCAAATTCAGACTTAAGTTGAAGAAAGTGGGAAAACCATTAAACCATTCAGGTATGACCTAAATCAAATCCCTTATAATTATACAATGGAAGTGGGAAATAGATTTAAGGGACTAGATTTGATAGACAGAATGCCTGATGGACTATGGATGGAGGTTCATGACACTGTACAGGAGACAGGGATCAAGACCATCCCCATGGAAAAGAAATGCAAAAAAGGAAAATGGCTGTCTGAGGAGGCCTTAAAAGGCAGTGAGAAGAAGAGAAGTGAAAAGCAAAGGAGAAAAGGAAAGATATAAACATCTGAATGCAGAGTTCCAAAGAATAGCAAGAAGAGATAAGAAAGCCTTCCTCAGCGATCAGTGCAAAGAAATAGAGGAAAACAATAGAATGGGAAAGACTAGAGATCTCTTCAAAAAATTAGAGATACCAAGCGAACATTTCAT
>NZ_CVTB01000076.1 GCF_001050015.1 Mycolicibacterium malmesburyense
AATCGCGCGACCCCAACCCGTCCACCGGCGAGTCGACAAGCTCATCCAGAGCGGAGTCCAACGCATCAAGAGCCTTCACAACCCGCTCCCGACCGCACACCCCGCCTCTACTCATGGCTAGGAAGCCGCCTGACCGAGACGCCGCTGCGCCTCTCCCGGTGAAATGCGTAAGCGCCGGGCAATATCCCGCGGTGTCGCGCCGCGGTCGACAAGCAGTCGGCCGAACAACCGTTGTTCGAGCGCTGCCACCTGGTTGTCGAGCTTGTCGAGCTGCTCGATCAGCGCGTACAGCTCGGTACGGGTCAACCCGTCGAGCCGGCACGTCGCCAGCTCCCGATAGAGCGCCTCCAACCGGGTGAGCACGTCGGAGAGATGATTCGAACGCATGTACGAAAGCGTAGCGATGGGGTCCGACATTGATAATGAAAGAGCGTTACCGCGCAGTCGTGACCCTGGGTCTG
>NZ_CVTB01000077.1 GCF_001050015.1 Mycolicibacterium malmesburyense
GATCGACGACGTCGCCGATGCCCTGGCCCACCTCGTCGAGCGCGAGGTCGCGCCCGCCGACCGCATCGCGTGCTGCGGGTGGTCGTACGGCGGCTACCTCACGCAGGCCGCGCTCACCTTCCATCCGGATGTGTTCGCCGCCGGGATCAGCATCTGCGGTATGAGCGATCTGAACACCTGGTACCGCAACACCGAACCGTGGATCGCCGCGGCGGCATATCCGAAGTACGGGCACCCGATCGGAGACCGCGACCTACTCGAGCAGCTATCGCCGCTGCAACGTGCCGAGGCGATGACCGCACCGTTGCTGTTGGTGCACGGCGCCCACGACACCAACGTTCCGCCAAGCGAATCGCAGCAAATGTTCGACGCGCTGCAGGCGCTTAACCGGAAAGTGGAACTGCTGATGTTCGACGACGACGGGCACGAGATCGACCGGCGCGAGAATCGCGCCGTACTGGTCAAAGCCATGCGCGAGTGGCTCATTGCGGCGTTCCGCCCGCACCGCGACTCGTGACCGAACTGTTTCCCTTAGCTAGGTTTACCGAAATTATCTGCGGGGTAAACGCTACGCACGCGCCGATCCGGCGCGACAAAGGAGGCGCAGCATGCGAGGTGGCGGAATTCTCGGCGTTCTGGTGCTCGTCTGGTTGCTGATCGGCGCGTTCGCCGCGTACCAACGCGGTTACTTCGAGACCAGCGAAACAAATTGCGCGACAGCGGGAAGCATCGCCCTGACGGTGGTGGCCGGACCGCTGAACTACGCGGGTGTCAACCCCACGGTTGAGAACTGCAATCTGCCCGAACCCAGCCAGTGACAACTGGCACTTGATAATTCGAAAGGAACGCTAATGATCATCCTCGGAGCCATTCTGCTCATCCTCGGACTGATCTTCGGGATCAACATCCTGTGGACCATCGGCATCATCCTCATGGTCATCGGAGCGGTGTTCTGGATCCTGGGCTCCGTCGGCCGTCCCGTCGGCGGCAGGAAAGCCTGGTACTAACCGTTTGGGGCCCAGCGCCTAAACGTCCCGAGCGGCCGAGGTCAGCGCCGCGACCGTCATCTCTTTCAAGACGGATCGCGGTCTGGCCTCGGCCGTTTTCGTGGTGAGCGCATGCGGCGTGGAGTTCAGCAGCCCGAACGTCGCGTGCGCCATCAAGCGGGCGTCGGCCTCGGCAAGCGCGGTGTTGACCTTCCGCAGCACGTCCACCCAGATCTCGACGTACTGGCGTTGCGCCCGGCGCACCTGACGTTTGGCGGCGGGGGGTAGATTGCCGAAGTCGCGATCCTGGATGCGAATCAGGTCGGACTCGCCGAGCGCGAAGTCCAGGTGGAAGTCGATGAGACCGTCCAGCGCGGACGCGGGATCGTCGGCACGCGCGACGACGTCGGTGGCGCCGGCCAACAGGCGGGTGCTGATGCCGACCAGCAACTCGACCAGCATCGCTTCCTTGTTGGGGAAATGCCGGTAGATCGCGGGCCCGCTCACGCCCGCCGCGGCGCCGATGTCCTCCAACCGCACCGCGAGGTAGCCTCGTTCGGCGACCAGGCGTTCGGCGGCGGCGATCAACTGGGAGCGTCGGTCCGACTTCGCCTTACTGCGCCGGGTGTGCGCGGGGACCGGAGTAGGGGACACGACGCCTCCCGCCCGCTGTAGACATCTCGGTTAATGGTGACTAACATACCACGAGTTAGTCGTCATTAACTCAACGAACGGGTTCACCGATGGCACCGCGGCCTTCACATCGCGAGCAGCACCTCGCGTTGGTCGACGAACTGCGTTCCAAGCTCGCCGCGGCCGCTCTCGGCGGTCCCGAGCGGGCCCGCGAGCGCCACGTCAGCCGCGGCAAGTTGCTGCCGCGCGACCGCGTTGACGGCCTGCTGGACCCGGGCAGCCCCTTCCTCGAGCTGTCGCCACTGGCCGCCGACGGAATGTACGACGACGAATGTCCCGGCGCGGGCATGATCACCGGCATCGGCCGCGTCTCGGGCCGCGAATGTGTGATCGTCGCCAACGACGCGACCGTCAAGGGCGGCACCTACTACCCGATCACGGTCAAGAAGCACCTGCGGGCCCAGGAAGTGGCCGCCCAGAACCGGCTGCCGTGCATCTATCTCGTCGACTCCGGCGGGGCATTCTTGCCGCGTCAGGACGAGGTGTTTCCCGACCGCGACCACTTCGGGCGCATCTTCTACAACCAGGCCAACCTCTCCGCTCAGGGCATTCCGCAGATCGCCGCGGTGCTCGGATCCTGTACCGCCGGTGGCGCATACGTGCCCGCGATGAGCGACGAGGCCGTCATCGTGCGCAACCAGGGCACGATTTTCCTCGGCGGTCCGCCGCTGGTGAAGGCGGCGACGGGCGAGGTGGTCACCGCCGAGGAGCTGGGCGGCGGCGACCTGCACTCGAAAACCTCCGGTGTGACAGACCATCTGGCGCATGACGATCGCGACGCACTGCGCATCGTGCGGCGCATCGTCGCCACGTTCGGACCCCGCGAGCCGTTGCCCTGGGATGTCTGGCCGACCGTGGCCCCGGTGGCCGACCAACACGAGCTCTACGACGTGGTGCCGGTCGACTCGCGCGTTCCCTACGACGTCCACGAGGTCGTCACCCGCATCGTCGACGGCGGCGAATTCGCCGAATTCAAGGCCGATTACGGCAGCACCCTGGTCACCGGGTTCGCCCGCATCCACGGCCATCCCGTCGGGATCATCGCCAACAACGGCGTGCTTTTCAGCGAATCGGCCCTCAAGGGCGCCCATTTCATCGAGCTCTGCGACAAGCGAAACACTCCGCTGGTGTTCCTGCAGAACATCTCCGGGTTCATGGTCGGGCGCGACTACGAGGCCGGCGGCATCGCCAAACACGGCGCGAAGATGGTCACCGCGGTGGCCTGCGCGCGCGTGCCCAAGCTGACCGTGGTCATCGGCGGCTCGTACGGCGCGGGCAACTACTCGATGTGCGGGCGGGCGTATTCGCCGCGGTTCCTGTGGATGTGGCCCAACGCGCGGATCTCGGTGATGGGCGGCGAGCAGGCCGCATCTGTACTGGCGACCGTGCGCGGCGAGATGACCGCCGAACAAGAGGAGGAGTTCAAGGCTCCGATCCGCGCGCAGTACGAGCACCAAGGCAATCCGTACTATTCGACGGCCCGGCTGTGGGATGACGGGGTGATCGACCCCGCCGACACCAGAACGGTACTCGGACTGGCACTCTCGGCCGTCGGTCAGGCACCGCTTGAGTCCATCGCCTACGGCGTGTTCCGGATGTGAGGACATGAACTTCGACACCGTCCTTGTCGCCAACCGAGGCGAGATCGCCGTCCGCGTCATCCGAACCCTGCGCGCCATGGGCATCCGGTCGGTCGCGGTGTTCAGCGACGCCGACGCCGATGCCCGTCACGTCGCGGAGGCCGACGTCGCCGTCCACATCGGGCCGCCGCCGGCCAGGGAGAGCTATCTCGACATCGACGCCGTCGTCGCAGCGGCGCGGCGCACCGGCGCCCAGGCCGTGCATCCGGGGTACGGATTCCTCTCGGAGAACGCGCGATTCGCCGCGGCGCTGCAGGACGCCGGAATCGTGTTCATCGGTCCTCCCGTCGGTGCGATCCAGACCATGGGCGACAAGATCGCGGCCAAGGCGGCGGTGTCGGCGTTCGGGGTGCCGGTGGTGCCCGGGGTGTCCCGGCCGGGCCTGTCCGACGACGACCTCGTCGCGGGCGCCGGCGAGGTCGGCTTCCCCGTTCTGGTCAAACCGTCGGCGGGCGGCGGCGGCAAGGGCATGCGCGTCGTGCACGAGCCGTCCGAATTGCCTGCGGCGCTGGCCAGCGCCCGCCGCGAGGCCGCCGCCGCGTTCGGCGACGACACGCTGTTCCTGGAACGGTTCGTGCGCAATCCGCGCCACATCGAGGTGCAGGTGCTCGCCGACGGATTCGGCAACGTCGTGCATCTCGGCGAACGCGAGTGCAGCCTGCAACGCCGTCACCAGAAGGTGGTGGAGGAGGCGCCGTCCCCGCTGCTGGACGAGCCGACGCGAGCCAGGATCGGCGCGGCGGCCTGCGACACCGCGCGCAGCGTCGACTACACCGGGGCGGGCACGGTCGAATTCATTGTGTCCGCCGACCGGCCCGACGAGTTCTTCTTCATGGAGATGAACACCCGGCTGCAGGTCGAGCACCCGGTCACCGAGATGGTCACCGGCGTCGACCTCGTCGAGCAGCAGGTACGGATCGCCGCGGGCGAGAAGCTGTCGATCGCACAGGACGACATCGTCATGACCGGGCACGCGATCGAGGCCCGCGTCTACGCCGAGGATCCCGCCCGCGGATTCCTGCCCACCGGCGGCCGGGTCCTCGATCTCGCCGAACCGCAGGGGCCCGGCATCCGCGTCGACTCGGGCCTGGCCCCGGGTTCGGTGATCGGCAGCGACTACGACCCGATGCTGTCGAAGGTCATCGCGCATGCGGCCGACCGCCCGTCGGCCCTGCGCGCGCTGGACCGGGCGCTGGCGCAGACCGCGGTGCTGGGTGTCACCACCAACATCGAGTTCCTCCGGTTTCTGCTCGCCGATCCCGACGTCGCGGCAGGCCGCCTCGACACCGGCCTGCTCGACCGTCGCAGCCCGGACTTCCGCGCGGCGACCGCGCGCGACGTCGACCTGGTCGCCGCCGCGGCGTACCGATGGCTGTGCACGTGGCCGCAACCCGTCGGCGACCTGTGGGCGGTCCCGTCCGGCTGGCGGATGGGCCGGCATGCCCCCACGACGTACCGGCTGCAGTGCGGTGACCGCATAGACCACGTCCACCTCACCGGTACGCCGTCGGCGGGCAATGCGGCCATCGAAGACGGTGAAATGCGTTCGCTGGCGGTGTCGTTGGCCGACGACCGCTTGGCGGTCACCTTCGACGGCGTCCGCACGGATTACGTCGTCGCGGCCGATGACCACCGCATGTGGCTGGCGGGCGGGGGCCGCACCCTCGCCATCGACGAGGTCCGCGAGGCGCCGGTGCGGCCCGACGACGCGCACAGCGGCGACGCCGAGTTGACCAGCCCGATGCCGGGTTCCGTGGTGGCCGTCGAGGTGGCCGACGGCGACCGGGTGACGGCGGGCACCGTCGTGGTCACCGTCGAGGCCATGAAGATGGAGCACGCGCTGAGCGCGCCGGTCGATGGTGTGGTGAAACTGCTTGCCGCGCAAGGCGACCAAGTGAAAGTGGGACAGCTTCTGGCAAGGATCACCGTCGACGACGGCGATGATCCCGCGTCAGCGGAGAAGGAAGAGTCATGAGCAACAGCCTGGCCACCGGCATGCTGCCGGATCACTACGAACAACTGGCCAAGACGGTCCGCGACTTCGCCCAGAGCGTGGTGGCACCCGTCGCCGCCAAACACGACGAGGAACACTCGTTCCCGTACGAGGTCGTCGCGGGGATGGCCGACATGGGCCTGTTCGGCCTGCCGTTCCCCGAGGAGTACGGCGGTATGGGCGGCGACTACTTCGCGCTGTGCCTCGCGCTGGAGGAGCTCGGCAAGGTCGACCAGAGCGTGGCGATCACGCTCGAAGCAGGGGTGTCGCTGGGCGCGATGCCCGTGTACCGGTTCGGTTCTGACAAGCAGAAGGAAGAGTGGCTGCCGCTGCTGGCGAGCGGCAAGGCGCTCGGCGCGTTCGGCCTGACCGAGGCCGGCGGCGGCAGCGACGCGGGCGCCACCAAGACCACCGCCCGGCTCGACGACGGCCACTGGGTGATCAACGGTTCCAAGCAGTTCATCACCAATTCGGGCACCGACATCACCAAGTTGGTGACGGTGACGGCGGTGACGGGCGAGAAACCGGGTCCCAGGGGGCAGGAGCGATGGGCCCACGCCCGAAGGGCAGGGGACGGCTCGGGGGATGGCGGTGGCAGGAAAGAGATTTCGTCGATCCTGGTTCCGGTGCCCATCGACGGCTTCACCGCCGAACCGGCATACAGCAAGGTCGGCTGGAACGCCTCGGACACCCACCCGCTGAGCTTCGACGACGTGCGCGTGCCGGAGGAGAACCTGCTCGGCGAACGCGGCAGGGGATATGCGAACTTCCTGCGCATCCTCGACGAGGGCCGCATCGCGATCGCCGCGCTGTCGGTCGGCGCGGCGCAGGGTTGTGTCGACGAATCGGTCAAGTACGCCAAGGAGCGTGAGGCGTTCGGCGCCGCCATCGGCAGCTATCAGGCCATCGCCTTCAAGATCGCGCGCATGGAGGCCCGGGCGCACGTCGCCCGCACGGCGTACTACGACGCCGCCGCGTTGATGCTGGCCGGAAAACCGTTCAAGAAAGCGGCCGCCATCGCCAAGATGGTGTCCAGCGAGGCCGCGATGGACAACGCCCGCGACGCCACGCAGATCTTCGGCGGCTACGGCTTCATGAACGAGTACTCGGTAGCGCGGCACTACCGCGACAGCAAGATCCTCGAAATCGGAGAGGGCACAACGGAAGTGCAGTTGATGCTGATCGGTCGGGAGTTGGGCCTGTGAGCGGAGCGAACAATCAATCCCAGAGCGACAAGAAGATAGTCGTTCAGCGCGGGTTGTGGTACGAGGAGTTCGAGACCGGCGTGCTCTACCAGCACCGGCCGGGTCGCACCATCACCGAAGCGGACAACGTTCTGTTCACGACGCTGACGATGAACACCCAGGCGCTGCATCTGGACGCCGCGTTCTCCGACGCCCTGCCGCCCTTCAACCAACGGTTGGTGAATTCGATGTTCACGCTGTCGACGCTCGTCGGGTTGTCGGTGACGCAGCTGACGCAGGGCACCATCGTCGGCAATCTGGGTTTCGGCGAGATCGCCTTCCCCAAGCCGCTTTTCCACGGCGACACGCTGTACGCGGAGTCCGAGGTGCTCGAGAAGCGGGAGTCCAAGAGCCGCCCCGGTGAGGGCATCGTGACGTTCTCCCACGTCGGCCGCAACCAACACGGCGACGTCGTGGCCACCGCGTCGCGAAAGACCATGGTGCGCAAGCGACCGGAGGGTGACGCATAGTGGCGCTCGCGACGGGACCCGCATGGCTGTTCTGCCCCGCCGACCGGCCGGAGCGGTTCGAGAAGGCCGCAGCGGCGGCCGATGTCGTGATTCTCGACCTCGAGGACGGCGTCGCCGCCAAGGACCGGGAGGCCGCCCGCGCGGCACTGATCGAGACACGCCTGAACCCGGACCGGACCGTGGTGCGCGTCAACCCCGCGGGCACCGATGACCACCCCCTCGACCTGGAGGCGCTGGCCAAGACTGACTACAAGACGGTCATGCTGGCCAAGACCGAGGATCCGCAGCAGGTGCGCGACCTGGCGCCGCTGGACGTGGTGGTGCTGATCGAGACCCCGCTCGGCGCGTTGGCGGTGGCCGACATGGCGCGCATGGAGAACGCGTTCGCGCTGATGTGGGGGGCCGAAGACCTGTTCGCGGTGACCGGTGGGACGTCCAATCGGTACCCCGACGGCAGCTACCGCGAGGTGGCCCACCACGTCCGGTCGCAGACGCTGCTGGCCGCCAAGGCCTACGGGCGGCTCGCGCTGGACTCGGTGTACCTGGACATCAAGGACCTCGACGGCCTGCGCGGCGAGGTCGACGACGCGGTGGCGGTGGGCTTCGACGTGAAGGTCGCGATCCATCCGTCGCAGGTCGCGGTGATCCGGGAGGGTTATGCCCCGACCGCCGAGCAGGTGCGGTGGGCGCGACACGTGCTGGACGCGGCGCGCGAAGCCAGGGGCGTCTTCCAGTTCGAAGGCATAATGGTGGATGCCCCAGTACTGCGGCGAGCAGAGCGCATCGTCGCGCTAGCGCCCCACCCCGGCGACTAGCCGACAGCCTCTCACCAGAGGTCTTGCTCTACCCGCCTCCGTGCTGAGCACCTCAGTCGCCTGACGGCGCGATCCGCCGTCAGTGACCCCAGGAGGCGGTATGGCAGGGACCGTTTCGGCACCCCTCGAGTCGTTCGACGTCGAGCTGGAGCCCGTTCAACTGGTCGCCCCGGACGGGACGCCGACCCCCGAGACGCGATACCGCCGAGATCTTCCGCCCGAGACGCTGGCCTGGCTCTACGAGACCATGGTCGTCACGCGCGACCTTGATGGCGAGTTCACCAACCTGCAGCGACAGGGGGAGCTGGCGCTGTTCGCGTCGTGCCGCGGCCAAGAGGCCGCGCAGATCGGCGCCGCGGCCTGCCTGCGCAAGACCGACTGGCTGTTCCCGCAGTACCGCGAGGTCGGCGCGTTCCTGTTGCGCGGCATCACGCCCGCGCAGATCGCCGCGGTGTGGCGGGGGAAATGGCACGGCGGGCTGGGCTTCACCGAGAAATGCGTGGCCCCGATCGCGATCCCCATCGGCACCCACGGCCTGCATGCGGTCGGCGCGGCGATGGCGGCTCAGCGGCTGGGTGAGGAGTCGGTGACGCTGGCGTTCGTCGGCGACGGGGCGACCAGCGAGGGCGACGTGCACGAGGCGCTGAACTTCGCCGCGGTGTACCGGGCGCCGTGCGTGTTCTTCGTGCAGAACAACCAGTGGGCCATCTCGGTGCCGGTCAGCGGGCAGATGGCGGGTCCGTCGATCGCCCATCGCGCAGTCGGTTACGGGATGCCGGGGATCCGCGTCGACGGCAACGACGTGCTCGCGTGCTTCGCGGTGACGGCCGAGGCCGCGCACCGGGCCCGCGCCGGCGGCGGCCCGACGCTGATCGAGGCCGTGACCTACCGGATGGGCCCGCACACCACCTCCGACGACCCGACCCGCTACCGCAGCCCCGAAGAGGTGCAGCAGTGGGCGGCCCGCGACCCGATCGCGCGCTACCGCACCTATCTGCAGTCGGCCGGCGTGTGGATCGACCGGCTCGAGGAGCGCGTCAGGGCCAGGTCGAAACGGCTACGCGCCGAACTGCGCGACGCGGTCGTCGGCGCCGAGGACTTCGACGTCACCGAGATGTTCGACGCGGTCTACCACGACATCACACCGGATCTCGCGGCCCAACGCGATCAGCTCGCCGCCGAACTCGCGAAGGAGGCGTGACATGACGCAGATCATCGAACGGCCATCGACGTTCGGCGAGGACGAACCGCCGGAGCGCCTGCTGACGCCGGTGCCGGCGGTGACCGACGCGCCGAGTCTGACCATGGCGCAGGCCATCAACCGCGCCCTGCACGACGCGATGGCCTCCGACGAGAGGGTGCTCGTGTTCGGTGAGGACGTCGCGACGCTGGGCGGTGTCTTCCGCGTCACCGAGGGCTTGGCCGAAACCTTCGGCGCCGAACGGTGTTTCGACACGCCGCTGGCCGAGTCGGCGATCGTGGGGATCGCGATCGGGATGGCCATCCGCGGCCTCGTCCCCGTTCCCGAGATCCAATTCGACGGGTTCGCCGCGCCGGCCTTCGACCAGATCGTCAGTCATCTGGCCAAGTACCGCATGCGCACGCGCGGTGACGTCGACATGCCGGTGACCATCCGCATCCCCTCGTTCGGGGGAATCGGTGCGGTCGAACATCATTCGGAGTCGACCGAAACCTACTGGCTGCACACCGCGGGCCTGAAGGTCGTGGTGCCGTCGACACCCTCGGACGCGTACTGGCTGCTTCGGCAGTCGATCACCAGCCGCGACCCGGTCGTCTACCTCGAACCCAAGCGCCGGTACTGGGCCCGCGAACCGGTCGACACGTCGACGCCGGGACCGCCGCTGGGTCGGGCGGCGATCCGGCGCACCGGCACCGACGTCACCGTGGTGACCTACGGCCCGCTGGTCGCCACCGCGCTGAGCGCGGCCGACATCGCCGCCGAACACCACGGGGCGAGCATCGAGGTGCTCGACCTGCGCACGCTCAATCCGCTGGACTTCGAGGCGATTTCGGAGTCGGTGCGGCGCACCGGCCGCGTCGTCGTCATGCACGAGGGGCCGCGCACGCTCGGGTTCGGCGCCGAATTGGCCGCACGGATCTCAGAGGAGTTGTTCTACGACCTGGAGGCCCCGGTGTTGCGGGCGACCGGATTCGACACCCCCTATCCGCCCGCGCGGCTGGAGAAGCTGTGGCTTCCGGGGGTCGACCGGCTGCTCGACTGCGTCGAACGCACCTTGGAGCAGCCATGACCGTGCAGGACTTCCTGGTGCCCGACCTCGGTGAGGGCCTCGAGGACGCGACGATCACCTCCTGGAGCGTCGCGGTCGGCGACGACGTCGAACTCAACCAGACGCTGTGCACGGTGGAGACCAACAAGGCCGAGGTCGAGATCCCGAGCCCGTACGCGGGTCGCGTGGTGGAGTTGGGCGGCCGTGAGGGCGAGACGTTGTCGGTCGGCGCGACGCTGGTGCGCATCGCGACCGATGCCGAACCGCCCGCCCAGAAGCGCAAACCCGTGCTGGTGGGGTACGGCGCCGACGACGCGATGGACCACAGCAGGCGAACGACCACACCGCCGCCACACCGCGCCCGCGCCAAGCCGCCGGTGCGCAAGCTGGCCGCCGAGCTGAACGTGGACCTGGCCGCGTTGACGGGTTCGGGGCCCGACGGGGTGATCACCCGCGAGGACGTCCTCGCCGCGGCGGGCAGGTCCGCGCCCAGCCCCGACATGGTGACCGTGAGCGGCGTCCGGGCCGAGATGGCGCGTCGAATGACGATGTCGCGCAGGCAGATACCCGATGCGCACACCGCCGTGCAGGTGGACGGGAGCAGCCTGCTGCGGCTGCGCGATCGGCTACGGGACCGTGCCGGCGACGCGGCGCAGATCACGCCGTTCGTGCTCACCCTGCGGCTGCTGACCATCGCGTTGCGCCATCACCCCACCTTGAACGCGACCTGGGTGGACACCACCGAGGGCGCGCAGATCCATATGCATTCGGCCGTGCACCTGGGTTTCGGGGTGGCGGCGCCGCGGGGTCTGTTGGTTCCCGTCGTGAGCGACGCCCACCTCAAGACCACCCGTCAACTCGCGGAAGAAGTCGCCCGCCTGATCCGCGACGCGCGGGCGGGCACCCTGAAACCTACGGAGTTGCAGGGCTCGACGTTCACCGTGTCGAACTTCGGCGCGCTCGGCCTCGACGACGGTGTGCCGGTCATCAACTATCCCGAGGCGGCCATCCTCGGCATCGGTTCGCTCAAGCCGCGGGCGGTGGTCGTCGACGGTGCGGTGGTGGCCCGGCCGACGATGAACCTCACCTGCGCGTTCGACCACCGCATCGCCGACGGCGCCGCGGTGGCGGCGTTCATGTGCGAACTGCGCGACCTGATCGAGGCGCCGGAGACGGCGCTGCTCGACCTGTAGTGCACGATTTCGGCCATGGCGCAGAACGATTCATGTCCGTGCGGCAGCGGCGCGGTGTATGTCGCATGTTGTGAGCCCCTGCACGACGGCGCGCGCGTGGCGGCCACGGCAGAGGAATTGATGCGTTCGCGTTACAGCGCGTTCGCCAAGGGTGTTGGCGACTACCTCTTCACGACGTGGCACCCCCGGACGCGGCCGGCCGAGGTCGTGGTGGATCGCGAGATGGTGTGGACCGGGCTGGACGTCACCGATGTTGTTGCGGGCGCCGAGGCCGACGACCGCGGCGAGGTCGAGTTCACGGCGCGCTACGTCAGGGCGGGGCGACCCGGCGCGATGCACGAACGCAGCCGATTCGAGCGGCGAGCGGGCCGCTGGTTCTACGTCGACCGCGTATAGGTCATCTGCGCCGCGCCGCTGCGAGCCGCTCGGCGAATTCGGGGGAGCGGATCGAGCTGGCCTGGGGGCCGAGTTCGGTGTCTACGGCGATGCGGTGCTGGTCGATGTCGACGACGCCGGGGTTGGCCGTGGCCCGCATCGACGCCTTGGTCGCGAGCACCACTTCCCGCGGCGCGCCCGCCGGTCCCTTGGCCAGTTCCTTCGCCGCTTCCACGGGATCCTCGGCGACCTCGAGCGCCAGGCCGTACCCGACGGCGGCTTCGGCGTCGAACCGCATGCCGAACAGCAGCGACGCGCGGGCGGCCTGCGGACCGACGGCTCGCTGCAGCATCCACGTCGCGCCTCCGCCGGGGTGGATGCCCAACTTCTGAAAGCGCGGGTCGAAGAGCGCGGCCGGCCCGGCGATGCGCACATCGGCCGCCAGGGCCAAATTCAATCCCGCGCCGACGGCGGCGCCGTTGACCGCGGCGATGGTGGGCAGTGCGCAGTCGGCGACGGCGAGGAAGCCGTCGTAGATCTTGAGCAGCCCGTCCTCGGTCGCCGAGCCGAGCGCGCTCAGATCCGCGCCCGCGCAGAACGCCTTGCCCGCACCGGTGACGATGAGCGCGTGCACATCCGGGTTGGCCTCGGCGGCGTCGACGGCTTCGCGCAGCGCGGCGGAGATCTCGAACGTGACCGCGTTGCGGCGTTCCGGGTCGTTGACGGTGAGCACCGCGATGCGGTTCTCGATGTGGATCAGTACCGGATCAGTCACCGCCTCAGCCTAGTGACCCGGTGAGCTCAGTTGGCGACGGTGAGGGTGACGTTGTGCAGCGCCACCCCGACATCGCTGGGCAGGATGTCGACGAACGTCGGAACGTCGCGGATCGCGCCGCCCGAGGCGATCAGGTTGCCCGGATAGCTGGGGCTGCACGGGAAGGCGTGGCAGCGATACCAGAAGCCGGGGGCGCTCTGATACGGAAACATGCTGGGCGCCTGGTCCACCCGATACCGGCCGGGTTCGATGGACGCCGTGGTCCAGCCCGGTCGCGGATTCGTGGTGACGTTGAAGACGCCGTTGCTGCCGTAGCTGGGCGGCGCGGCATGGGCGGGCATCGCGAGCGCGATGGTCATCACGCCGGCCGACACGGCGGCGGGAACACCGCGCCTCGAGTTCACACCGACGAGTCTATCCACCGGTCGCTGCGGCCAGGGAAGATATCGCCTGACAGCCTGCGTGCCCGACATCGTCAGGCGGCCGCGTCCGTTCCCGTATCGGCGCCCCCGCCCGGTGCGTCGCTACTGGCGCCCACGGAGTCGGTCCCGGCATCGTGTCCGGGTCCGAGCTGGGGAGCGTTCACCGTGACGGCGGAATCGTTCTGTCGCTGAGTGCGTTTCGGGCCGAAGCTGTCGCGGAGCCTGCCCGGCAGCGCTTTCACGCTGTCGCGCAGGACGTTGCGCTGTGGCCTGCGCTGCTGCGTATTGCTCGGGGCGGTTGGACGGGCCGGCTCTGTTCTGGCCAGTCGAGCGGTGTCGGTCCGCCGTTGCGTCGTCTCCGGCTCGGGGTCCAACGTCGGCTCCGGGTCCACGGTCGTCTCGGGTTGCACCGTCGTCGCGGGTTGCTGCGACGACCGCGGCGACGACGCCGCCGACAGGCCCTGCACGATCGCGCCGGGAACCTTTGCCGCCGTGGCCAACAGCTCGTTGGGTGGCGGAGCGAGCCGCGCCGGACGGTAGGCGCTGGGATCCCGCGGGATCGGGTTGCCGCCGTAGTAGGCCGAGTCGACGGCCAGCTTGAGCAGCGGCCCGGTGAGGTCGGCGATCTGGTTTCCGAAGACGTCGCGGGTCAGCCGGGTCAGCGGCAACTCGTCGGCGGTGTAGGTGACGTAGGTGGTGGCGTTCCTGGTGGTGACGTAGGCTGTGATCCGCTCGTCGGGCGAACCGCACTGCGCGTCGGGGCAGGGGAGGACCTCACCGCTGACGAGGATCGCGCAGGTGTTCGCGCCGCAGGACTCCGGGTTGCCCTCGGCGTCGACCGGGAGCACGCGCTCGGACTGGTTCAGGCGCGTGTAGAGGTAGCCGACCAGCGAGTTGACCGCGGCCACGGGGTTCAGCACGTCGGCGGGGGCGTTGGAGTTGTAGTCGTACTCGTAGCCGATGTTGACGACGTGAGCGGCGGGGACCTTGCTCGGGGTGGGGATTGGGTTCACCCCGATCAGCGCGAACCACGGGTACCTGGTGCCGAAGCCGCCGTCGGGGCGCGCCACGTCGTTGTCCAGGATGAAGACGGTGTCCTTCAGGTCCGACCGGTTACGCAAAAGCAGCAAACTGGCGTTCGCCGCGCCCCAGCCGGAGGCCAGCACCGCGTTCGGTTCGCCGGCGTGGTCGCTGAGGGCCTGCTCGATACCGGCCGGACCGGTGCGAAAGTCGACGAGGACGATGTCGTCGCCGCCGTGGTAGTCCGTGTACCTCGGAGTGTCGAACTTCCCGCCGAAGAAATCCGCGACGCCCGCACCGGTCGGATTGGTCGAGCTGCCGACGACGATGAGCGCGGTCAGGTCGACCACGGCAGACGAGATCGATGCCGGCTGCGTGGCGGCGAGGCCGACGACACAGGTCGCGACCCCCGCTGCGGCCACGCCCGTCGCGGCCCGGGTCCATCTTTTGCCGAAACCGGCCATTCGCCGTCCTCCCACCCCAACGCGCAGCAAACATCAGCGCTTTGCGCAGATGGTACGCGAACGGTCAGAGCTTGGCGATCAGGGCGGCGGCGCGAACGTCGTCGCCGACGGTCAGCGCGATCTGCACGGCGTCGCCGCGGCGCGCCCACCGGATGGTCACGTCCTCGCCATACCGGATGGGCCTGCGGTATTCGACCACCGCGCGGTAGGGCGCGCGGCAGAGGTCGGGGACGTGCGCCATCACCTCGTGGATGGCGTGCCAGTACGCGGTGTTGGTGACGTGTTCGAAGATGTCGATGTCGGTGCGCCGCAGCGGGAACGCGAGGTCCTCGTCGGCGCCCTCGAGGTTCGTCAGCCACGGTCGCCATTTGAGGCGGAGTTCGTCGGTGGTGGTGGCGAACCGCGCGATCAGGCTGTCCGAGGCGCGTTGCGGCGTCAACGTCTTGCTGTTGATGGCGATCCAGAACCCTTCGGTCTCGATGCGGCCGCCGTCGCTGCCGACGAGATCGACGCGCATCGTGCACCACCGGGTCGACAGCGCGGAACACCAGCGGCTGAACGAGATCTCGTTCGGGAACTCGATCGGTTCGATGACGTCGATCACTGTGCGCTGCACGAGCCAATGGGGGTGGTCGTCGGCTTCGCCGGCGTCGACGAGGTTTTCCGCGCCGACCTCCTGGATGTAGCGCGCGACGCCGTCGAGGCGCAGATGCAAATCGCCGTCGATGTCGCCGGTGGCGACGCGCCAGGCCGTGCGGTAGACGTATCCGGTCTCCGGCAGCGGACTGAGCCGGTGCTCGACGTCGTTGGTTGGCATCGGGTCAAGTATCGACCGGGGGCGAAACACCACGCTGAGCGCCCCCGGCAGGACTCGAACCTGCGACCGACCGCTTAGAAGGCGGTTGCTCTATCCGCTGAGCTACGGGGGCGGTGGACTAACCCTAACGAATCGGTCGGATCAGGACCGGTCAGCACGCTGGAACTTTTCAGTTGTCGCCACGATTCGCGAGTTGCCGCATGTCAGCTCTAAAGGGCTCTCGCAGCGTGTTCGCGCCGACTAGCGTGGGGGCGACAGCTTCACGACCAGGAGGACGCTACGGCCTATGAGCGACGTGCCGGAACTCGATGCGGCGGGACTCCCGGAGGAACTCAGCCCGCTCGACCAGATCCTGCACCGCGGCGAAGCGAATCCGCGCACCCGCTCGGGAATCATGACGGTCGAGATCCTCGACTGCGCGCCGGACTGGGACACGTTCCGCGCCAAGTTCGAGGCGGCCTCGCGTAAGGTGCTGCGGCTGCGGCAGAAGGTGGTCATGCCGACGCTGCCGACCGTGGCGCCGAGGTGGGTGGTGGACCCCGACTTCAACCTCGACTTCCACCTGCGGCGTGTGCGCGCCCCGCAGCCCGGGACCTTCCGCCAGGTGCTCGACCTCGCCGAGGTCGCCGCGCAGTCGCCGCTCGACATCTCCCGGCCGCTGTGGACCGCGACCCTGGTCGAGGGGCTCGCCGACGACCGCGCCGCGATGGTCGTTCACCTCAGCCACGCGGTCACCGACGGCGTGGGCGGGGTCGAGATGTTCGCCAATCTCTACGATCTCGAGCGGGAACCGCAGCCGCAGGCCCTTCCGCCGCTTCCCATCCCGCAGGATCTGTCGCCCAACGACCTGATGCGCCAGGGGTTCTTCCGATTGCCCGGCACCATCGCGGGCCGCGTGCGCGGGGCGCTGTTCGGCGCCGCACACGTCGCAGGCGAGGTGGTGCGCGATCCGATCCACCGGCTCGGCA
This sequence comes from Mycolicibacterium malmesburyense, assembly GCF_001050015.1. The sequence continues at coordinate 16,125 of NZ_CVTB01000077.1, forward strand.
GCGCCGTCGAGTACGCCATGTCGGGTGCGCGCGTGATGGGTCCCGTTGCGGATCCGTCCCCGCTGCTGCGGCGGCGCAGTCTGTCCTCGCGCAGCGAGGCCGTCGACATCGAGTTCGGCATCCTGCACCGGGCCGCCAAGGCGGCCGGGGGTTCGATCAACGACGCGTATCTCGCGGGCCTGTGCGGTGCGCTGCGGCTCTACCACGAGGCCATGGGTCTGCCGGTCGAGACGCTGCCGATGGCCGTGCCCGTCAACCTTCGCTCCGATGCCGACCCGGCCGGCGGAAACCGGTTCGCGGGCATCAATCTCGCCGCGCCGATCGGGTTGTCGGACCCCGAGATCCGCATCCGCAACATCCGCTCGCAGATGACCACCAAGCGTGAGGAACGGGCCATCGACATGGTCGGCGCCATCGCTCCGCTGGTCGGCTTGCTTCCCGACACGGCCCTCGAGTCGATCGCCGGCTCCATCGTGAATTCCGACGTACAGGCCAGCAATGTCCCGGTGTACGCCGGGGACACCTACATCGCGGGCGCAAAGGTGCTGCGGCAGTACGGACTTGGCCCGCTACCCGGGGTGGCGATGATGGTGGTCCTGATCTCGCGCTCGGGATACTGCACGATCACCACCCGCTACGACCGTGCGGCGATCATCGACCAGGAGCTGTGGGCGCGCTGCCTGCTGTCGGGTTTCGACGAGGTGCTCGCCCTCGGCGGCGACGGTCGAGCCGAGCCCGCGTCGTTCACCGTCGACCCCGCCCCGTCCACCGTCTCGTCATCCAATGGGAGTGCAGCGCAATGACTTCGCCCAACGGTGAGACCTCGCGGCGCACGATGCGCCTGCCGGGTTCGGTCGCCGAGATCATGGCCAGCCCGCAGGGACCCGGGGTCGGGGCGTTCTTCGATCTCGACGGCACCCTGGTGGCCGGCTTCACCGGCGTCGTGATGACGCAGGACCGGTTCCGTCGCCGCCAGATGTCGATGGGCGAGTTCATCGGCATGGTGCAGGCCGGCCTCAACCACCAACTGGGGCGGTCGGAGTTCGAGGATCTGATCGGCAAGGGCGCGCGCATGCTGCGCGGCAATTCGCTCGAGGACATCGACGAACTCGCCGAGCGGTTGTTCGTCCAGAAGATCGTCGGCCGCATCTACCCGGAGATGCGGGAGCTGGTGCGCGCCCACATGGCCCGCGGCCACACCGTCGTGCTCAGTTCGTCGGCGCTGACGGTGCAGGTGGAGCCCGTCGCGCGGTTCCTGGGGATCGAGAACCTGCTGAGCAACAAGTTCGAGCTCGACGAGAACGGGTTACTCACCGGCGAGGTGACGCGCCCGATCATCTGGGGGCCGGGTAAGGCCAGGGCGGTGCAGAAGTTCGCGGCCGAATACGGTGTCGACCTGTCGAAGAGTTACTTCTACGCCGACGGCGACGAGGACGTCGCGTTGATGTACCTGGTGGGCAACCCCCGCCCGACGAACCCGGGAGGCAAGCTCGCCGCGGTCGCCGCCAAGCGCGGGTGGCCGGTGTTGCGCTTCACCAGTCGCAGTGGGACAAGCCCGGTTTCGCAACTGCGCACCGCGGCGGGGATCGCGACGATGGCGCCCATCGCCGCCGGGGCGTTCGGGCTGGGGCTGTTGACGCGCAGCAAGCGCAACGGCGTCAACTTCTTCACCGCGGCGTTCGGCCGGGCGCTGATGGGCACGCTGGGCATCAACGTCAACGTGATCGGCAGGGACAACCTGACGAAGAAGCGGCCCGCGGTGTTCGTCTTCAACCACCGCAACCAGGCCGACCCGCTGATCGCCGGACATCTGGTGGACACCGATTTCACGTCGGTGGGCAAGAAGGAACTCGAGAAGGACCCGATCGTCGGCACCCTCGGCAAGATCATGGATGCCGCGTTCATCGACCGCGAGGATCCCCAGAAGGCGGTCGAGGGGCTCAGGAAGGTCGAGGAGTTGGCCCGCAAGGGGCTCTCGATCCTGATCGCCCCGGAGGGCACCCGGTTGGACACCACCGAGGTGGGGCCGTTCAAGAAGGGTCCGTTCCGCATCGCCATGTCGGCGGGAATCCCGGTGGTGCCCATCGTGATTCGCAACGCAGAGGTGATCGCCGCCCGCGATTCGAGCACCTTCAACCCGGGGACGGTCGACGTCGTCGTCTATCCCCCGATCCCGGTCGACGACTGGACGCACGACAACCTCGAGGAGCGCATCACCCAGGTACGCCAGCTCTACCTGGACACGCTGGCCGATTGGCCGCACGACGAGTCGTCGCTGCCCGAGCTCTACGACCGCAACATCTCCTCGCCCGTGAAGCCGGAGAAGGCGGCCAAGAAGCCCGCAGCGAAGAAGACCGCGAAGAAGGCGACCAAATCGGCGGCCAAGTCGGCGACGAAGTCCGTGCGCAAGGCGCCGGCCACCAAGAAGTCCGCACCGGGATCCTCGGGGAAGGGGCGTCCGTGAAGCCGTCCGTCGACGAGTACACGCCGTTCACGCCCACCGGCGACGCCCTGGTGCTGGCGTCGGCGGCCTCCGCCGCCGAACGTGATCTGCTCGACGACTGGCTTCAGCGGCAGCGGCGCGAGCATCCCGAGGCCAAGATCGATGTGCTGCTGCTGCCGGACGAGGACCCGCCGGCCGCCGTGCTCGCGTCGCTCGTGAGCGAACTCGACGCGGGAGAAGACCGCTCCGTCGTGCCGGTGCGGGTGTTCTGGGTGCCCGGCGGCCTGCCCACCCGATCCAAGGTGGTGGCGGTGATCTCCGGTCGCGACACCTACCGTCCGCCCGAGATCCTGCAGCGCCGCATCCTGCGCCGCGACCGCTCACGGGCCCGCGTCGTGGCCGGCGAACCGGCGAAGGTGTCCGAACTGCGGCAGCAGTGGGCCGACACCACCGTCGCCGAAAACCCAAGGGAGTTCGCCCGTTTCGTCGTCCGCCGCGCCATCTTGGCGATCGAGCGGGTCGAACTGCGACTGCTGGGGCCGGAGTACAAGTCGCCGCGGCTGATCAAGCCCGAAATCATGGCGTCCTCGCGTTTCCGCGAAGGGCTGGCGAAGATCCCGGGCGCCACCCTCGAAAACGCGGGGGAGATGCTCGACGAACTGTCCACCGGGTGGAGCAGGTTCTCGGTCGATCTGATTCCGACGTTGGGGCGGGCGATCTTCAGTCGGGGCTTCGACCCCAACATCGACTACGACAGGGCCGAGGTCGAGTCGATGCGCCGCAACCTGGAGAACCATCCGGCCGTGTTGTTGTTCTCGCACCGGTCGTATCTCGACGGCGTGATCGTGCCGGTCGCGATGCAGGAGAACCGGTTACCGCCGGTGCACACCTTCGCCGGGATCAACCTGTCGTTCGGCTTCATGGGCCCGTTGATGCGCCACTCCGGCGTGATCTTTCTGCGCCGCAAGCTCGACGACCCGCTCTACAAGTATGTGCTGCGCCAGTTCGTCGGGTACATCGTCGAGAAACGGTTCAACCTCAGCTGGTCGATCGAGGGCACCCGCTCGCGGACCGGAAAGATGTTGCCGCCCAAGCTCGGTCTGCTCGCTTATGTCGCCGACGCGTATCTCGACGGCCGAAGCGAGGACATCCTGCTGCAGCCGGTGTCGATCAGCTTCGACCAGTTGCACGAGACCTCGGAGTACGCGGCTTATGCCCGCGGGGGTGAGAAGACGCCCGAAAGCCTGTCGTGGATGTACAACTTCATCAAGGCGCAGGGCGAGCGCAACTACGGCAAGATCTACGTGCGTTTCCCCGAGGCCGTGTCGATGCGCGAGTACCTCGGCGTGCCGCACGGGCCGATGGCCACCGACGAGGCCGCCAAACGGCTTGCGCTGCAGAAGATGGCGTTCGAGGCGTCGTGGCGGATCCTGCGGGCCACCCCGGTGAACGCCACCGCGCTGGTGTCGGCGCTGTTGCTCACCACACGCGGAATCGCGTTGACTCTGGACCAGATCCACCACACGCTGCAGCCGTCGCTGGACTACCTGGAACGCAAGCAGACCCCGATGACCAACAGCGCGTTGCGGTTACGCACTCCGGACGGTGTCAGGGCCGCGCTCGACGCGCTGTCCAACCGGCATCCGGTCACCTGCGTGGAGGGTGGCCGCGAGCCGGTGTGGCGCATCGCTCCCGAGGACGAACACGAAGCGGCGTTCTACCGCAACACGCTCATCGACGCGTTCCTGGAGACGTCGTTGGTGGAGTTGGCGCTCGTGCACGCCTGCCACGCCGACGGGGACCGGCTGGAAGCGTTCTGGTCGCAGGTGATGCGGTTGCGCGATCTGCTGAAGTTCGACTTCTATTTCGCCGACTCCGCGGCGTTCCGCGAGCACGTCGCCGAGGAGCTGTCCTGGCAGAAGGGCTGGGAGGAGCAGGTGGCGGCCGGGGAAGCACAGGTCGGGGAGTTGCTGCGGGCCAAGTCTCCGTTGCTGGCGGGCGCGATGCTGCGCCCGTTCTTCGAGGCGTACGAGATCGTGGCCGACGTACTGCTCGACGCACCCGCCGAGATCGACGAGAAGGACCTGACCAAGAAGGCGCTCGGCCTGGGCAACCAATACGTCGCGCAGAGCAGGGTGCGCAGCAACGAATCGGTGTCGGCGCTGCTGTTCGCGACCGCCCGCCAGGTCGCGGCCGATCAGCATCTGCTCGAGCCCGCGGCCGATCTGCGCGAGCGGCGCGGTGCCTTCCGGGATGAACTGCGCGGCATACTGCGCGATATGGACAAGGTCGAACAGATCGCCCGCCAGCAGTTCATCGCCCGCGAGGTCGCGCGCCGGGGGGCACGTCGGGAATCGGCCTGACCTTCTGTCCGGGCGCGCACCTGTGTACGCGTCTGGCTCTGACGCCGTGCGCGACCGTGCTGTGGGTAACAGCCGGGTGCGCCATACGCTGGTGGGATGACGACGACGGCATCTGGCGTGCGCACCAGCGCGGTATGGCCGGTGCTCGTCGGGGTGGCGATGCTGGCGGGCTTGGTGGCCGCGGGCATCGGCGCCCTGTCCCTGGCCGACGCGCTGAGCGCGACCGGATTGCCGAATCCCGGCCCGGTCACGACCTACGGCCTGCCGTTAGTGCGGGCCGCGGGCGAGATCGCAGCGGTCATCGCCGTCGGATCGTTCTTGTTCGCCGCGTTCTTGACTCCGCCCCAGACCAACGGCGTGCTCGATGCCGGCGGCTATCGGGCGCTGCGCCTGGGCACCGGGGCGTCGGCGGTGTGGACGGTCTGCGCGGCGCTGATGGTCCCGCTGACCGTCTCCGACGTCTCGGGTCAGCCGCTTCACAAGACCCTCGACCCGGTGGCCGTCTGGTCGGCGGCCAGCCTCGTCGACATGGCGAGCGCGTGGCGGTGGACGGCGTTCATCGCCGCGGCCGTCACGGTCGCCAGCCTGCCCGTGCTGCGCTGGTCGTGGACGCCGATCCTGCTCGCGGGGTCCCTGATCACGCTGGTTCCGCTCGGCTTGGCCGGACATTCCTCGACCGGCGGCGCCCACGACGTGGCCACCAACAGCCTGCTGTTTCACCTCGGAGCCGCGGCGCTGTGGGCCGGCGGCCTGCTCGCCCTGCTCGTGCACGCGATGCGCCGCGGCAAGCACGCCGACCTGGCCGCGCGCCGGTTCTCGGCGCTGGCGCTGTGGTGCTTCGTCGTGATGGCCGTCAGCGGCGTGATCAACGCGCTTGTCCGGGTGACGCCGGCCGACCTGGTGTCCACCGAGTACGGCTGGCTGATCGTCGCGAAGATCTGCGCGCTGGCCTCACTCGCGGCGATCGGCTGGTGGCAACGCCGCTCGGCGGTGGCCGCGTTGCAGACCGACCCCGAGGCGCGCGGGCCGCTGGTGCGGCTGGCGCTGCTGGAGGCGGCGTTGTTCGGGGCGACGTTCGGCATCGCGGTCGGGCTCGGGCGCACCCCTCCGCCGCCGTTGGCCGAACAACCCAGCCCCGTCGAGGTGGCGATCGGATACGACCTGGCAGGCCCGCCCACCTTCGAACGGATCCTGCTCGATTGGCGCTTCGACCTGATCTTCGGCACCGCCGCGATCGTCTTCGCGGTGGTCTACCTGCTCGGCGTGCGCAGGCTGCGCCGCCGGGGTGACGCGTGGCCCGTCGGGCGGACGATCGGCTGGCTGTGTGGTTGCGCGGCGTTGCTGATCGCGACGTCGTCGGGGCTGGGCCGCTACATGCCCGCCATGTTCTCGATTCACATGATCGCCCACATGCTGCTGTCGATGCTGGTGCCCATCCTGCTGGTCCTCGGCGCGCCGATGACACTGGCTTTGCGCGCATTGCCCGCCGCCGGCCGCGGGGACCCGCCGGGTCCGAGGGAGTGGCTGTTGGCCGCCCTGCACTCGCGGGTGTCGAAGTTCTTGACCAACCCCATCGTGGCCACGGTGATCTTCGTCGCCGGGTTCTACGGCCTGTACTTCGGCGGCCTGTTCGACGCCGGCGTCGACAAGCACGGCGCCCACGTGCTGATGAACGCGCACTTCCTGCTCAGCGGATACCTCTTCTACTGGGTGACGATCGGCATCGACCCGGCGCCGCGGCAGATCCCGCAGCTGGGCAAGGTCGGCATGGTGTTCGCGTCGCTGCCGCTACACGCGTTCTTCGGCGTGGTGCTGATGGGCACCAAGACCGTCATGGGCGAGTCGTTCTACCGCTCGCTGCAGTTGAGCTGGCACACCGATCTGCTCGCCGATCAGCGCACCGGCGGCGGAATCGCCTGGGCGGCCGGTGAGGTTCCGCTCGTGCTGGTGATGCTCGCGCTGCTGATCCAGTGGACGCGCAGCGACCAGCGCACGGCGAAGCGACTCGACCGCGCCGCCGACCGCGACGACGACGCGGACCTCGCCGCCTACAACGCGATGCTGGCCGAACTCGCCCGCCGCGACGCCCGCAGCTGACGGCGTTCGCGCGTCGGGCGCCTGGCGTCGGGCGTCGGGCGTTCGGGCGCCGAGACCGACGATTTGGCTGCTTTCCGGCCGCCGAAACGACCATTGCGTCGGTTTCGCGGACATTGGAGCTGAACCGATGGTCGCGGGCGTCCAATCTGTGTGGAGATTCCCTTCATCGGCAGTGACGCCGTGGCCGCCGGGCACCTCACCCGAGCCCGCTTGCGCAGTCAGTATCGACCGCTGTACCGCGGCGTGTACGTACCGCGAGGCCACCAGGTTTCGCTGCGCGAGAGGATCGCCGGCGTATCCCTCGCCACGCCTTCGGCGGTGATCGCCGGGGTGGCCGCCTCCGCGATACACGGCGCGAGATGGGTCGGCGACGACGTTCCCATCGAATTGGTCGCGGCGGTGCGGCGCCAGCGCGGTCTGATCGTCCGCGACGAGACCCTGGACGAGGACGAGATCACCGCGGTCGCGGGCATCCGGGTGACCACTCCGGCTCGGACCGCGTTCGACCAGGGCCGGCACCAGCCGCGCGGCCGTGCTGTCGCCCGCCTGGACGCATTGATGAACGCTCGGCCGTTCGCTCCCGAGGATGTCGCGCTGCTGGCGAAACGGCATCGCGGTGTGCGTGGTCTGCGACGGCTACGGGCGGCGTTGCCGCTGGTCGACGGCGGCGCCGAGTCTCCGAGGGAGACATGGTTGCGGCTGCTCTTCATCGATGCCGGGCTACCACGGCCCACCACGCAGGTCGTCGTCTACGACGAGTGGGGCCGCTACGTCCGGCGCATCGACATGTGCTGGGAGGAGTTCAAGGTCGGCGCCGAATACGACGGAGAACAACACCTCACCAGCCGGCAACAGTATGTCCTCGACGTTCGGGTCAACCGTGTGCTGCAGCGGCTCGGCTGGCACGTCACCCACGTCATCAAGGAGGACCGCGGCGCCGACATCGTCGAGCAGGTGCGAAACGCCCTGCTGTCGCAGGGCTGGCGCCCGTAGGTTCCGCGCCGTTCGCTCGAAACCGACGCAATGGTCGATCGCGGGCCCGAGGACCAACCAGAGCGTCGGTCTGGCGATGACGAAGGCACCCGCAGTTCATCCCCAACGCCGGATTCGTCCACAGGTCCGTCCCGCGATGCGTGCTCGCCGCCTTCCGGTGTCGGCGCCGCGGCGCTCAATGGCGGTGTCGCCGACGCGCCACGAGGCCGCCGGCACGGAAACGCAATGAATCAGTTGGAGGAGATCGTCATGTTCGAGACACCGTTCACCATCGTCGGCAACATCGTCACCGACCCCATCCACCGGCGGGTGGGCGACCAGGAGATGGTCCGGTTCCGCGTCGCGAGCAACTCGCGCCGCCGAACGGCCGAAGGAACATGGGAGCCTGGCAATTCGTTGTTCGTCACAGTGAACTGCTGGGGCCGGGTGGTCGCCGGGGCCAGCGCGGCGCTGGTCAAGGGCGACCCGGTCATCGTCGTCGGACACGTCTACACCAGCGAGTACGACGACCGCGACGGCAACCGCCGCTCATCGGTCGAAGTCCGCGCGACGTCCGTCGGCCCGGACCTGGCCCGCTGCTCCGCCCGGCTCGACCGGGCCAGGCAGCAGACCGAACAGCAGAGCACCGACCCAGACGTCCAATCAGAAGACAGCGGTGATGACGACGACGCGGAGCGGCCAGACGCGGCGCTGCCCCTGACCGCGTAGCGGGGACACCACCGCCGGCGCAGGAACGCCTAGCTCGCTGGGCTGCGCCGGCGGGGCCACGCCTACGATGGTCCGCGAGCATCACCTGAAGAGATACGCGAATTTCGAAAGGCTTACCACGGCATGGCCGAATTCATCTATTCGATGCGGAAGGTCCGCAAGGCGCACGGCGACAAGGTCATCCTCGACGACGTCAGCCTGAATTTCCTTCCGGGCGCGAAGATCGGCGTCGTCGGCCCCAACGGCGCCGGCAAGTCGAGCGTCTTGCGGATCATGGCCGGGTTGGACCAGCCCAACAACGGCGATGCGTTCCTGCAGCCCGGCGCGACGGTGGGCATCCTGCAACAGGAACCGCCGCTCAGCGAGGACAAGACCGTTCGCGAGAACGTCGAAGAGGGCGTGGCGATCAAGGAGAAGCTCAACCGCTACAACGAGGTCGCCGAGCTCATGGCCACCGACTACTCCGATGAGCTGATGGAGGAGATGGGCCGGCTGCAGGAGGAGCTCGACGCCGCCGACGCGTGGGACATCGACTCGCAGCTCGAACAGGCGATGGACGCGCTGCGCTGCCCGCCGCCCGACGAGCCGGTCACCCATCTGTCCGGCGGCGAGCGTCGCCGCGTCGCGTTGTGCAAGCTGCTGCTGTCCAAGCCCGACCTGCTGCTGCTCGACGAGCCGACCAACCACCTCGACGCCGAGAGCGTGCAGTGGCTCGAACAGCACCTCGCGGACTACAAGGGCGCGATCCTCGCGGTCACCCACGACCGGTACTTCCTGGACAACGTGGCCGAGTGGATCCTCGAACTCGACCGCGGGCGGGCCTACCCCTATGAGGGCAACTACTCGACCTACCTGGAGAAGAAGGCCGAGCGCATCGCCGTGCAGGGGCGCAAGGACGCCAAGCTGCAAAAGCGCCTCCAAGACGAGCTCGCGTGGGTCCGTTCGGGCGCGAAGGCACGCCAGGCCAAGAGCAAGGCCCGACTGCAGCGCTACGAGGAGATGGCCGCGGAGGCGGAGAAGAGCCGCAAGCTCGACTTCGAGGAGATCCAGATCCCGACACCGCCGCGCCTGGGCAACGTCGTGGTCGAGGTCGAGCACCTCGACAAGGGCTTCGAGGGCCGGCAGCTGATCAAGGACCTGTCGTTCACGCTGCCGCGCAACGGCATCGTCGGTGTCATCGGCCCCAACGGTGTCGGTAAGACGACGCTGTTCAAGACCATCGTCGGCCTCGAGCAGCCCGACAGCGGGACGGTGAAGGTGGGCGAGACGGTCAAGCTGAGCTACGTCGACCAGAGCCGTGCGGGCATCGACCCGAAGAAGACGGTGTGGGAGGTCGTCTCCGACGGGCTGGATTACATCGAGGTCGGGCAGAACGAGATCCCGTCGCGGGCCTACGTGTCCGCGTTCGGGTTCAAGGGTCCCGATCAACAGAAGCCCGCGGGTGTGCTGTCCGGCGGTGAGCGCAACCGGCTCAACCTCGCGCTCACGCTCAAGGAGGGCGGCAACCTGATCCTGCTCGACGAGCCGACCAACGACCTCGACGTCGAAACGCTGTCCTCGCTGGAGAACGCGCTCGAGAGCTTCCCCGGTTGCGCCGTGGTCATCTCCCACGACCGGTGGTTCCTCGACCGCACCTGCACGCACATCCTGGCGTGGGAGGGCGACGAGGACAACGAGGCCAAGTGGTTCTGGTTCGAAGGTAACTTCGGTGCGTACGAGGAGAATAAGGTCGAACGGCTCGGTATCGAGGCCGCCCGCCCGCACCGCGTCACGCACCGCAAGCTCACGCGCGACTGATCCGGCGGGGTAGCCGCGAACCGCCCTCGCGGGCTACTAGGGTCGTCTTCTGCGGACCGCGGCGCCGCTGCGCTCTTCGGGGCTGGTGGTGACATCCAATGACGGAGGTCCGCGCCTACAGTTCAGGAGCGTCGCATGTCGGTGAATCCGGAAGACGTCGGGAGATCAACGGGCGCCGGGGTGGGCGTCACCGGGGCCCACCAATCTTCTGGACTCGACGACGAGACCGTCGCGCGGTTGGCGCGGGCGTATGTGGAGACCTACCGGGGTCCGCACGCCGACGCTCCCACCGCCGACGCCACCGTCACGATGCCGGTGACGGCGACCGCGCAGCAGGTCGTGTCGCCGAACCTCATCGCCGCGCATCACCGGCTCGGCCGCTTCCGTCCCTACGGCGACACCCGCGTCGAGGTGTACCGCGCCGACGATCCGGCGGGCTTCGGCCCCGCGCTGCAAATCGTCACTGACCAGACCGCGATGGTGATGGACTCGGTCACGGTGTTGCTGCACCGCTTCGGGGTCGCCTACACCGCGATCATGAACCCGGTGATGCTGGTGCACCGTGCGCGGGCGGGCGAACTGCTCGACGTGGTGCCCGCCGCCGACCCCGGCGGGACGCGCGACGGCGTGTTCGAGGCCTGGATCCACGTCCAGCTCGCCGCGACCGTGGATCCCAAGGCCCTGGCCCAGGTGGCGCAGATGCTGCCGAGCGTGCTCGCCGACGCGCGCCTCGTCGCGCTCGATGCCAACGAACTCTCTTCGGCGCTGCGCGGTTTGGCGCAGAACCTGGCCACCGACACCGGCGGCCGATTCCGCGGGCGCGACCGCGAGGACGTCGCCGCGCTGTTGCGGTGGCTGGCCGACGGACATTTCGTGCTCCTGGGCTATCAGCGGTGTTCGATCCGCGACGGCCACTCATCGGTCGACCCGACGAGCCGGCTGGGAACGCTGCGGCTGCACCATGACGTGCTGCCGCCGCTGACGAACGGGCACGACCTGCTCGTGCTCGCCCAAGCCACCATGCCGAGCTACCTGCGTTACGGCGCCTATCCCTACATCGTCGTCGTGCGCGAACAGGACGGGCCGACCGCCATCGAGCATCGCTTCGTCGGGCTGTTCACGGTGGCGGCGATGAACGCCAATGTGCTTGAGATCCCGCTGATCTCGCGTAGGGTCAACGAGGCGCTGGCGCTGTCGCGCAACGATCCCAGCCACCCGGGACAACTACTGCTCGACATCATCCAGACCATTCCGCGCTCGGAACTGTTCGCGCTGTCGGCGCGGGACGTGTTGGACATGGTCAAGGCCGTCGTCGACCTCGGGTCGCGTCGGCGCACGCTGATGTTCATGCGCGCCGATTCGCTCGCGCATTTCGTCTCGTGCCTGGTGTACCTCCCGCGCGACCGCTACACCACCGCGGTGCGGCTCGAAATGCAGGACATCCTCGTGCGCGAGCTCGGCGGGGAGAGCATCGAGTACACGGCGCGGGTCAGTGAATCCCCGTGGGCGGTGGTCCATTTCTCCGTACGCATGCCCGACGGCGTCAGCGCCCGCGACATCGACACCTCCGCGGCCAACGAGTCGCGCATCCAGGACCTGCTGACCGAGGCGGCCCGCACCTGGGGCGACCGGCTGATCGGCGCCGTGAAGACGGGTTCGATCGGACAGCGCACGGCGCAACACTACTCCGGGGCCTTTTCCGAGGCGTACAAGCAGGCTGTCACGCCGCTCGACGCGATCGGCGACATCGCGATCATCGAGGACCTGCAGGCCGGTTCGATCAAACCGGTGCTCACCGACCTCGAAGAGGGCACCGCGCAGCTCACCCTGTACCTGGGTGGACACTCCGCGTCGCTGAGCGATCTGTTGCCGATGCTGCAGTCGATGGGTGTGGTCGTGCTCGAAGAGCGGCCGTTCACCGTGGAGCGGCACGACGGGCTCGCCGTGTGGATCTACCAGTTCAAAATCTCGCCGCACAAGTCGATTCCGCGCATCGAGTCCGAAGCCGAACGGGCCGACACCGCGACGCGGTTCGCCGACGCGTTGACCGCGATCTGGCACGGCCGCGCCGAGACCGACCGGTTCAACGAGCTGGTGATGCGGGCCGGGCTGAACTGGCAGCAGGTCGGCGTTCTGCGCAGCTATGCGAAATACCTGCGGCAGGCGGGTTTTCCGTACAGCCAGTCGCACATCGAGGCCGTCATCAACGACCACGCCAAGACCGCGCGCTCGCTGGTCGAACTGTTCGAGGCGCTGTTCTACCCGTTCGAGACCGAGAGGGGCGATGGGCCGAAACGCCGCGACGCCCAGGCCGCCGCGGCGGCGGTGAGCGCCGACATCGACGCGCTGGTCAGCCTCGACACCGACCGGGTGCTGCGGGCATTCGCGTCGATGATCCAGGCGACGCTTCGCACCAACTACTTCGTCAGGCGGCAGGAGTCGGCGCGTCATCAGGATGTGTTGTCGTTCAAGCTCGACCCCGGCCTGATCGACGAATTGCCGCTTCCGCGACCGAGATTCGAAATCTTCGTGTACTCGCCGCGGGTCGAGGGCGTGCACCTGCGGTTCGGCTACGTGGCGCGCGGCGGGTTGCGCTGGTCGGACCGCCGCGAGGACTTCCGCACCGAGATCCTCGGGCTGGTCAAGGCGCAGGCCGTCAAGAATGCGGTGATCGTGCCCGTCGGCGCCAAGGGTGGATTCGTCGTCAAGCAGCCACCGACGCCCACCGGCGACGCGGCCGTGGACCGCGAAGCCCAACGCAGCGAGGGTGTGGCCTGTTATCAGCTGTTCATCGCCGGCCTGCTCGATGTGACCGACAACGTCGACAAGGCCACCGGAGCGGTGGTTCCACCGCCGGATGTGGTGCGCCGCGACGGGGACGACGCGTATCTCGTCGTCGCCGCCGACAAGGGCACCGCGACGTTCTCCGACATCGCCAACGAGGTCGCGAAGTCCTACGGTTTCTGGCTCGGCGACGCGTTCGCCTCGGGCGGATCGGTGGGTTACGACCACAAGGCGATGGGGATCACCGCCAAGGGCGCGTGGGAGTCGGTCAAGCGACACTTCCGCGAGATGGGCGTCGACACCCAGTCCGAGGACTTCACCGTCGTCGGGATCGGCGACATGAGCGGCGACGTGTTCGGCAACGGGATGTTGCTGTCCAAGCACATTCGCCTGTTGGCCGCCTTCGACCACCGCCACATCTTCATCGATCCCGACCCCGACGCCGCGCGGTCGTGGGAGGAACGCAAGCGCCTGTTCGACCTGCCCCGCTCGAGTTGGGAGGACTACGACACCTCGCTGATCAGTGAGGGCGGCGGCGTCTACAGCAGGGAGCACAAGTCGATCCAGATCACCCCGCAGGCCCGCGCCGCGCTGGGCATGGACGACGACGTCGACGAGCTGACCCCGCCTGCCCTGATCAAGGCGATCCTCAAGGCGCCGGCCGACCTGTTGTTCAACGGCGGCATCGGCACCTACATCAAGGCCGAGAGCGAATCCGACGTCGATGTCGGCGACCGTGCCAACGACCCGGTCCGCGTGAACGGAAGCCAGTTGCGCGTCAAGGTCGTCGGCGAGGGCGGCAACCTGGGTGTGACCGCGCTGGGCCGCATCGAATTCGACCTCGCGGGCGGCCGGATCAACACCGACGCGCTGGACAACTCGGCCGGTGTCGACTGTTCCGACCACGAGGTCAACATCAAGATCCTGATCGACTCGCTGGTGACCGCCGACAAGGTCAGGCCCGAAGACCGCACCGAACTGCTGTTGTCGATGACCGACGAGGTCGGCCGGTTGGTGCTGCAGGACAACGAGGACCAGAACGACCTGATGGGCACCAGCCGCGCCAACGCGGCGAGCCTGCTTCCGGTGCACGCGCGCATGATCCAGGCGCTCGTCGCCGACCGTGGCCTCAACCGCGAACTGGAGGCGCTGCCGTCGGAGAAGGAGATCCATCGCCGCACCGACGTCGGAATCGGTTTGACGTCACCGGAACTGGCGACGCTGATGGCCCATGTGAAGCTGGCCCTCAAGTCCGACGTGCTGGCCAGCGACCTGCCCGACCAGGAAGCGTTCGCGTCCCGGCTGCCGCGGTATTTCCCCGAGAAGCTGCGTGAGCCGTTCGCCGCGGATATCCGGTCGCACCAACTGCGCCGGGAGATCGTCACCACCATGCTGGTCAACGACCTCGTGGACACCAGCGGGATCACCTACGCGTACCGCATCAGCGAGGACGCCGGGGTGGGCCCGGTGGACGCCGTACGCAGTTACGCCGCGGCCAACGCAATCTTTCGAATCAACGACGTCTGGCGGCAGATCCGGACCGCGGGAAGCGACGGCGTACCAGTGAACGTGACCGACCGGATGACGCTCGATCTTCGCCGGCTGGTCGACCGGGCAGGACGCTGGATGCTCAGCTACCGTCCGCAGCCGCTGGCCGTGGGCGCCGAGATCAACCGGTTCGCCGTCAAGGTGGCCGCGCTGACACCGCGGATGCCGGACTGGCTGCGCGGCGACGACGAGGCGATCGTGTCCAGGGAGACCGACGAATTCGCCTCGCGTGGCGTTCCGAGGGATCTCGCGTACACCGTCGCGACGGGGCTGTACCAGTTCAGCCTCCTCGACATCATCGACATCGGTGACATCGTCGACCGCGAACCCGACGAGGTCGCCGACACCTACTTCGCGTTGATGAACTACCTCAACACCGACACCCTGCTCACCGCGGTGTCGCGGCTCGAACGCGACGACCGCTGGCATTCGTTGGCGCGCCTGGCTATTCGCGATGACATTTACGGATCGCTGCGGTCGCTGTGCCTGGACGTGCTGGCGGTCGGCGAGCCGGACGAGACAGGCGAGGAGAAGATCGCGGAGTGGGAGACGACGAACGGCTCGCGGGTGGACCGCGCCCGTCGCACGCTCGACGAGATACACGAGAGCGGTCAGCACGACCTGGCGACGCTGTCGGTGGCGGCGCGTCAGATCCGTAGCATGACACGAAACAGCGGAACGGGGACTTCTCGATGACAAGCGCTGACGGCGCGCAAGTCTCCGGCGGCGCAGGCTTTGTCGCGCCGGTCCATGTGCGGTGGTCGGATATCGACATGTACCAGCACATCAACCACGCCACCATGGTGACGATCCTCGAGGAGGCCCGGATCCCGTTCTTGCGCGAACCGTTCGGCCCCGAGATCGAGACCATCGGATTGCTCATCGCCGAGGTCAACATCTCGTACAAGGCCCAACTGCGGCTGATCGATTCGCCCTTGCAGGTGACCATGTGGTCCAAGCGCGTCCGCTCGGTCGATTTCACCGTCGGGTACGAGGTGCGGTCGGTCGGGGCGGCGCCGGACTCGAAGCCGGCGGTGATCGCCGACACCCAGTTGGCCGCCGTGCACATCAAAGAGCAGCGGCTGCATCGACTCTCACCGCAGCAGAAAGAGTATCTGCAGCGATGGACACGATGACGGTGTCCGAGCGGGGTGTCTGGCTGTCCGACCCGCCGCACCGTGACGATCTCGCCGCGTTCGCCGACCGGGCGCTGCGCCTCGACGAGGCCGCGGTCATCAGGCTGCGGCAACGGGCCGACGGGTTGTTGGTCGCCTGGGTGGCAACGGGATTCGACGTCCTGGCCAGCCGGGTGGTCAGCGGCCGGGTCAATCCGCCGGATCTCTCGGCGGGCGCCGACGCGCTGGCCGCCGGGTTGCGGGCGATGGACCGCAGCGGCTTCGTCGAGCCCGGCTTCGCACTGGACTCCGCGTGGCGCGGCGCGCTCCCGCCGGACTCCGGCTTCGTCCACCTCGACGATGTGCCGGCCCGCGTCGTGCTCGACCTCGCCGAACGCGGTGGAGCCCTGGCCAAGCAGCACACCGGCGGGCACGGTCCTCCGGTGTCGCTGCTGGAACAGGAGGTCGTGGCGATCAGTTCCGGCGACGAGCGCGTCGGCATTCCGATGCGGTGTGTATTCGCCTTGACGGCAATGGGTTTCCTACCGCAGGCGGGTTCGGCGGTGTCGGCCGACGAGATCGTGCGGGTGCGGGCGTCTCCGACCTGGCTGCGCATCGACGCCCGCTTCGGCTCGGTGTACCGCCGCCGCGGCGACCCGGCCGTCGTCCTGCTCTGACCCCCCTGCTGTGCGAGCGACCGTGTTTGCACAGTGACACGCCGCGATTCGTGTGCATTCCGCGGTCGCTCGCGGAGGACTCAGACCAGCCAGGCGGCGGCGTCGGGCGGCAGGACGCCGCCGGACACCTCGGTGCTGGCCAGGAGGACCTGACCCTCCGGCAGCGGTATCGGTCGCGAGCCCGCGTTCAGCACGCACACCAATCCGCCGCTGCGATGGAACACCAGGCTGTCGGCGGGGGAGTCCAGCCACTCGACCGTGAGCCCGCCGAATTCGGCACGGCGCGAGCACAATTCGAAAGCCCGCCGGAAGAACGCCAGCGTCGAACCGGGATCGGCCAGCTGCTTCTCCACCGTCAGCGCCGCCCAGCCGCGAGGCATCGGCAGCCAGGTACGGGGGTTGGCCGAGAATCCGAACGGGGGAGCCTCGCCGTCCCACGGCATCGGGATCCGGCTGCCGTCGCGCCCGCGTCGGGTGTGTCCGGACCGCTCCCACACGGGATCGCGCAGCGCCTCGTCGGGCAGGTCGACGTTCGGCAACCCCAGTTCCTCGCCGTTGTAGACGAACACCGGCCCGGGCAACGCGAGCATCACCAACGCCATCGCCTTGGCCCGCGCCAACCCGACGCCGCCACCGCCGTAGCGGGTGGGCTCGCGGTCGACGTCGTGGTTGGCCAGCGTCCAGGTCGGAACGGCGCCCACCGACTCGACGGCGGCCAGGGAGTTTTCGATCGCCTCTCGGATGTCGGCGGCGTCGAACGCCGCGCGCACCAGGCGGAAGTTGAAGCCCAGGTGCAATTCGTCGGAGCGGACATACCGGGCGAACTGTTCGTTGTCGTAGACCCAGACCTCGCCGATCGCAACGGATTCCGGGTAGTCGTCGAACACGCGGCGGATCCGGCGGTGGATCTCGTGCACGCCGTCGTTGTTGAAGCGGGGGTCGTCGTCCATCTCCGCGAGCAACATCTCGCGTTCGACGACGCGCATGTCGGGAAGCCCCGGCGGCTTGGCCATGCCGTGCGCGACGTCGATCCGAAAGCCGTCGACCCCGCGGTCGAGCCAGAACCGAAGCGTCTGTTCGAGGTCGTCGAAGACCTCGGGGTTCTCCCAGTCGAGGTCCGGTTGCTCGGCGTCGAACAGGTGTAGATACCACTGGCCGGGGCTGCCGTCGGCTTCGGTCACCCGGGTCCACGCGGGGCCGCCGAAGATCGACACCCAGTTGTTGGGCGGCTCCGAGCCGCCGGGACCGGTGCCGTCGCGGAAGATGTACCGCTCGCGCTCCGCGCTGCCCGGAGGCGCGACCAACGCGGCCTGAAACCAGGGATGCGCGGAACTGGTGTGGTTGGGCACCAGATCCATCGTCACCTTGATGCCCCGGTCGTGGGCCGCCGCGATGAGCCGGTCCAACGCGGCCATGCCGCCGAACAGCGGGTCGACGTCGCGCGGGTCGGCCACGTCATAGCCGTTGTCGGCCATCGGCGAGACCATCACCGGGTTGAGCCAGATCGCGTCGATGCCGAGCGTCGTCAGGTAGTCCAGGCCGGCGGTCACACCGTCGAGGTCTCCGACGCCGTCACCGTCGCTGTCGCGGAACGACCGCGGGTAGACCTGATAGAACAGCGCATCCGACCACCAGGGACTGTTCATCAGAATGGTGCGTTCACCATCGAGTGGGCGGCCATCTCCAGATACGCCAACAGTTCCTTGCGGTGTTCGTCGTCGAGCGTTTGCGGGTCGATCTCCGCGACCGCGGTGTGCATGCACCGCAGCCAGGCGTCGCGCTCGATGTAGCCGATCCGGAACGGGGCGTGGCGCATCCTCAACCTCGGATGCCCACGCTGGTCGGAGTACGTGCGAGGGCCGCCCCAGTACTGCTCGAGGAACATCCGCAACCGCACCTCGGCCGGACCGAGGTCCTCCTCGGGATACAGCGGGCGCAGGATTTCGTCCTCGCGGACCAA
This sequence comes from Mycolicibacterium malmesburyense, assembly GCF_001050015.1. The sequence goes on from NZ_CVTB01000077.1 coordinate 34,610, forward strand.
CTCGTAGAACCGCGCCACGATCGCGCGGAACGTCTCGTGGCCACCGACTTCGTCGTAGAACGACCTCTGTGGCTGTGTCACGCCACCATTGTTCCAAGTTGCTGGATTGGCCAGGTCAGGCGGTCGCGCCACGCGATGTTCACCCAATTGACCTGCGAACACGTCGAGAATTGTCGTGCGATTCACAGGAATCCGTGGTGAACTGTCGGACGGAGGACGTATGGCGCATCGCAAGAAAGGCCCGTCCAGAAGGGCCGGCCAGCGGAGCTACGGTGCCGCGACCGCCCTGGCCGGGTCGGCGGTACCGAGCGCGCAGACGCGCGTGCTGCACAGCGTCGACATCCATCCGCCGAGTACCACCGAGGCCTCGATCTGGGGCCGCCGGCGTGTTCTCCTGCTGAACTCCACCTACGAACCGTTGACCGCTCTGCCCATGCGCCGAGCGGTCATCATGTTGGTGTGCGGTAAAGCGGACGTCGTACACGAGGACCCGAACGGCCCGGTGGTCCATTCCGCAACGCGTTCGATCCTGATGCCCTCGGTCATCCGGCTGCGGTCCTACGTGCGGGTGCCGTACCGGGCGCGCGTCCCGATGACCCGCGCCGCGCTGATGCACCGCGACCGGTTTCGCTGCGCCTACTGCGGGGGCAAGGCCGACACCGTCGACCACGTCGTCCCGCGCAGCCGCGGGGGCTCGCACGACTGGGAGAACTGCGTGGCGGCCTGCTCGACGTGCAACCACCGCAAGGCGGACCGGCTGCTCAACGAGCTCGGGTGGTCGCTGCGCACCGTGCCCGTTCCGCCGAAGGGACAGCACTGGCGGCTGCTGTCGAGCGTCAAGGAGCTCGACCCGTCGTGGGCGCGATATCTAGGCGAAGGCGCGGCGTAACCGCGGCTGGTATACGGTTTGCGACGTGAGCACCGCACTGACACACGCGCTACTGATTCTGGTGCCGCTCGGGCTGACGGCCGTGCTTGCCGCACTGATCTGGCGCAAGAAGGGCCCGCACCCGGCGAGCTACAAGATGTCCGAGCCCTGGAAGCACGCCCCGATCCTGTGGGCGGCCGACGAGCCGAAGGATCACGGGCACGCCACCGGGCGCAGCCTGGCGGCCGACTCCGCGGCCGAAGGCGGAAACGTCGGAGAACACGACACGCATGCGGTCACGATTGGAGGCGGCGCCAGTGGCAAGTGGTGACGTTGCAGTGAGCGGCCACCGGGCCGCCGTCGAGCGCGCGGACCTCCCGGTCGGTTGGGTGGTCACCTCCAGCGGCCGCATCTCCGGTGTCACGCAGCCCGGCGAGCTGTCGGTGGACTACCCGTTCCCGGTCAAGGAGCTCGTGTTCCTCGACGACGCGCTCAAGTACGGCTCGCGGGCGGCCAAGGCCCGGTTCGCCGTGTACATCGGCGATCTCGGCGAGGACACCGCGGCCACCGCGCGTCAGATCCTCACCCAGGTGCCCACCCCGAACAACGCCGTGCTGCTGGCGGTCTCGCCCGATCAGCGCGCGATCGAGGTGGTCTACGGCGCCGACGTCAAGGGCCGCGGCATCGAGGAAGCCGCACCGCTGGGCGTCTCGGCCGCCGCCGCGTCGTTCAAGGACGGCAACCTGATGGACGGCCTCATCAGCGCGGTGCGCGTGATGAGCGCCGGCGTCACCCCGGCCTGACCGCACCCTTTTCGCGGGCGTGCGCGTCAGCGTGCGTCGGCCGCGAGTGCGGCGCGGATCTCGACGTAGCGTTCCAGGAATCGTCGCTCGTCGAGGCGCTTGCGGCGCAGCCACCCGGTGACCTCGTCGTTGCACTTGCTGGTGTTGCACGACGCGCACGCCGGAACGACGTTGTCGATCGTGTACCGGCCGCCGCGCGAGATCGCCATGACGCAGTCGCGCTGTAGCGGTCGATCCGTCGCGCCGCAGTAGGCGCAGCCGTCCCACGCGTCCTTCAGGGCCTGCCACTGCTGCGGCGTGAGGTCGTTGTCGACGGCGCCGAGCCGACGCTTGCGCCTGCGGGCCGCTCGGGCCCGGCGCGTTCTGCTGACCGCCACCGGCTCAGCATGCCCGCGAGCGACCGCGTTTGTACGGTAAGTCGCGGCGTGTCGTGCGCAAACACGGTCGCTCGCACAATGAGGGGTCAGGTGACGTCGAAGGCGCGGGCGCGCAGCGAGCGCTCGACGCCGGCGCGGCCCTCGACCACCAGGCGGCGCAGCGGAGGCGGCACGTCGGGGTCGGCGAGGAACGCGTCGGCCGCGGCCAGGCCCTCCTCGCTGATGTCCCACGACGGATACAGCCCGACGACGACGGTCTGCGCGACCTCACTGGACCGCCGCTGCCACACCCCCGAGATCGCGCCGAAGTACTTGGCGCGGAACGGCCGCAGCAGCTCTTCCTGACCCGGCTGCACGAACCCGCCGATGATCGCGCGCGCGGTGATGTTGGCCAGCGTGTCGTCCTCGATCACCTGCTCCCACGCGGCTTCCTTGACCGCCACCTCGGGACGTGCGGCCGACGCCGCGGCCGCGTGCCGGCGTCCCGCCGCGGTCGGATCGCGCTGCGCTTCGGCGTCGATGAACGGCGTCTCCATGCCCTCGGCGTCGACGGCGCCCGCAGCGGCCAGCGCGGTCACGATGCGCCACCGCAGGTCGGTGTCGACGACGAGGCCGGGCAGCCCCTTGAGCGCGGGGTCCTCGTCGAGCAGCGCCGAGAGCACCTCGACATGCCGCGGGCTCAGCACCGAACCGCACAGCGCGTTGACGTACGCCAGTTGATGATCCGAACCGCCCTCGGCGCCGCGGGCGAGGTCGAGCAGCCGGTCGGCGAACTCGGGCCGACCCGACGAGCGTGCCCATCCGGGATCGGCGTAGGAGTTGAGCGCCGTCTGCGCCTGCAGCAGAAGCCGTTGCAGCACACCGACTTCGGTCTCCGCATGCGCGCCGCCGCAGACCAGCGACACGAAGTCGCGGGCCCTGAGCTCCGCCTCGCGCGTCATCTCCCACGCCGCCGACCACGCCAGGGTCCGCGGCAGCGGCTCGGCGATGTCGGCGATGCGCGTCAGCACCGTCTGCAGCGAATCCTGATCGAGCCGCAGCGAGCAGTACGTCAGATCGTCGTCGTTGACGAGGATTAACTTGCCGCGCGAAACGCCGTGCAGCGCAGGCATATCGGTGCGGGGACCCTCGACGTCGAGCTCCTCGCGATGCACCCGCACCAGCTTGCCGGACCCGTCGTCGTCGTAGATGCCGACCGCGAGCCGGTGCACCCGGGTCTCACCCGCGCCCGGTGCGGCCCCGCTCTGGTCGATGGAGAACCGGGTGAACCGGCCGTCGGCGTCCAGTTCGAATTCGGCCCGCAGCGTGTTGAGGCCCGTCGTCTTGAGCCACTGCCGGCCCCAGCCCGACAGGTCGCGTCCCGATGCCTTCTCCAGCGCGCCCAGCAGGTCGCCGAAGGTGGCGTTGCCGAATGCGTGGTCGCGGAAGTAATCCCGCAAGCCGGAGAGGAACTCCTCCTCGCCCACGTAGGCCACCAGTTGCTTGAGCACGCTGGCGCCCTTGGCGTAGGTGATCCCGTCGAAGTTCACCTCGACGGCGGCCAGGTCCGGGATGTCTGCGGCGACGGGATGCGTGGACGGCAGCTGGTCTTGGCGGTACGCCCACGACTTCTCCACGTTCGCGAACGTCGTCCACGCCTCGGTGTACTCGGTGGCTTCGGCTTGGCACAGCACCGAGGCGAACGTCGCGAACGATTCGTTGAGCCACAAGTCATCCCACCACTGCATGGTGACCAGGTCGCCGAACCACATGTGTGCCATCTCGTGCAGCACGGTCTCGGCGCGGCGCTCGTAGGAGGCCCGGGTCACCTTGCTACGGAAGACGTAGTCCTCGAGGAAGGTGACCGCGCCGGCGTTCTCCATCGCCCCGGCGTTGAACTCCGGCACGAACAACTGGTCGTACTTGCCGAACGCGTAGGGGATGCCGAAGTTGTTGTGATAGAAGCCGAATCCCTGCTTGGTCTCGGTGAAGAGCCGGTCGGCGTCCATGAATTCGGCCAGCGACTTGCGGCAGAACAGCCCCAGCGGGATGTCGCCGTGGTCGTCGCTGTAGACGTCATCCCAGCGCGCATACGGACCCGCGATGAGCGCCACCAGATACGTGCTCATGCGTGGTGTGGCGGCGAAGATGTGCCGTTTGGCCACACCGGCGTCCTCGACGTTAACGGTGGCGCCGTTGGACACGACCTCCCAGTGCGACGGTGCGATCACCGTGACGTCGAACGCGGCCTTCAGATCGGGTTGGTCGAAACACGCGAACATCCGCTTGGCGTCGGCGGTTTCGAACTGCGAGTACAGGTACACCTCGTCGTCGACCGGGTCGACGAAGCGGTGCAGGCCCTCCCCGGTGTTGGAGTAGAGACAATCGGCGTCGACCACGACGACGTTGTGGGCGGCCAGGCCCGTGAGCGGGATGCCGGTTGATTCGTCGTAGCCCGACACGTCGATGTCGCGGCCGTTGAGGGTGGCGCGGTGGATCGCGTCGGCTGCGATGTCGATGTAGGTGTCGGCGCCGGCGAGGGCGTCGAATTCGACGGTCGTCGTGGACCGGAAGGTGCGCTCGCCGGGCTTGCCGTCGCCGTCGGCCAGGTCGAGTTCGATGCGATAGCTGTCGACGGTGACCAGGGCGGCGCGTTCGACGGCCTGGTCGCGGGTCAGGTTGGGAAGTGCCACGCCACCAACCTATAGCGCGGGCCCCCTGACGGCGCGTCGCACGTCCCGCGTCAGAAGCCCGGTATCGCGCGCGCCGCGGGCAGCCAGTCCAGCACGGTGCCGTTGCCGACCGAGGCGATGGCCTGCGGGCAGTACACCGAGATCGCGATGCCGGTGAAGAACGCCGCGATGTCCGGCGGGATGCCGTTGTCGGCCACCTGCGTGTACACCTTCGCGAGGTTCTTGCCCGGTTCGACCAGCATCGGGCAGACGGATTCCCCGACGGCGACCATGTTCACGGGATTGTCGACGCTCATCCCGGCGCCGCGAAGCGCGGCCAGGAAGGCGTCGTCCGTCGTGTCGGCTTGGGCCGGCGCGGCGAACGTCGTTGCGACCCCCGCCAGGCCGACCCCTAATGCCACGGCGCGTACTCGAAGATCAACGGGTATGTTCACTTCGGTAACGATTCTTCACATTGGTCACATCAGGAACACGGTTCGGTCACCGTTTGCACTCTTAGGCGTTTCTCATATCGCGATCCGCGAGGCCGGCGGCTATAGGCGCCGACGCGGGAACACTCCGTGAGCGACCGCAGTTGTCAGAGTTGGACTCTGCCCACACCCCGCGCCCGGAAGGATTTCTCATGGCCGAAAAGTCCGTCGCCGATTTCTGGTTCGATCCCCTGTGCCCGTGGTGCTGGATCACCTCGCGCTGGATCCTGGAGGTCGAGAAGGTGCGCGACATCGAGGTGAACTTCCGGGTGATGAGCCTTGCGGTGCTCAACGAGGGTCGCGACCTGCCCGAGCAGTACCAGGAGGCGATGAAGAAGGCGTGGGGTCCGGTGCGCGTGGCCATCGCCGCCGAACAGGCCAAGGGCCGCGAGATCCTCGCACCGCTGTACACCGCGATGGGGACCCGCATCCACAACCAGGGGGTCGAGGACTTCGACCCCGATTTCAGCCGGGTGATCACCGAGTCGCTCGCCGAGGTGGGTCTGCCCGCCGAACTCGCCGATGCGGCCACCACCGACAAGTACGACGAGGCGCTGCGCACGAGCCACCACGAGGGCATGGATCCCGTCGGCGACGACGTCGGCACCCCGACCATCCACGTCAACGGTGTCGCCTTCTTCGGGCCGGTGCTGTCGAAGATCCCGCGCGGCGAAGAGGCGGGCAAGCTGTGGGATGCGTCGGTGACCTTCGCCTCCTATCCGCACTTCTGGGAGCTCAAGCGCACGCGCACGGAGTCGCCGCAGTTCGACTGATCGCGCCCCGGGCGGCCCGGCGGCGTCTGCCACAATGACCGCCATGCGCGTCTACCTGGGAGCCGACCACGCCGGCTTCGACCTGAAGCAGGCCATCATCGAGCACCTGCACAACACCGGGCACGAGCCGATCGACTGCGGGGCGTTCGTCAACGACCCCGACGACGACTATCCGGCCTTCTGCATCGCCGCAGCGGAGAAGACCGTCGCCGATTCGGGCAGCCTCGGCATCGTCCTCGGGGGCTCGGGCAACGGTGAGCAGATCGCGGCCAACAAGGTTCTCGGCGCCCGGTGTGCGTTGGCGTGGAGCGTCGAGACCGCCAAACTCGCACGAGAGCACAACAACGCTCAGCTGATCGGGATCGGCGGGCGCATGCACAGCGTCGAGGAGGCGCTCGCGATCGTCGACGCGTTCCTGAGCACGCCATGGTCGGAAGCCGAACGGCACCAACGTCGTATCGACATCCTCGCCGAGTACGAACGCACCCACGTCGCGCCTCCGGTAACCGGCGCCTAGGGATGCCGGAGGGCCACACGCTGCACCGGCTGGCCCGGTTGCACCAGCGCCGCTACGGCCGTGCACCGGTCGCGGTGTCCAGCCCTCAGGGCAGATTCGCCGACGGCGCCGCCGCGGTCAACGGGCGAACCCTGAAGAAGGCCACCGCCTACGGCAAGCACCTGTTCCATCACTACGAGGGTGGCCGGGTGGTGCACGTGCACCTCGGCCTGTACGGCACGTTCACGGAGTTGCCCCTGCCAGTGGGAACGTTACCGCCGCCGCCGGTCGGACAGGTCCGGATGCGGATGATCGGCACCGAGTACGGCACCGATCTGCGGGGGCCGACGGTGTGTGAGGTGCTCGCCGAACCCGAGATCGCCGACGTCATCGACCGGCTCGGCCCGGACCCGCTGCGCCGCGACGCCGACGGGTCGTTGGCGTTGGCCCGAATCCGCAAGTCGCGCAGGCCCATCGGGGCACTGCTGATGGACCAGTCGGTGATCGCCGGGGTGGGCAACGTCTACCGCAACGAGTTGCTGTTCCGCCACCGCATCGACCCGCACCGGCCCGGCATTCGCATCGACGAGCACGAGTTCGAGGCGATGTGGACCGACCTCGTCGAGTTGATGCGGATCGGGTTGCGGCGCGGCAGGATCCACACCATCCGCCCGGAGGACGACCACGGGCTGCCGGCGTATGCGCCCGGACGGCCCCGCACCTACGTGTACCGGCGGGCCGGTGAACCGTGCCGGCTGTGCGACACGGAGATCCGCACCGAGGTGATGGAGGGCCGCAACCTGTTCTGGTGCCCGACCGACCAGACCTGACCGCCGCGCCTGAGTCAACGTGACCGGCGCGCCTCAGCGACAATCGGCGCGTGGAGTTGATTCTTGTCGTCGTCGGAGCGATCGTCGTCACCGCTGTCGCGCACAAGCGGGGTCTCGAACCGGCCCTGGTCATCGTCGTCATCGGCGCCGCGGTGTCGTTCCTGCCCGATTTCGAACCGCCCGAGCTTGATTCACACATCCTGCTGACGGTGGTGCTACCGCCGCTGCTCTACTCGGCCGCGCTGAACTTCTCGTTCCCGGCCTTCCTGCGCAACATCCGGCCGATCCTGGGCCTGGGCGTCGGGTTGGTCGTGGTGACCGCGTTCGCGGTGGCGGCGTCGGCGTGGTTGGTGGTCGTGCCCCTGACCTTCGCCACGGCACTGGTGTTGGGCGCGATCGTGGCTCCGCCGGATGCGGTGACCGCGGTCGCGGTGGGACGCAAGCTGGGCCTGCCGAAGCGAGTGATGGCGATCCTGACGGGGGAGAGCCTGATCAACGATGCCGCCGCCCTGACGCTCTTCTCGATCGCGGTGGTGCAGGTCACCGGCGGACACATTTTCATTCACAACCCGTTGCTGCTGTTCGGCTACAGCGCCGTGATCGGCTGTGTCGTCGGCGCGCTGCTCGGCTACGTGACGCTGTGGATTCGCAGGAGGCTGGCCAACCCTGGATTGGAGACGGTGCAGGGCCTCGTGGTGCCGTTCGCGGCGTTCATCGTCGCCGAGGAGCTGCACGCCTCCGGGGTGTTGGCGGTCGTCGTGGCGGGCTTCGTGGTGGCCAACGGAACGCTGTCGGCGGGGTACCAGACCCGGCTGCAGGAACGGTACGTCTGGAACTCCGTCGATGTGCTGCTCGAGGCGTTCGTGTTCGCCTACATCGGTTTGCACCTGCGCTTCGTGTTGGAAGACCTGCGGGAGGCCCACGAGTCGCTCGTCGAGGTCGCGACGGCTTCGGCGGTCGTGTTGGTCATCGTCCTGGTGATCCGGCCGCTGTCGGTCTTCGCGATCTTCGGGCGCAACAAGCTGTCCCAGCACGTCGGTAATCGGTTGAGCGTTCCCATACCCGAAGGCGGGGGCCGCGGCGCGTTGGGCACCCGGCGGCGCGACAACCCGCCGGGTAAGTGGCGCTCACGAATCGATCGGCGGTCGTTGTCCTGGCGGGAGAACGTCGTCGTGTCGTGGACCGCTATGCGCGGGGTGGTGACATTGGCTGCGGCCGCGGCGATTCCGGCGACGACGGTCACCGGCGAGCCGTTTCCCGAGCGGGCCACCATCCAGGCCATCGCGTTCGTCGTCAGCGTCGGCACGTTGTTGCTTCAGGGCTCGACGCTGCCGATCCTGATCCGGCGGCTGCACATCTCGCGGTTCTCCGATGATCACGCCGTCGACCGCGAGGAGGAACTCAAGGCCGAACGCATCGTGCACGAGGCCGCCGATCGGGTGCTCGCCGACTTCCGGGCCCACCCGCCGGCGAACCTGAGCCCGGGCGTGGCCGCCGAGATCGAGGCCGTCATCGCCAGGCACTCGCAGGACGCCGACGAGATGCCCGACCCGGAGGCGCACACCAGACGCTCGGAGGTGTTCGGCAAGCTGTACCGCGAGGTGCTTGCCCAACAACGGGCCGCCCTGATCGCCGAGCGCGACGAGGGACGCATCGAGGACGAGGCGGCGCGGGCGATGCTCGAGCGGTTGGACCTGCAGGAGGCCGGGGTGTCGGCGCGGCTGGAGAGCCGGCTCTGAGCGGGTGGAGGCCGGCGAACCTCAGAAGCCGCCGAAATCGCCGAGGCCGCCGCCGATGTCGCCGCCCCAGTCGCCGCCGCCCCAGTCTCCGCCGTCGCCGCCGAAGTCCTGGCCGCCCTGGTCCAGTCCTTGGTCGTAGCCCTGGGCGAAGCCCTGCTCGTAGCCGCTGCCGTGCATGCCGGAGAACAACGCGTCGAACAACATCACCGAACCCAGGCCCCAGGCGCCGGCGACCAGCGCGGGCTTCCACCACGGCTCGGAGTACCAACCGGCGGGCACCGGACGCCCCGCGACCCGTCCGCCGGGATAGTAGTTCGGGGTCCGCTCGGACGGCGTCGGCGACGCCTCGATCTCGCGGCCCTCGAAGTCGACCTTGCGATCCTCGGTCACCGTGCCGGCCGATCGCTGACCGGCCAGCGCCTCGAGTTCGGGTCCCGGATCCATGCCCATCGCGACGCGTGCGGCGCGTACGTAGTAGAGGCCCTCGACCGCGCTCTCCTTGGCGAGCTGCGCCTGCTTGACGGTGTTGGCCTGATCGATCTGTGAGCCCGCCGCGGTGTAGCGCTCGGATGCGTCGGCCAACGCCTGCTTCGAGGCCTCGTCGCTTCCGGTCAAGCTGATCACCTGACCGCCGAGGCGCTCGATGACGCGGCGGGCGTCGGCCTTGGCGTCGTCCAGCGAGGCGGCCTTGCGCCGGTCCGACGCCCTCATCGCGGCATACGCGAGCACGCCGAGAGCGACGATGACCAGGACGACGAGAACGAGCAGAACACCGTTCATGGCGCCCAGCCTACCCAGGACTCCCGGCGCCGACCGGATGGCGGCCAACGCGGCGCGACGGCCGGGGGCGTGCAAACCAAAGCCAGCCTGTGAACTGCGTCTCAATGATCATAGGCAAACATCTTTTCGGGGGTTCCGATTTCATTTCAGGCGTCAATATGCCGTACCGTAAGTCGAGTGACGGAGCGCGTACGCCGATTCGACGACTACCTCAACCGCCTGCTCGAAGAGCTTGCGCGGGAGGCTGGGGAGAACGTCGAAACGTACGTGGCCCGCGCCGTCGCCACACAGATGACCGCCGACATGCGCCGCGCCAACGATCCCGCCGTCGAAGACCTCGAAACCCATCTGTCGGCGTCGGGTGTGCTCGACAAGACCGCGATGCCGGACGTGACCTCGGTCATGACCGACCCCGACCGGCTCACCGCCCTGCGGCACACCGGTCTGCTCGACTCACCGCCGGAGGCGATATACGACCGGATCACCCGGGCCGCCGCCGACGCGCTCGACGCCCCCTACGCGACGTTGACCCTCGTCGACGTCGATCGGCAGTTCTTCAAGAGCGCCGTGGGCCAGGACACCAATTCGCCCGAGAGCAGGGAGACACCGCTCGAGCGATCGGTCTGTCAGTACGCGGTCGCCAACGGCGCGCCGTTGATCCTCGAGGACGCGCGAGTCGATCCGACGTTCAAGCAGCATCCGGCGGTGCGCGACGGAACCGTCGTCGCCTATCTCGGAATCCCCCTTATGGACCAGGCGGGCAATGCCGTTGGCACACTGTGCGTTTACGACACCAAGCCGCGCCTCTGGGGCACCGGGCACGTTCAGGTGCTGAATGATCTCGCCGCGCTCGCCGGGGAACGGATGTTCAGCGCCGGCACGGATGGTCAGCAATGAGGCAGGCAGCGCAAGCATGCGAAGTACCTGGATTTTCGGGCACGTAGCCTAGACTGGCAACGTTTGCGATCGCAGACACTTCTGCAGCGCTGGGGTGGTCATCAGGGGGGATATGCAGGCTGACACGGGCGCGCCCGCCCGCGACTCGCAACCTCGACTCAGGACGACGGTTCCGCAGCTCAAGGCCGTGCCGCCGCCCTCTGGTGCCAAGAAAGCCGGCTGGATCGAGACCCTTCGCGCCGAATCGGGCTATGTGGCGCTCACCGTCGCCCTGGACATCTGGGCCGCGGCGTGGGCCGTCGTCATAGCGCAATGGTGGATGCCTGGCCCGATCGCCGACCGAAACGTCGCGGCGATCTCGTGGCTCTTCGTCCCGATCGTTCTGGTGATCCTGTACACCCGGTCGTTGTACAAGCGCAGACTCGGCCACAGCTTTCTCGACGACTTCGAACCGGTCGAAACGTCGGTGGCGGTGGCTGCGCTGGCTACCCTCACCGTTTTGTTGATCACCGTGCCCGCGCTGCCGGCCGGGTCGGTGGTCGAGGAGCACATCCGCCCAAGCGAATTGGTCATCAGGATCTGGGTCTGCGCCGCCATCCTGCTGCCGGCGGTCCGGCTCTGCCGGTCGTTGGCGCAACGCTACCTGCGGCGACGGCACGGCTTCGGGTCGCCGGCCCTGATCATCGGTTCGGGACCCTTTCTCCGTCAGCTCATCACGCGGATGCGTCAGATCCCGGACCACGGCCTGCATCCCGTCGGAGTGGTCGACGACGTTCGCCCGCCGGCGGCGGAGTTGGTCGACGTGCCGTATCTCGGACCGATAGTGAACCTCGAGGAAGCCGTCCGAAGCAGCGGCGCCACTGAGCTCATCATCGGCTCGTCGACGACGCCCGACGACGAACTGGCCCTCGCCGCGCAGCTGGCGCAGAACCTCGGAGTCCGGGTGCGTGTCGTGCCGCGCATGCGGGACGTCATCGGTGGCGCAACGTATGTCGAGCACCTCGGCGGCATCCCGCTGCTGGTGCTCGCACACACCGATCCCAAAGGCTGGCAGTTCGCGATCAAGCACGCCCTGGGACGGACGATCGCCGCCGTCGGCCTGCTGGCGATCTCGCCTCTGTATGTGACGCTGGCGATCCTGGTCAAGCTGAGCTCCCCGGGGCCGGTCTACTTCCGCCAACAGCGCGTCGGGCGCGACGGAAAGGTGTTCGACTGCCTCAAATTCCGCAGCATGCGAACGGTTGCTCCGGCCACCAAGGCGTTCGCGTTGAAGGACGGTTCGGCGCCGGGAGGGGTGGAAGGCGACGACCGACGCACCGCGATCGGCAAGTTCATGAGGAAAGCGTCGCTCGACGAGCTGCCTCAACTGGTCAACGTGCTGCGCGGGGACATGACGCTGGTCGGCCCGCGTCCGGAGCGCCCGGAGTTCGTCGAGCTGTTCGAGATGCAGGTGCGCCGCTACGGCGACCGGCACCGGGTGAAGGCAGGCATCACCGGTTGGGCGCAGGTGCACGGGCTCCGCGGCCAGACCTCGATCGCCGACCGCGCGGAGTTCGACAACTACTACATACAGAACTGGTCGTTGCTTCTCGACTTCAAGATCATGCTGTTGACCGTCCTCGCGGTGCTGAAGCCCGCGGAGTAGGACGCTCCGGCGCCGTCGGACGCTAGACCTTCAGCAGTCCGGATTCGTGGTAGCGGCGCTCCCGGTTGACCTGCCAGGGGTCGACGCTCGCGCCGAAATAGCGCTCGACGCTGTGCATGGCGCTGAGCATCGCGTGGTCCTGGTTGTCGTAGCGGTGCATGCCGTTGCGCCCGACCGGATACAAAGACGGATAACGCTTGTGGAGGTAATCGCGGATGCGGGCAACACTCGTGTCCATCGCCGGGTCGCAGATCGGATAGGCGAACTGCGAGCGGACGACCATGACGTGCTCGATCGTGCGAGGGTCGAAACCCAGTGTGCGCAGGTCGCTTTCCAGCATTTGCCGCAATCGCTCGTCGTCGGCGGTCCACAGATCCGATCCCGCGCCGATGAAGTACTCGAAGCCCAGATATGTACCGTCCCAACCCGGGGGAGTGAGGTCGTCCGACCACTTGCGGTAGTTCTGGATCCGGCCTACCCGCAGATTCCGCCCCGGCGTGTACACCCAGTTGAAGGGTAGGTCACGGTGCTTCGAGAGCGCGACCGCGATGGTGATCAACCCCCGGTGCTTGATTTGGGCTGCAGCATGCCAAACCTGCTGTGGCGGGGCCGGTTCCAGGGCATTGATCAACATCTGCAGGGGCATGCTGGAGAAGACGGCGTCCCCGGTCGCGGTGTCCCCGTTGCGCAGTCCGATCGTCCACGTCTTGCCGTCGAAGCTCAACTTGACCACCGGTGAGTCAAGCGACGGTTCGACGCCGTAACCGGCGAGCGCGGACGCCGCGGCGTCCCACAGTTGGCCGGGCCCACGCCGGGGATAGAGGAACGCATCAGCGCCGATCGCGTCGGCGCCCCACACGATCGGCTTGATGCGTTGCTCGGCCCAGTCGCTTGTCAGTTCGGCGGGTTCGGCGAGCCATGTCTTGCGGACGTATCCGTCGAAGAACATGCGGTACCAGTAGTCGCCGAACTGGTGTCGTCCCCACTGGAGGAAGTTGGCCGAGTCGTCGAGCGGGCGGGTCCCATGCCGGAGCCGAGACCACAGCAGGCTTCCCAGTCCGCGGGCTCCACGTCCGTAGCCCAACTGTGTCAACAGGTTTCGGCCGACGAGCGGATACGGCACGTAATGGCCGTCGACGAGCATGGCGGAACGTCTCGCCACCGAGAGCCATTGGTCGGCCGGGAGCAGGGACCTCCAGAGTTCGAGGATCCGGTCGTTCTTGGTGAAGAACCGATGTCCGCCGGGGTCGACGCGGAACCCGTGCGCGCGCGGGGTGCGGGCCAGCCCGCCGACAGTGGGTGACGCCTCGAAGACCTGGGCCGCCACTCCGTTCTTGGCCAATTCGAGCGCGGCGGTGAGCCCGGCGGGCCCAGCGCCGATGACCAACGGGCGTTTGTCGGAATGCATGAGCACCTACCGACCTCGAAGCTGAGGGGTGCGTCGATAATCGTCGATGAACTCGTCGATGTGCCGCGCGTCCAGTTCGTTGAGCGGCGTCGAGAGGAAGCGCAGCTGCGCGTACTGAGTCTGCAGCGGAAGGAAACCGCTCAGCAGGGGCTCGGGGGAGGTGCGGATGACGAGGTCGACGTCTTCGATGTCGAATGCGCCGCGGATTTCCCCGCCGCTCTGCCGTGCCTGTAGATGGGCTGCTCGTAACTCCTCGTTGGCGTCGTAGGCGGCGAGGATGTTGATCCGGAATTGTCCCCCGCTCATGACGGACTCCGCGTGTTGAGCGGCCGCGATGTACTCGGCGGGAAGCACGGAGCGGTCGCCGTGCAGCCGGACACTGCATGTATCGGGCTCGAATCGGGCGGGAATCAAATCGGTCAGGAAGCGGACCGAAGCATTGAACACCGGCTCCAGCTCGGCCTGGCTGCGGGCGAGATTGGCCCGGCTCAGGTTGTACACCGACACCGTCCGGACGTTGTTCCGGCGCAAAACCTGAAGAATGTCGGCTACCTTCTCCGCCCCCTGCATATAGGCGTCGGCCAAAGAGACCCCACGACTCTTCGCCCATCGGCGCATACCGTCTGGGATCAAGCCCACGTGGGCAGGTTCGTAACCCGTTAATACCCGCACGCAGTTATCCCCCCGTAAGCGCACTTATGTCTGTGGGTAAGAGTACGTTTTCGGTACCCGTATGTCCATTCAGGTAAACCGATTGTCCGGGGGTCGAGGGCGGGGCCTGGCGGGAGGTCGCGACGCCCTGTGCGGAACGTGACCAAAAGAGGGTCTGAGCTGCGCGGGTGGTTCGGGTACCAGTGGGCCGGGGTCCGTCGGCGGCAGCAGGAATTCCGTCGGCGAGCGACGGTGTCCTTGCGAGAGCTGTTCGTCGGGTCCACTCAAACCTCTTTAATTTGTGCGTCCTGGAAGCTCTTGCCTTCGGTGACCATGTGTCATGTTATTGCCCACAAAATATGTTTTGCCCAAATACCGAGATATGCCCGAGATATGACATCCAGTGTCACTTCAATTTGTCATCCGTTTCCCGAAGATTGTCGCGATTGTGTAAGAGCAGCAAACTTTCGGTACGCACGAACCAATCGCTGTCAGGCTCGGTCGTTGCCGACGAACCGTGTGCAAGACCGCGGTCCGGCGGTGGCCACGGCGTGGTTTCTTGCCCCGCGATGTGGGATTCAGCGAAAGGTGGCGACTTTGCAGGCCCGACCGGCTTGCCGCCGCGGCCCACGGATACCGGCGTCTCGTGTAGACGAGCCGCGCCAGATGGCGCGCCGCCGGAAGTGGCGTTCCGTGCGAAGCGCGCTGCGCGGCGCTACGCCCGTGTCGGGCGTCAGTGGAGCGGGCGACGGGAATCGAACCCGCGTAGCTAGTTTGGAAGACTAGGGCTCTACCATTGAGCTACGCCCGCATGTACAGCAAGACCAGATCGTACCGGCGGCTGCCAAATCAAATCCAATTGAAGGCTTCGCGTGTCCAGCCCGTAGTATCTCGCGTGGTCGTTCCGTGTTTTCGGGACGGCCCGCGCGGGCGCGAACACTCGAGCGCCGGCGCGACGAGCAGAACACGGGGTGTAGCGCAGCTTGGTAGCGCATCCGCTTTGGGAGCGGAAGGCCGCAGGTTCAAATCCTGTCACCCCGACTGCGCCATCGACCGAACCAGAACAACAAGGAGCAGATCGTGAAGAGCACCGTCGAGAAGTTGAGCCCCACCCGGGTTCGCATCAACGTGGAGGTGCCCTTCACTGAGCTCGAGCCCGACTTCGACCGCGCGTTCGCGCAACTGGCCAAGCAGGTCCGGCTGCCCGGCTTCCGGCCCGGTAAGGCGCCCCGCAAACTGCTCGAGGCGCGCGTCGGCCGCGAGGCGATGCTCGACCAGGTCGTCAGCGACGCCCTTCCCGGCCGTTACAGCGAGGCGGTGACCAGCTCCGAGGTGCAGCCGCTGGGCCAGCCCGACATCGAGATCACCAACAAGGAGTACGGCCAGGACCTCACCTTCACGGCCGAGGTCGACGTCCGCCCCGAGATCGAGCTTCCTGAACTGTCGGCGTTGACGCTCACCGTCGACGCGATCGAGGTCGGCGACGAAGAGGTCGACGCCGAACTGCAGTCCCTGCGCGCGCGGTTCGGGACGCTCAAGGGCGTGGATCGCGCCGCGCAGAACGGCGACTTCGTCTCGATCGACCTGTCGGCCACCGTGGACGGCAAGGAACTGCCCGATGCGGCCACCGAGGGTCTGTCCCACGAGGTCGGCTCGGGCCAGTTGATCGACGGCCTCGACGAGGCGATCGTCGGCCTGAAGGAGGGGGAGACCCGCGTCTTCACCACCAAGCTGGCCGCCGGAGAGCACGCCGGCCAAGATGCTGAGGTGACCGTCACCGTCAAATCGGTCAAGGAGCGCGAGCTGCCCGAGCCCGACGACGAATTCGCCCAGCTGGCAAGCGAATTCGACACCATCGAGGAGCTCAAGGAGTCGCTCGTCGAGCAGGTGCGCCGGGTCAAGCGCGTGCAGCAGGCCGAACAGATCCGCGACAAGGTCCTCGAGACGCTGCTGGAACAGGTCGAGGTGCCGTTGCCCGAGAACGTGGTGCAGGCCCAGATCGACGACGCGTTGCACAACGCGATCCATAGCCTGGACCACGACGAGGAGCGCTTCGCCGAGGTTCTCCAGGCCCAGGGCAGCAGCCGTGAAGAGTTCGACGCCGACACCCGCAGCAACGCCGAGAAGGCGGTCAAGACCCAGTTGCTCGTCGATGCGATCGCCGACAAGCTCGACGTCCAGGTCGGTCAGAACGACATCACCGAGCGCCTGATGTTGATGTCGCAGCAGTACGGGCTGCAACCGCAGCAGCTGATCCAGTCGCTGCAGCAGAACAATCAGTTGCCCGCGCTGTTCGCCGACGTGCGTCGCGGGCTGGCGCTCGCGGCGATCGTCGAGGGCGCGACCGTCACCGACTCCGACGGCAACGTGATCGACACCACGGAGTTCTTCGGCCGCGCCGAGGCGCAGACCGAGGAAGCTGCCGACGAGGCCCTCGAAGTCGAGTCCGAGGCGGACGAACCCGAAGCGGACGAGGAACCGGCCGACGCCAAGTGACGCTGTGAGCGAACGCGGCCCGTCTGGGGACTGCACGCCCGCGCGGGTTGGTTAGTGTCGGTGAGTATCAAGCTCTTGAAGAAAGCAGGTATCCAGTCGTGACCCACATGCGTGGCGCCTCGCAAGGCCTCAACCTTGTCGACTCGGTCTATGAGCGGTTGCTGGCGGAGCGAATCATCTTCCTGGGCTCTCAGGTCGATGACGACATCGCGAACAAGCTCTGCGCCCAGATTCTGCTGCTGTCGGCCGAGGATCCCACCAAGGACATCCACCTCTACATCAACTCGCCCGGTGGCTCGATCAGCGCCGGCATGGCCGTCTACGACACCATGGTGCTGGCGCCGTGCGACATCGCCACGTACGCGATGGGCATGGCGGCGTCGATGGGCGAGTTCCTGCTTGCCGCGGGTACCAAGGGCAAGCGTTACGCGTTGCCGCACGCGCGCATCCTGATGCACCAGCCGTTGGGCGGGGTCACCGGCAGCGCGGCCGACATCGCCATCCAGGCCGAGCAGTTCACGGTGATCAAGAAGGAGATGTTCCGGCTGAACGCCGAGTTCACCGGGCAGCCCATCGAGCGGATCGAGGCCGACTCCGACCGCGACCGCTGGTTCACCGCGCAGGAGGCCCTCGAGTACGGCTTCGTCGACCACATCATCACCAGCGCGAGCGTCAACGGCTCAGGACCAGGAGCAGGACTAGACAAATGACCGATCACATCCATCCGTCCCTGGACGCCCGCGTCACGCCCCAGGCCCGCTACATCCTGCCGTCGTTCATCGAGCACTCCAGCTTCGGTGTCAAGGAGTCCAACCCGTACAACAAGCTGTTCGAGGAACGCATCATCTTCCTCGGTGTGCAGGTCGACGACGCGTCGGCGAACGACATCATGGCCCAGCTGCTGGTGCTGGAGTCGCTCGACCCCGACCGTGACATCACGATGTACATCAACTCGCCGGGCGGCTCGTTCACCTCGCTGATGGCGATCTACGACACCATGCAGTACGTGCGGGCCGACATCCAGACGGTGTGCCTGGGCCAGGCCGCCTCGGCCGCCGCGGTGTTGCTGGCCGCGGGCACGCCCGGTAAGCGCATGGCGCTGCCGAACGCGCGCGTGCTGATCCACCAGCCCGCGCTGGCCGGCGTCATCCAGGGCCAGTTCTCCGACCTCGAGATCCAGGCCAAGGAGATCGAGCGGATGCGCACGCTGATGGAGGTGACGCTGGCGCATCACACCGGCAAGACGCCCGAGCAGATCCGCAAGGACACCGACCGCGACAAGATCCTCACCGCCGAAGAGGCGAAGGAGTACGGCGTCATCGACACCGTCCTGGAGTACCGCAAGCTGTCCGCCCAGACCGCCTGATCACAACTCCGCAACCGCACGAAACGGGTTCTCGAACCCCGTCGGCGTGGCAGGCTGTCTGCACCATTGGGCGGCAGGGCAGGAACGCGATGAGGGTGGGGTTGCGCGCACGCTTCGGAACGACGGCGTTGGCGGCGGCGGCCGCGGTCTGGGGCCTGGCCTCCTTCGTGTCACCGGCGATCGTTCAGGCGCAGGAACCGGTCTGTCCCGCCGGGACGTATTGGGACGTCTACACGGATCAGTGCGTCCCCAATGACGTCGACGTGTACCTGAACCCGGCGCCGGTGGTGGGCCCCGCGGGCCCCGTCGGTGTCGGAGGAGTGGTGGGCCCCGTCGGCCCAGGCCCCGTCGGGCCGGGCCCCGTCGGACCGGGACCGGCTGGGCCGGGTCCCGCAGGCCCCGGACGCCGCTAGGTCCCGGGGGAGCCGGCCGGCGCCGTGCGTCCTGCCGGATTTTGGGTACTTTGGGTGCCGAAGCTCTCTCGGTCCGGTCACGGCGACGACACGCCAAAGACACGGTGGCGCGTTCGCCGGGGTCCGAGGGGAATCAGACGATATGTTGGCGCGAACACAATGAATACCACTGGCGCGATTCGGCTTTATCGGTCGCCGCGCGCGGGAACAAACGGGTAGCGTCGGGTTCACCCCCCCGAGGCGACCACAGGAAAGAAGCTTCACCGGCTGCGAGGAAAGTAGGACCCCACCACCATGGCGCGCATTGGAGACGGCGGTGACCTGCTGAAGTGCTCGTTCTGCGGCAAGAGTCAAAAGCAGGTTAAGAAGCTCATTGCGGGTCCGGGCGTCTATATCTGCGACGAGTGCATCGATCTCTGCAACGAGATCATCGAAGAGGAACTCGCCGACGCCGACGACGTGAAGCTCGACGAACTACCCAAACCCGCCGAGATCCGTGACTTCCTCGAGGGTTACGTCATCGGACAGGACTCCGCCAAGCGGACCCTCGCGGTTGCGGTCTACAACCACTACAAACGGATCCAGGCGGGAGAGAAGACCCGCGATTCGCGCGCCGAGCCCGTCGAACTGGCCAAGTCCAACATTCTGATGCTCGGCCCGACCGGATGCGGCAAGACCTACCTGGCGCAGACGTTGGCCAAGATGCTCAACGTGCCGTTCGCGATCGCCGACGCCACCGCGCTGACCGAAGCCGGATACGTGGGCGAGGACGTCGAGAACATCCTGCTCAAGCTGATCCAGGCCGCCGACTACGACGTCAAGCGGGCCGAGACCGGCATCATCTACATCGACGAGGTCGACAAGATCGCCCGTAAGAGCGAGAACCCGTCGATCACCCGCGACGTGTCCGGTGAGGGCGTGCAGCAGGCGTTGCTGAAGATCCTGGAAGGCACGCAGGCGTCGGTGCCCCCGCAGGGCGGGCGCAAGCATCCGCACCAGGAGTTCATCCAGATCGACACCACCAACGTGCTGTTCATCGTCGCGGGCGCGTTCGCGGGTCTGGAGAAGATCGTCTCCGACCGCGTCGGCAAGCGCGGCCTGGGCTTCGGCGCCGAGGTGCACTCCAAGGCCGAGATCGACACCCAGGACCACTTCGCCGAGGTCATGCCCGAGGACCTGATCAAGTTCGGGCTGATCCCGGAGTTCATCGGCCGCCTGCCCGTGGTGGCGTCGGTGACGAACCTGGACAAGGACTCGCTCGTGCAGATCCTGTCCAAGCCCAAGAACGCGTTGGTGAAGCAGTACACCCGCCTGTTCGAGATGGACGGCGTCGAACTCGAGTTCACCGACGAGGCGCTGGAGGCGATCGCGGATCAGGCCATCCACCGCGGGACCGGTGCCCGCGGCCTGCGCGCGATCATGGAGGAAGTCCTGTTGCCGGTGATGTACGACATCCCGAGCCGCGACGACGTCGCCAAGGTGGTCGTCACCAAGGAGACCGTCCAGGACAACGTGCTGCCGACGATCGTGCCGCGCAAGCCGTCGCGCCCGGAGCGCCGCGACAAGTCCGCCTAGTAGCCGAGATCGACAGGGCTGAACTCAAGAACGGTCAAGCGGCCCTGGTGTAGAACTCGCGACGGCCTACGACGTCCTCCGATTGGGGGACAACGGATTCCACCGTAGGATCGCCCGATCCGCCGAAGCGTTGGGCAGCTCGGCGATGTGAGCATCGTCGAATGACCACGGTTACCGCGCCCACCCCCGCGTCCACGTCGTTGCGTCGCATCTCGATCGCCAGCTACGTCGGCTCGGCCATCGAGTTCTACGACTTCGTCATCTACGGCACCGCGGCCGCGCTGGTGTTCCCGACGGTGTTCTTCCCCGAGCTGGGTCACGTGATGGCGACGACGGCCGCGCTGGGCGCCTTTGCCGCCGCGTTCCTGGCCCGCCCGATCGGCGCGGCGGTGTTCGGCCACTTCGGCGACCGGATCGGCCGCAAGCAGACGTTGGTGATGACGCTGCTGCTGATGGGCATCGCGACCGTCGGCGTCGGCCTGATCCCGAGCACGGCGTCGATCGGCATCGCCGCACCGCTGCTGCTCATCACGATGCGGCTGATCCAGGGTTTCGCGGTCGGCGGTGAGTGGGCGGGCGCCGTGCTGCTGAGCGCCGAGAACGCTCCGGCGCACCGACGTGGCTACTACGGCATGTTCACCCAGCTCGGGCTCGGCACCGCGGTAGCGATGGCCAACGTGGTGTTCCTGCTGGTGCACCTCGGCTTCGGCGCACACAACGACGCGTTCCTGCAGTGGGGCTGGCGCATCCCGTTCCTTTTGTCGGCGGTGCTGATCGCGACGGCGCTCTACATTCGGTTGCGCGTGGAGGAATCGCCGGTGTTCGACGAAGAGCCGGCCGACCCGGCTACGCCGATCCTGGCGTTGCTGCGCCGCCAGGGCCGCCAGATGCTGCTGGCGTCGGGCGTCGCGGTGTGTGCCCCGATGCTCGTCTTCCAGGCCAGCACGTTCTTCACGCACTACGCCATCGACCACCTGGACTACTCGACGAACTTCGTGCTGCTCGTCGGTGTGATCGGCGGG
Organism: Mycolicibacterium malmesburyense; assembly: GCF_001050015.1. The sequence continues at coordinate 55,891 of NZ_CVTB01000077.1, forward strand.
CTGTGTCAGGTGTTGTTCGTCGTCGCGGCGGCCATGCTCAGCGACACCTATGGGCGCAAGCGCGTCGTCGCGGTGGGCTTCGCGATCGCGGTGCCGTGGTCGTTCGTGCTGTTTCCGTTGGTGCAGAACGGAAACCGGCTGGTGTTCGGCATCGCGATCGTGGCGACCTACGCGCTGATCGGGGTGTGCATGGGACCGTTGGCCGCGTTCCTGCCGGAGATCTTCGCGCCGCAGTACCGCTACACCGGCGCCGCGTTGGCCCACACGTTCGGGGCCGTCATCGGCGGCGCGCTGCCGCCGGTGATCTCACCGACGCTGCTCAACTCCTACGGCGGCTGGGCCGTGGCGGTGATGATGGGCGCGCTGGCGGCGGTCAGCCTGGTCAGCACGGTGAAGCTGCCGGAGACCGCCGGATCGCGCCTCTAGAAAGTCAGCGGACGATGCGGTCGGGCCGGGTGTAGACGTTCATCGACTCGCCCCGCAGGAACGCCACCAGCGTGAGCCCCGATGCGGCGGCCAGATCCGCGGCCAGCGACGACGGCGCCGACACCGCGGCCAGCACCGGAATGCCCGCCATCACCGCCTTCTGGGTGAGTTCGAATGACGCACGCCCGCTGACCAGCAGCACGGTCCCGGTCAGCGGCACGCGATCCTGCTCCACCGCCCACCCGATGACCTTGTCGACGGCGTTGTGCCGACCCACGTCCTCGCGGACGGCCAGCGTGGCGCCCTCGGAGTCGAACAGCGCCGCGCCGTGCAGGCCACCGGTGCTGGCGAAGACCTTCTGGGCCTCGCGCAGTCGCGCCGGCAGCGCCGAAAGCGTCTCGGCGGAGACGGTCGACGGGTCGTCGCCGGGGGCGTGGCGGCTGCTCACCTGCACCGCCTCCAACGAGGCCTTACCGCATACCCCGCACGACGAAGTGGTGTAGAAGTTGCGCGTCACATCGGTGTCGGGCATCGCGACGTCCGGGGCCAGCGTCACGTCGAGGACGTTGTAGGTGTTGAGGTTGTCGGGGCCGGCGCCCTTGCAGTAGCGCGCCGCCACGACGTCGTCACGCCCCGCGATGACACCCTCGGTGAGCAGAAATCCCTGTGCGAGCTCGACATCGGAGCCCGGCGTGCGCATCGTCACGGTGATGGGCGTGCCGTTGACGCGAATCTCCATCGGCTCTTCGACGACGAGGGTCTCGGGCCGCGCCACCGCGGCATCCATGGTCACATGCTGTACGCGCCGCCTGGCGGTGACCCGACCCATGACCCCACCCTAGGTCGAATCACCGGTCGATAACGTTTCCGTGCTGTTCATCGCGGCGCCAGCGCGCGAAGCGGCGTCATCTCCGCCCAGACGGCACAATGTATGCGTGCACAACGAACTCGAACCGCACCGTCGCACGCCGGCCTGGCGTGATCCGCTGTCGGCCGGCTTCCGCGCGCACCGCAGCCTGCTGCTGTTGCGCCTGCGCTGGCACGAACGCCGCGTCGAGGCGTCGGCGTCCGCCTCTTCCTGAAAACCGGACGACCAGCAGCGGGACGGCGCTTGCTAGCGGCTACCGGACGGTAACTATTTCCTTAGGATTTTTGTCTCGCAGACGTGACGAATAACACAGTTTTGTCTCATAGGGGGTGTCGGCACACCGGCTGAGCTGTGCGTTCAATCGCTCGCCCGCGGCGCGCCGCGGGCGAGTCCGGTGAAGGGCTGCCTAAGAGAAGTGCAATAATCGGTACTGGCAGTGACATCAAAACTTTGGTGGACGTCCACCGTCGGCGCGTCGACTCGACTGTGACTCGGAGGACTTCACCACGCAGTGTGGAAGGCAGGCCTCGTGGCAGCGAAGGACAACGCGGTCAGTCCGGGGAGTGCGGGTCCTCGACAGAAGCTCGAGAAGGTCGTCATTCGCTTCGCCGGCGACTCCGGCGACGGTATGCAGCTCACCGGTGACCGGTTCACGTCGGAAGCGGCGCTGTTCGGCAATGACCTTGCCACACAACCGAATTACCCCGCCGAGATCCGCGCGCCCCAGGGCACGCTGCCCGGCGTGTCGTCGTTCCAGATCCAGATCGCCGACTACGACATCCTCACCGCGGGCGACCGCCCGGATGTGCTCGTGGCGATGAACCCGGCGGCTCTGAAGGCCAACGTCTCGGACCTGCCCCGCGGCGGGCTGATCATCGCCAACTCCGACGAGTTCACCAAGCGCAACCTGGCGAAGGTCGGCTATGAGGCCAACCCGCTGGAGACCGAGGAGTTGTCCGACTACCTCGTGCAGGCCGTCCCGATGACCACCCTCACGCTGGGTGCGGTCGAGTCGATCGGCGCCTCGAAGAAGGACGGTCAGCGCGCGAAGAACATGTTCGCGCTCGGGCTGTTGTCGTGGATGTACGGCCGCGAACTCAAGCACAGCGAGGCGTTCATCCGCGAGAAGTTCGCGCGCAAGCCCGACATCGCTGACGCCAACGTGCTGGCGCTCAAGGCCGGCTGGAATTACGGCGAGACCACCGAGGCGTTCGCCAGCACCTACGAGGTCGCGCCGGCGAAGCTGAAAACCGGTGAGTACCGCCAGATCTCGGGCAACACCGCGCTGGCCTACGGCATCGTCACCGCCGGTCAGCTCGCCGACCTGCAGGTCGTGCTCGGCACCTATCCCATCACCCCGGCGTCGGACATCCTGCACGAGCTGTCCAAGCACAAGAACTTCAACGTGCTGACCTTCCAGGCCGAGGACGAGATCGCCGGCATCGGTGCGGCCATCGGCGCCTCCTACGGCGGCGCCCTGGGAGTGACCAGCACCTCGGGCCCGGGCATCTCGCTGAAGTCCGAGGCGATGGGCCTGGCGGTGATGACCGAACTGCCGCTGATCGTCATCGACGTGCAGCGTGGTGGGCCGTCGACCGGTCTGCCGACCAAGACCGAGCAGGCCGACCTGTTGCAGGTGATGTACGGCCGCAACGGTGAGTCACCGGTCGCGGTGGTCGCGCCCCGGTCGCCGTCGGACTGCTTCGACGTGGCCGTCGAGGCCGTCCGCATCGCGGTCAGCTACCACACGCCGGTCGTCATCCTGTCCGACGGTGCGATCGCCAACGGCTCTGAGCCGTGGCGGATTCCGGACGTCAGCAGCTACCCGGCCATCGAGCACACGTTCGCCAAGTCCGGCGAGCCGTTCCAGCCGTACGCGCGGGATCCGGAGACCCTGGCGCGTCAGTTCGCCGTTCCGGGTACGCCGGGACTCGAGCACCGGATCGGCGGCCTGGAGGCGGCCAACGGCTCGGGGAACATCTCGTATGAGCCCAAGAACCACGACCTGATGGTCCGGCTGCGCCAGGCCAAGATCGACGGCGTCACCGTGCCCGACCTCGAGGTCGACGACCCGACCGGTGACGCGGAGCTGTTGATGATCGGCTGGGGTTCGAGCTTCGGGCCGATCGGCGAGGCCTGCCGCCGGGCGCGCCGCAAGGGCATCAAGGTCGCCCAGGCGCATCTGCGCAACCTCAACCCGTTCCCGGCCAACCTCGGCGAGGTGCTGCGGCGGTACCCGAACGTGGTGTGCCCGGAGATGAACCTGGGCCAGCTCGCGCTGCTGCTGCGGGGTAAGTACCTGGTCGACGTCCAGTCGGTGACCAAGGTGGAAGGCATGGCGTTCCTGGCCGACGAGGTCGAGGGCATCATTGATGCGGCACTGGACGGAACGCTCGGTGAGAAGGAAAGTGACAAAGCGAAGTTCGCACGACTGGCGGCGGCCACCGTCGAGGTCGGTGTGAGCGGTGTGGGAGCGAACGCATGACTGACACGAGCGAGGAGCGAAGGCGGATCGCGAATGACTGACTTAGCCGGAGCAGATCTCGGATTGACCGCGGGCACCAGCCTGGTGCCCACGACCGATCAGCCGCAGAAGTCGAAGGACTTCACCAGCGATCAGGAGGTCCGTTGGTGCCCGGGCTGCGGTGACTACGTCATCCTCAACACCATCCGCAACTTCCTGCCCGAGCTGGGGTTGCGCCGCGAGAACATCGCGTTCGTCAGCGGTATCGGCTGCTCGAGTCGCTTCCCGTACTACCTCGAGACCTACGGGTTCCACTCGATCCACGGCCGCGCGCCGACGATCGCCACCGGTCTGGCCCTGGCCCGCGAGGACCTGTCGGTGTGGGTGGTCACCGGTGACGGCGACGCGCTGTCGATCGGCGGCAACCACTTGATCCATGCGCTGCGCCGCAACATCAACATCACGATCCTGTTGTTCAACAACCGGATCTACGGGCTGACCAAGGGGCAGTACTCCCCGACCTCGGAGGTCGGCAAGGTCACCAAGTCGACCCCGATGGGTTCACTGGACTACCCGTTCAACCCGGTGTCGCTGGCGCTGGGTGCCGACGCCACGTTCGTCGGTCGGGCCCTGGACTCCGACCGCAAGGGGCTCTCCGAGGTGCTGCGCGCCGCCGCCGCACACCGCGGCGCGGCCCTGGTCGAGATCCTGCAGGACTGCCCGATCTTCAACGACGGTTCGTTCGACGCCCTGCGCAAGGAGGGCGCCGAGGAGCGGCTGATCAACCTCACCCACGGTGAGCCGGTCACGTTCGGAGCCAACGGTGAGTACTGCGTGGTGAAGTCCGGGTACGGGCTGGAGATCGCCAAGACCGCCGACGTCTCGGCCGACGAGATCGTCGTCCACGACGCCAATCTCGAGGACCCGGCCTACGCGTTCGCGTTGTCGCGGCTGTCGGACCAGAACCTCGAACACATGGTGATGGGCATCTTCCGTCAGGTGAGCAAGCCGACCTACGACGACTCCGCTCGCCAGCAGGTCGCCGCCGCCCGGAGCGAGAAGGCGCACGACACGGCCGCGCTTCAGTCGCTGCTTCGGGGCAAAGACACCTGGACCGTCGACTAACGTCTCGGTCATGACGACCACCGTTCCGTTGGCCGGAATCATTCTGGCGGGCGGGGCTTCCCGCCGCATGGGCCGAGACAAGGCCACGCTGCCGTACGAAGGCGCCACGCTCGTGGAGCGAATGGTGGGCATTCTCAATCCGCGCTGCGCGCCGCTGTTCGTCATCGCCGCACCCGGACAGGCGTTGCCCGCGCTCGACGCCGAGGTTCTGCGCGACGAGATACGCGGCGTGGGACCGCTGCTGGCGACCTGCCGGGGGTTGCGGGCGGCCGCCGATGCCGGAGCCGAACTGGCGTTCGTCGCCGCGGTGGACATGCCGCTGTTGACGACCGACCTGATCGATGAACTGGCCGGGCCGGCGGTCCGGCTTCGCGCGGATGTCGTGCTGCCCTGGGACGGCCGCGACCATTACCTGGCGGGCATCTACCGCACCTCGTTGGCCGAGCGCGTCGCCGAAATGGTGGACGCGGGGGAGCGCAGCATGCGCGCGCTGGTCGAGCGGGTCGACACCCAGCGGATCGTCCTGCCGAAGCAGCGTGGGCTGACCAACGTCAACACCGCGGCCGACCTCGCCGCGATACGCGACGCGCAAGTCGCCTAGCAAATTCCTATCGTGAATTGTCGTCAATTCGATTGATTACCGCTTGAATTCATGCCAGCGAATTCGTGTGCATTTCAGCGTGATATACGACGCAGACCGTCGAATTGGTCGTCCCGCGATGAATGGCACGGCGCCGGCTCACAAGGCGCGAAGGGTGGTGAGGCGCAGGGGCTTTCGGCCGTGTCTTCGTTCGCCGGTGGCCGAATTTCGGTTCTCGAGCGTCCCGTTTCGTGGTGCGAGGCCCTGGATCAGCGATCGGCCGGCCCGGCGCAATTGCGCGGAAGCGACTTCCGAAGGCCTCTCGGGATGGTTCGTGGTCTTTGCCGGCTGGCAGGCCGCCTCGACCGACCGCGAAACGCATCCTCGCCGAACGGATTTCCGAAGTACCGAGGTCGGCGAATCGAAACTGTTCGGTCCCACCATGCGTCGCCCTTGTCGTGAGCGGTTGACACACAGGGGAATTGGACCTGCGGACTGCTCCGTGCGCCAGCGAAGACGCCCGCCCTGCCCGAGTCGTTTGCCCGAAAACCGAGGCCCTTCTTCGCCGACACTGCGGGGTTCCGCGGGGCCGAACAGGTTCGCCACGAGGATTCCCGTGTTCCAGTTCACAAAATGGCCGTGAGATGACTCACGAAAAGTTTGGCGTCGGCCGGTTTTGGCGTCTCCGTCAAACGCGCGTATGACCTGGGATAACGAAACACAATCACCGCCGTGATCGTTCCGTTATCTCGCCGCGACACGCCTTTGGTCGACATGACTTCGGCGGAGCCGATTTTGTACGGTCCAAATCGGCTCTACCCGGAGCAAACAATTTGAAAACCACGAACCTGCGTGTGAGTGGGGCTGTAGGAGGCTCACAGACCTCTGGCGGCCGCCGGCGCTGACGCCCGGCGAGGCCCTTCTGGCCTCCCGCTGTCGCACCCGACCGAGACGGTGCGGCCCAACTCCCGGCCTGGCCGACAGGCTTGCCCACCCCGTGCGCTCTGGCGCGGGTGTGTGTTGGTGCGCGCGTGGCGAAAGGATAGAAGTTGAAGAACATCCGCAAGACATTTGGCCTGGCGACCTTTGCCGGTGCGCTCGCGTTGGCGCCCATGGCGATGGCGACCGGCACTGCCAATGCGGACAGCGTGGACTGGGACGCCATCGCAGCGTGCGAGTCGGGCGGTAACTGGTCCATCAACACCGGTAACGGCTACTACGGCGGCCTGCAGTTCACCATGGGCACCTGGAAGTCGAACGGTGGTAGCGGTTCTCCCCACAACGCCAGCCGTGAGGAGCAGATCCGCGTCGCCGAGAACGTGCTGCAGTCGCAGGGCATCGGCGCGTGGCCGAGCTGCGGCGGCAACGGCTAAGCACGCGTTTCGTCGTCAGAGGGGCGGCGCCGGGGTGATCCCGGCGCCGCCCCTTCTTTCTCAGAAGGCTCTTACGCCAATTAAGTAACGAATAAAACTTTCGACCCTTGCGTAACAGGTGAGGTTCATCACTCGACAGACCGGATAACCGCAGCGGAGATCGAGGGGTTCTCGGATGCGGGCCTTGTGAAAAACGGTCGGGGAAGGACCGCAGAGATGAACGTTCGTAGCGCAGTCACGAAGGGCTTGTTGACCGCAGCGTTCTCCGGAGCGCTCGCGATGGTGCCGATGGCGCTGTCGGAATCGTCACTGGCCACCGCCAACGCCGACTCGGTGAACTGGGACGCCATCGCCGAATGCGAATCCGGTGGCAACTGGGCCACCAACACCGGCAACGGCCACTACGGCGGCCTGCAGTTCAAGCAGGCAACCTGGACCGCCAACGGCGGAGTGGGAAACCCGGCGAGGGCATCGCGCGCCGAGCAGATCCGCGTCGCGGAGAACGTCCTGCGCACCCAGGGCATCAAAGCCTGGCCGAAGTGCGGCCCCCGCGGGGCGACGCCGGCCGTGTGGACCACCCCGTCGGCTCCCTCCGCGCCCACCCGGACCGTGCCCGCCTCGGCGACCGGGTGCGCGTCGATGCCGTCCAGCGGCCTGTTCGGCTTCGTCAATCCGCGTCAGATGTGCACGGCGCTGCTCAAGCCGATCGGGACGATCGCGGGAGCACGCTGACCTCGTTGCCCTGCGGGTCGATGAGCCCGTGGTCGGCGGAGTCGACGCTCCACCGCCAGCGGTTCGGGACGACGCGCGCGTCGTCGACGCGGACGAACTTCCAGATCAGGTCCTCCCAGCCGGCCGCCGCGTAGAGCCAGCGCGGCGTTCCATCGGGGCCGTCGCGCACCTCGGCTCCCACCCGCGGCGCCCACCAGGCGGCGAGCTCCTCGGGCCGGTCGCTGTCCGTGCAGACCGCGAACGCCTTCGCGGGCTGGTCGAGGTCGTGCTGGTCGGCGGGAAAGGCGCAGAATTCGTTGCCCTCGATGTCGGCGAGCGTCGTCCACCCGGTGTGCTCGGCAAGGACACGGGCGCCGAAGCCGACCAGCGGAGCGGTGTCGCGGACGTAGAGGTCCAGGTGGACGCGGTTCTTCACCGTCTTCGGGCGGTCCTGCGCCCGGAAGACCAGCAGCCGGCGGCGGGCCTCGGCGCCGAGGACGGCGGCCCAGAAGTCCGACAGCGCCTGCGGGTCGGCGGCGTCGACGACCAAGGGGCCCAGCCGCATGCTCACGCCGCGGACAGGTCGCGGTCGGTCGGCGGCTTGAACGCCGACCGTGCCGCCACCGAGGCCAGATGGCGGGCCACCAGCGCATCGGGCCCCAGCACCGTCGCGCGGCTGGCGAGCGTGCTGAGCGCGGGCGGAAGGTTCATGACGCGGCCGATGAAGCGGGATTCGCGCACCAGCGAGCGGACCCGCGGACGGCGGTAGGCCGCGAACCGCGCGAACGCCGCGGCGGCGTCACCGTCGGCGTCGAGGAACCTGGCCAGGATCGCGGCGTCCTCCAGCCCTTGGCAGCCGCCCTGTCCGAGGTGCGGGCGCATCGGGTGGGCGGCGTCGCCGACCAACACGACCGGACCCCGGGCCCACTGCCGCGCCTCCTCGCGGTCGTAGAGGTCGTTGCGCAGAACGACGGCGGGGTCCGTGGAGGCCAGAATCTCGGGGACGGGCTGGGCCCAGGACGCGAATCGCTTCCGCAGATAGGCCAACTCGCCCTGTGGCGCCGTCGTCGCCTCCGGCACGCGTTCGGTGGCGAACCAGTACGTGTCGTCGGCGCCCAACGGCACGTGACCGAATTCGACCGCAGGCCCGAGCGTCTCGCCGGCCAGTTCAGGGTCGATCCGGCAGTGCGCCACCCCGCGCCATGCGGTGTAGCCGACGTAGCGGTTGCGCAGGGGGCCGTTGAGATAGCGGGCGACCATCGAATGGGTGCCGTCGGCGCCGACGACGGCCTCGGCGTCCAGCACCGCGTTGTCGGCCAGCCGGACCCGGACGCCGTCACCGGTCACCGCCAGCGCCTCGGCCGCGACTCCGGCCCGCAAGGTGCCGTCCGCGAGCGCCGCGGCCAGGATCGACGTCAGCGCCGAACGCCGAATCACCACGAGGGGTTCGCCGAGGCTCTTGACGATGAGTTGTGCTTCTGGGCGCCGCAGCCAGCTCCCGTCGCGCCAGCGCGCAGCGCCCGCGGTGATCCGCCCGCCACCCTGACGCACCGCGTCGCCGAGGCCGATGTCGTCGAGCGCGGCCAGTGCGTTCGGCCAGATGCTGATGCCCGCGCCCGACGACGTGTCGGTGCGCTCCTCGACGAGCGTGATGTCATGCCCGCGTTGCTGCAGCGCGACCGCGGACGCCAATCCGGCGATGCCCGCCCCGATCACCACGATCCGCTTCGGCATGCGTCGAACCTAACGCGCCGGGTGCGTCTCGCCGCACGGAAAGCCGAAGGCCGGTGTGCTACGAACGGGGCATGTCCGCGACCCCCTTCGACGACCTCGACGAATACGTCGCGCTGCCCCGCGTCTCGGGGTTGGCGCTCTCGCCGGATGGGACGCGGCTGGTCACCACGGTCGCCGAACTCGACGACAAGAGAACCGAATACGTCAGCGCGGTATGGGAGATCGACCCCACCGGTGCGCGCCCGGCGCGCCGGCTGACGCGCGGAACCAAGGGGGAGTCGGCGCCGGCCTTCGCTGCCGACGGCGATCTGCTGTTCGTGGCCGTGCGCCCGACCCCCGACGACGACAAACCGCCCGCCGCACTGTGGCGGCTGCCTGCGGTCGGCGGCGAGGCGGTGCAGCAACTGACGCTCCCCGGCGGCGTGGAGGCGGTGCGCCCCGCCCGCGAGGCCGACATCGCGGTGGTGCGCTCACCGCTGATGCCCTCGGCGCGGACCGTCGACGACGACCGCCGGATCAGAGCCCTGCGCAAGGACAACAAGATCACCGCGATCCTGCACACCGGCTACCCGATCCGGCATTGGGACTCCGACCTCGGCCCCGCCGAGCCGCACCTGCTCGGCGTCGACCTGGCCGCCGACTCTGCGCGCGGCGACGACGTTCGCGACCTGACCGCCGCGCCGGGCGGGGCACTGCGCGACTCCGACTTCGACATCAGTTCCGACGGCCGGTTCCTGGTCACCACCTGGCAGCGTCCGGCGCCCGGTGCGTCCCGGCACTCGGTGCTGATGCGGATCGATCTCGACAGCGGCGAGCGCACGGTGCTCGTCGAGGATCCCGACGCCGACGTGTGGAGTCCGGCCATCTCACCGGACGGTACGACGGTGGCCTACCTGCGCGAGACGTACTCGACACCCGACATCGCGCCGCGCATCACGTTGGGGCGCATCCGGTTCGGCGAAGGACCGGCGCTGCTCGCGGCCGACTGGGACCGGTGGCCCGCCTCGGTGACGTGGCTGCGGGACGGCTCGGCGGTGATCGTCACCGCCGACCAGGACGGCCGGGCACCGGTGTTCCGCGTCGACGTCGCCGACGGTGCGGTGACTCAGCTGACGTTCGACGACCACTGCTACTCCGACGTGGCGGCCGCGCCCGACGGTGTGCTGTTCGCGTTGCGGAGTTCCTACGCCGCGCCGCCACACCCGGTGCGCATCGACCCCGACGGCGCGGTCACCGAACTGCCCTGTGCCGAGTTGCCGCCCCTGCCGGGCACGCTGACCGAACTCGAGACGACGACCGACGACGGCACCCGGGTCCGCTCGTGGCTGGCGCTGCCGGCCGGCGACGGCGAGGCACCGCTGCTGCTGTGGATTCACGGTGGCCCGCTGAGCAGCTGGAACGTCTGGTCGTGGCGGTGGAATCCGTGGTTGCTGGTGGCGCGGGGCTACGCCGTGCTGCTGCCGGATCCGGGCCTGTCCACCGGTTACGGGCAGGACTTCATCGCCCGCGGTTGGGGCGCGTGGGGCGGCGCCCCCTACGACGACCTGATGGCCATCACCGACGCGGCGTGTGCACATCCCCGCGTCGACGCATCGCGCACGGCGGCGATGGGCGGATCGTTCGGCGGCTACATGGCCAACTGGGTCGCGGGCCACACCGACAGGTTCGACGCGATCGTCACCCACGCCAGCCTCTGGGCGCTCGATCAGTTCGGCGCCACCACCGACTCGTCGTATTACTGGTTGCGCGAGATGACGCGGGACATGGCGCGGGCGAACTCGCCCCACCACCACGTCGACCGGATCCGCACGCCGATGCTGGTCATCCACGGTGACAAGGACTACCGCGTGCCGATCGGCCAGGCGCTGAGGCTGTGGTACGAGCTGCTCACGCATTCCGCGCTGCCCGCCGACGCCGACGGTGACAGCCCGCACCGATTCCTGTACTTCCCGTCGGAGAACCACTGGGTGCTCACCCCGCAGCACGCCAAGATCTGGTACCAGGTGGTGACGGGGTTCCTGGCCCGGCACGTGCTCGGTGAGGACGACGAGGTGCCCGAGACGCTCGGGTAGCGTCGCGACCATGAGCGCACCGGAGCCGGACGGTCGGCGACATTCGGAATTTGAGCGGGAATTCGACATCGTCTTGTACGGAGCCACCGGGTTCGTCGGGAGATTGACCGCCGAGTACCTGGCCAGAACGGCATCGGGGGCCCGAATCGCGCTCGCCGGCCGATCGCCCGACAAGTTGCTCGCGGTGCGGGATTCGTTGGGCGCCGGCGCCGGTTCGTGGCCGTTGATCACGGCCGACGCGTCACAGCCGTCGACGCTGAACGAGATGGCCGCGCGCACCCGCGTGGTGGTGACGACGGTGGGGCCCTACGCCCGCTACGGCCTGCCCTTGGTCGCGGCGTGTGCGGCCGCGGGCACCGACTACGCGGATCTGACCGGCGAACCGCTGTTCATGCGCGAGAGCATCGACCGCTACCACGAGCAGGCCGCCGCGAACGGTGCACGCATCGTGCATGCATGCGGATTCGACTGCATCCCATCGGATCTCACGGTCTTCGCGCTGTACCGGCGGGCGCAGCGGGACGGGGCGGGTGAGCTCACCGACACCAATCTGGTGGTGCGCGCCTTCAGGGGAGGCGTTTCGGGCGGAACCGCCGCGTCGCTGATCGAGGTGATCCGGGAGGCGTCCAGCAACGAGGAGTCCCGGCGGCTGATGAACGACCCCTACACACTGAGCCAGGACCGCGCCGCCGAACCCGAACTCGGCGGCCAGCCGGACCTGCGGTGGCGCAGGGGCGGCGAGATCGCTCCGGAACTGAGTGGTCACTGGGTCGGACCGTTCGTGATGGCCGCCGTCAACACCCGAATCGTGCGGCGCAGCAACGCATTACTCGACTACGCCTATGGCCGCCGGCTGGAGTACGGCGAGCAGATGAGCATGGGCAAGTCGGCGCTCGCACCCGTCACGTCGGCGCTGTCTGCGGCGGGCAACGCCGCGACGATGGCGCTGGGGACGCGCTTCTTTCACCGGGTGCCGACGAAGGTGGTCGAGCGCGTCCTGCCGAAGCCGGGCACCGGCCCGAGCGAACAGGTCCGGGAGAACGGCTTCTACGACATCGAGACGTACGCCACGACCACCACGGGCGCCCGGTATCGCGCCGTCATGTCGCAGAAGGGCGACCCCGGCTACAAGGCGACGTCGGTCCTGTTGGGGGAGAGCGCGCTGGCCCTGGCGCTGGACCGGGACAAGCTCTCCGGCCTTCGTGGGGTGCTCACTCCCGCCGCGGCGATGGGGGACGCGTTGCTCGACCGACTCCCGGCCGCCGAGGGCGTGACACTGACGACCGAGCGCCTGACGGGGTAGCGCACGTCACATCGGTGACGCAGCGGAAACGGTCCTGTTCAGCCACGTTTCGGGGCAGTTAGCGACGGGCCGTTCCGCGTTCCTAGAATTGCGGGGTGACCGCCAGCCCCCAATCTTCTGCCGAAGCCCTGCCCAAGTCCTGGGACCCGGGCGCGGTGGAGAGCGACATCTACGAGGGCTGGGTCGAGGCCGGCTACTTCACCGCTGACGCGAACAGCGGCAAGCCCGCCTATTCGATCGTGCTGCCCCCGCCGAACGTCACCGGCAACCTGCACATGGGTCACGCGCTGGACCACACGCTGATGGATGCGCTGACCCGCCGCAAGCGGATGCAGGGCTTCGAGGTGCTGTGGCTGCCGGGCATGGACCACGCCGGCATCGCGACCCAGTCGGTGGTCGAGAAGCAGCTCGCCGTCGACGGCAAGACCAAGGAAGACTTCGGCCGGGACCTGTTCATCGACAAGGTCTGGGACTGGAAGCGGGAGTCCGGGGGCACCATCGGCGCGCAGATGCGCCGCCTCGGCGACGGCGTGGACTGGAGCCGCGACCGCTTCACCATGGACGAGGGCCTGTCCCGCGCGGTGCGCACGATCTTCAAGCGGCTCTACGACGCCGGGCTGATCTATCAGGCCGAGCGGCTGGTCAACTGGTCGCCGGTGCTCGAGACCGCCATCTCCGACCTCGAGGTCAAATACGAGGACATCGAGGGTGAGCTGGTGTCGTTCCGGTACGGCTCGCTCGACGACGACGAACCGCACATCGTGGTCGCCACCACCCGTGTCGAGACGATGCTCGGCGATACGGCGATCGCCGTGCACCCGGACGACGAGCGCTACCGCGACCTGGTCGGCAAGACGTTGTCGCACCCCTTCGTCGACCGCGAGATCGTGATCGTCGCCGACGAGCACGTCGACCCCGAGTTCGGGACCGGCGCGGTCAAAGTCACCCCCGCGCACGACCCGAACGACTTCGAGATCGGCCTGCGCCACCGGCTGCCGATGCCGTCGATCATGGACACCAAGGGGCGAATCGCCGACACCGGAACGGAATTCGACGGCATGGACCGCTTCGGGGCCCGGGTCAAGGTGCGCGAGGCGCTGGCCCGCGAAGGCCGCGTCGTCGCCGAGAAGCGCCCCTACGTGCACAGCGTCGGGCACTCCGAGCGCAGCGGTGAGCCGATCGAACCGAGGCTCTCACTGCAGTGGTGGGTCAAGGTCGAGTCGCTGGCCAAGGCCGCCGGCGACGCGGTTCGCAACGGCAACACCGTGATTCATCCGCCGAGCCTGGAACCGCGCTGGTTCGCGTGGGTGGAAAACATGCACGACTGGTGCATCTCGCGGCAGCTGTGGTGGGGTCATCGCATCCCGATCTGGCACGGCCCCAACGGTGAGACGGTCTGCGTCGGTCCCGACGAGACACCGCCCGAGGGCTGGGAGCAGGACCCCGACGTGCTCGACACCTGGTTCAGCTCGGCGCTGTGGCCGTTTTCGACCATGGGTTGGCCCGACCACACCGCCGACCTCGCCAAGTTCTATCCGACCACCGTGCTGGTCACCGGCTACGACATCCTGTTCTTCTGGGTGGCGCGGATGATGATGTTCGGCACGTTTGTCGCCGACGATCCCGCGATCACCCTCGACGGTCAGCGGGGCCCCCAGGTGCCGTTCCAGAACGTGTTCCTGCACGGGCTGATTCGCGACGAGCACGGCCGCAAGATGAGCAAGTCGCGCGGCAACGGGATCGACCCGCTGGACTGGGTGGAGATCTTCGGTGCCGACGCGTTGCGGTTCACGCTGGCGCGCGGTGCCAGCCCCGGCGGCGACCTGTCCATCGGCGAGGATCATGCCCGCGCCTCCCGCAACTTCGCCACCAAGCTGTTCAACGCCACCCGCTTCGCGTTGATGAACGGCGCCGCGCCCGCACCGCTGCCGGACGTCTCCGAACTCACCGACGCCGACCGCTGGATCCTCGGGCGGATGGAACAGGTTCGCGCCGAGGTGGATTCGGCGTTCGACGCCTACGAGTTCAGCCGCGCATGCGAGTCGCTGTACCACTTCGCCTGGGACGAGTTCTGCGACTGGTATGTCGAGCTGGCCAAGGTTCAGCTGGCCGAGGGGATCACACATACGACGGCCGTGCTCGCCGCGGTGCTCGACACGCTTCTCAAGCTGTTGCATCCGGTGATGCCGTTCGTCACCGAGGTGTTGTGGAAGACCCTGACCGCGCGGGCCGGGGCGAGCGAAGCGACGGGAAAGATGGAGTCGCTGGTGATCGCCGATTGGCCGACGCCGTCGGGCTTCGAGCTCGATCCGGTTGCCGCGCAACGGGTCGCGGACATGCAGAAGCTCGTCACCGAGGTGCGCCGCTTCCGCAGCGATCAGGGACTCAACGACCGGCAGAAGGTGCCCGCGCGGCTGTCGGACATCGCGGGGGCCGATCTGCAATCACAGGTGCCCGCGGTCCGGTCCCTGGCCTGGCTGACCGCCGACGAGGACGGTTTCGCCCCGACCGCGGCGATCGAGGTGCGGCTGTCGCGCGGCACCGTGACCGTCGAGGTCGACACCTCAGGCACCGTGGACGTGGCCGCAGAGCGGCGCAGGCTCGAGAAGGACCTCGCGGCCGCGCAGAAGGAACTGTCCAGCACCACAGGCAAACTCGGAAACGAGGCGTTCCTGGCCAAGGCACCCGCCGAGGTGGTCGACAAGATTCGCGGACGCCAACAGGTCGCGCAGGAGGAAGTCGACCGCATCACCGCAAGGTTGGCCGCGCTTCGATGACCGACCCGGGGCCGGAGGACCGGCCGCTTCCGGAACCCGAGCCGTCGCCGGACGAGATCGCGGCGCTCCTGCAGGTCGAGCACCTGCTCGACCAGCGTTGGCCCGAAACGAAACTCGAACCCAGCACAGCGCGCATCTCGGCGCTGCTCGAGCTGCTCGGTTCGCCGCAGCGCGGCTACCCGTCGATCCACGTCGCCGGCACCAACGGCAAGACGTCGGTAGCGCGGATGATCGACGCCCTGCTGACCGCGTTGCATCGCCGTACCGGCCGCACCACCAGCCCGCACCTGCAATCGGCGGTGGAGCGCATCTCGATCGACGGAAAGCCGATCAGCCCCGCGACCTACGTCGACACCTATCGCGAGATCGAGCCGTTCGTGCAACTGGTCGATCAGCAGTCCGAGGCTGGCGTTCTCGGAAAGGCTGGCCCGCGCCTGAGCAAGTTCGAGGTGGTGACCGCGATGGCGTTCGCCGCTTTCGCCGATGCGCCGATCGACGTCGCCGTCGTCGAGGTCGGCCTCGGCGGGCGCTGGGACGCCACCAACGTCGTGAACGCCCCCGTCACGGTGATCACCCCGATCGGGGTGGACCACGCCGAGTATCTCGGGGACACGCTGGCCGAGATCGCCGCCGAGAAGGCCGGGATCATCGGCAAACAGGAAGAGGACCTCGTCCCGACCGACACGGTCGCGATCATCGGCAGGCAGGCGCCCGAGGCGATGGAAGCGCTGCTGGCGCAGACCGTGCGCGCCGACGCCGCCGTCGCGCGTGAGGACTCCGAGTTCGCGGTGCTCGGCAGGCAGGTCGCGGTCGGTGGGCAGTTGCTGGAGCTGCAAGGGCTCGGCGGTCTCTACTCCGAGATCTTCCTGCCGCTGCACGGCGAACACCAGGCGCACAACGCCGCGCTGGCACTGGCCGCCGGCGAGGCGTTCTTCGGTGCCGGGGCGCAGCGCCAGCTCGACGTCGACGCGGTGCGGGCGGGCTTCGCCGCGGTGACGAGCCCCGGGCGTCTGGAGAGAATGCGCAGTGCGCCAACGGTTTTCATCGACGCTGCCCACAACCCTGCGGGCGCCACGGCGCTGGCGCAGGCCCTGCGGGAGGAGTTCGATTTCCGCTACCTGGTCGGCGTCGTATCCGTAATGGGCGACAAGGACGTCGACGGCATCCTCACCGCGCTGGAACCGGTGTTCGACCAGATCGTCGTCACCCACAACGGCTCGCCGCGCGCCCTCGACGTCGAGGCGCTGGCGTTGCTGGCCGAGCAGAGGTTCGGCCCCGAACGCGTGGTCACGGCCGCCACGCTGCCCGACGCGATCGAGACCGCCACTGCGATCGTCGAGGAGTCCGCCGCCGAGGGCGAGCTGCTCGGCGGCGCCGGCATCGTGATCACCGGATCCGTCGTCACCGCGGGGGCCGCGCGCACGCTGTTCGGAAAGGATCCGCAATGACCGAACCGGCGCCCACGCAGCAGCCCGATCCCTGGAAGAGCTTCCGCGGGGTGATGGCGGGCACGCTGATCCTGGAAGCCATCGTCGTGCTGCTGGCGCTGCCGGTGGTGGCCAACATCGGCGGCGGGTTGACCGCGGCCACCGGCGGCTTCCTGATCGGCATGGCGGTGGTGCTGGTGCTCCTGGCCGGTGCGCAGGGCAAACCGTGGGCGATCTGGGTCAACGTCGGCATCCAGGTGGTCCTGATCGCGGGCGTTGCCCTGGACCTGGCGATCGCCTTCGTCGGCGTCATCTTCCTGATCGTGTGGCTGCTCATCGCCTATCTGCGCGCCGAGGTCCTCCGCAGGCAGAAGCGCGGACTTCTGCCTGGTCAGCAGCGTCCGCCGGAGTAGCCGGCCTCGGCGGCTATTCTGTGCGCCGTGACTGAGCCGATTGAACGCACCCTCGTGTTGATCAAGCCCGACGGCGTCAAGCGGCGTCTAGTCGGCGAGATCCTGAGCCGGATCGAACGCAAAGGTTTGACCATCGCGGCCCTGGAACTGGTGAACGTCAGCGATGAGCTGGCCCGCAAGCACTACGCCGAGCACGACGGCAAGCCGTTCTTCGAATCGCTGCTCGCGTTCATCACCTCGGGCCCGGTCGTGGCCGCGATCGTGGAGGGCCCGCGGGCCATCGCCGCGTTCCGGCAGATCGCGGGCGGCACCGATCCCGTGGAGAAGGCGACCCCGGGCACCATCCGCGGGGACCTGGCCCTGATCACCCAGGACAACCTCGTTCACGGCTCGGACTCCCCGGAGTCCGCCGCGCGCGAGATCGATCTCTGGTTTCCCAGCAAGTAGCGGGTTTCGCGACCGGTCTCGCCCAGCCTGGTCGGGCGGGGCCTCGTGATGTGGGATACTCGTGTCGGGTTGCCGGCCGCCAAACCGGGGTCGGAAGCCCGAATGAAGACTTAGACGTGCGCGACCATCGCCACGCGTGATGCGGCGCCGACCGTCCAGCCATCATTCAGACCGGCACCGGGATGGTCCCCTGTGGACCGCTCGGAGCGAGACCACAACAAGCTCGGGCGAAAGCTACCCGGGTCCATAGCGGAAGCCCTCGCGTGGCCGCGTCAGACACGACGCGCCCGGGGGCTTAAGGAGACTACGTGGCCGAAGATGCCCCAACCGAAGACCTTTCCGAAGACACGCGAGAAGCGCAGGACTCCGCGCAGGAGACGTTGAGAGTCGATTCGCTCGCCCAGGTGCTCGGCACCACCGCCGAGCGGGTGCTCGAAGCGCTGACCGAACTCGACGGTCGCGTCCGGACCGTCGAATCCACCGTCGAGGAGGACGAGGCGCAGCGGGTGCGTGAAGCGCTGGCCGACGGCGCGGCGGCGGAAGCCTCCGAGGCGCAGACGCCCGAACCGGCGGCCGAACCCGCGGCCGGGACCGAGTCCGGCGACGGCGGCGGCGACGGCGACGAGCCGGAGTCCCGGCTGATCTTGGAGACGCCCGCGGAGGAAGCCCCGCAGCGCGCCGAGTACATGCCGCTGTTCGTGGCGCCGCAACCGGTCCGGTTCGACTACGACGCCGACGCCGATGACGACGATGATGATGACGACGACGACGATGACGGTCAGGACGGCGAAGACGACCAGTCCGAACGGCCCTCCGGTCGCCGTCGCCGCCGCGGCAGGCGTGGCCGGGGCCGCGGCCGCGGTGAGCAGAACGGCGACGACGGCGAGTCCGACGGCGACGCCAACCAGAACGGATCTTCGGGTTCCGACCAAGACGGCGACGACTCGGACGACTCCGACGAGGACAACGGCGACGACGAGAGCTCCGGCACCGAGGGGGCGACCCGCCGCCGGCGCCGCCGCCGTCGCCGCAAGTCCGGTTCGGGGGACGACAGCGACGCGGGAACGTCGCCCGACGACCCCCCGAACACCGTCGTGCACGAGCGCGAACCGCGAAAGGCGAACCGGGGCGACAAGTCCTCCGGCGGCGACGGCGAGATCCAGGGCATCAGCGGTTCGACCCGCCTCGAGGCCAAACGGCAACGCAGGCGCGACGGCCGCGATGCCGGCCGGCGCCGTCCGCCGATCCTGAGCGAGGCCGAGTTCCTGGCCCGGCGGGAAGCCGTCGAGCGGATGATGGTCGTGCGCGACAAGGTCCGCACCGAGCCCCCGCACGAGGGCGCCCGCTACACCCAGATCGCCGTGCTCGAGGACGGCGTCGTCGTGGAGCATTTCGTCACCTCGGCCGCGTCGGCCTCGCTGGTCGGCAACATCTACCTCGGCATCGTCCAGAACGTGCTGCCCTCGATGGAGGCGGCCTTCGTCGACATCGGCCGCGGGCGCAACGGTGTGCTCTACGCCGGCGAGGTGAACTGGGAAGCGGCCGGTCTGGGCGGGCAGAACCGCAAGATCGAGCAGGCCCTCAAGCCCGGTGACTACGTCGTCGTGCAGGTCAGCAAGGACCCCGTCGGGCACAAGGGCGCCCGATTGACCACGCAGGTGTCGCTGGCGGGCCGCTACCTGGTCTACGTGCCGGGGGCGTCGTCGACCGGTATCAGCCGCAAACTGCCCGACACCGAACGCCAGCGCCTCAAGGAGATCCTGCGTGAGGTGGTGCCGGCCGACGCCGGGGTGATCATCCGCACGGCGTCGGAGGGCGTCAAAGAAGAGGACATCCGCAACGATGTCGAACGCCTGGCCAAGCGCTGGACCGAGATCGAGGCCAAGGCCGCCGAGATCACCGAGAAGAAGGCCGGTGCGGCCGTCGCGCTCTACGAAGAGCCCGACGTGCTGGTCAAGGTGATCCGCGACCTGTTCAACGAGGACTTCACCGGGCTGACCGTCTCCGGCGACGACGCCTGGAACACCATCACCGGATACGTCAATTCGGTTGCCCCGGAACTGCTTCCACGGTTGACGAAGTACGAGCCGGTCTCTCCCGACGGTCCGGACGTGTTCGCGGTGCACCGCATCGACGAGCAGCTGACCAAGGCGATGGACCGCAAGGTGTGGCTGCCGTCCGGTGGCACGCTCGTGATCGACCGCACCGAGGCCATGACCGTCATCGACGTCAACACCGGCAAGTTCACCGGGTCCGGCGGCAACCTCGAGCAGACCGTCACGCGCAACAACCTCGAGGCGGCCGAGGAGATCGTGCGCCAGCTACGGCTGCGCGACATCGGCGGCATCGTGGTGATCGACTTCATCGACATGGTGCTCGAGTCGAACCGCGACCTGGTGTTGCGGCGGCTGACCGAGGCGTTGGCCCGCGACCGGACCCGCCATCAGGTCTCCGAGGTCACCTCGCTGGGGCTGGTGCAGCTGACCCGCAAGCGCCTGGGCACCGGCCTGGTCGAGGCCTTCTCGACGGCGTGCACGCACTGCGCCGGGCGGGGGATCGTGCTGCACGGCGATCCGGTCGATTCGACGTCGAGCAGCGGACGCAAGTCCGAAGGCGGCGGTCGGCGCGGTAAGCGCGGTAAGCGCGGCGGCAAGTCCGATGACCTCGCCGTGGCCAAGGTCCCGCCGCATCCGGCCGGCGAGCATCCGATGTTCAAGGCGATGGCGGCCGCCAACGGCCGGCACGAGGCCGACGACGAGGACAGCGGCGACGAGACCCGGGAGCAGAAGCCCGAGGAGGTCGCCGAGACCGACGCCGAAGCCATTTCGGGCGCCATCCGCACCGCGGTGATCGAGTCCGGCGAGGACGACATCGAGGACCTCGAGGACGAGGACTTCGACGAGTCCGACGACTCCGACGAGGACGACTCCGACGAGGATGAGATCGACCTGGACTCCGACGACGACGAAGACGACATCGATGACGACATCGAGGTCATCGGCGCCGACGATTCGGAAGACGATTCGGACGACGAGTCGGACGACGACTCCGAGGACGAGGACGACTCCGAGGACGACGGCTCCGGGCGGTACGACGCCAACGGGGTGGCGCCCGCAGCGGTCAGGTCTTCAGGGCGGCACCGGCGCCGCGCCGCGGCTCGACCCGCCGGACCCCCGAGCCAGGAGGACTGACCTGGTGGCCGGGGCCCGACGAGCCGTGACCTGCGGTGATTTGACCCTCATGCGGCGCCTCAAGTAGCCTTGAGCAGTTGTCGCCACGCTCTGGTTCAAGGGGAGTCGGCGACACTCCGAGATCCGGAAACCCAGACCAGCGCAGCGGCAAATCGCGCGCGCCCAGTGAACGACGTAGGAGTAGCAGCACGATGGCCACGTACGCAATCGTCAAGACCGGCGGCAAGCAGTACAAAGTCGCGGTCGGCGACGTGGTGAAGGTCGAGAAGCTCGATTCCGAGCCCGGCTCCAGCGTCTCGCTGCCCGTGGCCCTCGTCGTGGACGGGTCCAAGGTGACCTCCGACGCCAAGTCGCTGGAGAAGGTCGCCGTCACCGGCGAGATCCTCGAGCACACCAAGGGCCGCAAGATCCGCATCCACAAGTTCAAGAACAAGACCGGCTACCACAAGCGGCAGGGTCACCGTCAGCAGTTGACCGTCCTCAAGGTCACCGGGATCAAGTAGGGGAATCAGACATGGCACACAAGAAGGGCGCTTCCAGCTCGCGCAACGGTCGCGACTCCGCCGCACAGCGGCTCGGCGTCAAGCGGTTCGGCGGCCAGGTCGTCAAGGCCGGCGAGATCCTCGTCCGCCAGCGCGGCACCCATTTCCATCCCGGCACCAACGTCGGCCGTGGTGGTGACGACACCCTGTTCGCCACCGCCCCCGGCGCCGTCGAGTTCGGCACCAAGCGCGGTCGCAAGACCGTCAGCGTCGTGCGACCGGCGCCGCAGGAGGCCTGACTTCCTGCCGCGAATGTGATGCTGCGACTTCTCGGCGGAGGCCGGCAGCAGCTCACATCGTCACGGAAAGGAAGGTCCGATGCCTCGCTTCGTCGACCGCGTGGTGATTCACGCGCGGGCCGGCAACGGCGGTAACGGTTGCGCATCGGTTCATCGCGAGAAATTCAAGCCGCTCGGCGGCCCCGACGGGGGTAACGGCGGCCGCGGCGGCAGCGTGGTCCTGGTCGTCGACCCGCAGGTGCACACGCTGCTCGACTTCCACTTCCATCCGCACGTCGTCGCCCCATCCGGTAAGCAGGGCGCGGGCGGCAACCGCGACGGCGCCGCGGGCGCCGATCTCGAGGTCAAGGTTCCCGACGGCACGGTCGTGCTCGACGAGGATGGCCGGGTGCTCGCCGACCTCGTCGGCGCCGGCACCCGTTTCGAAGCGGCCGCGGGCGGTCGCGGCGGCCTGGGTAACGCCGCGCTGGCGTCGCGCGCCCGCAAGGCGCCCGGATTCGCGCTGCTCGGCGAGAAGGGGCAGGTCCGCGACCTGACCCTGGAGCTCAAGACCGTCGCCGACGTCGGCCTGGTCGGGTTTCCGTCCGCGGGGAAGTCGTCGCTGGTGTCGGTGATCTCGGCCGCCAAACCGAAGATCGCCGACTATCCGTTCACGACGCTGGCGCCCAACCTCGGCGTGGTGTCGGCCGGCGGGAACACGTTCACCGTCGCCGATGTGCCCGGTCTCATCCCGGGCGCCTCGCAGGGGCGCGGGCTGGGCCTGGACTTCCTGCGCCACATCGAACGCTGCGCCGTGCTGGTCCACGTCGTTGACTGCGCGACGATGGAACCCGGGCGCGATCCGGTTTCCGACATCGATGCGCTGGAAGCCGAGCTCGCCGCGTACACCCCGACGTTGCAAGGTGATTCGACGCTGGGCGACCTCGCCGAACGTCCGCGCGCGGTGGTGCTGAACAAGATCGACGTGCCCGACGCGCGCGAACTCGCCGAGTTCGTCCGCGACGAGGTCGCCCGCCGGTACGGGTGGCCGGTTTTCGAGGTGTCGACCGTGACCCGGGAGGGGTTGCGCCAGTTGACCTTCGCGCTGTGGGAGATGGTGTCGGCCTATCGCGAATCGCAACCGCCGGTGGTGCCGCGCCGACCCGTCATCCGACCCGTCCCTGTGGACGAGAGCGGTTTCACCGTCGAGCCCGACGGACAAGGCGGCTTCGTCGTGCACGGCGTCCGGCCCGAACGGTGGGTCGCCCAAACCGATTTCGACAACGACGAGGCCGTTGGCTACCTCGGTGACCGGCTGGCGCGACTCGGCGTCGAGGACGAGCTGTTGAAGCTGGGAGCCCGTCCCGGATGCGCAGTCACCATCAGCGACGTCACCTTCGACTGGGAGCCGCAAACGCCCGCCGGGGTGGACGTGCCGATGTCCGGCCGCGGCACCGACCAGCGCCTGGAACAGACCGAACGCGTCGGCGCCGCCGAGCGCAAAGCCGCCCGGCGCGAACGGCGTCGGCCGGGCGGTGAGTCGTGACGGCTTCTCCGCGCCCGGTGGACTCCATGCATCGGGAAGCCGTCCGCACCGCGCGCAGCGTCGTCGTCAAGGTCGGCACCACCGCGCTGACCACACCGACCGGGGTGTTCGACGCCAGCAGGCTCGCGGTGCTGGTCGAGGCCATCGAGGGCCGGATGCGGGCCGGATCCGACGTGGTGATCGTGTCGTCGGGTGCCATCGCCGCGGGCATCGAACCGCTGCGGCTGACCAAACGCCCCACCGACCTGGCCACCAAACAGGCCGCCGCCAGCGTCGGCCAGGTGGCGCTGGTCAACGCCTGGAGCGCGGCCTTCGCCCGCTACGACCGCACCGTCGGGCAGGTGCTGTTGACCGCGCACGACATCTCGATGCGGGCGCAGCACACCAACGCCCAGCGCACGCTCGACCGGCTGCGCGCGCTGCACGCGGTCGCGATTGTCAACGAGAACGACACCGTGGCCACCAACGAGATCCGGTTCGGCGACAACGACCGGCTCTCGGCGCTGGTCGCTCATCTGGTCGGTGCCGACGCGCTGATCCTGCTGTCCGACATCGATGGGCTCTACGACTCGGACCCCCGAAAAGGCAACGCGCGCTTCATCTCCGAGGTCGCGGCGCCGGAAGATCTCGACGGTGTGGTGGCCGGCAGGTCCAGCCATCTCGGTACCGGGGGAATGGCATCGAAGCTGTCGTCGGCGCTGTTGGCCGCCGATGCCGGGGTGCCGGTGTTGTTGGCCGCCGCCTCGGATGCGGCGACCGCGCTGGACGACGCGTCGGTCGGGACGGTGTTCGCGCCGCGGCCGGAGCGGATGTCGGCCCGCCGGTTCTGGGTGCGCTACGCCGCCGAGGCCTCGGGCGCGTTGACGCTCGACGACGGCGCGGTGCGCGCGGTGGTCAAACAGCGGCGCTCGTTGCTGCCCGCCGGCATCACCGCGGTGTCGGGACGGTTCTACGGCGGCGATGTCGTCGAGTTGCGCACGCAGGACGGCACCATGGTCGCGCGCGGCGTGGTCGCTTACGACCGCGGCGAGCTGGCGACGATGTTGGGCCGGTCGTTGTCCGACCTGCCACCGGAGGCGCGCCGACCCGCCGTGCACGCCGACGACCTGGTAGCCGTCTGAGTCACGCCGACGTCGCGACCGCGGGCAACTCGTCGGCCAGCAGCGCCAGCATGGGGGAGCAGCCGTTGTCGATCTTGACCGTCGCGAGCGCGTCGCCGCGGGTGGGGCCGCGGTTGATGATCGCGATCGGCACGCCCGCCGCCGCGGCATGGCGCACGAACCGGTAGCCCGAGTACACCGTCAGCGACGACCCGGCCACCAGCAGGGCATCGGCCGCGTCGACCACCGAATACGCCTCGGCCACACGATCTTTCGGGACGCTTTCGCCGAAGTAGACGATGTCGGGTTTGAGCATGCCCCCGCAGCGGGAGCAGTCGACCACGCGGAACGAACCGGTCTCACCGACGACGGCGTCGGCGTCCGGCGCGACCGCGATGCCGCCCACCGACTCCGCGACCCGCTGGGCGAACCCCGGATTGGCCTCCTCCAGCAGCTCGGCCAGGGCGGCGCGGCTCATCGTGTGCGCACAGTCCAGGCAGATGACCTGCGCATAGGTGCCGTGCAGGTTGACCACGTTATCGCTGCCGGCCTTCGTGTGCAGCAGGTCGACGTTCTGCGTGACCAGCCCCGACACCACGCCCGCGGCCTCGAGCGCGGCGAGGGCGCGATGACCCGCGTTGGGCAGCGTGGCGTCCATATGGCGCCAGCCGAGGTGGTTGCGCGCCCAGTACCGCTGCCGGAACACGGGGTCGGAGGTGAACTGGCGGATCGTCATGGGATTGCTCGGCGGCGAGTCCGGGCCGCGGTAGTCCGGGATCCCGGAGTCGGTGGACATCCCCGCCCCGGTGAGCACGGCGATCCGGCGGCCCCGCAGCAGGGCGACGAGTTCGGGGGATTCCACCCGATTCAGGGTAGGCGGTTCCTCGAAACCCGACGTCGCGGTGCTTAGCGGGTTGATCGCCCGCATCAGGTGCGTGCAATCAACCCGTCAAGCCCGCTAGTTGGCCAGCGCCTGCGGCGACAGCTCCTTGAGCATCGCGTTGGCCCACCGCATCTGCCGCAGGGCTTGCGGATGGCAGCGCTGGGTCAGCTCGAGCAGCCTCTCGTCCTTGGCCGCCTGGGCGCCCTGGGCCAGCAGCTCCCAATCGAGCGAGACGCCCGCCGCCAACCGGTGCAGCCGCCTCAGGTCCGCCAGCAACAGCAGGGCGGGCTCGGGTCGGCGGCCGAGGCGGTCGCTGAACCACTGCTGGGCCACCTCGGTGACGGCCTTGGTCCGCGGACGTGCGCGTAACCGGACGCCGTAGTTCCGCCCGATTTGCGCGATCAGGTCGACGTGTTCGCGCGACCAGACGGTCAGGTCCATCGCGACGTGGTAGATGCCGTGGTCGTCGTGGTGGCGCGCGGCGATCGCGTCCAACGAGCGGGCCAGCCGCAGTTCGGAGCGGTGCAATTCGCGCAACGCCAGGCCGAGTTTCATGGTGACTCCGCTCCGGTCGGCACGACGGCAAACCGGGCCGCCGCGGTCTTGAAGATCGGTTGTTTGGACACCGGGTCCCAGTCCGTGAGCGTCAGCTCGTTGGCGGCCCGGTCGTGCTCGTTCGCGTCGACGTCCCAATAGCCGTAGTGGAACGGCAGGAACAGCACGCCCGCACGGATGCCGGTGACGCGCGCCTTGGCCCGGACCCGCCCGCGCGGTGTCTCGATTTCGGCGAGGTCGCCCTCGCGGACGTCGAGCCGTAGAGCGTCGGACTCGGCCATCTCGACCCACACCTCCGGCGCCGCCGCGGCCAGCTCGGGGACGCGCCCGGTCTTGGTCCGGGTGTGGAATTGATACACCGTCCGGCCGGTGATCAACGCGAACGGATAATCATCGCTCGGAACCTCGTGCGCCGGAAGGTATTCGGCCGCCTTGATGATCGCCTTGCCATCGGGGTTCATGGCCCGGTACTCGGTCGGCTCCAGCGGTGCGCCGGTGATCAGGTCCTTGCCGTAAGCCTCGCAGTAGTCGGGTGCCGCCCAGAATTGCCCGTCGGCGTAGAGGCGTTCGGTGCCGTCGGGATGCTCGGCGTTGCAGGGCCATTGGATTCCGCTGCCACCGCGCAGCTTGTCGTAGCTCAGCCCGGTGTAGTCGCACGGGCGCCCGGCGCTGCAGCGCTGCCATGCGGCGAACGCCGACTCCGGATCAGTCCAGGACGGCAGCGGATCTCCGTTGCGGTCGCGGAAATCCATGCGGCGCGCGTAGTCCAGGAAGATGTCGAGATCGGGTCGGGCCACGCCGGGCGGGTCGACCGCCTTCTCCGACAGGTGCACGGTCCGGTCGGTGTTGGTGAACGTACCGGTCTTCTCCGCCCATGCGGCAGCCGGCAGCACGACATCGGCGAGTTCGGTTGTCTCCGTGGGGAAGATATCCTGCACAACGACGAAGAGGCCTCGCTGGCTCAGGATGCTGCGGATGCGGCGCAACTCGGGTAGTGAGACCGCCGGATTCGTCGCGCTGATCCAGAGGAAGCGCAGCGTGCCCTGCTCGGCGTACCGGAACATCTGCATCGCGTGCGTCGGCGGTGCATAGTGCGGAATCTGGGTCGTCTCGACGTTCCACAACCGCGCCAATTCGCCGATGTGGTTGTCATTCGACCAGTTTCGGAAGCCGGCCAGGTCGCCGTCGGCGCCGCACTCGCGGGTGTTTTCGGCGGTGGGCTGACCGTTCATCTGCAGCACCCCGCACCCCGGTCGGCCGAGCATGCCGCGCAGGATGTGCACGTTGTTGACCTGGACGGCGGCCGCCGACGCCTGGTGGGACTGGTAGAAGCCCTGCAGCACCGTCGACAGCAGGCGTTCCGCGGTGCCCAGCAACCGTGCCGCGGCGCGGATGTCGTCGGCCGGAACGTCACAGATCTTCGCGGCGCGCTCGGGCGGGAACTCTGCGACACGTTTGCGCAGTTCCTCGAAACCGACCGCGTGCGCGCGGATGTAGTCGTGGTCGACCCACTCGTTGACGACGATCTCGTACAGCAGCGCGTTCATCAGCGCGACGTTCGTGCCGGGCAGCGGGGCCAGATGCACCGTGGCGTGCTCGGCCACCGGGGTCTTCCGTGGGTCGACGCAGACGATGGCCGGCGGGTTGGGTCCGGCGAGGCGGTCCAACATCCGCATCCACAGCACCGTCTGGGTTTCGGCGACGTTGTGGCCGAA
This sequence comes from Mycolicibacterium malmesburyense, assembly GCF_001050015.1. The sequence continues at coordinate 83,361 of NZ_CVTB01000077.1, forward strand.
AAGCGCGATGACGTCGGCGTGGTCGACGTCGGCGTACGAGCCGGGTTGGCCGTCGCATCCGAAGGACTCCTTCAACGCCTCGGCGGCCGTCGCGGTACACAGCCGGGTGTTGCCGTCGACGTGGTTGGTGCCGATCGCGCCGTGCGCGATCACCCCGAGGGTGTAGTACTCCTCGAGGAACAGCTGACCCGATGTGTAGAAGCCGAATGCCGACGGGCCATACCGGTCGAGCAGCCGCTTGCTGTGGCGCACCACCTGATCCATGGCGGTGTCCCAATCACATTCGGTCAGTTCGCCGTTGACGCGAACCATCGGTGTGGTCAACCGGTCGGGCGAGGCATTGGCCTGCCATCCGTAGAAGTCCTTGGGGTCGAGTCGGCCGTGATTCACGCGGTCGTTCTCGCGGCCGCGGACGCCGACGATCCGGTCGTCCTTCACCGCGATGTCCAGACCGTCGCCGTTGGAGTGCAGGATGGCCGCCGACTGCACCCACCGGTCAACGGATTCCGTTGTCACACCGTCGGCGAGGTGGATGTCGGGTCGCGACGGCCAGCGCTCGTCGCGGGCGTAGGGGGTTCGTGCGCCCCATGGTTCGGCGATCCGATTCGCGGGCACCTCGTCGGCTTACCCGACGGTGATCTTGTGAAACCTCACTTCAGGCACTTGGCCGCGGGGATGAGCTCGGCGCTCATATTGCTCTTCATCATCGTCAGTGCCGCGTCGCTGAGCTCCGGGTCGATGTGGGCGACCGCGTCCGGCGGGACGACGACAGGGAAGTGGCGGACGTAGGCGTCGAGCGCCGTGTAGAGGATGCACTGTTCGGTGACCTGGCCGGTGAGGATCACGCGCTCGGGCTTGAGCTGACCCAGCAGGTACGCGAGCGCGGTGGCGTAGAAGGCGCTGTGGCGCACCTTGGTCATCAGCCGGCAGCCCTTCTGCGGGACGATCGGCTCGACCAGCTCCGGGCGCTCGCCCTGCAGCGCCGACTGCACGATGTCGCTGAACTCGGCGGTGAAATCGCCGTAGTTGTCGTTGACGTAGATGAGGTCCACATCGTCGCGTTCACGGGCCTCGGCGACGAGGTTGGAGAGCGGATCGATGATCTCGGCGACGTGTGGGGCCAGCTTCTCGGCGTCGGGATGTTGGTAGGTGTTCATCATGTCGATGACCAGCACGGCGGTGTCACTCATGGGGACTTGCATACCCTGTTCCGTTTTCGGGCAACAATGAGGCATGGATTTCTACTCGGCGTACCGGCACGGCTTCGTTCGCGTCGCCGCATGCACGCACCACACGGCGCTCGCGGACCCGCAGGCCAACGCCGAGTCGGTGCTACGGATGGCCCGCGCCTGCCACGACGACAGCGTCGCGCTCGCGGTGTTCCCCGAGCTGACGCTGTCGGGATACTCGATCGAGGACATCGTGATGCAGGATGCGCTGCTCGACGCGGTCGAGGACGCGGTGCTCGACATCGTCGTCGCCTCCGCCGATCTGATGCCGGTCCTGGTGATCGGTGCGCCGCTGCGTTATCGCCACCGGATCTACAACACGGCCGTGGTGATCCACCGCGGACGGGTGCTCGGCGTGGTGCCGAAGTCCTATCTGCCGACGTATCGCGAGTTCTATGAGCGACGCCAGATGGCCCCGGGCGACGACGTTCGTGGCTCGATCCGGATGGGCCGCGGAAACGAGTGGGCCGACGTGCCGTTCGGTCCCGACCTGTTGTTCACGGCGACCGACATGCCGGGTTTCGTGCTGCACGTCGAGATCTGCGAGGACATGTTCGTGCCGATCCCGCCGAGCGCGTCAGCGGCACTGGCCGGTGCGACGGTGCTGGCGAACCTGTCCGGAAGCCCCATCACGATCGGACGTTCCGAGGACCGCTGCCTGCTGGCCCGCTCGGCGTCGGCGCGTTGCCTGGCCGCCTACGTCTACGCCGCGGCGGGAGAAGGCGAGTCGACGACCGACCTGGCCTGGGACGGCCAGACGATGATCTGGGAGAACGGCGAATGCCTGGCGCAGTCCGAGCGCTTCCCCAAGGGCGAGCGCCGATCCGTCGCCGACGTCGACCTGGAACTGCTGCGCTCCGAACGCATCCGGATGGGCACCTTCGATGACAACCGGCGGCACCACGGTGCCTCGACCGACACCTACAGGCGGGTGGAGTTCCAGCTCGATCCGCCCACCGGCGATGTCGGCCTGCTGCGCCACATCGAGCGCTTTCCGTTCGTCCCGTCGGATCCCGAACGGCTGGAACAGGATTGCTACGAGGCGTACAGCATCCAGGTGGCCGGGCTCGAACAGCGGCTGCGCGCACTGGACTTCCCCAAGATCGTGCTCGGGGTGTCGGGCGGCCTCGACTCGACGCATGCGCTGATCGTCGCGGCACGAGCGATGGATCGCGAACAGCGGCCGCGCAGCGACATTCTCGCGTTCACCATGCCCGGTTTCGCGACGGGCGAGCGGACGAAGGGCAACGCCGAACGGTTGGCCGAGGCGTTGGGCGTGACGTTCTCCGAACTCGACATCAGCTCGACCGCGGAGTTGATGCTCAAGAACATGGACCATCCGTTCGGCCGCGGCGAGAAGGTCTACGACGTCACGTTCGAGAACGTGCAGGCCGGGCTGCGCACCGACTACCTGTTTCGGCTGGCCAACCACCGCGGAGGAATCGTGCTGGGCACCGGCGACCTCTCTGAAGTCGCCCTCGGGTGGTCGACCTACGGTGTGGGCGACCAGATGTCACACTACAACGTCAACGGCGGTGTTCCGAAGACGTTGATCCAGCACCTGATTCGCTGGGTGATCTCGTCGAAGCAGTTCGACGACCAGGTCAACGAGGTGCTGCAGTCGGTACTCGACACCGAGATATCGCCGGAGCTGGTGCCGGCGGGTGAGGACGAGGAGATCCAGAGCAGCGAGTCCAAGGTCGGACCGTATGTGCTGCAAGACTTCTCGCTGTTCCAGGTACTGCGCTTCGGGTTCCGGCCGTCGAAGGTGGCGTTCCTGGCGTGGCATGCCTGGAGCGATCCGCAGCACGGCGACTGGCCGACCGGCTATCCCGAGGACAAGCGACCCTCGTACTCGCTGAAGGAGATTCGGCACTGGTTGCAGGTGTTCGCCCAGCGTTACTACTCGTTCGCGCAGTTCAAGCGGTCGGCCGTACCGAACGGGCCCAAGGTCTCTCACGGCGGATCGCTCTCGCCGCGCGGGGACTGGCGGGCGCCGTCGGACATGTCCGCCCGCACGTGGCTCGACGAGATCGAGCGCGAGATCCCGGAGGACTAGCGGCGCTGCTGATCGGTGTCGCGGATAGCCGGCGATACATCGACGGTTCGAATTCGCTTGGCGCCACTCTTTGGACAGTCGCGCGGCGCCGGCCGTCAGGCGGCGCGGTCTCCTGGGGGTGAGGGTCCGCCGGGTTCGTCGGCTTCGTCGAGTGAGGGTGCTTCACCTGGTTCGGTTTCGGCGATCGGGTCCTCATCGGCGGGCTTGGTATCGGGCTGCGGGT
>NZ_CVTB01000078.1 GCF_001050015.1 Mycolicibacterium malmesburyense
ACACTTACACACAAAACAGATCAAAATTCTCGGAAGAATATTGCATTAATCAAAAAACAGACAACACCACAACAACACCCCCCAAAGAAAGGGCGCCGCCACAGCATCATCTGCTCTAGATGCTCGCAACCACTATCCACAAATCAAACACCACACCCCACCACCAAAGCATGGGGCGACAACACGCCTCCCACCACACACAGTGGCCAGGGAACAACGGGCTTGTTGTCTCAAAGCCCAATAGTGTGTCTGGCAGTTCCATCACCGCAATCCGACCCGAAAGGTCCGATCCCGTTGCGGCTCAACGTTTGTTGTGCACCCACCGATCGCCCACTACAGGCGCCGGCACTGATCTCCCAACCGCACCGATCCCACAGGCGTGGGGGCGGGGGAACAAAAACGGTGCTCCTTAGAAAGGAGGTGATCCAGCCGCACCTTCCGGTACGGCTACCTTGT
>NZ_CVTB01000079.1 GCF_001050015.1 Mycolicibacterium malmesburyense
GGATGTGGCTGGTGATCCCAGTGTCGCTGAGGTGTTGGCGCAGGTGCGGGCGCGCGGGTTGGCAGCTTTTGAGCATCAGGATGTGCCGTTCGAGGTGTTGGTGGACCGGCTCAACCCGACCCGCTCGTTGGCTCATCACCCGCTTATCCAGGTGATGTTGTCTTGGGAGAATTTCCCTGGCCTGGAGAGCGACTCGGGCGCCGGGCTGGCGCTGGGCGACCTGGAGGCCAGTCCGCTTGCAGCCGAGACACATTCCGCTCGTATGGACATGGTGATCTTCCTGCGAGAGCGGTGGACCGACGCCGGGGAGCCTGCCGGTATCGGCGGAAATGTCGAGTTCCGCACCGATGTATTCGATGCGGCCAGCATCGAGGTGTTGGTTGCGCGCTTGGAGCGGGTGTTGGCGGCGATTACCGCCGACCCGACTCTGAGGCTGT
>NZ_CVTB01000080.1 GCF_001050015.1 Mycolicibacterium malmesburyense
AATTTTGATTTATAATTGAATGATGTCTTCACGTTACTGTAATACCTGAAGAAATTAAAATCGTTGAGTTTAATAAAGGAACTTCAAATGGGTTAAAAGGATAAATTCCTTTAGGAGGTCATTGTCTACCAATTTCAATATTAGGTGAAAGTCTTCTGTGAAAGAAGGCTCAAAAAAATGATAGGAAAAAAAAAACTTCGGATAAAATAAATAAAATCATTCCTATTTTTAGGCCATTTAAAACTCAAAATGTATGATAACCTTGAAAAGAACCTTCTCGAGATACATCTCGTCATCATTGATATGATGAGATAGTAATTATTAAAATTGCTAGAATTAATAAATAATTATTAAGATTTTGAAAATATCTTACAAATCCAAGTGTTAAAGAAAGAGCAGAGATTAGATCGGAAGAGCGTCGTGTAGG
>NZ_CVTB01000081.1 GCF_001050015.1 Mycolicibacterium malmesburyense
TTATGATATGAAGAAAGAGCAGTGTCATTTTTTATGCTTGTGAGGAGAGATGTTAAAGAATGAAGAAGAAATCACATAGAGGAATAACAATGTGTGCCACATGATCTTTGATTCAAGGCAAATTGGAAGTGGTCAAACAGGAGATGGCAAGAGTGAATGTCAACATTCTAGGAATCAGAGAACTAAAATGGACTGGAATGGGTGATTTTAACTCAGATGACCATTATATCTATCACTGTGGGCAAGAATCCCTTAGAAGGAATGGAGTAGCCATCATAGTCAACAAAAGTATCCGAAATGCGGTGCTTGGATGCAATCTCAACAACAGAATGATCTCTGTTCATTTCCAAGCCAAACCATTAAATATCACGGTGATCCAAGTCTATGCCCTGACCAGTAATGCTGAAGAAGCTGAAGTTGAAC
>NZ_CVTB01000082.1 GCF_001050015.1 Mycolicibacterium malmesburyense
GTTCTCCATAGTGGCTGTACTAGTTTGCATTCCCACCAACAGTGTAAGAGGGTTCCCTTTTCTCCACACCCTCTCCAGCATTTATTGCTTGTAAACTTTTGGATCACAGCCATTGTGAGTCGTGTGAAATGGCACCTCATTGTGATTTTGATTTGCATTTTTCTGATAATGAGTGATGTTGAGCATCTTTTCATGTGTTTGTTGGCCATCTGTGTATCTTCTTTGGAGAAATGTCTATTTAATATGGTTACTCTTAAGGGCTACTGCATGGCTAAGGGATTATGGAGTGCTGAGTATACGTGCACATCAGCCTCTTCTTAAGAGATGGAAAGCTGCTTTTCCAAGCCTGGGGATCATCACGGATAGGAAAATCAGGGGTCATAGACCAAAGATCATCATCATCATC
>NZ_CVTB01000083.1 GCF_001050015.1 Mycolicibacterium malmesburyense
GGTCATGCAATGATCTCGTGTTTGATCATGCACTGATCACCTGGCTATCATGCATTGCTCACGTGGCCTGTCATGCAGTGATCACGTGGCTATCATGCACTACTCACTTGGCTGATCATGCAATGATCATGTAGCTACCATGTACAGGTCACGTGAATGATCATACACCCATCAGGTGACTGATCATGCACTGATCACGTGGCTATCATGCACTGATCACGAGACTGAAAATGCACTGATCACGTCTAATCATGCACTGATCACATGACTGCCCATGCACTGATCACGTGGATGATCATACACTAATCATGTGACAGATCATGCACTGATCACGTGGCTGATCATGCACTGATACCGTGACTGAGCATGGACTGATCACAAGACTATCATGCACTGATCACGTGAC
>NZ_CVTB01000084.1 GCF_001050015.1 Mycolicibacterium malmesburyense
TTTTGTCCTTGGGCGTTCTTTACACGGTGGTGGGGGTGCCTGGTCGGATGTCAGTGACTTGACGGTCGACGAGAACTGCGCCTTGTGGAGTGGCGGCCACAACGTCGGTCTTGTGCACCTCAGTGTTAGTGTGGACTGGCACGGGGTGTGCTACAGGGACGGGCACTGGGTAAGAGACAGGGCGTGGAACTGGGTATGGCTGTGGTACAGGGATTGGTACTGGGTAGGGGACATCCGTTGGAATTGGGACCGGCACAGGCACGATGCGCTCACGCAGGTTTCCAAAGTAGACAGCCTGAACCATTGGGTGACCAGTTACGGGGTCAGTGGTAGTGCGGATGTCAACGGGATGAGGTAGGAATCGCCCCCTGCGCTCGACGGCTCCAAGACCGT
>NZ_CVTB01000085.1 GCF_001050015.1 Mycolicibacterium malmesburyense
CGAACCGGCCACGTACAGCTCGCCGACGACGCCGGCCGGCACCGGACGCAACCACCGGTCGAGCACGAAGAAGCCGAGATGTGCCAGTGGCACACCGATCGGGCTGGAGTTGCCGTCGACGTCGCTGTCGACGATCTCGCGAAACGAGGCGTGCACCGTCGTTTCGGTGGTGCCGTAGAGGTTGAACAAGCGTGGCGATCCGGGGTGGTGGTCCAGCCATGTCCGCAATCTCTGGGGCTCCAGCGCTTCTCCGGCGAACACGACAGCCTCGAGCTGGAGTTGGTGTCCCAGCTCGGGGACCAGCGCATCGGCGGTCTGGAGCGCATAGAACGCTGTGGGGGTTTGGCTGAGGACGTTGACGTGTTCGGTGACCAGTAGGGCGTGG
>NZ_CVTB01000086.1 GCF_001050015.1 Mycolicibacterium malmesburyense
ACCCAAGGAACCTGGGTAGCTTCCCCAGGTGCCGCTGCCGAGCCCACCGAGGGATCCAGGGTAAGAGCCAGTGAGACCGCCCAAAGATCCAGTGAGGGATCCGGGCACGCTTCCGAGGCCAGTTCCGGTGAGCCCACTTGTGACGCTTGGGGTGACTGTGCTAACGCCAGGGACTACCGAACTGACCACGCTGGGAGTGGTGACAGTAGGGACGGTGGGCAGTGCACCGAGTGGAGTTGCAGCACCTACTGTTCCTGGAAGGGCGGCACCTCCTCTGACAATTGTCTTGACTCCGGCACCAAGGCAGGCCGGAATGGCCAGTGATAGTAGTGCGACAGCACTGAAGAGCTTCATGTTGCCGCAGTTAGGCGACCTCCGGCCGT
>NZ_CVTB01000087.1 GCF_001050015.1 Mycolicibacterium malmesburyense
CCGCCGTAACCTCCGAGGACACGATAGCCTCCAAAGCCACCAAGACCTCCCAGGCCACCAAGGCTTCCTAGGCCACTAAGGCCTCCTAGGCCTCCGAGACCGCTGTAACCTCCGAGGACACGATAGCCTCCAAAGCCACCAAGACCTCCGAGGCCACCAAAGCTTCCTAGGCCACCAAAACCACCCAGGCCACCAAAGCCTCCTAGGCCACCATAGCCTCCACCCAAGCCATAACTAACCAGCCCTGATCCCTGCAGGTATGCAGCTGCTCTGTCTGCAAAGGCAGAGCACAGGACGGTGAGGACAGCGGCCAGAAGTTTTCCGTTCATGGTGGAAAAGCCCGTATTTCCCCAGATCGGAAGAGCACACGTC
>NZ_CVTB01000088.1 GCF_001050015.1 Mycolicibacterium malmesburyense
TGCTCGCCGGCGTCCCGCCGCTGGGTAACCGGCTCGGCGCCGTGGGCCCGGTCCTGCCGCCGAACGTCGCACCCAACGTCGCCGCCGTGGCGGTGTTCGGCAACCCCGCGACGAAGTTCGGAAACCCGATCACCACGGCCCCGATGTTCGGCGGGCGGGCGATCGACCTGTGCACCGACGGGGACCCGATCTGCTCGCGCGGCCGCAATCCGTTCGCTCACAGCGATTACGTCGGGGCCGGAATGGCGAACCAGGCTGCGGATTTCGTGGCCCGTCTCGTCTGAGACCCGGCGGACGCCGTGAATTACCTTCGTGCGCGTCGATTAGGTCCTATAGGATCGGCGGAGTGCTTAACGATCTTGTTCGCTGTTGGGGACGCCGGGGAATGCTCATCGCCGGTGCGCTCGCACTCGCGGTCGCGGGCCTGATCGCGCCTGTCCCGCAAGGAACCCCGGGTTCTGTGCCCATCGCCGCCGCGCAGTCATGCCCGCAAGTCGAGCTCATCTTCGCGCGCGGCCGCACCGAGGCGGCCGGTGCCGGCGTGATCGGCAACGCCCTCATCAGCGCGCTGCGGAGCAAGACCTCCAAGAGCGTCAACCTGTACTCCGTGAATTATCCCGCCGATTACGAGGTCGACGTCGGCGCCAACGACATGAGCTCGCGGATCCAGGACATGGCGGCACGGTGCCCAGACACCCGGCTGGTGCTGGGCGGTTACTCGCTGGGCGCCGCGGTGACCGACGTCGTGCTGGCCGCACCGATCGCCGCGTTCGGGTTCAACAAGCCGCTCCCGGCCGGGATGGACCGCCACATCGCCGCGGTCGCGCTGTTCGGCAACGGCATCGCGTGGGCCGGGCCCATCACGAACTTCAGCCCCCTCTACGGCGAGCGCACCATCGAGCTGTGCCACGGCGCCGACCCGATCTGCAACCCCGCTGAGCCGAAGACCTGGGAGGGCAACTGGCCCGACCACGCGGCGCGGGCCTACGTGAACGCGGGGATGGTCAACCAGGCCGCCGACTTCATCGCCGCGCGTATCTAGTCGACCACCCGCAGGTCGCGGGTCACCTTCGTGCGCGCCTCGAGCTGCTCGTCGGGCGGATAGTCGACGCCGACGAGCGTGAGTCCCTGCGGCGGCGCCGCCGCGAACTCGCTCGACCGCCGCTCGGCAGTCAGTAGGCTCGCGCACCAGTCGGGTTCGCGGCGGTGTTCACCGACCTTCAGCAGCGCCCCGACCAGGGAGCGCACCATCGACCAGCAGAACGCGTCGGCGGTGACATGCGCGGTGACGCGTGTCCCCTCACGCGACCAGTCCAGCCGCTGCAGGTCGCGAATCGTGGTGGCACCCTCGCGATGCCGGCAGAAGGCCGCGAAATCGCGCAGGCCCAACAGCTTTCCCGACGCCTCGTTCATGGCATCGACGTCGAGCGGGCGGGGCCACGCGGTCACGTAGCGCGCCTCTTGCGGTTCCACACCGTACGGCGCCGTCGACAGCCGGTACACGTAGTGGCGCCGCAACGCGGAGAACCGGGCGTCGAAACCCGGGGCGGCCCTGGCGACGTCGCGCACGCGCACGTCCGCGGGCAGGAAGCGCGAGAGCCGTCGCACCAGCGGCAGGAACTCGCCGTCACCGGGGCGCGGCGTGCGCGGATAGGCATGCGGCAGGGCATCTTCCGGCACGTCGACGTGCGCGACCTGCCCCGTGGCATGGACTCCGGTGTCGGTGCGGCCCGCCGCGCGCACCACGACCGGCGTGCGGAACACCGTCGACAGCGCCTCGTCGATGACGCCGGCCACCGTGCGTTGGCCCGCCTGCACCGCCCAGCCCGCGAACTCGGTTCCGTCGTAGGCGATGTCGAGCCGAAGACGAACGAGCCCGCCACCGGAATCGATGGCGGGCCCGCTCATGAGGTCCTCAGGACTTGTCGTCATCCTTGCCGGTTTCGGCGTCGGCTTCAGTGTCAGCCTCGGCTTCAGCGTCGGCCTCGGCCTGTGCCTCCGACGACTCGGCCTTTGCCTCCTCGACCGACTCCTCTTCCGTGGGGCCTTCGGCGGCCTCCGGCTCGACCGCGGCCTGCGGTGCTGCGGCGGCCGCGACCGGCTGCTCGGTCTTCTGCGCACCGGCGGCCCGCCGGGCGCGGTCGGCCTCCGAGGTCACCGTCTTCTCCCGCACCAGCTCGATGACCGCCATGGGGGCGTTGTCGCCCTTGCGGTTCTCGACCTTGATGATGCGGGTGTAGCCGCCCTCGCGGTCGGCGTAGAACGGGCCGATCTCGGCGAACAGCGTGTGCACGATGTCCTTGTCGCGGATCTTCTTCATCACCTCGCGCCGATTGTGCAGCGTGCCCTTCTTGGCGTGCGTGATGAGCTTCTCCGCATAGGGCCGCAACGCCCGCGCCTTGGGTTCGGTCGTCTTGATCCGGCCGTGCTCGAAGAGCGACGTGGCCAGGTTGGCCAGAAGCGCCTTCTGGTGTGAGGACGACCCGCCGAGGCGAGGGCCCTTGGTGGGCTTGGGCATTGCGACTATCTCCTATTCGGGGCCGGCCCCCGTATCAGGTAGGACCGGGACGGATTGGCGTTAGAGCTGTTCGGTCTCGGCGTAGTCCTGGTTGTCGTCCAGGTCGTAGCCGGCGTCGCTGTTCCAGGTACCGGTGGCGACGTCGTAGCCGGCGACCTCGGACGGATCGAACGTGGCCGGGCTGTCCTTGAGCGACAGACCCAGCTGGTGCAGCTTGATCTTCACCTCGTCGATGGACTTCTGGCCGAAGTTGCGGATGTCCAGCAGGTCGGACTCCGTGCGGGCGACCAACTCGCCCACCGTGTGCACACCCTCGCGCTTGAGGCAGTTGTACGACCGCACCGTGAGGTCCAGATCGTCGATCGGCAGTGCGAACGACGCGATGTGGTCCGCCTCGGCCGGCGACGGGCCGATTTCGATGCCCTCGGCCTCGACGTTGAGTTCTCTTGCCAGCCCGAACAATTCGACCAGCGTTTTGCCCGCCGACGCCAGGGCGTCACGCGGCGTGATCGAGTTCTTGGTCTCGACGTCGAGGATCAGCTTGTCGAAGTCGGTGCGCTGCTCGACGCGCGTGGCCTCCACCTTGTAGGTGACCTTGAGCACTGGTGAGTAGATCGAATCGACCGGGATACGGCCGATTTCGGCACCCGACGCCTTGTTCTGCACGGCGGGGACGTAACCGCGGCCGCGCTCGACGACGAGCTCGACCTCGAGCTTGCCCTTGTCGTTGAGGGTGGCGATGTGCATCTCGGGGTTGTGCACCGTCACACCCGCCGGCGGAACGATGTCGCCCGCGGTGACCTCGCCCGGGCCCTGCTTGCGCAGGTACATGGTGACCGGCTCATCCTCTTCGGACGAGACGACCAAGCCCTTGAGGTTCAGGATGATGTCGGTGACGTCTTCCTTGACGCCCGGCACGGTGGTGAACTCGTGCAGCACGCCGTCGATGCGAATGCTGGTGACCGCCGCGCCCGGGATGGACGACAGCAGCGTGCGCCGAAGCGAATTGCCAAGCGTGTAACCGAAACCGGGCTCCAACGGCTCGATGATGAACTGGGAGCGGTCCTCGGCCTTGACTTCTTCGGACAGTGTGGGTCGCTGAGAGATCAGCATTTTCTTTCAATCTCCTTCTCGGCACCCGCTATTTGATGCCGTCGGGGGGTTCTCGGGGGGCGGCGCCCCCCGAGGGGGGTCTTACTTCGAGTAGAGCTCGACGATCAGCTGTTCGGAGAGCGGGACGTCGATCTGTGCGCGCTCCGGCAGCTGATGCACCAGGATGCGCTGGCGTTCGCCGACGACCTGGAGCCACGATGGGATCGGCCGGTCGCCCGCGGTCTCCCGGGCGATCACGAACGGATCGGTGTTCAGCGACTTTTCCTTCACGTCGATGATGTCGTACTGCGACACCCGGTAGCTCGGGATGTCGACCTTGACGCCATTGACCAGGAAGTGGCCGTGGCTGACCAGCTGGCGGGCCATGCGCCGCGTGCGGGCGAGCCCGGCGCGGTAGATGACGTTGTCCAGCCGGCTCTCCAGGATGCGCAGCAGGTTGTCACCGGTCTTGCCGGGCAGGCGGTTGGCCTCTTCGTAGTAACGACGGAACTGCTTCTCCATCACGCCGTAGGAGAAGCGGGCCTTCTGCTTCTCCTGCAGCTGCAGGCGGTATTCGCTCTCCTTGATCCGCGCGCGGCCGTGCTGGCCGGGCGGGTAGGGGCGCTTCTCGAACGACTGATCGCCGCCGACCAAATCGACGCCGAGACGGCGGGACTTGCGGGTCGCTGGTCCTGTGTAACGAGCCATGGTGTTCTGTCTCCTCCTCGACCTAGACCCGACGCCGCTTCGGCGGACGGCAGCCGTTGTGCGGCTGCGGTGTGACATCGGCGATCGCACCGACCTCCAGGCCCGCGGCCTGCAGCGAGCGGATCGCGGTCTCGCGGCCCGAGCCCGGGCCCTTGACGAAGACGTCGACCTTCTTCACACCGTGCTCCTGCGCCTTGCGCGCGGCGTTCTCGGCGGCCAGCTGCGCGGCGAACGGTGTGGACTTACGCGAGCCCTTGAAGCCGACATGACCCGATGACGCCCAGGCGATGACGTTGCCCTGCGGGTCGGTGATCGTCACGATCGTGTTGTTGAACGTGCTCTTGATGTGCGCGGCACCGTGCGGGACGTTCTTCTTTTCCCGGCGACGGGTCTTCTGGCCCTTCTTGGGGCCGGCCGCGGTCTTTTTGGCGGGTGGCATCGTGGGTTACCTGGCCTTCTTCTTGCCGGCGATGGTGCGCTTGGGGCCCTTGCGGGTACGCGCGTTGGTCTTGGTCCGCTGGCCGCGCACCGGGAGGCCACGGCGGTGCCGCAGGCCCTGGTAGCAGCCGATCTCGATCTTGCGACGAATGTCGGCCTGCACCTCGCGGCGCAGGTCGCCCTCCACCTTGAGGTTGCCTTCGATGTAGTCGCGCAGCTGAGTCACCTGATCATCGGTCAGGTCTTTCGTGCGCAGATCCCGGCTGATGCCGGTGGCGTCCAGGATCTCCTGGGAGCGGGTACGGCCGATGCCGTAGATATAGGTCAGGGCGATCTCCATGCGCTTATCGCGCGGGAGGTCGACACCCACGAGACGTGCCATCAGGCGGTGTTCCTTCTTCTATGCGGAGGTCTGGTCCCAGTCCGTTCCCGCTTGTCGTGCTGTTGCGCGGGGTCCGGCCTCCGTGCCGAACGTGGTGAGCGGCGCTGATTCGTCTTGGTGGCGCTGACACGCCGGGCAGCTCAGTGGTACTGGGATTTCGTCATTCAGTTGTCGGCAGCTAGCGCGTTCTACCCTTGGCGCTGCTTGTGGCGTGGATCAGAGCAGATCACCATGACCCGCCCATGCCGGCGGATCACCCTGCACTTATCGCAAATGGGCTTGACGCTCGGGTTCACCTTCACGGCTGGTTCGATCCTGTTCTTCTCAGTGTTTGTCTTTACTTGTACCGATAAACAATGCGGCCCCGGGACAAGTCGTAGGGAGAAAGCTCCACCACGACGCGGTCCTCGGGCAGGATGCGGATGTAGTGCTGCCGCATCTTGCCGCTGATGTGGGCAAGGACCTTGTGTCCGTTCTCCAGCTCAATGCGGAACATCGCATTGGGCAGGGGTTCGACCACGCGACCCTCGACCTCGATGGCACCGTCTTTCTTGGCCATGTCCTCCGTTGTCCTTGAGTTGGCGCCCTGGTCGGCGCAGCATTCGCTTCGACTACAAAACGTGAGCCAGTAGCCAGAAATTCCTGAACAGGGGCACGCAAAGAGTCGGCGCGTTCACCGCACCGTTGGTAAAGAATACCCGCTGACCATCGGATGACCAAAATGCCACAGGAGGTGTGCGCCCATCGGTGGCGAGGTCCCGCTCGGCGGCCTGCCCGGCCCCGAATCTCACCCCGATATCCGCTGGACAATGGGCGCATACTTGTACCCGATGGCCGGCCCCTCCCCTCTGCCCCGTAAACCCGTCATCTTGAGCGTCGATGACGATCCCGCAGTGTCACGCGCGGTCGCCCGCGATCTTCGCCGCCACTACGGCGCGGGTTTTCGCATCGTGCGCGCCGAGAACGGCCAGGACGCGCTGGAGACGCTGAACGAGCTCAAGCTGCGCGGCGAGACCGTCGCGGTGTTCGTCGCCGACTACCGGATGCCGGAGATGACCGGCATCGAGTTCCTCGAAGAGGCGATGGACATCTTCCCGATGGCCCGCCGAGTGCTGCTGACCGCGTATGCCGACACCCATGCCGCAATCGATGCGATCAACGTCGTCGATCTCGATCACTACCTACTCAAACCCTGGGACCCGCCCGAGGAGAAGCTCTATCCGGTGATCGACGCGCTGATCGAGGCCTGGCGCGAGACCGGCGACCGCGCCATCCCGCACACCAAGATCATCGGGCATCCGTGGAACGCACGCTCGTCGGAGGTCCGCGAGTTCCTCGCCCGCAACCGGCTGTACTACACGTGGTTCCGCGCCGATGAGCCCAAGGGCAAACAGCTGTTGGACGCCGCGGGCCTGGACGGCCTGTCACTTCCGGTGGTGATCACCGAGCAGGGCGAGACGCTCGTCGCGCCGGAGGACGCCGAACTCGGCGCGACGCTCGGCTTGTCCATCACACCCGCGGACGATTTCTATGACCTGGTTGTCGTCGGCGGCGGTCCGGCGGGTCTGGCCGCGGCGGTTTACGGCGCTTCCGAAGGCCTCAAGACGGTCCTCATCGAGCGCACGGCCACCGGCGGGCAGGCCGGGCAGAGCTCCCGGATCGAGAACTACCTCGGTTTCCCCGACGGCCTGTCCGGCTCCCAGCTTGCCGAACGAGCCCGCAGACAAGCGCAGAAGTTTCAGGCCGAGCTCATCACGACGGCCGAAGTCACCGCGCTCGAGATCAACGGCAACGCCCGCACCGTCCACCTGTCCGACGGCCGGTCCATAGGAACGCGAGCCGTCATCCTCGCCATGGGTGTCGAGTACCGCCAACTGCCCGCCGAGGGCTGCGCCGATCTGACCGGCGCGGGCGTCTACTACGGGGCCACCGCCTCGGTGGCCGCCGAGTGCGATGACGAAGAGGTCTTCATCATCGGCGGCGCGAATTCCGCGGGACAGGCCGCGATGTTCTTGTCCCGGACCGCCAAGAACGTGAACATCGTCTGCCGGCGCACCCTCGAGGACTCGATGTCGCACTACCTGATCCAGCAGATCCGAGCGACCGACAACATCCGTGAACTGCCGCACACCGCCGTGCACAAGGTCGAGGGCAACGGGCACCTCGAGCGCATCTGCCTGGAAAATCTGCGCACCGGCGAGCGCGAGGACCACTGCTGCGGTCGGATGTTCATCTTCATCGGGGCCGAACCGCGTACCGATTGGGTCGAACAGGCGGGTATCGCCCGCGACGATCACGGTTTCATCCTCGCCGGGCCCGATCTGCGCGATGTCGCGGGCTGGGCGCTGGACCGTCCGCCTCACCACCTGGAAACAAGCGTGCCCGGTGTGTTTGTTGCAGGAGATGTGCGCGCCGAATCCGCGAAGAGGGTGGCGGCCGCCGTTGGCGAAGGGTCGATGGCGGTGATGTTGGTGCACCGATACCTGGCGGAAGCCTAGGAGCTTAGGAGGGCGTCATGGGCAACCAGTGCTTGCCTGACGAACTGCGCACGCTGTTCCTGTTCGAAGCCCTCAGCGACCGACAACTTCAGGTGCTGTGCGACAACGGCCACATCGCGACGTTCGAGCCGGGGCCCGTGTGTGTCGAAGGCGACCCGGCGACATGCTTTTACGTGCTGCTCGACGGCGAACTGGTGATGTCCAAGCGCTCGGGCGGCGTGGACATCGAGACCAACCGCACGTCACAGCGCGGGGTGTACTGCGGCGCGTGGTCGGCCTACGTACCCGGCGAGGAGCACGTCTACGAGGCATCGGTGCGCGTCACGAAACCGTCGCGGTTCTTCGTGCTCGACGCCGACGCGTTCGCGAAGTTCATGCAGACCGAGTTCCCGATGGCCGTGCACCTCCTCGAAGGTCACCGCGTGGGCGGTCGCCGGCAGCGCCAGATCCTCGACCAGCGCGAGAAGTTGCTGGCGCTCGGCACCATCACCGCGGGCCTCACCCACCAACTCAACAATCCAGCGGCAGCCACCGCACGCGCCGTAGCCGATCTGCGCGACGGCGTCGGCAAGATGCGCCACAAGCTGGCGATGCTCGCCGACCGCAAGTTCACCCCGGAGGCGCTGCGGGTTCTGGTCAGAATTCAGGACGAGGTGGCCGAACAGGTCGCCAAGTCCAAGGCGCAGGAACTCACCGCGCTGGAGTTGTCCGATCGCGAAGAGCAGATCGGTGCCTGGCTCGAGAACCGCGGCATCGCCAGTGCGTGGGACTACGCGCCGACGTTCGTCGAAGCCGGCCTCGACCTGGACTGGCTCGAACGCGTGCAGGCCTCGATCGACGACGTGGACTGCTCGGCGACCCTGCAGAGCGCGCTCGGCTGGCTGAAGTACACGATCGACGCCGAACTGCGGATGAACGAGATCGCCGACGCGAGCAAGCGGATCTCGGCCCTGTTGGCCGGCGCCAAGCAGTACTCCCAGATGGACCGCAGCGAGTACCAGGCCGCCAACGTCCACGAACTGATTCACAGCACGGTCAAGACGATCTTCGGCGACAAGGTAGGCAAGGACAAACCGGTCCAGCTGGTGTGGGAAAAGGACACCGCGCTGCCCCAATTGCTCTGCTACCCGGGCGATCTCAACGAAGTCTGGTCCAACATCATCGACAACGCGATCCAGGCGATGAACTATCGGGGCACTTTGACCATCCGCACCTCGCGCAAGAACGACGAGATGATCCGCGTCGAGATCTGCGACGACGGGCAGGGCATCGCCGAAGGGAACATCGACCGCATCTTCACCCCGTTCTTCACCACCAAGCCGTTCGGTCAGGGCACCGGCCTCGGCCTCGATCTCGCGCGGCGGATCATCGTCGAGAAACACCACGGCGACATCCGGGTCAACTCGAGGCCCGGCGACACCCGGTTCATCATCGAATTGCCGCTGGTTGCGCCCGCCCCCGAGGCACCGGCCCCAAACTGGGTAAAGGAATAGTGCGTCGGCGCCGAGAGGTTGGAGCAACTGTGACGAAACCCGATCTCGGCACGTACGGCGCATTCGGCCACCACTCGATGTGGCAGCAACTGAGTCCGGAGCGCCTTCGGGCCATCGAAGACCTGGGTTACGGGGCGATCTGGGCGGGCGGTTCACCGGCGGCCGAGTTGTCCTGGGTCGAGCCGATTCTCGAGCCGACGAACAAGCTCAAGCTGGCGACCGGCATCGTCAACATCTGGACCGCGGACGCCGGGCCGGTCAGTGACTCGTTCCATCGCATCGAGAAGGCCTACCCGGGACGGTTCCTGCTCGGCATCGGCGTCGGCCACCCCGAGGCGCACTCCCAGTACCGAAAGCCGTACGACGCGCTCGTGGAATACCTCGACAAGCTCGACGAGTACGGCGTTCCGAAGGACCGGCGCGTGGTCGCCGCGCTGGGTCCGCGGGTACTCAAGCTGTCCGCGGAGCGCTCGGCGGGTGCGCATCCCTACCTGACGACGCCCGAACACACCGCCGAAGCCCGTAAGCTGCTCGGGCCGGACGCGTTCATCGCGCCGGAACACAAAGTGGTGCCGACGACCTCGGAAAACGGAGCCGAGAAAGCTCGCGCCGTCGGTCGCAAAGCGCTCGAGATCTACCTCAATCTGACGAACTACCTCAGCAGCTGGAAACGGCTGGGCTTCACCGACGAGGAATTGGCCAAGCCGGGCAGCGACCGCCTTGTCGACGCCGTGGTCGCCTATGGCACCGTCGACGCCATCGCCGCGCGGCTGAAGCAGCATCGCGAAGCGGGAGCCGACCACGTTCCCGTGCAAGTGCTCACCCGACCGGACAAGCTGGTGGATGCGCTAGCCGAACTGGCCGGGCCGCTCGGCCTGAATTGACATAACAGCGAAGGGATTTGCATGACTGAGCTCAAGCCCGACCTCGGCCGCTACGGCGTCTGGACGTTCGGCGTACCGAAGCCGGAACAGGCCGAGCAGATCGAGGAACTCGGCTATGGCGCGGTGTGGATCGGCGGATCGCCCGCCGGCAACCTCGAATATGTCGAGCCCATCCTCGAGCGCACCGACAATCTCGCGGTCGCTACCGGCATCATCAACGTGTGGACGGCGCCCGCCGACGAGGTGGCCGACGCGTATCACCGTGTCGAGGACGCCTATCCGGGACGATTCCTGCTCGGCATCGGTATCGGCCATCCCGAGCACACCGAGGAGTACCGCAAACCGTACGACGTGCTCGTCGAGTACCTCGATGCGCTGGATGCGAAGAAGGTGCCGACGAGTCGTCGGGTGATAGCGGCGCTGGGCCCAAGGGTGCTCAAGCTGTCCGCACAGCGCAGCGCCGGGGCGCACCCGTACCTGACCACACCGCAGCACACTGGGGAGGCGCGAAACCTCCTGGGCCCCACGGTATTCATAGCACCCGAACACAAGGTCGTGTTGGCGCGAGACGCCGAGGCCTCCCGCGAGATCGGCAGGAAGACAGTCGACTTCTACCTGAACCTGTCGAATTACTTGAACAACTGGAAGCGGCTGGGCTTCACCGACGACGACCTCGTCAAGCCGGGCAGCGACCGATTCATCGACGCGGTGGTCGCGCACGGCACGCCCGACGCGATCGCCGCGCGGCTCAACGAACACCTGGACGCGGGCGCCGACCACGTGGCGATCCAGGTGCTCGGCGGGTGGGACGTCCTGATCCCGACGCTGACCGAGTTGGCCGGCCCGCTCGGGTTGAAAGGCTGACCAGGCCGACCGTCAACCGGTCGGGGGCAGCAGCATCGTCTGCCAGGTCTTGTCCTGCGGCGCACCGGGTTCCGGTGGAGCGGTGGGGGGGTTCGCAGATCCCGGGGGCAGGTGCGGAACCGCCTGACCCGACAACGTGGCATTCGGGTCGCCCTTCCAATTGAAGCCGTCGTTGAGCGGCACGTACTCTTCGTCGCTTTCGCACAACGCCACCGTGGGCGCACGCTTGCCGGGCACGGTCTCGCATGGAATGTTGCGTGCCCCACGCACATTGAACTGGGAGTCCTGGGGCACTCGGCAGTACAGGTCACCGGGGGGTCGCGGTGGAGAATCTTCGAAGGTGGCGACGCGTTGTTGTTGGGCAGGCAGGAAGCCGGTGGTGCACGGGGGTGGGAGATTGAGGTTGAGGTTGAAGCTCAGGTATTGGCCTTTGTAGTCCTGTTTGGTGTTCAAGTTGGCGAGGATGCCGGCTTGGTTGTTCTCGATGACCCGCGGGAAGACGACCAGCAGTTGTTCGATGTCGTTCTGATAGGTCAGCGCGACCTGGCCGACGCTGACCAGGTTGGCCAACAGGATCGGCAAGGCGGGTTGTAGCCGCTCGACGAGGTGACGTGCTTGGGCGGCCGCCGGGCCGCCGGCGTCGATGACACCGGCGACGGCCTGGTCGTGATCGCGCACTTCTTCGGTCACCGTGGCCAGCTGCGATGCCCACGCCTCGATCGCCTCGGAAGTGGCGGTCTGGGAATCCAACACAGGTTGGGCATCATCGATCAGAGTGGTCAGCGCGTCGAGGTTGGTGCGGGCGTCGATGGCCAGCGTGGAGGTGCCTTTGACCAGCCGCGACAGTTCCGGGCCCAGTCCGCCCACGGCGGTGTAGGACTCGTCGATCACCGTCTTGAGATTGTCGCGCGGGATGGCGGCCAGACCAGAGTTGGCGGTGGCCAGAAGGGCGTTGATGTCGGGCGGAACCCAGGTGTCGGCCAGTTTGATCACGTCGCCGTTGCGCAGTGGCCGCGACGTGGCGTTACGCGGCAGCAGCAGCACGTAGGATTCGCCGATCGCCGACTGGCTGTGCACTTCCGCCTGCAGATCTGAGGGAATGTCGATACCCGATTTCAGCGACAACACCGCCTCGACGCCGGTGTCGGTCAGCTGCACCGATTCCACCCGGCCGACCTTGGTGCCGCGATAGGTGACGTTGCCGGATTCGTAGAGCCCGCCGGATTTGGGCAGCTCGACCGTCACCGTGTAGCGCCCGACACCGAACACCGTTGCGGGCAGGCTGACGAATTGCAGCATCAGCAATGCGACCGCGCCAACCGCGACCACGGTGAAGATGGTCAGCTGGATCCAGACCTTTCGGTTCAGGTGCATGCTAAGGCCCCTGGTCCCACCGGTACGCGACGGTCAGCGGATTCCCGAGACTGTTGGGTCCGCCCGCCATGCAGGGGCTGGGGAACTGGCCGATGGTTCGGCCCCACTGCAGCTCGAGTTCGGTCAGATCGCACTCCCACCTGGTGCCGGTGAAGAAGCTTTGGTCGATGCGACTGAGCGTGAGATCGATGATGGCCGTCAGATTCGCGTAGTCGCCGCGTTGGAAGTTCTGGAAGGTTTCGTTGGGAAACGGAAACGTCAGAAGCAGGCTGAGGGCTCGCGTCATGCTGGTACCGGCGTTGGCCAGCGACTCGAACACCGGTCCGACGTCGCGCAACTCCTTGACCAGGTTGTCTTTGGTCTGATTGACGGTGTCCACGGTCAGAGCGCTGAACTCGCCGAGGCGATCAGCGGCTTCCACCAGGTTGTCACGTTCGGCGTTGAGCACCTCGAGGGCGTCGGGGACGGTGGCCAGCGCACGGTCCAGCACGGGCTGCTGGTCAGCGAAGGTGCCGACCAGCCGGTTGAGGCTGTCGGTGGCCGCGACGATGTCGCCGGTCTGCTCGTTGAGGTGGGCGCTGAACTCGTCGAGTTGGCCGATCAAGCTCCGCACGTCCTGCTCGCGACCCCGCATCGCGGTGGTGAACGCCTCGGTGATGTCCTGAACCTGGCCCACCCCGCCACCGTTGAGCACCATCGACAACGCGGCCAGCGTCTGCTCGGTGCTCGGATAGGCGCCGGCATGGGCCAGCGGAATCAGCGAACCCTCGTGCAGTTTGCCCTTAGGGGGTTCGGTTGTGGGAGGCGCAAGCTCGATGTGCAAGGAACCCAGCAGGCTGGTGGTACCGATCTTGGCCGTCGAGTTGGCCGGCAGGTCGACGACGGCATTGAGTCGCATGGTCAGCAACGCATGCCAGCCCTGGCGTTCGATTTTGGTGACATGCCCGACCGTCACGTCGGAGACACGCACCCGCGAGTTCGGCTGAATGTTGTTGACATCGGGCAGCTGCGCCTGGACCAGGAACGAGTCCGGCCCCTTGCCCTGCACACCAGGCAGCGGCAACGAATTGGGCCCCTGCCAACCACAACTTGCCGACACCGACACGATCGCCACCAGCAGCAGGCCGGCCGGCCCGCGACCCCGCCACCGTGATGTCATGAGCCGGCCTCGGGCGGGGTCATCATGCCGGGCAGGCCGTCGGTCGGATCGGTGGCAATCGCCGCCACGGGCCCCATCTCGGCGGCCTGGGCCGGGTCTGACGGCGGGGCCGCAGGCGGCATCTCGGCGGCGGGCGGAACGAAGTCGGGCCGCATCCAGTCCTCGCTGTAGGTGATCTCGTTGGGCCGGGCCTGAGTGCCGACGAAAAGGTTCTCGCCGATCGGCGGGAAGTTGTACTGGCGGTTCTTGATGATGGGCGCCATGTATTGCACGCACAGCTTGGCCGATTGCTCGCCGCCCAGCCGGGAGGCCGATTGGATCGCGCCGCACAGAAACGAAATCGGGTCGGCGAAGTTGTTGACGGCAAGCGCACCGGTGAGTGAACCGTTGGCGGGCTCGTAGAGGTTGGCGAAGTTCTGCAACACCGTCGGGGCGATGTGCAGCGTCTGCTTGATGTCATCGATGCTGTCGACAAGCGTGCCGGTGATCGACGCCATCTGGTCTGAGGCGGTGCCGATCGCCTCGGTGTGCTCGGCGGCGAACTCCCCGACATCGGCGACCACCGCGTTGAGATCCTCGGCGGCCTGGCCCACCTTGTCGGGGTCGTCGGCCAGCAGCGCGGTGACCGCGGCCAGGTTGTGGTTGAGCGCTTCGAGCAGATCGGCGCTGTCTCGCAGCGCCGACACCAGCGTCGAGAGGTTCTTGACGGTGGCGAACACGTCGGTGCTGTGATCGGCCAGCACCGACACCGTCTGGGAGAGTTTGAGTATCGCGTCACGAATGGACGGTCCCTGCCCACGCACGTTGTCCGCGGCGGTGTTGACCAACGCACCCAGCGTGCTCACCCCGCCGGGCTGATCGGGTTTGAGCAGTTCGGTCACCCGCTCGAGTTGGACCCGCAGGTCGTCCCATTCCACCGGGACCGCGGTGTGATCCAGACCGATGACCGCACCGTCGGCCATTGTCGGCCCGCCGCTGTAGGGCGGTGTGAGCTGAATGGCACGGGCCGTGACCAGCTGCGGCGACAGGATCACTGCCTTGGCGTCAGCGGGCACCCGGTACTTGGCGTCGACCCACATCGTGACCTTGGCCCGCTGCGGCTCAGGTTCGATCTTTTCGACCTTGCCCACCGACACCCCTCGGATGCGCACATGATCACCGGCGAACACCCCGGTACTGTTCTCGAAGTAGGCCACCACGGTCATGCGGTCGGTCTGGATGGGCTGGCGAACCGCGACGAACAGGCCCGCACCCAACAGCACGACCAGCACGCCGGCCACCACCACGCGCGGGTTCGACAGCCACCGGATCATGATTGGCCTCCGGGCTGCTGGGACGCCGGTGCCTCACCCGGTGCCGGCAGGTAGACCGGCGCGGGGGTCGGCTCGGGCGTGGCGGCCAGCGCGGGCGGGGCCAGGACGGGCGGGCCCGGCGGCGGGCCACCGGGGGCAGGCGCCGGCGGCGGTGGGCGGTGCGGGTAGCAGCCCGGGCCGGGCAACGCGATGCCCGCCGGCCCGCATGCTTGGTCGCCGGGATTGCCGGTGATCGCGTCGGGCAGCTGCAACCTCGGTTCGCCGCCCTGGCCGGTGCGCGGGTAGGGCATCGGCAACGCCGGGGTGCCGGGCTGGCCGGTTTGCGGATCGGTGCGCTGCGAGGGCAGCAAGGTCGCCGGGTCCAGCCCGAGGTCGGAGAACGCGGCATCGACGAACGGTTGCACAAACTGGCCGGGGAAAAGGTTGGCGACATAGGCCTTGAAGAACGGGCCCGACGAAATCGACTCACCCAGCGACATCGCGTAGGTATTGACCAGCTTGATGGCTTGGGCTACCCGCTCTTTGCGGTCATCGACGATCGCCAGCACCCCGTTGAGCTTGTCCAGCGCCGGCCGCAGCTGTGCGCGGTTCTCGGCGATGAACCCTCCCAGCTGCCGGGAGACCGCCGAGATGTTGGCCCAGAGTTGATCCAACGCCGCGCTCTGTGTCCGCAGTTGTGCCAGCAGCGCATTGGTGTCACCTACCAAGCTCACGATCTGGTCGGTGCGGTTGGCCAGTACCCCGGTCGCTTGGGCCGCGTTGTCGAGCAGACGGCGTAGTTGATCATCGC
The DNA here is from genome assembly GCF_001050015.1 of Mycolicibacterium malmesburyense. The sequence goes on from NZ_CVTB01000088.1 coordinate 15,514, forward strand.
GGGTGTTGAGCGTTTCGGCGAGCCGCGCCACCCCCGCCACCGCATCCTTGAGGTCTGCGGGCGTGTCGGAGAAGGTATGGGCCAACGTGGCCAGCGAGTCCGACAGCTGGTTGGTGTTCAGCCCGCTGATGGTCGTGGCCAAATCCCCTAGTGCATCGGGCAATTGATACGGCGAGACCGTACGCGCCAGCGGAATGGTGCCGCGGAGCCGGCCGTCCCCGCGGGGAGTCACGTCGACGATCTTGGCGCCCAGCAGGCTCTTGGTCTTGATCGCGGCCTCGGTGCGGTCGCCGAGGCGAACATCCTCACCGATCTTGAAGGTGACCAGCACGCCGGCCTCCTCCAGTTCGATTCCGGTGACGCTGCCCACCGGATAACCCGAGACCTCAACGGCGGCACCGGTGTTCAACCCCCCGGCGTCGGCGAAATACGCCGAGTAATGAGTGCCCGAATTGAGGAAGGGCAACTTCTGGTACTGCAGCGCCGCCAGCACCATCGCGCCGACGGTCACCATGCCGATGGTCCCGATCAGGATCGGGCTGCGTTCTGCAAAGGACTTCACTTGGGCGCGCACCGCCCGGTGCTCTGGCCGGCCACCTTGACATACACCGGCTGTCCGCCTTTGCCGTTGAGCTTGAGCACCACATCACAGAAATAGAAGCTGAAGTAGTCGCCATACATTCCTTGGCGCACCAGTGCCTGGTACTTGTCGGGCAGCGTGTTGAGCAAGTTGTCCAGATAGTCGCGGTCCGCCGCGGCGATCTCGGCCACCCGATCGGTCTCATGAACCACCTTGCGGAACGGGGCCCGCGACTGGGCCAACAGCTCGGCCAGTGACTCGGTCGCGGCGTTGGTGTAGGCCACCGCGTTGGAAACGTCGGTACGGCGTCGGGCCAGCCCGTCGATCAGCTCCGACAGCGATGACACCGCGGTGTCGAGCCGCTCGCTTTGTCCGCCCAGCGAGCCCAGCACCACATTGAGGTTGTCGATGACCTGCCCGATCAACACATCCCGGTCGGCCAACGTGTTGGTCACCACCGCGGCCTGAGCCAGAAACGAGCCGAGGGCGGGTCCCTGCCCCTGGAACGCCTCGATCAACTGCGCACTGAGTGCGTTGACCTGGTCAGCGTCGAGCGCCCGAAACAGCGGCTTGAAACCGCCGATCACCGCATCAAGATCCAGCGCGGGTTCGGTGCGAGTCGGCGGGATCGTCTGTCCGGGATGCAGCGTCTTGACCCCGCCGGTGCCTTCCTCCAGTGCCAGGTAGCGGTCGCCGACCAGATTGTCATAGCGGATCACGGCCCGAGAACCCTCGGTCAACACCACCGACTTGTCGGCCGAAAACGCCACCCGCACCGTCGCATCCGGGTTGATGGAGATGTCGCCGACCTTGCCGACCTCCACCCCCGCGATCCGCACGATCGTGCCTTCCCGCATATTGGAGACATTGGTGAACTCGGCGTAATAGGTGTTGCCCGCCTCAAAGCGGAACTGCCCGAATGTCACCAAGAGCAGAAATGCGACGAACGCACACGCGGTCAAGAAGATGGCCAGCCGCCAGATGACGCCCTTGAGGTCAGCCACGGCTTTCGTCCTGTTCTTGTCGGGCATCAACGGTCACGGTCGCGGTGGTGATCACGGTGGACCCTGTCCATTCCCATGCGGCTGTGCCGGGCCCGGCGCGGGCCCGGCCGGGGCCAGGCCTGGCCACAACGGCGTTCCCCCCGGCCCATACAGCGGCGCGCCGTAGGGCGGGGCTCCCGGGTAGGGCACCGGCCCGATCGCCGGGCCCGGAATGCATTGGCGGATGCTCGGCGCCTCGGGCCTCGCGCGGGTCACCGGCAAGTAATTCGCCCAGCACGGATGCCCGATACCGGGATTGGGGCGAATGTCCACGCCGGTGCCCCAGCCGGTGTTGGTGACAAGATGGCGCACCGGGAAGTTCTTGGTGACATCCGGAAGCGACCCGCAACTCGGCTTGCCACCGGGTCCGCCCTTGGCCGCAACGACGGGCAGGTGCTGCGGGTACGCGTAGGGGTCATTACCCAATAACAGTGCGACGTCGAGCTGCAGCGTGCGCCCGTCACCACCCCACGCGGCATAGCCGCCGTTTTCCAGATACCACGTGGTGCCCTGCAGAAAGCACGTGTACACCGGGTTGTGGTGCAGCAGAAGACCGGTCGTCGGCTCCAGCACCTCGACGGCCTCGACGAGATCATCCTTGCTCGAGCCGAGCAGGCTGGTGCCCGCGTCCGACAAGCCGATCACGTTCAACAACAACGCATCCAATGCGCCGGCGTGCTCGGTGATCGTGGTGCTGGTGGTACTGACCGCGTCCAGCACCGCCACGATGTCCTCGGCGGCAGCACCATAGGTGTCGGTGAAGTCCTTCAACGAAACCCAGTTCTGCCCGATGGTGTTACTGCGCGCGTTGAGCGCCAGCAACACCTGGTTCAGATCGGTGATCCCTTGACCCATCCGCTCGCCCTGTCCGCGCACGCCCTCGGCAACCGCGGTCAGCACCGCGTTCAGCTTCAGCGGATCGACCATCTTGAGCAGCTCGACGACGTTTTCGAACACGGTGTTGATCTCGGTGCTGACCCGGTCCGCATGCAACACCGCCCCGGCGGCCAGCCGTTTTGGGGTCGGATCCGACGGCATCATCAGCTCAACGAACTTCGTGCCGAACGCGGTGGTCGCACTGATCTGCGCCTCCACGTTGGCGGGGATGTAGCGGATCTGGTCGGGATCGATCTCCAACCGCAGCCTGGTCGCGTTCGCATCGCTGCCGAGCTGGCTGACCCGGCCCACCCGCACCCCACGCAACATCACATCCGCGCCGGTCTCCATCACCAGCCCCGCCCGCTCCGAGGTCAACGTCACCGGCACGTACGACCGGAACGTGCCCCAAAACGCCGCGGCGGACCCGAACAAGAACAACGCGATCGCCGACAGCAAGATCAGCGTCCACCACCCGGTGGAGATGCGGTATGTCCCTGCCCTGCGGTTCATGCCACTAAGCCGCCAGGTGGAAGTCGCCGGACCGGCCGTAGATCGCGAGCGTCATGACCAGGATCAACACGGACGCCACGACCATCGACGCCCGCACGGCCCGGCCCACCGCCTCTCCCACCCCGGCCGGCCCGCCGCTGGCCGTATAGCCGTAGTAGGTGCACATCAGCATGATCATCAGTGCCACCGCGGCCACCTCGGCCAACGACCAGAACACGTCGGTGGGGCTGAGGTAGGTGTAGAAGTAATGGTCATAGACACCGGATCCCTGCCCATAGACGGCGGTGGTGCCTAGTCGAGCGGCGAGGAAGGCCGTCATCAGCCCCACACAGAAGAGCGGGACCGCCACGATCACTCCGGCCACCACCCGCGTCGACGCCAGGTAACTCACGGTGCGGATACCGATCGCCTCGAGCGCGTCGATCTCCTCGTTGATCCGCATCGCGCCCAACTGAGCCGTAGCGCCGGCACCAATGGTCGCCGCCAGCGCCACCATCACCGTGCCCGGCTGGATTTCGCGGGTGTTGAAGAAGGCCGACGCGAACCCGGTCAGCGCCTCCACCCCCACCGATGCCAACTGGTTGTAACCCTGCACCGCCACGATCGCCCCGGTGGTGATCGTCAAGAACGCGATGATCACGATCGTTCCGCCGATCACCGCCAAAGCCCCACTGCCCAAACCCATCTGGGCGATCACCCGCAACAGCTCACTGCGGTATTTGACTATCGCATCGGGAATCCCGGCCAGCGTGGTGGCATAGAACCGCGTCTGCGCTCCGATTCGGTGCCACCCGCCCACCGCAGAGCTCGCGGTGCGCTGCACCCGCGGATGAAGCGTGCTCGGAACACTCACTGCCATGACTTCACCTCACCATGAACGGAACACCGACAGCGGTGACGATGATGTTGATCAGGAACAAGACGATGAACGCGAACACCACCGTTTCGTTCACCGCGCGACCCACACCGGCCGGACCACCGCCCACCGACATGCCCTGATAGCAAGCGATCAGCCCGGCCATCAGCCCGAAAAGGGTCGCCTTGATCATCGAGATGATGACGTCGGCCAAGCCGGTCAACGTGGTCAGGCCCGCCACCCACGCGCCCGCCGAGACGTCCATGAGATACACCGAACACAGAAACGCGCCAACAAGACCCGTCACGATCAGCACCGAGTTCAGTGCCAGCGACACCGTTGTGGCCGCCAGCACTCGCGGAACAACCAAGGCCTGAATGGGGTCGATGCCCATCACCCGCAGCGCGTCGAGTTCCTCCCGAATGGTCCGCGCCCCCAGATCGGCGCACATGGCGGTGGCACCGGCGCCGGCGACGACCAACACCGTCACAATCGGACCGCTTTGGGACACAGTGAAAATCGCGGCACCCGTGCCGGAGAAATCGGCGGCACCGATGTCGGACAACAGAACGTTGAACAGAAACCCTGAGATCACCGCCCACGGGATCGTCATCAGCAGTCCCGGAAGGGTCGACACCCGCGCTACGAACCAGCACTGGATCAGATATTCGCGCCACGCGAACTGCGGGCGGAACATCATCACGAAGGTGTCCATGGACATGGCGACGAATCCACCGACCGCGCGCACGGGCTTGGCCATCGTCTGCGCGTCGATCACCATGGCGCCGTGCACCTCCCTCCGGGCAGGTCGATGTGGACGTGTGACATTCGCGAGGGTACGCGGTCCGTCACAGTTATGTCCATAGCCAATACGCTCTCGGCGCGTATCACGAAACATTAATTGACGCTCTAACAGTCACTTATCTCAAGTCAAGTATCTTATCGATATCGAATAATCTGAATGGCGCAGTCAAGTCGGCAACACCTGGATGGCGCCCGACGGGCACAGTCCGACGGCTAGCCGGACCCGTGCCTGCTCGTCGTCGGGCACCGCCGCGCAAGCGAGTACGACGACACCGTCTTCGTCCTGATCGAAGAACTCGCCGGCGGTCATCACGCACATCCCGGCGGACATGCAGATCTCCCGGTCGGTGGTGATTCTCATCGGCTGAACGCCTCCTGGGTCAGGGCGGAGTTCATGAAGTCGCGGAAATGCAGCCAGCGCCCGCGACGGAGCGTGATGATGTGCGCGAACTCGGACTGCCATGCGTACCCGGTGTCGATCCTGCGGAAGCGCTGCCGGCCCCACACCGCGAGGTCGTCACCCTGTGCGATGAACTTCCACGGTTCCATCTCGACGATCTCGATGGTCTGCCCGACCCTGGTGAAGAACGTCATCGCTTCGGTGATGCCGTGGTAATCACCGGCGTACGGGATCTTCTCGGTGCCGTAGTACGTGATGCGGACATCTGGATCGAGGTGCCGCAGCGCCGTGTTCAGGTCGCCCGCGGGCACCGCGGCATAGATCGCCTTCGTCGCCTCGATGTTACGTGCCTCTTCGGTGATGGCGGTCATGACAGGCGAAGGGGCAGACGGACATACGCGTGCGTCAGCAGACTGGCGGTCTGCTTCGTGCCTGGGTCGTCACTCAATGCGATGTGCTGATAGCGGTCGAGCACCGCGTTGAGCATCGCCGTCACCTCCAGCCGCGCCAGCGAGGAACCGAGGCAGAAGTGCAGCCCGTGGCCGAACGAGAGTTGTTTGCGCAGATTCGGCCGATCGATGTCGAGCCGCGATGGATCGGGGAACACCGCTGGATCGCGATTGGCCGAACCGAAGAACAGTGCCACCCAGTCACCCGCACGAATCAGCTTGCCCCCCACCTCCACATCGCGAGTGGCGATCCGGAACAGGCGCTGCGGAGGCCCGTCGAGCCGCATCGTCTCTTCGATGAAGACAGTCAGCAGTGCCCGGTCGGCGCGGATGCGCGCGGCGATCTCGGGTTCGCGCGCGAGGGCATGCAACAGGTTGCCGATCAGAAACGTCGTGGTCTCACTGCCCGCGACCACCAGCGTGACGCAGAACCGGACGATCTCCTCCGGAGTCAGCCGCTGGCCGTCCACCTCGGCACGCAACAGTGCCGAGATGAGATCCTCGGCGTCGTCGATGTCTTCGCTCGTCTCCTGTCCAGCGACCCGGGCGGTGTGGTCGGCAAGCCGGGCGGCGAACGTCGCGACCATCTCCTCGTTGCTTGCGATGCGCTCCTCGGGCGTCAGCGACGACGACAGCATGAACGCGTTGGCCCATCGCCTGAACCGGACGTGGTCGCCTTCGGGCAGACCCAGCAGGCGCACCATGGCCCGGGTGGGGATTTCGGCGGCGAACGTCATCACGTCCACTTCACCCTCGCCGAGATCCTCGAGCAGTTGCGAGATCAACCCGTTGAGCCAGGATTCCAGCCGCTTGACGCGTCGCGGAGAGAACGCCTGCCCGACCAACTTTCGTTCCACTTCGTGCTTGGGCGGATCGGTGTTGACCAGCATCAGACTGGGCGCGGAGGAGGCCTCCTGCAGTGGATCCCGCGACGAGAACGTGGCACTGTCGCGCGCCGCCTCGAAGATCTGGTCGTAGCGGAAAAGTGCCCACGCGGTGACGGGTTCGTCGGCACCCGGCACGGTGCCCGGCGGCCAGTCTCGGTAGCCCGCGACCGGGGAGTGGGCCCGCAGCTGGTCGTACAGCGGATATGGGTCGGCGATGCCCTGCGGTGTGGTGAGCAGTTCGAGCGCCGAAAGGGTGGTAGATGACATGTCCATCAGCCTCGGGCAGCCACGACAGCAAAGCGATCCCTCGTTGGGGGCCACTCCTGCCCCCGTACGAGGGCAATTTGCGGTTCCGCCCGCAACGAGACCGCCGCCGGAGGACAGTAGGCACCATGATCATCACCGGCGATGCACCCGAGTCCGACTCGGCCGAGTCGTTGACCGGCCATCCCGGCTGGGCCTCACGCCCGGCGCGGGAAAGCGAGGCCGCTCGCCGCTACCGGGAGACATTTCAGGGTTGGGGTGTCGACCCCACCGACGACCCGATGTCCGTGGTGTCCGAAGCCATCGACACCAAGGCCAATGAAGTGCGAAACGCATTGGAAGCGTGTGGCGACGAGGATGCGATCGTCGTGCTGGAGACTGTGCTCGACTTGTGTTCACTCGAGCGGGAGCTGATCGAGGATGGCGCAAGGCGGCGCACTTTCGCGCTGCTGCAAGTCCAGGAGGGCTTGAGCAAGCTGCGGGTGGTCGACGATGTCGCGACGATCGTCGACCGCGCACCACGAGAGTTGGTGGAATCGTGCGGATTTGATCGTGCCGTACTCTTCCGCGTGCACGAGGGCCGGATGTTCATGGAATCGGCGTACTTCGGTGAGGACCGCGAGGGCGCGGAGAAGATGGTCGCCTTTGCCCAATCCGTTGCGCCGCCATTGGATCACATGCTGTTGGAGACACAGATGATCCGGCGCCACGCACCGGCGATCGTGCGTGACGCCCGCAACGACCCCCGCGTCAACAGGCCGATCGTCGACTTCTCGATGACCCATTCCTATGTAGCGGCGCCGGTGATGCCGACGGGCAAGGTGATCGGCTTCCTGCATGCCGACCGGCTGTATTCGGGCCGCCTGGTCGACGACATCGACCGTGACACGGTGTGGGCATTCGCGGAGGGATTCGGGTATGCCTACGAACGCACGGTCCTGCTGGAAAGGATGCGCCGTCAGCACGCGGAAGTACGCAACGCGCTGGCGTCGGCGGACGAGGCGGCCCGTGCGTTACAGGATGCCGATCTGGACCTGCGCAAGATCGAGCCGCTGGAACGCAGTCCGGCGGCGAGGTCCTTGGCCGAAGTGCAGACGAGGGCGATGACCATCCTCACCCGCCGTGAGGTCGAGGTGCTTCGGCTGATGGCGGCCGGTCGCACGAACCAACAGATCGCCGACGAGCTGGTGATCTCGGCGGGCACGGTCAAATCCCATGTGAAGAGGGTGCTGCGAAAACTGCACGCGACCAACCGTGCGGAAGCCGCGTCGGCCTACGTGCGGCTGGCCAGCGTGCCCGACGTCGGCTGATCCGAGGGCTTTCGGCGACCCGCCGCCACGCGGGTCGGCGGCGTCGACGTGCTGCCCGGTCCATTTGCCACTATGTCCACCAGCCATACTGTTATAGTGGGCCGAAAAGTAATCAATTTGCTTGTAAACTCACATGTTGTTAACTAAAAGTCTTTCGAGAGTACTGTCAATGGTCACTCGGGTTGAACGCTCGAATTAAGGAGATCCCAATGACCGACACCGCACAGGCCACGGAAACGCTTGTCCGCGGGTTTCTCGACGCATGGACCACGAGGGACCTCGACGCGATCTGTTCCGCGTTCGCCGACAACGCCGTCTATCACAACGTGCCGGTCGACCCGATCGTCGGCATCCCCGCCATCCGGGGAATCTTTCAGGCGTTTCTGGACGCGTTCACCGAGGCCAAACTGGACGTCGTGACGCTCGCTGCCGCACCGGGGCTCGCGCTCGTCGAACGGGTCGACCACTTCACGCTCAACGACGGCGGCAAGGTCGAGCTGCCGGTGACGGGTGTGTTCGTGACCGAGAACGGCAAAGTCACGCGCTTCAGCGATTACTTCGACCTCGCAGACTTCGAGCGCCAAAGCGGATTCAAGCTGTAGCAGATTTCGCAATCACCGACATCTGGCAGGATTGAAGCCGCTCGCGTTGCGCCGGTTGCGAAAACGAGGAAGGGGCCTCCGGACATGGAACCCGTCGTCGGCACGGTCAAACGCCGGCCGAAGGATCGCAAGAAGCAGATCCTGCAGCAGGCGGTGCGACTCTTCACCGAACGCGGCTTTCACTCGGTCCGGTTGGAGGAGATCGCCGAGGCGGCCGGTGTCACCGCACGCGCCCTGTACCGACACTACGAGAACAAGCAGGCACTGCTTGCCGCGACGATCATCACCGCGCAGGAGGAGTACCAGAGTGTCCTCGGCCGGGATTCGGACTCGACGGATCAACCACTGCGAGAAGAATTACCGGACCTGATCGCCGCCGCCGTGGCCACCCGCGCGCTGACGGTGTTATGGCAGCGCGAGGCACGCTACCTCAACGCCGACGACCGTGCCCAGGTGCGGGGCAGGATCAACGCCATCGTCGCGGGCATGCAGGCCGGCGTCCGGTTGGAAGTGCCCGAGTTGGGTGACCGCCATTCCGAACTCCGCGCCTGGGCGGTGTCCAGCACCCTGACCAGCCTCGGCCGCCATTCCCTCACGCTACCGCGAGAAGAGCTCAAAGACGTTCTCTACCAAGCATGCATGGCCGCGGCACGGACTCCCCCAGTCAGCGACCTGACTCCTGACGCTGCGCCGCGGCATGACGAACGGGCGTTGTTCTCCAGGCACGAAACGCTGTTGGCGGCGGGCGCGCGGCTGTTTCGGGCCAAGGGCTACCAGGCCGTCAGCACCAGCGAGATCGGAAAGTCGGTCGGCATCGCGGGCCCGGGTCTGTACCGGTCGTTCTCCTCAAAACAGGCGATTCTGGACACGCTGATCCGCCGCCTCGACGATTGGTGGACCCTCGAATGCGTCCGCGCGCTGCGGGCCGACGGTGACGAGGCCGAGAGGCTGCGTCGACTCGTTGCGGGACGGGTCCGGATCTGCCTGGACGATCCGGATCTGGTGTCGGTGTCGATCACCGAACTCGCCCATGCCTCCGAGGAGGTGCGCGACGGCTACCTCCGGAGCCAAGCCGACCGTGAGGCGGTGTGGACCGAAACCATCCGCAAGCTGGTACCCGAAACGACCACCGCCCAAGCGCGCCTTCTGGTAGCGGCAGCCGACAGTTTCATCGACGACGTTGCTCGCACATGGCATCTCACGCGCTATGGCGGAGTCGCCGAAGAGATCACTGCCCTCGCACTGTCCATTCTGACCAGTAGGCGCTGACGCCGTCACCATTGCCGTTCATGCCCGGACCGGCCGAGTCTGGTGGGCGGCCGCAGACGACGGCATGAGGGCCTTCAGCGCAACGGAGGGCCGCATGAGCGAGGTGGGCGCACGCTGAAGATGCATGACATCGATGAACTCACGCGCGACGCCGGCGTCCCGCCAGGTCATCTCCGTCACCTTCCCCAGATACCAACTCGCGGCCTTCGACACCAACCTGCCACCACCATTCGCAGACACCGCACCGTAGTCCTCCACGGTCGAGGTGAACCAGCACTCGTCGAGGAATCGACTATAAGCCCGGTGAAAGCGCTTGGAAAGGCCCACAATTCGGGACGGCGCTACCGCGTCCCGTTGCTCGCTCAGACATCTGTCCAGGATGGTCGTGCCGATGGCACCGTGCGACATGCCCTGTGCGTACAGTGGGTTCAGCGAGGTGTTCGCGTCGCCGACGACGACGAAACCTTCCGGTAGCGACGCCAGCTTGTCGTAGTGGCGGCGTAGATTGGCCGGGAACCGCCACCGGTGCACCTCCTCCAGGCAGGTCGCCTCGCGCAATGCCTCGTACAGATCCGGTACCGGCAATCCTTTCGTCCATTCGAGGAAGCTTTCGAGGTCTCCGCCAGCGTAGTCACCCTGCCACCCGAGTAGCGTCACGATCCATCGGCCACCCTCGGTGGGGAGCAGCGCCGCGGTTCGGGTGGCAGGCGGCCTCGAATGAATCAACATCCCCTTCCAGTCACGAAAATCATCGGGTGGACTGAAAAGTGTTGTGGAGTATCCGATATCGACCTTCAGCTCGCTGACTTCCGGCGACCCGAAACCCATCGCAGACAGGTGTCGGGGTGTCTCGGAGTTGCGACCGCTCGCGTCGATCACCAGGTCTGCGTCCAGTGTCGTCCCGCCGGCGAGTTCCACTCCGGTGATCCGCTTGCCAGTGGCTTGGTAGCCGGTCACCTTGGTGTTTTGCAGCAGCGACACGTTCGGCAGCTGAAGAAGCCGCTCGCGGAGGTAGAACTCCAGGAAGCCCCGGGTCTGGCACAACATCGTCAGCCCGCTGTCGAAGCGTTTCTTCCAGCCCCCGGAGTGGTACCAACAGATGTCGTTGGCCATGTCCACCTCAACCGAGCCCTGGCCGAGCAGGTCGGTGGTCAGACCGGGAAAGTAGTGGTTGAACACGTTCTGTCCGCCGCGCAACAGAATATGGCCGTGGTGGGATTGCGGCGCACCCTTACGCCACGTGGGGCCATCCGGAAGGCGGTCCCGGTCAATGGTCGTGACCCTGTCGAAATGGCGCGCGGCCACGGCCGATGCAGCCAGGCCCGTGGTGCTTGCACCGATCACAACGGCATGTCGGCCCTCAAAGCTGCCGAACCGGACCGCATCTTTTGCATTCATGCCCGAAAGTGTGCGACCAGCGCGGCGGCACCGTCTTGGATGCTCTTGCGCTGTTCTCGGTGCAGGCTTGCTCGGGACTAAGCTCCCGAAGGCGCTCGACGCAGCTCCGCCGGCGTCGTGTCGAAGGCCCGCTTGAACGATTTGGTCAGATGGCTCTGGTCGCAGAACCCCGTCGCCCCGACGATTTCCTTGAGCTCCATTTCGCTGTGCAGGATCAGGTAACGCGCGCGTTCCACTCGCCGTCGCTGGACGTACGCATGCGGTGGCACGCCGAACCGCTTCTTGAACAGCCGCGCAAAGTGATACCGGCTCATCCCCGCGACCCCGGCCAGCGACTCCAGTCGTAGGTCGGCGGCGAGGTTGTCGTCGATGTACTCCTCGACCTGGCGGGCATGAACTGCGCTCAGCGCTCCGGGGCACCGGGGGGCACGAACACGCGATTCGGCGTGGTGGCGCAGTAATTGCACACTGAGCTGAGTGATCACTGCATCCCGGTAGAGGGCGCCGCCGAACGCGTCGCGCCGCAACTCCGTTGCCAGCGTGATGATCCCCTGTTGGATGACGGGATCCCGAACCTGAAAGCATTCCTGAATCGCGACGCTGTCGACATGCCGGTCGTAGACCTCGGACGCGAAATCTGCCAGCCGGTGTGCATTGAGGTAGAGCACCGTGGCCTGAAACCCTCTGCTCCACTGCCAGGCCGATTCGTAGCCGGGCCGAAGTATCGAGAAGTCTCCCGGACTCATCAGTGTCTTGCTACGGATCGCACCGCATTTGAGCGCGATCTGGGCGCGGGTCTGCCACGCGATGACAGCGACGTCGCGCAGTGGCGGAACCTGCGTCCGGTGTGAATGGAATTGATAGATACGCAGATCGGCTCCCGGAAGCTGCCCATCACTGGTGGCCAGCACACACTTCGCAGGGACCGCACGGTCAACCCCGGTGGCGTCGACGTTCTTCGGCGGCTTCACCATCGCACCTCCGATGGAGTTCTCGTGGACCTGGCACAGTGTATGCGCATCGATCCGGCTGGCTGAACGGTTCTTTGGACGTGCTTGCGCGAAATGTTGGATGTCCTTGCCATCGCGCGTATCGGCAGCAGTTCGAGGGCTAACGTCTGTTCCGCTTGTAACTGACGTGGGCGACCAGGACGGTGATGGTGAGCGAACGGTATCTCGGTAAGACGGTGCTGGTGACCGGCGCGGCTTCGGGTATCGGCCGAGCCATCGTCATGGGGGCCGCCGGCGAGGGGGCGCGGTTGATCCTCGGCGACATTCAAACCGATCGCTTGAGCGACCTCGCCGCGCTGTTGAAGAGACAGGGGACCGACGTCTACGCCACGCACTGCGACGTGACGAGCACGGCCGCGGTCGAGGAACTTGTTGCCAATGGCTCGCATACGTTGGGAGAAATCGATGTCGCGTTTGCGAACGCAGGTATTCTCGGCACGCCAGGCGACATATGGACGTATTCCGAAGCGGAATTCACCAAGATCCTCGACGTCAATGTCACCGGCACGTGGCGAACCTTGCGGGCGGTCCTGCCGGGGATGATCGAGCGCCGAAGCGGCAACGTCGTCGCAACGGCGTCGGCGGCAGGTCTCATCGGGCCGGCCGGCCTGCCGGCCTACGTCGCGAGCAAGCACGCAGTCGTCGGCTTGGTGAAGTCGACCGCGATGAACGTCGCACCGTACGGGATACGCGTCAACGCGTTCTGCCCACACATGGTCGACACCCCGATGCTCGACAAGGTGTCCGACGAGATTCCTGGACTCCGAGAGTCCCTGGATCAGCAGACGCCGCTCGGTCGCGTGGCGACCGCCGAGGAAGTGGCCCGGTCCGCTCTGTGGCTGGGTTCGGACGAGTCGAGCTTCGTCACCGGCCACCCGCTGCTCGTCGACGGCGGACTCGTCGCTCAGTAACCGTGCACGGCTGATACCAGGAGTGTGAAATTGATTCACCGACAGATCAACTGCAACGGCGCCCGTATACACGCGGTTGAACAGGGATGTGGTCCGCTGGTCATTCTCATCCACGGGTTCCCGGAGTCGTGGTACTCCTGGCGGCATCAAATTCCGGTGCTGGCCGACGCCGGATACAAGGTGGTGGCGATCGATCAACGCGGCTTTGGCCGCTCGTCGAAGTTCAGGGTGAACTCCGCGTACCGTATCGACCGCGTCGTTGCCGACATCGAGGCGCTGATCGACGCATACGGCGAACAACAGGCGGTGGTGATCGGCCACGATTGGGGCGCTCCCGTCGCGTGGACGTTCGCCTGGCTTCATCCGGATCGCTGCGCCGGCGTCGTCGGAATGAGTGTCCCGTTCGCGGGACGGGGCCTGATCGGCTTGCCGGGCTGCCCTTTCGGCGAAGTGCGTCCTCGTGACTATCATGTCGAACTCGCCGGCCCGGGCCGAACCTTCTACCAGGACTACTTCTCCGAGCAGGACGCGATCATCGGCGAAATTGAAGAAGACCTTCGGCGGTGGCTCCTGGGCCTCGTCTACACCGTCTCCGGAGAAGCGGCCGCCGCCGCGGTCGCGGCCGGCGGGGTACCTGAGGATCCCGTCGAGGCGTTGCGCTACGGGCCGCTCTGTATGGCCGACGGGGCGCGGCTGTCGGATGCGTTCGTATATCCCGAAGCGACGCCGGAATGGTTCACCGACCAGGATCTGGACTTCTATTCCGACGAGTTCCAGCGCGCCGGATTCGCCGGTGGTCTGGCGTTCTATCACAACGTCGATGCGGGATGGCAGGTGCTGGAGGACGTCGCGAACGAACCGTTGACGCCGCCCGCGATGTTCATCGGCGGTGAATACGACATCGCCACGGTGTGGGGAGCCGAGGCGATGGAACGGGCGGACGAGAAAATGTCTGACTATCGTGGCGGCCGAGTGATCTCCTCCGCAGGTCACTGGATTCAGCAGGAGTGTCCCGGCGAAACGAATCGGCTGTTGCTCGAGTTTCTCGGTCAATTGCCCACTGCCGCATCATGAGTAAGGGCGCCGGCTTCACCACAGCGCGGCGCGGGTACCGCCGTCGGCCAGCTGCGCGGTGCCGTTGACCATCGACGCGTCGTCGGACAGCAGGAAGGCAACCACCCCGGCCATCTCCTCGGGCCCGGCCATCCGGCCCTGCAGACGGCCGATCATGGTGTCCGCCCCGCCTTCGCCGAGCACCTCGTCGAACGTCGTCATCGCGGTCCGCTGCATCGGAGTGTCGACGAACGCCGGCAGCACCGCGTTGGATCGCACGCCGGCCGAACGTAATTCGGCCGCGGTGATGCGACTCAGATGGATGATTCCCGCCTTCGACATGCCGTACGCTGCGGTGCCCGCGGCGGCCACCAGTCCCGCCAGCGAGGACATGTTGACGATGGCGCCGCCACCGCGTTCGATCATCTTCGGCGCGGCGTGCTTGGTGCACAACCACGCGCCGCGCAGGTTGATCCGCACCACCCGGTCGAAATCCTCGACCGTGGTGTCGAGCAGCGACGCGAAGTGCACCACACCAGCATTGGCGACCAGCTTGTCGACGCCTCCGAACGCTGCCGTACAGGCGTCGATCATGCCGATCACCTGCTGCTCGTCGCTGATGTCGACGCGATGCCCGACGGCACCGCCGCCGATCTTGGCCGCCGCAGCCTCGGCCGACCCGCCGTCGATGTCGGCACACAGCACCCGACAACCCTCGACGGCAAGCCGTTCCGCGATAGCGAGGCCAATGCCCGCGCCGGCTCCCGTGACGATCGCCGCCTTGCCGGCGAGATCTGGATGTGTCATCGAGTCACCTTGAGTCGTGCCGCCGCCCCTGCCACGTCACCCTGCCATGTCACCCGGCGACCCGTAGCCCATGCTCGCGAATCGCCCCGAAGATCACCAGGCCGAATCCCGGTGCGTCATCGGACAGCCGGACGGTGTAGACGCCCAGATCGCGCAGAACCCACCCCACCGTCTGCGAGACCGCTTCCGAATCAAAATCTTCGGTGTTCGTCAGGCCGCAGGCGCGCATCGGACCGGGCGGGCGCAGGTAGATGACGACCCCGCCGTCCTGCGCCCTCATATCGCTTAACGCGCGGTCCAGATCGGTACCGCATCGGCAGGCGGTCGAGCCGAAGACATCCGACGTCAGACACTCGACGTGGACGTGGAGCGGTACCGGCACCCCGGCGCCGACATCACCGATGATGACGGCCAGGTGCTCACCGTCGCCGTGTGCGTCACGGAACCCGATGGCACGGAACGCGCTGCCCCGGTTCGGCAGCACCGTCTCGGCCATTCGCACGACCTGGGGCTCGATGCGCCGCCGATAGCTGACGAGTTCCGCGACGGAGACGACGGCCAATCCGTGCTCGAGGGCGAATTCGAGCAGTTCGCCACCTCGCGCCATCGCGCTGGGCCGGTGGCGGGACACGATGTCGCACATCCCCGCGGCCTCTCGCCGGCCTGCGAGGCGGGCGAGGTCGAGGGCTGCCTCGGCAGGACCCGGCCGTCCCAGCACGCCGTCCGGGGCCACCTCGACCGGAACCACATGCCCGGGCCGACGAAAGTCCGATGTCTCAGAACTTTTCGCCGCCAGCGCGGCGATGGTCGCCGCCCGGTCGGTCGCCGATATCCCGGTGCCGGTACCCCGCCAATCGACCGCCACCCGATGGGCGCCCGCATCGGAGTGGGTGTCGCCGCGGTGGCAGATCGGCGGCAGGTTCAGCCGCTCACACTCGGCGGTCGGCAGCGCGACCCTGACATAGCCCGAGGAATGCCGGACCGTGAAGGCCAGTAACTGGGGCGTGGCTGCTTCGGCAGCGAAAGCGAGATATCCCTCATGGTCGTTCTCCGGGCCCATCGTGATGACCACGGGGCGCCCGGCGCCCACCGCTGTGATTGCGCGACGGACCCTGGTGTCGGTCGTCTTCATATCTGCTCCTGTAAGTCCGCGCGGGCGATCCGGTGAAACCGGCTGCCGTGAAACACAAGTGGCGGCATGGCGGCATCTGCGTCCAAGGCACAGACCTCGAGAACTGCGATCGTGTGATCACCCGCTCGTACCTCGCTGCGTAATCGGCAATCCAGCCAGGCACTGGCCCTGGACACGACCACCGCTCCGGTCGCCAGCTCCGTCCAGGGCACACCGGCGAACCGGTCACCCTCTTTGCGCGACAGACTGCGACAAGCATCGCCGTGGTCCTCGGCCAGCACACTCAGGCCCAGCCGCGCAGCCTTCTTCAGCCGTGGCCACGTCCTGGAGTCGTTTTGGATACAGATCGAGACGAGCGGCGGTTCGACCGAAACCGACGTGAACGAACTCGCCGCCATCCCCACCGGCTCTCCGTCGACCATCGCGCACACGGCGGTCACCCCCGACGGGTAGCAGCCGTAAACCCGTCGCAGTTCGGCGCCGTCAATGGGTGGGGGGCGCAGTTCCACTAGTGCAGTCCCGCCAGGAAATCGAGCAGCAGCCGGTTGGTCTCCTTGGGCTCTTCTTGTTGGATCCAGTGCCCGACATCGGCGATCATGTGGGTGCCGCAGTAATTGGGCATCACCTCGTGGGCGCGTTCGACCGCCTCGGCCCCCCATGTCGTCCCGACGTCGTACTGGCCCCCGATGAACAGCGCCGGTGGGGTCAGCGGCGTGCCTTCCTGCTCGGCGAGGTCGCACCAGTCGTTGTCGATGTTGTGGTAGAAGCTCAACGGCCCGCCGAACCCGGATCGTTCGAACTCTGCGGTGTAGAAGTCGAGATCGGCATCGGTGAACCAGTCCGGCATCGTTTCCGGGTAGCTGAACGCGTCCTTGAGGCGCGCCCCTTCCGGTAGGCACAGCGGACCGGAGCGGATCACCTCGACGGGATCCATTGACGCCAGGTCGACGCCGGCGGCCACCGCCGCCTGGGTGGCCGCGATCATTCCCTGACCCGACACGGTGTAGGTCAGGCCGAGCAGCCAGCCGCGGAGATCCTCTTCGATCTCGGCGATGATCGCGTCTTGTTCGGAGAAGTAATCCTGATACCACAGCTTCCCGGGGCCGGCCAGCTCGAGGTGGTAATCGTTGGGCCTGCGCTCACCGAATGGGCTACCGGGCAGGCCGATCACCCCGCGACCGGCGAACGGAACACTGATGCCGACGACGCCGCGGCACCGGTCCGGATGCAGCCAGGCCGACGTCCACGCCACCGGGGCGCCCCAGTCGTGACCGACCACGACCGCCTGCTTCTCGCCGTAGGCGTCGATGACTCCCACGATGTCGCCGACCAATTCCTTGATGCGGTACGCCTTTTGCACCCGGTACTTCGACGAGCGCCCGTAGCCACGCTGATCGATCGCCACCACCCGGTATCCCGCGTTGGCCAGCGCGGGAATCTGGTGGCGCCACGAGTACCACGACTCCGGGAAGCCGTGCACCAGGATCACCAGCGGTCCCTCACCCTGCTCCACGGCGTGGATGCGGGTTCCGCGGCAGTCGAGCAACCGATGGGTTGGCGACATCTGCGTCATGTGCGACATGTGAGCCCCTTCTCTAGCGGGAATGGCTTGCGGCGAAACCGACTGCCGGTTCCTCGGATTGCTCCAGATGGTCGGGAGGCGGGATGGTGCGGTTCTGGTAGTTGCGGGCGATCAACGTCTGCTGGCCCGAAAGCCTGGTCCGCGCCCACTTGCCCAGGACCCGCCCGGCGACCCTCGGCGACATCAACGCCGCAGGCGGCTTGACCAAATGGACGACCGCCAAGAATTCCCGGTAGGTATCTGGGTCGTCGTGAACCAGTTCCATCACCCGATCCATGTACCAGGTCAGCGCGCGGAAGTAGAACGGGCGCTTCTTGGTCACGTCCTTCACCCAGTCGAACCGGAGGTTCTGCTCCCTGATCACGAACCAGGCCGTGTCGGCCAGCTTCGCGATCCGGCGGTAGTACCGCCGCGGCAGCTCAGGGTCATTGGATCCGCGTCTCGCGAGTAGCGTCTGCATCTCACGGACTTCCTTGAGCGCCAATGTCATACCGAGCCCCGAGACCGGGTCGGCGCTGGTGTAAGCGTCGCCCACCGCCAGCAGTCCGCGCGGCAGGTTGCGCTTCTTCTCGTAACGCAGCCTCAGCATGTTGGGATAGCGGAAGTTGTAAATCGGCGACGCCGGCTCCAGCCCGTCGATGTTCTCGCCGACAACCGGTGAGGGCATCAGGTCGGCGAATCGGCGGAACTCCTCGGCGGTCCGTGGTGGCGAATAGCAGTTGTAGGCGACCAGTGTGGTGGACAGGATCGTGCGCGAGCTGTCGGTGTAGTACTGCGCCGCGTAGGTGTCCTCGTACGGTCGGTACGCGTAGCAGATCATCATCACCTTGTCCCGCCACTGCCGTTCGGGCGGCACTCGGTGAAGCATGGTCGAGTAGAAGCAGTTGATGATGTCCTGCTCGACCTCGGGCGCCCCGATCCCTACGTGCTCGAGGAACTCCGGCACACGGGTGTTCTTGCCCGAGGCGTCCACCACGAATTCGGCGGGTATGACCTCCAATTCACCGCGCCGGTCCACCGCAACCCCGATCACGGTGTTGGCCTTGCTGTCGTAGACCAGATCGGCGACCTCTGCCTCGTAATGGAAGTCGACGCGCGGTTCGTCGTCCAAACGACGGCGCACGCACCACTCGAGCAGTGGACGACCGGCGCAGACGATCTGGATGTCGCCGGTTCCCGGCTTCTTCCAGGTGCCGCCCAGGCGGATGCGGTACTGGGCGGCCATGTCGACGTCGAATGCGCCTTCGCGCACCATATCGTCGATGATGCCGGGAAAGATGCGCTCCAACTCGATGCGCCCCGCGGTGAGCAGATGGTGCAGGTGCCAGCCCTGCGCCGCGCCCGGCCGGCCCTCGCGGCGGCGGTGCGGGTCATCCTTCTCCAGCACGATCACCCGCTCGAAGAACTCGGTCAGCATCTTGGCAGCGGTGATGCCGGCGATGCTGCCTCCGATGACCACGGCGGTGCCGCGACCCCGGTGCCGCACGTCGGCCATGTCGACATCGGCATAGTCCAGCCGCAGCGGGGTGCGCCGCCTTGCGGCGCCGCTCGGCACGAACTTCTCGTAGTAGAGGCCGACGCGATGAATATTGCGGTTGTCCAACCAGGTCCGAACCGCCTCCACCATCCCGGCGGGTCCGCACAGGTACACGTCGGCATCGCCGCCGCCGAACATGGCCTCGTCCAGCAGGTCGGTCACCAGCCCCACCGGTCCGGACCAGTCGGCGTCCGGGCGCGACACGATGGTGTGCACATGCAGGTCGGGGATCAGACGCTGCAGCCGGTCGAGTTCGTCGATTTTGCAGAGATCCGCGACGTCGGTCACCCCGTACAGCAGGTGGACGGGCTGACCGGCATTGTGCGCCATGCTCTGCGCCATCGCCAGGATCGCCGACAACCCGGTGCCACCGGCGACCAGCACCACCGGCCGCTGCACCGGCCTCAGATGGAAGCTGCCCTTGCTGCCCCGCAGCGCGATTCGGTCGCCCGGCTTCGCCCGGTCGCGCAGGTAGTCCGACATCACCCCGCTAGGGAGCAACCGGATGATGAACTCGAGTTCATCGCGCCCGTCTGCGGGGTGCGCGTAGGAGTAGTTGCGCCATGCCCCGCTGCCGGGGACCTGCAGCTGCGCGAACTGGCCGGCCTTGAACGTCAGCGGCGGCATACCCGAAACATCCAGCCGCAGAAGTGCCGTGGTGGACGAGACCAGTTCTACCCCGGTCACCGTCGCGTGCCCCGTCACCAGGCTGGCCGCGTTGCCGTCCATCGGATACTGCAGTTCGATCAGGCATTCGGAGTTGGCGAAGGTCTGACAGGTCAATACCTTTCGTGCGTCGCGTTCGACCTCGGACAGTCCCTCGGTGCGGCCCATCTCGTAATCACCCGACCGGCAGGTGGCCACGCAGGTGCCGCAGATCCCGCTCTGGCACTCGTTGACGATTGCGATGCCGTTTTCCTCGGCCGCCTCCAGAATGGACTGGTCGGGCTGCGCGGTCATCGTCTTGCACGTTCCGTCCGAATACCGAACGGTGATCTTCTGCGCCTCCATCGGGATGTCCTTCGAATGAGCGCTAGGCGATGGCGACCGTGGACTTCTTGTCGATGCGAGCGTTGAGCTTGGGCATAACCTCCTCGGCAAGCAGCCGCATCGACTCCTTCCACGGTCCGGGGTTGTCGCTGTAATCGCAGCCGAGGATCAACAGGTGACCGAAGCCCCCGACCTGGTCATAGGTGGCCTCCAGCTTGTCGACCACCGTCTCGACGGAGCCGACCACAAAGGTGTTCTCCGCCAGGTATTCCGGTGTTACGTCCTCATCGGGAACCGAGGGGTTGTGCTTGTAGAACTTGGTCATGCCGAACATCCGGAACGTCGGCAAGACGTACTCGCGCATGAAGCGGCCGATCATGCCGTCGACGGCGTACCGGAATGCCTGTTCGTCGGTTTCGGCGACGACGACCTCGCGCACCAGGCGCCAATCGCGGCGGTCCGGAGTGCGGCCGCTGCGCGCGGCACCCTCGAGCACTGCGTCCCAGTGCGTAGCGACGTACTCGGTGTTCAGATCGAGGCTCATCGGGAGATAGCCGCGCTCACCGGCAAGCTTGAGCGTTTCGGAGCCGGCGCTGAACCCCGTGACCCCGATCGGCGGGTGAGGCGCCTGGAAGGGCTTGATGTGCCGATGCATCAGGCCTTCGAACATCGGGGCGATCCCGTTGGCATTCCAGTATTTTCCGCGGTACTCCCACGGGTCGTCCTCGGTCCAGACCTTGAGCATGATCTCGAGTGCTTCCCGGGTCATCTCGCGGTGCTCACCGTTCTGTCCGTCGACATCGAACAGCGCCCAGTCGCCGGGGATGCCGCTGGCACCCACCCCGAGCATGAAGCGGCCTTGGGCAAGGTGGTCGAAATAGGCCACGCGGTGGGCCAGCTCCACCGGATGGTGGTACGGAAGCAGATGGGCCCCGGGCGCCAGCTTGATCGACTTCGTCCGCAGTAGCGCCTGAGCCAGCAGCAGGTCCGGTGCGCAGATCGGCTCCCAGGGCACGGTGAAGTGCTCGCCGACCCACGCCTCGACGTAACCCAGTTCGTCGGCGAGTTGGATCAGCTCCAGATCCCACTGGGTTGCGTCGTACAGGCTGCGCTCCGGCGGGTGCGCCGGCATCAGGAAAAGTCCCAGTTCCATCTTCAACCCTCTCAGTAGTGGTCGCTCGCCCGACGGCTTGCTGCGATGTGCACCACAGTACTAGCAAGATACTTCATTGTGCGCAAGTAGGCTACTGTCTTGGTGATTTACTCGGACAAAAGTTTCACTATTGCCGTACTGACTATGGACATTTTGGTTTCGCGCCGCGTAGCCTGCAGCTCAGCAGCGTGACCGCGCGCCGAGCGGTGACGACCTGAAGGGAGCACTTCGTGCAGCATTTCGACTACATCGACTACGAACTGCTCGATGACGGCCGAATCGCCGTGATCACGCTCGATCGCCCGAAACAGCGCAATGCGCAGAACCGCGGGCTGCTGGTCGAGCTTGGAGCGGCGTTCGAACTCGCCGAAGAGGACGACACCGTGCGGGTGGTCATCCTGCGCGGCGCAGGACCATGCTTCTCGGCGGGCCATGACCTGGGTTCCGCCGACGACATCCGCGAGCGATCGTCGGGCCCCGGTCAGCACCCGACCTATCACTGCAACGGCGGGACGTTAGGCGGGGTGGCGACGCGCCATCGCCAGGAGTGGCACTACTTCTTCCAGAACACCAAACGCTGGCGCAACCTGCGCAAGATCACCATCGCCGAGGTGCACGGGATGGTTCTGTCGGCCGGCCTGATGCTGGCATGGTGCTGCGACCTGATCGTCGCCGCCGACGACACGATCTTCGCCGACGTCGTGGGCACCCGCCTGGGAATGTGCGGAGTGGAGTATTTCGGCCATCCCTGGGAGTTCGGTCCCCGCAAGGCCAAGGAGCTGTTGCTCACCGGGGACGCCCTGACCGCCGACGACGCGCATGCCCTCGGTATGGTCAGCAAGGTGTTCGGCAACGACGAACTACCCGACGCCACAGTCGAATTCGCCCGCCGGATCGCCAAGCTACCGCCACTCACCGCGTTGCTGATCAAGGAGTCGGTGAACCAGACCGTCGATGCCATGGGGTTCGGCGCCGCACTCGACGCCTGCTTCTCGCTGCACCAGCTCAACCACGCCCATTGGGCCGACGTGACCGGCAACCCCTTGGGCATCGGCAGCGTCGAATACGGACTCGAGGACTGGCGGCTGACACCGGAGATCCTGCCCGCGGCCAAGCGGCGGCCCTGACCGGGAGACGAGACGTGGACGTCGACTACCCGTCCGAGGCGATCGCCTTTCGCGATCAGATCAGGGCGTTTCTGGCCGAACACCTGCCCAGCGACTGGGGTGGCGCCGGCGCGCTGCCGCCAGAGGAGCGCGAACAGCTCGGGGCGCGGTGGCGCAAGATCCTCGCCGACCGGGGCCTGATCGCGGTGTCCTGGCCGAATGAGTACGGCGGTGGCGGGCTTTCGGTGATCGAACAATTGGTGGTCGCCGAGGAGTTCGCCCGTGCCGGTGCGCCGGACCGCGTGGAGAACGATCTGCTGGGCATCGACCTGCTGGGCAACACGATGATCGCCGTGGGCTCCGAGGAACAGAAACGCCACTTCCTGCCGCGCATCCTCTCCGGTGAGGACCGCTGGTGCCAGGGATTCTCCGAACCCGACGCCGGCTCGGATCTGGCATCGGTACGGACGAAGGCCGTTCTCGACGACGACGAGTGGGTGATCAACGGGCAGAAGATCTGGACGTCGGCGGGGCCGACGGCGAATTGGATCTTCGTGCTCGCCCGCACCGATTCCGCCGCACCGAAGCACAAGGGCTTGTCGATACTGCTGGTGCCGATCGACCAACCCGGCGTGGTGGTCCGGCCGATCGTCAACGCCGCGGGGTACGCCTCGTTCAGTGAGGTCTTCTTCACCGATGCCCGCGCACGGGCTGCTGACGTGCTCGGCGGGGTCGGTGGCGGGTGGCGGACCGCCATGACACTGCTCGGTTTCGAGCGCGGTTCGCAGATCACCACCGCCGCAGTGGAGTTCGGCAGGGACCTGGAGCGGCTGCTAGCCCTGGCCCGCGACCGCGGACGGCACACCGATCCCCACATCCGCGACGAGCTTGCGTGGTGCTACTCACGCGTCCAGATTCTGCGGTATCAGGGCTACCGTGGCCTGACCGCGCTGCTGCGCGGCGAACTTCCGGGCGCCGATGCCGCGATCAACAAGGTGATCTGGAGTGAGTACTTCCGGCGCTACACCGAGCTCGCCGTCGAGATCCTCGGACTGGACGCGCTCAGCCCGCACGGCCCGGGAAACGGTGCGGCACTGCTCGTTCCGGTGGCGGGGACACCGAACTCCGCCAGCTGCTGGATGGACGAACTGCTGTACGCGCGGGCCGCCACGATCTATGCGGGCAGTTCGCAGATCCAGCGTAACGTGATCGGCGAGCAACTGTTAGGGCTTCCCAAGGAAGCGCGCTGAGATGGATTTCCGCTACAACACCGAACAGGTCGACTTCCGCGCCTCACTGCGCGACTTCCTCGCCGAGACGGCGCCCCTGTCGCGGGTACGTGACATCGCGGTCGAGGGCGGCCACGACCAGCGCCTGTGGCAGCGCATCTGCAGCGAGTTGGAACTACCCGCACTTCACCTTCCGCCTGAGCACGGCGGGGCCGGCGGCACCCTGGTGGAGGCCGCCATCGCCTTCGAGGAGCTCGGCCGGGCGCTGACGCCGGTTCCGCTGGCGGGCAGTGTCTTCGCGATTGAGTCGGTGCTGCGGATGGGCAATGCGGAGCAACGGCAGCGCTTGCTGCCCGGATTGGTCAGCGGTGAGCGAATCGGAACGTTCACCGCCGTCGGACCCGATGCCGCCGATCCCACGACGGCCACCGTGCGAGCCGACCTCCACGGTGGCCGCCCCGTCCTGCACGGTGAGTGCTCACCGGTGCTATACGGGCACGTCGCGGACCTGTTCGTTGTAGCTGCCGAAACCGGTGGCACCGTCTCCCCCTTTGTCGTGACCGCCGATACGCCTGGGCTCACCGTGGAACCGCTGCCCTCGTTCGACACCACTCGACCGGTGGCCCGGTTGAGGTTCGCGCACACCCCGGCAGAGGCACTGCCCGGTTCGGACGGATTGGATGGTGTGCTCGACGTGGCGCGGGTGCTGTTGGCCGCCGACATGCTCGGCGGCGCCGAAGCGTGTCTAGCGCTATCCGTCGAATACGCCAGCAGCAGAATGCAATTCGACCGCCCGATCGGCTCGTTTCAGGCTGTGAAGCACGCGTGCGCGGAGATGATGATCGAAATCGATGCCACCCGCGTCGCCGTCATGTTCGCCGCGATGAGCGCCACCGACCCCGACGAGCTAGCGATCACCGCGCCTCTGGTCAAGGCGCAGGCCGCAGACACCTTCGCGCTGTGCGCCGGTTCGGCGATCCAGGTGCACGGTGGCATCGCCTTCACCTGGGAACACGACATCCACCTGTATTACCGCCGCGCCAAGACCACCGAGGCACTGTTCGGCAGCAGCACCCACCACCGCGCGCTGCTCGCCGACCGTGCCGGTTTGTAGCCCGCATCACCGAGGAGCCGACGATGACCAGCACGCCAACCGTGGCAGTTCCCTCGCCGTCCACGGGAATCACCCTCAGCGACGTTCTCACTCGGCATACCCGGGTGCGTCCCAGCGACGTCGCGTTCGTCGACTCCCGGCGCCGATGCACCTTCGGCGAACTGGACGGTCGGGTGACCCGGTTGGCCGATGCGCTGTCGGCACGTGGCATCGGCCAAGGCGACCGGGTCGCGGTGCTGGGGACCAACAGCCTGGAGATCGTCGAAACCTGGTTCGCTGCAATGCGTGTCGGCGCGATCGTGGTGCCGGTGAACTTCCGGTTCGTCGCCGATGAGGTCGGCTACGTGCTCTCCGACAGCGGTTCAGCGGCGCTGGTCGTCGACCTGACCCTGGCGGGCGTGGCCGACCAGGCACGCAGCGCGGCGCCGTCGGTGCACACCGTCCTGACGATCGGTGGCGACTTCGAGGAAGCCGTCGCCGGTGCCGCCCCCGGCTGCGCGCCCGACATCCGCGTCGCGGTCGCCGACGAGGACCCGGCGTTCCTGGTGTACACCTCGGGTACCACGGGTTTCCCGAAAGGCGCGGTGCTCACTCACCGCAACCTCTACCTGCACGCGTTCAGTTCGATTGCCAGCCTCGGCCACCGCGAGGATGACGACTGCTGGATGGGGGTGGCCCCGCTGTTCCACACCGCGGGCATCTCGGGAATGTTGCCGACGTTTTTGACCGGCGGCAAGGTGGTGATTGCGCCGTCGGGCGGCTTCGACGCCGAGACCACGATCCGCACGATGGTCGACGAGCGGGTGTCGTCGTGCTTCATGACTCCGACGCAGTGGCAGAGCGTCTGCGCGATGGACGACCTCGCGTCCTGGGATCTGTCTTGTCTGCGCCGCGTGTGGTGGGGTGCGGCGCCGGCTTCGACGACGTTGCTGCAGAACATGATCGACGCGTTTCCCCAGGCCGAGGTCATCGCGGCGTTCGGGCAGACCGAGTGCAGCCCCATCACATGCCTGCTGCGGGGCGAGGACTCGATCCGCAAGATCGGCTCGGTGGGCAGGCCGATGCTCAACGTCGAGGTGCGCATCGTCGACGAGGACATGAACGACGTGGCCCCCGGCACCGTCGGCGAGATCGTCTATCTGGGCCCGCTGGTGATGAAGGAGTACTGGAACAAGCCCAAGGAGACCGCCGAAGCCTTCCGCGGCGGCTGGTTCCACTCCGGCGACCTCGTCCGCCAAGACGACGACGGCTACATTTACGTGGTCGACCGAAAAAAGGACATGATCATCTCGGGCGGAGAGAACATCTACAGCGCCGAGGTCGAGAACGCGCTGGCGGCCCAACCGAAGGTCGCCGAGGTAGCCGTGATCGGCGTGCCCGACCAACAGTGGGGCGAGACACCGCTGGCGGTGATCGTCGCGCGCGATCCCGCGGATCCGCCGACCACGGCCGAGGTCGAGTCGCACTGCCGTGCGCACCTGGCCGCCTACAAGCTGCCGCGGCGCATCGTGATCGTCGACGAGCTGCCCCGCAATGCCGCGGGCAAGGTCTTGAAGAACGTGCTGCGCGACGCGTATGGCGCACCGCTGTCCCATGCGGCGGGGCCGACCGATGCACCGCTGCTGGAGGAAACCATCGGGCACAACCTCGAGCGAACAGCCGCGGCCCACCCCGACGTCGATGCCCTCGTCGATATTCGCTCTGGCCGTCGTTGGACATACGCCGAGTTGAATTCTGAAATCGAGGTTGTTGCAAGAGGTTTGATCGCCAGTGGTATCGAGAAGGGTGACCGGGTCGGTATCTGGGCGCCGAACTGTGCCGAATGGACGATTCTGCAGTACGCCACGGCGAAAGCCGGTGCGATCCTGGTCACCGTCAATCCCGCGTACCGCACACACGAGTTGGCGTACGTCTTGCGACATTCGAGCATGCGGATGTTGGTGTCGGCGACCGAGTTCAAGACCTCCGATTACCGAGCAATGGTCACAGAGGTGCGGCCCGAGGTTCCCGACCTGACCGAGGTGGTGTTCCTCGGCACCGACGACTGGCAGCGACTCCGGCAGCGCGCGGACGAAGTGTCGCACGATGAGCTCCGATCGCGAATGGGCGCCTTAGCTTCGACTGATCCGATCAATATTCAATACACCTCGGGCACAACGGGATCCCCGAAAGGGGCCGTGCTGTCACACCGCAACATCTTGAACAACGGATACTTCGTCACCGAGCTGATCAATCTGAGAGAAAGCGATCGGCTGTGTATACCGGTGCCGTTCTATCACTGCTTCGGCATGGTGATGGGCAATCTGGGGTGCACCACCCACGGTGCCACCATGGTGATCCCGTCTCCCGGCTTCGACCCCGCGGCGACGTTGGCGGCGATCGAGGCCGAACGGTGCACCGGCGTGTACGGCGTTCCGACCATGTTCGTCGCGATGCTGGCCCACCCTGATATGGCCGACCGAGATCTGTCGTCTCTGCGAACCGGCATCATGGCGGGGGCGACCTGCCCGATGGAACTCATGAAGCGCTGCATCAACGAGCTGAACATGTCGGAGGTGGCGATCGCCTACGGCATGACCGAGACGTCTCCGGTGTCGTGCCAGACCCGAATCGACGATGACCTTGACCGGCGCACCGCCACCGTCGGACGGGTCCATCCGCACGTCGAGATCAAGATCGTCGACACCAGCAGCGGTGAGACGGTCAAACGCGGTGTGCCCGGGGAGTTCTGCACCCGCGGCTACTCGGTGATGACCGGCTACTGGGACGACGAGGTCAAGACCCGCGAGGCCGTCGACGCCGACGGCTGGATGCACACCGGCGATCTCGCCGTGATGCGCGACGACGGGTACTGCCAGATCGTCGGGCGCATCAAGGACATGGTGATCCGCGGCGGCGAGAACGTCTACCCCCGCGAGGTCGAGGATTTCCTGCACTCCCACCCGGACATCGAGGACGCCCAGGTGGTCGGCGTGCCCGACGATAAGTACGGCGAGGAGATCTGCGCCTGGATCAAGATGCGTTCGGGCCGTGCTCCGCTGGACGCCGCGGCGGTGCGCGCATATGCGACCGACAAGCTCGCGCATTACAAGATTCCCCGTTATGTCCATATCGTCGAGGAGTTTCCGATGACGGTGACCGGGAAGGTGCGCAAGGTGGATATGCGGGCCGAGAGCATCCGGTTACTGGGGCTCTAGCACCCTCTCGCGCACGGGCCGAAGCCCCTTGCGTCACGTGCTGCCGCATTACTAGGATATCCAACTATCTAGTAGTGAGGGGCACGCTCATGACCACCCAGGTTCCGCATTTCATCGACGGCAAGCGCACCAACGGACAGTCGGGCCGCACCGCCGACGTCTTCAACCCCAGCACCGGCGCGGTGCAGGCGCAGGTGTCGATGGCCTCGGCCGCGGACGTCGACGCGGCGGTCGCCGGTGCGGCCAAGGCGCAGAAGGAGTGGGCGGCCTGGAACCCCCAGCGCCGCGCGCGCGTGCTGATGAAGTTCATCAATCTGGTCAATCAGAACGCCGACGAACTCGCCCAACTGCTGTCGCTCGAGCACGGCAAGACCCACGCCGACTCCCTCGGCGACATCCAGCGCGGCCTCGAGGTGATCGAGTTCTCGGTCGGCATTCCGCACCTGCTCAAGGGTGAGTTCACCGAGGGCGCGGGCCCCGGCATCGACGTCTACTCACTGCGGCAGCCGCTCGGTGTCGTCGCGGGCATCACGCCGTTCAACTTCCCGGCGATGATCCCTCTGTGGAAGGCCGGCCCCGCGTTGGCGTGCGGCAACGCGTTCGTCCTCAAGCCCTCCGAACGAGACCCCTCGGTCCCGGTCCGGCTGGCCGAGCTGTTCCTCGAGGCCGGCCTGCCCCCCGGCGTCTTCCAGGTCGTGCAGGGCGATAAGGAAGCCGTCGACGCCATCCTCGAACACCCCGTGATCCAGGCGGTCGGCTTCGTCGGCAGCTCCGACATCGCCCAGTACATCTATTCGACCGCAACCGCCAGCGGTAAGCGCGCGCAGTGCTTCGGCGGCGCGAAGAACCACATGATCGTGATGCCCGACGCCGATCTCGACCAGGCCGTCGACGCGCTGATCGGCGCCGGATACGGCAGTGCGGGCGAGCGGTGCATGGCGATCAGCGTGGCCGTACCCGTCGGCGAAGAGACCGCAGATCGCTTGCGGGCCAGGCTCGTCGAACGGATCAACAACCTGCGGGTGGGCCACAGCCTGGACCCGAAGGCCGATTACGGGCCGCTGGTGACCGAGGCGGCGCTTCAGCGGGTGCGCGGCTACATCGACGCCGGCGTCGAGGCAGGCGCCGAGATCGTCGTCGACGGCCGCGAACGCGCCAGCAACGAACTGCAGTTCGGCGACGACAGCCTGGAGAACGGCTGGTTCATCGGACCCACCCTGTTCGACCACGTCACCACCGACATGTCCATCTACACCGATGAGATCTTCGGGCCGGTGCTGTGCATCGTGCGCGCGAAGGACTACGAAGAGGCTTTGGCGCTGCCCTCGGAGCACGAATACGGCAATGGCGTAGCGATCTTCACCCGTGACGGCGATGCGGCCCGCGACTTCGTGTCACGGGTGCAGGCAGGCATGGTGGGGGTCAACGTGCCGATCCCGGTGCCGGTGGCCTACCACACCTTCGGCGGCTGGAAGCGATCCGGTTTCGGAGACCTCAACCAGCACGGTCCGCATTCGATCCTGTTCTACACCAAGACCAAGACCGTCACGCAGCGCTGGCCGTCGGGCATCAAGGACGGCGCGGAGTTCGTCCTGCCGACCATGAAGTAGCGGGCGAAAAGCCAGCCACCATGCAGTATTTCGGGCTCGAGGACGACGAGCGAGTGATCGCCGAGACGGCCGCCGCGTTCGCCGAGAAGCGGCTCGCGCCGTTCGCGCTGGAGTGGGACAAGACGCACCACTTCCCCACCGACGTGCTCCGCGAGGCCGCCGAACTCGGAATGGCCGCGGTGTACTGCAACGAGGACGTCGGCGGCAGCGGGTTGCGCCGACTTGACGGTGTGCGGATCTTCGAACAGCTCGCGACGGCGGACCCGACAGTGGCGGCGTTTCTGTCCATCCACAACATGTGCACGTGGATGGTCGACACCTACGGCACCCCCGAGCAACGCAAGAGCCTGGTGCCGCGGTTGGCGTCGATGGAACTGATCGCCAGCTACTGCCTGACCGAACCCGGTGCCGGTTCCGATGCGAGCGCGTTGCGCACCAGGGCCGTTCGGGACGGCGACTTCTACGTGCTCGACGGGGTCAAGCAGTTCATCTCCGGCGCCGGATCCTCCGACGTGTACGTGGTGATGGCGCGCACCGGCGGCGACGGGCTGCATCCGAAAAGCAAGGGCATCTCCACGTTCATCGTCGAAAAAGACACCCCCGGACTGACGTTCGGCGCCGACGAGGAGAAGATGGGTTGGCATGCCCAGCCCACCGCCCAGGTGATCTTCGAGGGCGTGCGGATACCCGCCGACGCGATGCTCGGCGGCGCCGACGGGGAGGGTACCGGTTTCGGGATCGCGATGAACGGGCTCAACGGCGGACGCATCAACATCGCCGCGTGCTCGCTGGGCGGCGCCCAGGCGGCCTACGACAAGGCCGTCGCCTATGTGCGTGACCGCGAGGCGTTCGGCGGCGCACTGCTCGACGAACCCACGATCCGGTTCACCATCGCCGATATGGCCACCGCGCTCGAGACGTCGCGAAACCTGTTGTGGCGCGCGGCGACCGCGCTGGATGAGAACCATCCGGACAAGGTCGAACTGTGCGCGATGGCCAAGCTTCACGTCACCGAGGCCTGCTTCACCGTGGCCGACCAGGCGTTGCAACTGCACGGCGGCTACGGCTACCTCAACGAGTACGGCCTGGAGAAGATCGTCCGCGACCTGCGGGTGCACCGAATCCTCGAGGGAACCAACGAGATCATGCGCGTCGTCATCGGGCGGTCGCAGGCCGCCAAGGTGCGAGCGTCCACATAACGCGGAAAGGGCTGTTGATGACGACGATCGCGTTCCTGGGGCTGGGCAACATGGGCGGTCCGATGGCGGCCAACCTGGTTGCGGCGGGCCATACGGTCCGCGGGTTCGATCCCGTGCCCACACTGAAATCCGCCGCCGCCGAAAAGGGGATCTCCGTATTCGACAGCGGCGCCGAGGCGGTCGGCGGCGCCGAGGTCGTGATCACCTCGCTGCCCAACGGCGACATCGTCAAGGCGTGTTATTCCGAGGTGCTGCCGGCCGCCTCCGACAACGCGCTGTTCATCGACACCTCCACCATCTCGGTCGACGACGCCCGCGGCATCCACCAGCAGGCGGTCGACCGCGGGTTCGCGCAACTCGACGCCCCGGTCTCGGGCGGGGTGAAGGGCGCGACCGCGGGCACGCTGGCGTTCATGGTCGGCGGCGAGGACGCCGCGGTGGAGCGCGCCCGACCGGTGCTCGAGCCGTTGGCGGGCAAGATCATTCACTGCGGCGCTTCCGGCACCGGCCAGGCGGCCAAACTGTGCAACAACATGGTGCTCGCGGTGCAGCAGATCGCGATCGGCGAGGCATTCGTTCTCGCGGAGAAGTTGGGCCTCCCGGCGCAGTCATTGTTCGATGTGATCACCGGGGCCACCGGCAACTGCTGGTCGGTGCACACCAATTGCCCCGTTCCGGGCCCGGTCCCGACGTCGCCGGCCAACAACGACTTCAAGCCGGGATTCGCCACCGCGTTGATGAACAAGGACCTCGGCCTGGCCATGGCCGCGGTCGAGTCGGCGGGCGCGAACGCACCGCTGGGCAGCCACGCCGCGGAGATCTACAAGAAGTTCGCCGCCGACCACGCGGACAAGGACTTCAGCGCGGTGATCGAGCTGCTGCGCGGCAACTGATTTCGCGCCTCACCGCGCGCCGGCGTCAAGCCAGGCGCGGTCGCCGTACCGGTCGAGGTGGGCCACCTGCCCCACCGGCTTGCGGGTCGTCGGCCCGTACCGGCCGCGCGGCCAGCCCATCGGCACGACGCAGACCGGTGTCACCGTCAGCGGCAGGCCCAGGGCTCGCCGGGCGGAGGTCACGCTCCACAGCGGCAGGGTGATCAGCGACGCGCCGAGCCCCATCGCCCGCGCGGCCAGCAGCAGGTTCTGCACGCTGGGATAGATCGACCCGAAGAACGACGACTCGCCAACGAACGGCGAGGGCATATACGGCAACCGCATACCGCCGCGCAGACACGGCACGACGAGCACCGGAATCTCGCTGAAGTGGTCGACCTGCCATTGCACGGCCCGCAGGATCTTCTGCATCGATTCGTCGCCGGCGGTGAGGCGTCGGCCGATCCCGCCGTACAGCGACCACGCCTGCCGATAGCGCTTGCCGAGCTGATCCTTGACGGCCTGGTCCTTCACCACGATGAATTCCCAGTTCTGCCCGTTCGATCCGGTCGGGGCCCGAAGCGCGAGCTCGATGCATTTCAAGACGACGGCGTCGTCGACGGGGTCGGCAAGGACGCGGCGCACGGCGCGCTGGGTCATCATCGCGTCGACGAGCGGAATGTCGAGGCGGGCGAGCGCCTCTTCGGTGCTGGGTATCTCGGCCATGACTGAAAAACTACCCAGCGTCGGGCCCCGCGCGGCGGAGTCGCGGAGAAGGGCCCGGTCGGCGCTAGGCGGCCGTCGGCTTGCGGGTGCGTGACCAGTTGGCGTGCAGGCGCCGGCAATCGGCGAACAGCAGCGGATCGGGGCCGCCGAAGTCCGGGCGCACCGCCACCGCGGACGGGATGTCTGGAGTGCCCTCCCCCGTGATCACCAGGGTGGGCATGCCCGCGGTGGTGGCCGCGCGCAGCCCGGACGCCGAACCGCTGATCGCGAACGCCTCGTCGGCCGACACGCCGAGTTCCCACAGCGCGTGCCGGTGGGCCTCCGGATCGGGCATCGGCTTGACGACGTCCTCGGCGGCGACCACGACCTCGACGAGCCCCTCGCCGACCAGCTGGCGCACCAGCGGCTCGGCCCATCCACGCTGCCCGTTGACCACGACGGCCACCTGCACCCCGGAGCCGACGGCGTCCATCACGAAGTCGACGAGGCCGGCGCGCGGCGCCAGGTCACGCTCGAGGATCAGCTCGTCGAACAGCATCGTCTTGGTCGTGTAGATCTCGTCGGCCAGCAGCTTGGTCAGCACGTCGGCCTCGGTGGCCACACACCGTTTGCGGAGTTCGGCCGCGACGCGCTGCCGTTCGTCGGTGAGTGCGAGCAGTTGCCGATAGCGCGGCACCGACCACTGGAAATCCAGGCCGTGCGCCGCGAAGGCCGCGTTGTAGGCGACCCGGTGGCCGTCACACTCGATGTCGGTCAGCGCGTCGAGGTCGAAGACCAGAGCCCGCACCGCACCCCTCGAACCGGGCCCGGAGCCAGGAGGGGCGCAGTCCCACCAGAACCGGCCCGCCCGCCACGTCGTCTCCTGCGTTGTCGGCATACGTAGAGAGTGGCCCTCATCACAACCGACGTCCTCCCCCAATCGGGGGATCATCGGTGGCGATTCGCCGCGCCGTACCCCGGCAACCTCCTTTACCTGCGAAATGACGCCTCTAAGGTAGGTGCATGCCGAGCAGCCCACCGGTGCGTCTTGTGCTGGTCGACGATCACGAAATGGTCATCGAGGGCCTCAAGGCGATGCTGGCGGCGTTCTCCGACCGGGTGCAGGTCGTCGGGCAAGCCGTCGGCGCCGAACGCGCGGTCGCGGTCGTCGAGGAACTCGACCCCGACATCGTGCTGTGCGACGTGCGGATGCAGGGGGCCAGCGGCCTCGACCTGTGCGCCGACCTACGCCAGCGCAACTCCGACCGCAAGGTCGTCATGTTGTCGGTCTACGACGACGAGCAATACCTGTTCCAGGCACTGCGCGTCGGGGCGTCCGGCTACCTGCTCAAGAGCATCAGCAGCGACGAGCTCGTCCGTCAGCTGGAGTTCGTGCGCCGCGGCGAAACCGCGATCGACCCGGGCATGGCGGCCAGGGCCGTCGACACCGCGGCGCGGCTGCAACGCGACGAGTTCTGGCCGGGCGCGCGCCAAGGGCTGACCCAGCGTGAGAGCGAGATCCTCTCACTCGTCGTCAACGGGTTGTCCAACCGCGCCATCGCCGCCAAGCTGGTGATCGGCGACGAGACGGTCAAGACGCACCTCAGCTCGATCTACCGCAAGCTCGGCGTCAGCGACCGCACCGGCGCCGTCGCGACGGCCCTGCGCGAGGGAATCTTCAAGTGACGACCGATTCGGGCCACTCCGACGCCGTACGCGATCTCAGCCAGTACGCACTGGCCGTCGACCGCGAGCTCGCGCTGCTGCGCGAGTTGATCCAGGCAGCGTCCACGGGGCCGGGCGTCGAACCGCTGGCGGCCGCCGCCGCGCGCATGATCACGGCCGCGACGGCCAGCGATGTCTGCTTCGTCCACGTGCTCGACGACAGCGACCGCTCCCTCACCCTGGCGGGCGCCACACCGCCCTTCGACGCCGAGATCGGCAAAATCAGACTCCCGCTGGGACAAGGCATCTCGGGTTGGGTTGCCAGCCACCGCGAACCCGTGGTGATCACGCAGGACAAGGAGTCCGACCCGCGGTACATGCCGTTCCAGTCGCTGCGGGGTTCGGATTTCACCTCGATGGTGTCGGTGCCGATGGAGACCGACCCCGGTGGTCTGGTCGGCGTGCTGAACGTGCACACCGTCGAGCGCCGCGAGTTCACCGAGCGCGACGTCGAGCTGCTGGTGGTGATCGGCAGGCTCATCGCCGGGGCCATGCATCAGGCCCGGCTGCACCGGCAGCTGGTCGCCCGTGAGCGCGCCCATGAGAACTTCGTCGAGCAGGTGATCGAGGCCCAGGAGCTCGAAAGGCGCCGTCTCGCAGGCGATATTCACGATGGCATCTCACAGCGGCTGGTGACGTTGTCCTATCGGTTGGATGCCGCCACCCGATCCGACGACCCCGCCATCGTCGCCGAACAACTCGGCAAGGCGCGCGAACTGGTTGACCTGACGCTGGGGGAAGCGCGTGCGGCGATCAGCGGCCTGCGGCCCCCGGTTCTCGACGACCTCGGGCTGGCCGGCGGGCTGGCCAGCCTCGCGCGGTCGATCCCACAGATCGGCATCGAGGTCGACCTCGCCGAACGGCGCCTACCCGACCACATCGAACTCGCGCTGTACCGGATCGCCCAGGAATGCCTGCAGAACGTCGTCAAACACGCCAAGGCCACGTCGGCGCGTCTGACGTTCACCGTCGACTCCGGCGACAACGGCGACATCGCTCGTCTCGAAATCATCGACGACGGAGTCGGTTTCGACACCTTCGAGCATCCGCTGGGCGGTGACGACATGGGCGGCTACGGCCTGTTGTCGATGGCCGAGCGCGCCGAGATCGTCGGCGGCCGGCTCAACATCCGGTCGCGCCCCGGAGCGGGCACCGCGGTGACGGCGACCATCCCGCTACCGTCCGTACCGGAGTAGCGCGTCAGTCGAGGGTGCAGTCCTCGGCGACGTGGTGCTCGATCGCGGCGAGTACGTCCTCTGATATTTCGCGAAGCGCCGCGAGACGCTTCGGACCCAGCACATCGACGAACAGCTCTCGCACCCGGGCGGCGTTGGCCGGCGCCGAGTTCTTGATCGCGTCGCGACCGATCTTGGTCAGCACGATGTCCGGGTAGCGGCCCGCCGACTCCTCGCGGCGGACCAGCCCGCGCTTCTCCATGCGGCTCAGGTGGTGCGACAACCGGGTCTTCTCCCAGTGAGTCGCCTTCCCCAGCTCGTACGCGCGCATCCGGCCCTTCGGCGCCTCGGACAGGTTGACCAAGATTTCGAAATCGGAATCCGACAGCCCGAATTCGCGCTGCAGATGCATCACCAGGTGACGCTCCAGCAAGTGCCTCATCGCCACGAACGCGCGCCAGGCTTCGAGTTCTTCCTCGGTCAGCCGTCCCATGCTGGCCATCCTACCGCTTTGGGTTGACATATCAACCCAAGGGGCTACCCTGGATTGGGTTGACATATCAACCTAAAGGAGAAGACCGTGACTGAGCACGTGATCGCCGTCGTCGGGGCCACCGGTAAGCAGGGCGGTGGGCTGGCAAGAGCGATCCTCGCCGATCCGGGCGAGAGCTTGCGGCTGCGCGCGGTGACGCGCGACCCGCGGTCCGCACAGGCCGAGCAGCTTGCCGCGGCCGGTGCGGACATCGTCGAGGCCAACCTCGACGACCGGGCGAGCATGGAGCGCGCTTTCGACGGCGCCCGGGCGGCGTTCGTCGTCACGAATTACTGGGCAGACCGGACGCCGGAGGAGGAGGCCGCACGCAGCAGGGCCGAATCCGAGCTGCATCAAGCCGAAACGGCGGCACGGGCGGCGAAGTCGGCCGGCGTCGCGCACGTCGTCTGGTCGACGCTCGAGGACACCCGCGACCACTTCGGCGACGACGACCGGGTGCCGACGGTCGAGGGACGCTACAAGGTGCCGCACTTCGACGCGAAGGCCGAAGCGGACAACTTCTTCGCCGAACACGGTGTCCCGACGACGTTTCTGCGCACCGCAGGCTTCTACGAGGGCTTCCTGTCGGACCTGCAACCGGTGCGCGATCCGAGCGGCCGACTCGTGCTGACACTGCCGATGGCGGACCGGCCGATGGCCGCGATCGCGGTGGAAGACATAGGCCGAACCGCTCTGGGCATCATCAAGCGCGGTGCGGAGTTCATCGGCGAGACGGTGAGCATCGCCGGTGACCATCTGACCGGCGACGAGTTCGCCGCCGAACTGTCGGCATTGCACGGCGAACCGGTGATCTACCGGCCCCAAACCTGGGACGAGTTGCGTGGGCTCGGCTTCCCCGGCGCCGTCGAGATGGGCAACATGTTCCAGTACTACGCCGAGGATTCCGAACGCTTCACCGCCGTGCGCGATCTGGCGTTCGTGCGGACGCTGAATCCCGGACTGCAGTCCTTCCGCGAGTGGGTGGCACACCAGAGAGCGACATGACTAAGACCCGCGCCCCGGATCCGAGCACGGACCGGGCCTAGAAGTCCCCGGAGGTGCGCCGCAGCGTCTGGATCGAGTCGGCCAGCGCCCGCGATTCGTCGGTCGACATCCCGATGTCGGCGAAGACCTCGTTGTTCAGCGTCACCGTGGCGTCCTCGACCGTCGAGCGGCCGAGGTCGGTGATCTGCACCAGCGTGGTGCGACCGTCGGTGGGATGCGGAATCCGCTCGACCAGACCGTCGGCCTCCAGCCGCCTGATCGCATGGGTGACGCTGGTGACGTGCACCTGCAGCCGATCGGAGGCCTTGGTGATCGGTAAGGCGCCGTTGCGGCTGAACGCCAGCAGCCGAAGCAACTCGAACCGCGAGAAGCTCAGGTCGTAGGGCCGCAGGGCGCTCTCGACGCGCGCCAGCAGGATCTGGTGAGCCCGCATCACCGACGTCACCGCGACCATGCCGTCGGCGACGTCGCCCCACCCGGAACGCTCCCAGTTGGCCCGGGCGAGCGCGATCGGGTCGTGTTCGTCCTGCCCCGGGTGTGGTGACGGTTCGGAGGGCACGCCTCTTCATACCGCATCGGCCGACGCGGTCAGCAGATTTCAGCGCAGGGCCCGGTCCACCGCCGCCACCACGGCGCGGGTCGATCGCCGATCGCCCACGGTGATGCGCACACCACCGTCGGCGTACTGGCGCACCCGCACTCCGGTCGACGCGAACGCCTGCCCCCAGTCGCGGCCGCAGTCCGGCACGTACACGAAGTTGGCGTGGCTCTCGGCGCTGTACACCCCCATCGACCGCAACCGCATGCGCAGGTACCGACGCTCGTTGGTGATCGCCCGGATGCGTTGGTACAGCTCGGCTTCCGCATCGAACGACGCCGCGACCGCGACGAACGCGGTGATCGCGACACCGAACGGCAGCTGCATGGTCCACAGCTGCCGGGCGAGCCGGGGAGCGCAGAAGCCGTAGCCGATGCGCAGTCCGGCCAACCCGTAGGCCTTCGAAAACGTCCGCACCACCACGACATTGGGGTGTCGCGCGACCAGTTGCACGGCGTCGACCCGGCACTCGGGCGCCAGGAACTCGGCGTAGGCCTCATCGAGGAGCACCACGGTCTCCCGCGGCACCCGCCGCAGAAACCGCTCGAGATCGGCGGCGGGTTCGATCGTGCCGGTCGGATTGTGCGGGCGGCACATCACCACGATCCTGGCGTCGGCTGCCGCAGCTGCCATCGCGTCGAGATCGTGGTGACCGTGCGCATCCAACGCCACGGTCACGGACCTGAGCCGGGCCATCTGCGCGAAGATCGGATACCCGTCGAACGTCGGCGATGCCATCACGACCGTGTCGCCGGGGCCCGTCACGGCGTGCAGCACCTGCATGATCACGCCGGTCGCCCCCGCCCCGATCACCACCTGTTCGTCGCACAGACCCATCCGATCGGCGATCAGCGCACGCAGCCGCTCGGGCAGGTATTCCGGATATCGGTTGGCCGCCTCGATCGACGCGCTCAGCGCCGACCGCACCGACGGCAGCGGCGGGAAGGGGTTCTCGTTGAGCGACAACGCTGTCGGGTCCAAGGCGGTGGGCAGCGCTTCGACGGCCTGCGCGCCGCTACGCGTCGGGGCCACCATCAGCCGCGCCCGCCCC
Source organism: Mycolicibacterium malmesburyense (assembly GCF_001050015.1). The sequence goes on from NZ_CVTB01000088.1 coordinate 54,058, forward strand.
ACCGCACCACGGCCGCGCCCGCGAAGTCACCCGCGTGAGCGAACGCGGCCATCAGAACGACATCGCCCGACGTGAGCCTCCCGCTGTCGATGGCGCGGTCGAGATTGATCGGAATGCCCGCGGCGAACAGGTTTCCGCACTCGTCGAAGGTGTCGACGTGACGTTCCGGCGGGAGTTCGAGGGCTTCACGCCAGTTGCGCAGGAACACACGATTCGGCTGGTTGGTGACGAACAGATCCAGGTCGGGTGGCTTGACGCCGATGCGGTCGCAGACGGCGTACGACACCTCGGGAACCTGGCGGTTGCCCCGCGCCAGCACCTTGGTGATCTTGCTTTCGGTAAAACCGATGTAACCCTCACCGGGCCCCGGCTGCCACCACTTGCGCGGTGGGTCGGAGGCGACGGTCATATCACCCGCGAACTCGCCGTAGGTGCGGCATTCGACGTCGAGGATCGGTGACCGGTCGGAGACCGACACCAGGCCGACCGCCGCACCGTCACCGGGCACCGCCGCCTGCGCCTTGCGCCGCACCCCGGGCTGGTCGAACGCCTGGCCCGCGGCGTTCTGCGCGACGGCGATCAACGCCGTGCGGCCCGCGCCGGACGACAACAGCTGCCGGGCCACCTGCAGGCCGAACACGAATGCCGCGCAACCGCCGTTGTGCAGGTCGAGCACCCAGGACGGTTTCATGCCGAGCCGGTGCGCCATCGCCCCGCCGCCGCCGTAGAACGGCACATCGGGCATCTGGGTGTGGGTGATCAACACGTCCGCGCCGGCGACCGCGTCCTGGCCGTGCCGCTCAATCAGGCCGGCCGCCGCGCGCTCGACCATGTCGACGGCGGTCTCGTCGGGGGCGACGTGGTGACGGAACCTGGGGGCGCGGAACATCAGGTTGTCCCGCAGATCGTCGGATTCGGCGAACTGCGCATAGTATTCGGCGCCGATCGGCTCGCCCGGCAGATAGGTCGAGACGTCCAAGAGGCTGACGGTCATCGGGCTCACCTCATCCAATCCGGTGTCACGGGAAGGCCGTTGCGGTGCCGGTATTCGGCGATCGCTTTGAGATTGCGCAACTCGAGCAGATGGCCGGGACCGAACATGTCCCAGAAGTCGCCGACCCAGACCGGCCGCTCGGGCGGGGCGGTCTCCGGATAGGGGTTGCGGTCGTAGAAGGGGTGACGGCAGTTGGTCCACAACACCACCGAGCCGGGCTTGTCGAGGACGACCTGTGCGTCCACGACGCGCATCAGGTAGATCATCCACAGATGTCTGCCCTGATCCCAGGCGCAGTGGTAGTCCACCGTCATGGCGGCCTCGTTGGCCACGGTTCGGGTGAAAATCCGTGTCTGCGAACCCAGTCGGTCATAGGCCACCCACAGTCCCGGCTCCTCGGTGGGCGTGAAGCCGCGCAGGCTGTACGTCCATTCCTCCAGGCACCGCGTGTCGGACAGGTATGCGAACAACGCGTCGGGCGGACAATCGATGTAGTCGTTGACGGTGCAGTACTGACCGTAGACGTGATCGTGCGGATAGACCGACCGCATCATCTCCATGATGATCGGAGTTGCCTTTTCGCGCGGGGAGGTCTCCACTCGGATCAGGCCGTCGAGCGGCTCGGCAGTGCCCCGGTGGGCGGTGATGTCGTCAAGGGCGCGCAGCGACATGGGACTGGATCTCCTCTGCGGCAGTGGGTTTGGCGGCTTGGTCGAAAAACGCCGCGAACGGCGGGATCTCGTCGGCAGAACATTCGACGCTGATCACCGAGGGGCCGTCGGTTTCCAACGCGGCGGTGATCGCGGCCGGAAGCGACGTGATGTCGTCGATGTCGGCCGTGGGCAGTCCGGGGAACATCGCATCCAGTCCGGCGCCCAGGCGGCTCGGGCCGAACCGGTTGTAGCTGTAGCGATCTCCGTAGAAGCGCTGCTCGCGGGTGACGCACATGGCGTGCGCGTGGTTGTCGAACAGGAGGAACGTCACCGGCAGCCGGTACTCGCGCGCGGTGTGGATCTCCATGCCGTGCATGAGGAAGCTGCCGTCGCCGGCGATCACCACCGTCCGCCTGCCGCGGCCGAAGGCCATCCCGATTCCGGCGCCGAAGCTGTATCCCATTCCCCCCATGCCGAGCGCGACGACGAAGCGGCCGTCGCGCCGCACCGCCAGATGGTGAATGGTCGCGGCCCCGATGTTGCCGGCGTCGACCACGATGTCCACCCCGTCGGGCAGCGTTGCGTCGAGCGCGGCCATCGCGTCGCGGTACCGGATTCCGGGCCCGTCATGGAGCGGCGGGCGCAACTCGGGACGGACCACGGTGTCGGCGGGCACCCGCACGTGCGCGGGCCGACCCGCACCCGACAACGACTGGGCGAGGTTCGCCAGCGAGGCGCGGAGATCATCGGTGTGCACGTGGGTGCACGCGAGATACGGTGGCGCGGAACCGATCGAGTACACGGGAACCGACGCCAGCGCGTCGTCGAGTCCGGCGCGCGCCGTCACGGTCATCCTGGTTCCGATCAGCAGGCACATCGCGCTGTCGGCGAGGGCCGAGGCGATGTGCGGATGGCCCATCACGCCGGTCACACCCAGCGCCGACGACGAACCCATCCCCGGCGTGCCCGCCACGTCCTTCGCGTCGGGCACCGTGGCCACCCGCGCACGCAGCAGCGCGCGCAGCGCCTCGAGTTCGGCGCGGGCGTCGTCCCGCGCCACTTGTTCGCCCGCGATGATCGTGACGGGACCCGCCGCGCGGCGCAGCGCCCGCGCGATCGCATGGGCGTTGCCGAATTGCGGGTCGACGTGCTCGCCGACCACCACCCCTCCGTTGGCCGGCACTTCTGCTTGCTGAATGTCTTTGGGCAGCAACAACACCGAGGGACCCCGACGCGTCCGCGCGGCCTCGATCGCGGCGGGCAGCGCAGTCACGATGTCGTCCCCGGTGAGCACCCGCCGGCCGTGCACCGACACCGCCGAGAACAGTGCCTGTGCGTCGAGTGCCCCGTTGCGGCCGCTGGTGTCCTGGAACGCGCCGCGCCCTTCGAGCGCGGTCGGCGGTTGTCCGATCAGCGCGAGCACCGGCACCCGGCTGGCGAGGGCCTCCCCCAGCGCGGGAACGGTGTTCAGGGCGCCGCCACCCGACGTCGCGGCCACCACGCCGATGCCGCAACCGCCGCGGCTGTATCCGTCGGCCATGGTGGCCGCGGAGAACTCGTGTTTGGCGAGCACGGCGTCGATGTCGGAGCGGAAGTACGCCGCGTCGTAGAGATCTTCGATGTTGGCGCCGTCGACACCGAAGACGAAGCGCACGCCGATCGCCGCGAGGTACTCGACGATGTGATCGACGACCCGATGGCCCATTGCTCACCTGCTTTCGGACTTCACGAGTAACACGGTGTGCGGGCCCGTGGAGTTCATCCGCTGCGCAGATTCACAGCGAACGTTCGAGGAGCACTTCACCGGAGTCGGGTGAAACCAGTTGCACGGCAGCGATTTCATTCATCTGCATCGGCGTGGTGGCGCTGGGCAATGCGGTCGCCCCGGAGAGCCCCAACCAGGTCGCCACCTGGTCGCGGCTGCCGTCGTGGCCCACCACGACCATTCCCAGGTTCTGCGGCGGCGCATCGCGTCGGCCCCAGTCTCCGTAGGTGCATGCCATGTCGATCCGGGTGCCCCAGCCATACCCCGTCATCGAGATCGTCGCATTGATCGGCGTATCGGAGGTTTTGGTCATCTCCAGCTGTTGACCCGCCGCCTGCGGTGGCGCACCGGTCTGCAGGCCGAACGTCTCGGGTCGGATCGCGATCACGACGCCGATCGCCAGCACCGCGGCGGCCAGGCCGACAGCGGCCGACGCCATCCAGCGCGAGCGCCGACGTCGCGTACGCACCTTGTCGAGCAGACCGTTCAGCAGTTGCGCCGGCGGTTCGGCCTGCCCCGGGTCGGACCCGTCGAACTCGGCGGGCTCGACCTCGCTCAGCAGCGTGGGGATATCGCGCAGTTCGGCCACGGCGGCCGTGCAGCGCGCACACTGCGAAAGATGTGCCTCGTACTCGCGGCGCTCCCCGTCGGAGAGCGAACCCAGAACGTAGGCGGCGTCCCACATTGCGTACCGATCGTCGCCCGCTCGGCCGAGGACCGGTTCGAATGCCGTCACCGTGTCACCCCCATCTCCTCCAACTTGAGCTTGAGCGCCCGCACCCCGTAGTGGAGTCGCGACTTCACGGTTCCCTCCGCGATGTGCAGGTCGGATGCGATCTGCGCGGTGGTCCAGCCTTGGTAGTACGCGCGCCTGATGACGGCGCGATGCTCTTCGGACAGCGCACCGATGGCCTCGCCGAGCATCATTCGGTTCAACGCAGCCTCCACCTCGTCGGGCCCGGCCCGGTCCGCGGTCGTCTCCATGTCGGCGGTGCGGGACTCACTGCGGAAGCGGGCGCTGCGCGTCTCGTCGATGATCAGGTTGCGAGCCACGGTGAACAGCCACGCCCGCGCCGACCGCGAGCCGTCGGCCGTGACCTCGGGGTGCCGCCACGCCCGCAGTAGCGTCTCCTGCACGACATCCTCCGCCCGGGCGGTGTCGCCCGTCAGTCGAACCGCATAGCGCCAGATCGCGGCGGCGTGCTCCGCGTAGAACACCCGCATGACGGTCGCTTCCGGATCGTCCAATATCAACCTCCGCTTTAGACACGAGGTTGGCGGTCGTCCGGTTCAGTATTCGCGCTTGTCAGCGCTGGCGGGTGAGGATGCGCGGCCCGTCTTCGGTGACGGCCACGGTGTGCTCCCAGTGTGCCGCCCGTGAGCCGTCCGCGGTGACGACGGTCCATTCGTCGTCGAGCACCACCGTCTTGGTGGTGCCCAGAGTGAGCATCGGCTCGATGGCCAGCACCGAGCCGACCGCGAGATACGGTCCGCGGCCCGGGGCGCCCTCGTTGGGCAGGAACGGATCCATGTGCATCTGCCGTCCGATGCCGTGACCGCCGTAGCCGTCGACGATGGCGAACGCGCGACCGTACCGCTTCTCGGCGGCGCGCGTCGCGGTCTCGATGGCGTGCGAGACGTCGGTGAGCCGGTTGCCGGGCACCATCGCCGCGGCGCCGGCCTCCATGGCCTCCTTGGTCGCCTGCGACAACGTCTCGTCGACCGGGATCAGGGTGCCGACACCGAACGTGATCGCCGAGTCCCCGTGCCAGCCGTCGACGATCGCTCCACAGTCGATGGACACCAGGTCACCCGGGGCCAGGATCTCCTCCGCGGACGGAATGCCATGCACCACACGGTCATTGACCGAGGAGCAGATGCTTGCCGGGTACCCGTGGTAGCCGAGGAAGGACGGCACGCCGCCGCCGTCGCGGATCACCGACTCGGCGACCTCGTCGAGTGCCTGCGTGGAGACCCCGGGAACCGCGGCCTCGCGCACCGCGGCCAGCGCCGAGGCGACCAGGGCTCCGGCGACCGCCATCGCGTCGAGTTCACCGGGGGTGCGCTGCGGGACGACCTTGCGGCCGCGCAGGCCCATCAGGCCCATACCGACTACTTACCGAGGGCCTGCAGCGCCCGCGCGAAGACCTCGTCCAGGCCGCCGACCGCGTCGACCTGCTGCAGATTGTTGTTGCGGTAGTACTCGAGCAGCGGATAGGTCTCGTCGCGGTAGACCTGCATGCGGTTGCGGATCACGTCTTCGGTGTCGTCCTCGCGGCCGCGGGACTTGAGCCGCTTGAACAGTTCGTCCTCAGAGACCTTGAACTCCAGGACCGCGTCGAGCTTGGTGTTGTGGCGTTTGAGCATCTCGTCGAGCGCCTTGGCCTGCTCCACGGAGCGGGGATAGCCGTCGAGGATGAAGCCGTCGGCGGCGTCGGATTGTTCGACGCGGTCCTCGACCAACTTGTTCGTCAGCTCCGAGGGCACCAGATCGCCGGCGTCGAGGTACCTCTTGGCTTCCAGGCCCAGGGGCGTGCCGTCGCCGATGTTCTTCCGGAAGAGGTCACCTGTCGAGATCTGCGGAATTCCGAGCTTCTCGGAGAGCTTCTGAGCCTGTGTGCCCTTGCCGGCACCGGGCGGTCCGAGCAGAACGACTCTCACTTCAGGAACCCTTCGTAATTACGCTGCATCAACTGGCTTTCGATCTGTTTCACGGTATCCAAGCCGACGCCGACGAGGATCAGAACGCCGACACCGCCGAACGGCAGGTTCTGCACCGGACCACTGCTGCCGACGGACAGGAACAGGTTGGGCAGGACGGCGATCAGGCCCAGGTAGATCGAACCTGGCAGGGTGATCCGGCTCAGCACGTAGCGCAGATAGTCCGCGGTCGGCTTGCCTGGCCGGATGCCGGGGATGAAACCGCCGAACTTCTTCATCTCGTCGGCTCGCTCATCGGGATTGAACGTGATGGAGACGTAGAAGTAGGTGAAGAACACGATCAACCCGAAGTAGACCGCGATATAGGCCAGGCTGCTGGGATCGGTCAGGTAACTCGCGACGAAGCGACTCCACCAGTTGTTGCTGTTCGGGTTGGAACTCCCGCTCTGGATCAGCTGCGTGATGAGCTGCGGGATGTAGATCAGCGACGAGGCGAAGATCACCGGGATGACGCCGGCCTGGTTGACCTTCAACGGTAGATACGTCGAGGTGCCGCCGTACATCTTGCGGCCGACCATCCGCTTGGCGTACTGGACCGGGATCCGGCGCTGGCCCTGCTCGACGAACACCACGCCGATGATGATCGCCAGTGCTCCCGCACAGACCAGGGCGAACACCAGGCCGCCGCGGCTGTCGAGGATGGTCTTGCCCTCGCCCGGAATCGCCGAGGCGATGCTGGCGAAGATGATCAGGGACATGCCGTTGCCGATACCGCGCTCGGTGACCAGCTCGCCCATCCACATCACCAACGCCGCGCCGGCGGTCATCACCAGCACCATCACCACGAGCGTGAAGATGTTCAGCCCCTCGTTCTGACCCTGGATGATGTCCAGCGTGCAGCCCTGGAGCAGGCCGCCGTTGGCGGCCAACGCCACGATGCTGGTGCTCTGGAGGATCGCGAGCGCGATGGCCAGATACCGCGTGTACTGCGTCATCTTGGCCTGGCCGGACTGCCCCTCTTTGCGCAGCTGCTCGAACCGCGGGATCACCACGGTCAACAGCTGCACGATGATGCTCGCGGTGATGTAGGGCATCACACCGACGGCGAACACCGACAGCTGCAGCAGCGCGCCGCCGGAGAAGAGGTTGATCAGCGAATAGATCTGACCGGACTCACCGCCCGTGACCTCAGAGATGCACTGCTGCACGTTCGGGTAGTTCACCCCGGGAGACGGGATCGAGGCGCCGACCCGGTAGAGGATGACAATCCCCAGGGTGAACAGGATCTTTCGCCTCAGGTCGACCGTCCTGAGTGAAGAGATGAAAGCCGAAAGCACTCTTCCTCCTGCGCAGCCGGCCTGTTGATCGCGGCGTGCGGATGGGGCTGGATTCGACCAGCGTCTTGGTTAAGTCGTGTGCGGAACCCCCGTCAAGCGCGCAGCCTGCGAAGTTAACCGTCAAACAGTCTACGAGAGTAACAGTTGGGACCCCGTTGGCCCGCATCCGCTGATCGTCCGGTCCCTCACAGCGTCTTCTCAGCCCGGGAACATACCGTCGGTCCAATCTCGTTATATCCACTAATCAATAAACGTCAGGAGCGACAGATGCCACGCACGGAGAACGACACCTGGGATCTCGCGTCGAGCGTCGGCGCCACGGCGACGATGGTCGCGGCCGCACGGGCGATCGCCAGCACCGTCGAGGACCCGTTGATCTCCGATCCCTACGCCGAGCCGTTGGTGCGCGCGGTGGGTGTGGACTTCTTCAGCCGCCTCGCCAGCGGCGAGCTCAAGCTCGAGGACCTCGACACGGAACCTTCAGATTCAGGGGCGGCGGTCGGCATGGCACGGATGACCGACAACATGGCCGTGCGCACGCGATTCTTCGACGAATTCTTTCTAGCCGCGGGCGAGGCGGGCATCCGGCAGGCGGTGATCCTCGCCTCGGGCCTCGACGCGCGGGCGTATCGGTTGGCCTGGCCCGCGGGGACAACGGTGTACGAGATCGACCAGCCCGAGGTCATCGCGTTCAAGACCCAGACGCTTGCCGAGTTGGGCGCCGAGCCCACCGCGCAGCGACGGACCGTGGCGATCGACCTTCGCTTCGACTGGCCGGCGGCGTTGAAGGCCGCCGGTTTCGATCCGACCGCACCGACCGCCTGGAGCGCCGAGGGTCTGTTGGGCTATCTGCCGCCGGAGGCGCAGGACAAGCTGCTCGACACCATCACCGAGTTGAGCGCTCCCGGCAGCCGGGTCGCGGTCGAGAGCGGCCCGTCCGGCGTCGATCCCGCCGACCGCGAGAAGGTGTTGGCACGGATGCAGGAATCGGCGCGGCGGTGGCGCGAGCACGGTTTCGAGCTCGACTTCGCCGAGCTGATCTACCTCGGCGACCGCAACGAGGCCGGTACTTACCTGGAGGAGCGGGGTTGGCGCCTGGCGCGGCGGACTGTCGGTGAACTGTTGGCCGAAAGCGGTCTGCCGCAGCTGCCCGACGATGACGAGGTCAGGTTCGGCGACCTGCAGTACGTCACGGGGATACTCGAGGGATGAGCCGGACGGATTCGGACAGCTGGGATCTGGCGTCGAGCGTGGGCACCACGGCCACGATGGTCGCGGCCGCCCGCGCCATCGCCAGCCGCGAGGACGACCCGCTCTTCGACGATCCGTATGCCGCTCCCCTGGTGCGCGCGGTCGGCATCGACTTCTTCACCGGCCTGATCGACGGGGGCATCGAGGGGCGGGACATCGACGGTGCCGGGGCCGACTTCATGGCGAGGATGATCGCGGTGCGGACGCGGTTCTTCGACGACTTCTTCGTCAACTCGACGACCGCGGGCGTGCGGCAGGCGGTGATCCTGGCCTCCGGATTGGACTCGCGGTCCTATCGGTTGCCGTGGCCCGACGGGACCGTCGTCTACGAGATCGACCAGCCGCAGGTCATCGAGTTCAAGACCGCGACGCTGGCCTCACTGGGGGCCAGCCCGTCGGCGCAGCTGCGCACCGTCGGTATCGATTTGCGTGAGGACTGGCCGAAAGCGTTGCAAGACAGCGGTTTCGATCCGGCACAGCCGACCGCGTGGAGCGCCGAGGGGCTGCTCGTCTATCTGCCACCCGACGCCCAGGACCGGCTGTTCGACGACATCGGGGCGCTGAGCGCGCCGGGCAGCAAGTTGGCCACCGAATACCATCCGGACGCCGCGGCGACGATCGGCGAACGCAGCAAGGCGATCAGCGAGCAGTGGGGCGACAACGGCGCCCATCTCGACATCTCGCACCTCTTCTACGCCGGCGAGCGCCGGCATGTCGGCGACTATCTCACCGAGCACGGCTGGCGGGTGTCGGCGCGGAACCGCCCCGAGGTCTTCGCCGCATACGGCCGGATCTTTCCCGACACCGATCTGCTTGCACCCATGCGCGATTCGCTCGCGATCATCGCGACCCGAAACTGAGGAGCACCATGGCACGCAGCGACAACGACACCTGGGATCTGGCCTCCAGCGTCGGCTCGACCGCGACGATGGTCGCCGCGCAGCGCGTCCTGAGCCACCGCGAGGGCCTGATCGACGACCCGTACGCCGAACCGTTGGTGCGCGCGGTCGGGCTGGACTTTTTCGTGCGCGCGCTCGACGGCGAGATCTCGCTCGACGCCATCGACCCTCGGTTCAACACCCGCCGAGCGGCCGAGGGTATGGCCGTGCGCACCCGCCATTTCGATCGGATGTTCGCCGACGCCAGCGCCGCGGGTGTACGCCAGGCGGTGATCTTGGCCTCCGGACTCGACGCCCGCGCCTACCGCCTGGCGTGGCCGGCGGGCACCACCGTCTACGAACTCGATCAGCCGGACGTGATCGCCTTTAAGAGCAACACGCTGGCGGCGCTGGGTGCCGAACCGACCGCCGAGCGGCGTGCGGTGGCGATCGATTTGCGCGAGGACTGGCCGAAAGCGCTGCTGGACAACGGTTTCGATCCGACGAGGCCGACGGCATGGAGCGCCGAGGGGCTACTGATCTACCTGCCACCGGAGGCGCAGGATCTGCTGTTCGACCGGATCGACGAGCTGAGCGCGCCGGGTAGCCGGATCGCGACCGAGCACATCCCCGACGTCAGCATGTTCGCCGACGAACGCTCACGAGAGATCGCCGAGCGGTTACAGGCCTACGGACAGAACATCGAGATGGGCGAGCTCATCTACCACGGCGCGCGTAACGACGTCGTCGACTACCTCACCGACCGCGGCTGGGACGTCACCACACAGAAGATGCCAGACGCGTACGCCGCCAACGGTTTCACGTTCGACGAGGAGAGCACGATCGGCTTGTTCACCGACATGAGTTACCTGTCGGCCGTCAAGCGCTGACCCGGTCGCTCAGAACCGGTGCTCGCCGAGCCACAGTGCGCTGAGGCCCCCCAGCGAGCGCTCCGTCTGGTCGATCAACTGCGCCACCGATCGCCCCACCATCCCGACGACGGCGTCGGGCAGCGATGCCGCCGGCTGCGACGACGGCTTGGGCCGCAACCGGTCCATCAGCGACGAACCGGGATAGGAGACGATGCGCGCCTCGGCGTCGGCGTCCAACCCCGCCAGCACCTTGGCCCGCGTGATCGCGGTGCGCAGCCCGCCGAGGTGGTCGACCAACCCGCGATCGTGTGCGTCGGCACCGGTCCAAACCCGGCCGCGCGCAACGGCATCGACGGCCTCGACGCTCAATTTGCGGCTCACCGCGACCCGCTCGATGAAATCCGTGTAGAGCAGGTCGGCCTCGGCCTCCACGAGCGCGCGCTGTTCGTCGGTGAAGGGCTCGTTGAGCGACCAGGCGTCGGCGTTGCGGTTGGTGCGCACCCTGCCGGACCCGACGCCGAGCCGACTCTTGAGCTCACGGGCCACCAGCTTGCCGGCCAGCACGCCGATCGACCCGGTGATGGTGCCGGGATTCGCGACGATCTCGTCGGCGGCCATCGCCACGTAGTAGCCGCCCGACGCCGCGACCGCACCCATCGACGCGACGACCGGCTTGCCCTTGTCGCGCGCCCGATGCACCTCGCGCCAGATGGTTTCCGATCCGGTGACCGAACCGCCGGGGCTGTCCACCCGCACCACGATCGCCGAAACCTCGTCGGATGCCGCGGCCTCGCGCAGCGCGGCGGCGATCGTGTCCCCGCCCGCGCTCGAGCTACCCAGAGGCAGCGGTTGGCTGCCGCCACGACCGCTCACGATCTCGCCGTGCACGGTCACGACCGCGATGGTCGCCTTCCTCCGACCGGGGATCGGCGGGGTCGGCAGGGCCTGACGGCCGGCCGTCGCCCGCGCATACCGGGACAGGAACAACCGCGGCGGCGCGTCCTCGGAGTCCGCGTCCGACCCAGGCGTGAAGTCCGGTGCGCCAACCAGTTCGGCGATGCGCGTGTAGGCCTCGTCACGGAAACCGACGTGGTCGATCAACCTGCCGGCCAAGGCGTCGTCGCGTAACAGCGGCGCCTTGTCGGCGAGGGCGTCGACCTCCTCGGGGTCGATGTGACGCGACTGGGCCACCGCCTCCACCACCTGGGCGTGCAGGCTTTGGATCAACCGCTCGTCCGCTTCGCGATGGGCCTCGGTATAGCCGTCCTCGGTGAAACGGTTTGCCGCTGACTTGTATTCGCCGCGCGCGATGAACTGGGCCTCGACTCCGATCTTGTCGAGCGCACCGCGCAGGAACATCGCGTTGGTCGCGAATCCCACCAGGCCCACCGTGCCCGCCGGCTGCATCCAGACCTCCCGGAACGCCGACGCCAGGTAGTACGACAGCGTGCCGGGGTAGGTCTCGGCCCACGCGAGTGAGGGCTTGGCGTCGCTGAACGCGGCGATGGCCGAACGCAATTCCTGCACCGCGCCCGGTGATGCGGCCGGCAACTGCACCCGCGCGACCAGCCCGGCCACCCGGTCGTCCCTTGCCGCCCGGTGGATCGCCGCGACGGCCTCGCCCAACAGCAGCGGCTTTCCCACCCCGGAGATCAGCGCGAGCGGGTCGAACCCGCCGGTCTCGTTCGGCACCGACGTCAGATCGAGCTCGAGCACGCAGCCGTTCGGCACACCGTTGTGGCGGGCGGTGTCGATGCGCCGGGCCAGCGCGCGGGCGTCGGCCAGACCGGGGAGTCCGGACATGCCGGGCAGGAAGGCGAACATGGTTCGAGCGTACCGATGCCGCCCCGCGCCTCGCCCCGTCTACCGTGAGGCCGTGCGATTCGACATCTCCCTCCCCCAGCGCGTGGCGGCCGGGTTCGACGCCGAGGGCACTCGCGCCTACCTGGCCCGGGCCGAGGAGTTGGGCTTCACGGGTGGGTGGACGCTCGAGCAGACGATCGGCCCTTCGCCGCTGCTGGCACCGCTGGAACTGCTCGCCTGGGCCGCGGGGAACACCGAGCGGATCCGCCTGGGGGTGGCCGTGCTGGTCACCACGTTGCACGACCCGCTGCAACTGGCGTCGGCGGTGACGGCCGTCGACCAACTCAGCCATGGACGCCTCGACTTGGGCGTGGCCCCGGGCGGTGGCACCCGCAAGTTCGCCGCCTTCGGCGTCGAACCCGCGACCTTCATCCGCACCTTCACCGAGGGACTCGAGTTGATGAAGGCGGCGTGGAAGGACGAACCCAAGGTGACGTACCGCGGCCGCTTTCGAGACCTCGACGAGCTGCCGATCCAACCCAAGCCCGTACAACGACCACACCCGCCGATCTGGTTCGGCGCCAACGCTCCTCGCGCCATCGCGAGGGCGGTGCGGCACGGCGACGCGTTTCTGGGAGCGGGCTCCTCCACGACGGCCGCGTTCAGCGGCGCGGTCACGACCGTGCGTCGCGAACTCGACGAGCAGGGCCGGGACGCAACGGCTTTCACGATCGGCAAGCGAGTGTACCTGATCGTCGACGACGACCCCGCACGCGCCAGGGAGCGGGTGCTGGCCGGCCTGCACCGCATCTACGGCGGCATGGCAGGCATCGACGCCGTTCCGGTCTCGGGCACACCGGCCGACGTCGCCCGCGGGTTGCGGGGAGTCATCGACGCGGGCGCCGAGATGCTGCTGCTCAACCCGGTCGGGGAGAACGTCGCCGAAGACCGCGAACAGATGGAACGGCTGGCGGCAGAGGTGATCCCGCAATTGGGATGATGCCGAAGGTTTGCTGACGGTTAGCTGATTTAACATTTATTGATCTTGGTGGTAAACCGGAATCATGATCGCGAAACTGAGAACCCTCGCCCCGCTGCTGATGGCGGGCGCGGCCGCGACGGCGATCGCCGCGGCTCCGATTGCCGTCGCCCAGAGCTACCCGGGCGCGCCATCCCATTACGTCACGCAGGGACCCGATTACGGCGGTTGCACCGCCGACGGCACGTGCGGCCGCGGCGGTCCGGACGGCGGCGGGGGCTGCACCGCCGACGGGGTCTGCGGTCACGGCGGCCCGTGGGGTGGCGGTGGCTGCGTGCCCGGCGTCGGATGCTTCGAGTGGCGGCAGTAGCTCAGCGGCCCATGAAGCGGGCGTGCTGTGGGCAGTAGACGCCGACCGCTGCGCGCATCAGGCCGGCGGCCTGCCCACGGTCGATTCCGGTGCTCGTGAGGCGATTGACCACCCCGCGCACCACGGGAACGGGGTTGGCGGTACCGGTCAACCCGGTGGTGAGCATGTCGCAGATCCCGTGGCCCAACGCCGGCAGGTCCGTTTCGCCGAGCGGGATGTCCAGCGCGGCGACCTGATCGGCGAACTTCGCGTCCACGGCGGCGTTCTCATCCTGGGCATGCGCGGTCGCCGTGCCCGCGGACAACGCCAGACCGGCGGCCACGGCGGCGAAGGTGAGCCGGCGGATGGGGGTCATGTCTGCTCCTGAGGGTTCGCGCCTACGCACAATATCGGTCGACGCCTCACGGCGTTACGCCCACCCGAACAGGAAAGCCCCCGCCGTGATGGCAGGGGCTTCCGGTCGACAGGGGTTACAGCTCGGTCACCGAACCGCCCGCGGATGTGATCTTCTCGCGGGCGCTGCCGCTGAACTTGTGCGCGGTGACGTTCACCTTGACGGTGAGCTTGCCGTCGCCGAGCACCTTCACCAGCGTGTTCTTGCGTACCGCACCCGCGGCCACCAGTTCGTCGACGCCGACATCGCCGCCCTTGGGGAAGAGCTTGTTGATGTCGCCGACGTTGACGACCTCGTACTCGGTGCGGAAGCGGTTGCGGAAGCCCTTGAGCTTCGGCAGCCGCATGTGGATCGGCATCTGGCCGCCCTCGAACGTCGCGGGGACGTTCTTGCGGGCCTTGGTGCCCTTGGTGCCGCGACCCGCGGTCTTACCCTTCGAACCCTCACCGCGACCCACCCGGGTCTTGGCGGTCTTCGAGCCGGGCGCCGGCTTCAGGTCGTGCAGTTTGATAGGTGTCATGCTTTAGCCTTCCGCTCTTCGCGCGAGCGCTCATCGCCGGCCTCCACTGCTTCTACTTTTACGAGGTGATGCACGGTCTTGATCAGGCCGCGCGTCTGCGCGTTGTCCTCGCGGACGACGGACTGGCGGATCTTGCGCAGCCCCAACGACCGCAGGCTCTCACGCTGCTTCCACCGCGCACCGATGGTGCTGCGCACCTGGGTGATCCTCAGTTCTGCCATGGTTACGACCCCTCACGCGCAGCCGACGCGGCGAGCGCCTCGGCCTCTCGGCGCGCCCGCAGCATGCCCGCGGGCGCCACGTCCTCGATCGGCAGGCCACGCCGGGCCGCGACCTCTTCGGGCCGCTGCAGCAGCTTCAGCGCGGCAACGGTGGCGTGCACCACGTTGATCGCGTTGTCGCTGCCCAGCGACTTGGCCAGGATGTCGTGCACGCCGGCACATTCCAGCACCGCACGGGCTGCACCGCCGGCGATCACACCGGTACCGGGGCTGGCCGGACGCAACATCACGACACCGGCGGCGGCTTCGCCCTGGACCGGGTGGGTGATGGTGCCGCCGATGAGCGGAACACGGAAGAAGTTCTTGCGGGCCTCTTCGACGCCCTTGGCGATGGCGGCCGGAACCTCCTTGGCCTTGCCGTAGCCGACGCCGACCATGCCCTTGCCGTCGCCGACGATCACCAGCGCAGTGAAGCTGAACCGGCGACCACCCTTGACCACCTTGGACACGCGGTTGATCGACACGACGCGCTCGAGGTAGTTGCTCTTGTCGCCGCCGTCGCGGCCACGACCGCCGCGATCGTCGCGGCGGCCACGTCCGTCGCGGTCGCCTCGCGAGCCGCGGCCGTCCTGGGGGCCGCCGGCTGTTGCCTGTTCGGCCATCATGCAGTCCTTCCCATTGTGTTGAAGTCAGTCATCAGAATTGCAGTCCGCCCTCGCGCGCCGCGTCGGCCAGCGCCGCGATCCGTCCACCGTAGGTGTAGCCACCGCGGTCGAACACGACCTTGTCGATACCTGCGGCCTTCGCGCGCTCGGCGATCAGCTGACCGACCCGCACGCTGTGGGCCTTCTTGTCGCCGTCGACCGCGCGCACATCGGCCTCGATCGACGACGCGGCGGCCAGCGTGGTGCCGTTGAGGTCGTTCACCAGTTGCACGTGAATGTGCCGCGACGAACGGTTGACCACCAACCGCGGCACCTCTGCGGTGCCGGAGATCTTCTTGCGCAACCGCGCGTGACGACGCAGTCGAGCCACCCTGCGGGCCTCGGAGATGTTGCGGCCCACGGGCCTGTGCGTCGGCGCTGCCGAAGCCGATTCCTTTGTGGTTGAAGCCATGTCTACTTACCTGTCTTTCCGACCTTGCGGCGGATCTGCTCGCCCTCGTAGCGGATCCCCTTGCCCTTGTAGGGGTCGCTCTTGCGCAGGCGGCGGATGTTCGCCGCGACCTGGCCGACCTTCTGCTTGTCGATGCCGGAGATCGAGAACTTCGTCGGCGTCTCCACCGCGAACGTCACACCCTCGGGCGCGTTGATCGTCACCGGATGGCTGTAACCCAACGCGAACTCGAGGTTGGAACCCTTGAGCTGCACGCGGTAACCGACACCGAAGATCTCCATCTTGGTGGTGTACCCCTCGGTGACCCCGGTGATCAGGTTCGACACCAGCGTGCGGGACAGCCCGTGCAGCGAACGGCTGTGCCGATCGTCGTCGGGACGCGTCACCACGATGGCACCGTCGTCGTCACGGGACACCCGAATCGGTTCGGCCACCTGAAGTTCCAGGGTGCCCTTGGGCCCCTTGACCGACACGTTCTGTCCCTCGATCGACACGTCGACCCCGCTGGGGACCGGGACCGGCTGCTTTCCAATACGCGACATTTGAGCTCTACTCCTTCTCGCCTACCACACGTACGCGAGGACTTCGCCGCCCACGCCCTCTTGGGACGCCTGGCGGTCGGTTCGCAGGCCCGACGACGTGGAGATGATGGCCACGCCGAGGCCGCCGAGAACCCGCGGCAGGTTGGTGGATTTCGCGTACACCCGCAGACCGGGCTTGGACACGCGGCGCAGACCGGCGATGCTTCGCTCCCGGCTGGGGCCGTACTTCAGTTGCACGACAAGCGACTTGCCGACCCGAGCATCCTCGGTGTGGTAATCGGCGATGTAGCCCTCGCGCTTCAAGATCTCGGCGATGTTGGCCTTGATCTTGGAGTGGGGCAGTGTCACCTCATCGTGGTACGCCGAATTGGCGTTGCGCAGACGTGTCAAGAAGTCTGCGATCGGGTCCGTCATAGTCATCGAGCGCTGCTCCTCTTCGTCGCTGCGCTCCGCATCGTCGTCATCGCGGTCATGACAGCGGTCTCACCTTTCTCGCGGTGGTTCCCGGTATCCGGGCCTGCCGCAACCTGTTTGGTTGGTCTGGTCTGTTGGCGTGCTCGCGACTCTTCGCGCAAGCGCTCATCGCTGTTACCAGCTGCTCTTCTGCACGCCGGGCAGTTCGCCGGCGTGCGCCATCTCGCGCAGGCAGATCCGGCACAGGCCGAACTTGCGGAAGACGGCGTGTGGACGCCCGCAGCGCTGGCAGCGGGTGTATGCGCGCACCTTGAACTTCGGCTTCTTGTTGGCCTTGTTGACCAGTGCCTTCTTTGCCATTACTCAGTTCTCCTTGAACGGAAAGCCCAGCGCCCGCAACAGCGCTCGCCCTTCGTCGTCGTTCGTCGCCGAGGTGACGACGGTGATGTCCATGCCACGGGGGCGGTCGATGGAGTCCACGTCGATCTCGTGGAACACCGACTGCTCGGTGAGACCGAAGGTGTAGTTGCCCGTGCCGTCGAACTGCTTGGGCGACAGGCCGCGGAAGTCGCGGATACGGGGCAGCGCGATCGAGATCAACCGGTCGAGGAACTCCCACATCCGGTCGCCGCGCAGCGTGACGCGGGCACCGATCGGCATGCCCTCGCGAAGCTTGAACTGCGCGATGGACTTACGGGCCCGGCGGATCTCCGGCTTCTGGCCGGTGATCAGCGCGAGGTCGTTGACCGCACCGTTGATCAGCTTCGCGTCACGGGCGGCGTCGCCGACACCCATGTTGACGACCACCTTGACCACGCCAGGAATCTGCATGATGTTCGCGTAGCCGAACTCCTTGGCCAGCGCGTCGCGGATCTCCTCGCGGTAGCGCTGCTTGAGGCGCGGCAGTGTTTTCTCAGCTGTAGTCATCTCAGATGTCCTTGCCGTTGGTCTTGGCGATCCGGACCTTCTTGCCCGTCTCCTCGTCGATGCGGTATCCGACGCGGGTGGGCTTGCCGTCGGAGTCGACGACCATCACGTTCGAGACGTCGATCGGCGCCTCCTGGGTGACGATGCCGCCGGACTTGGCGCCGCGCTCAGTGCTCGACACCGCCGTGTGCTTCTTGATCCGGTTGACGCCCTCGACGAGCACCTTGTTGCGGGTCGGGTAGGCGACCAGCACCTTGCCCTTGGCGCCCTTGTCCTTACCGGAGATGACCAGGACGGTGTCGCCCTTGTGGACCTTCATCTACAACACCTCCGGAGCGAGCGAGACGATCTTCATGAAGCGCTTCTCGCGCAGTTCCCGGCCGACCGGCCCGAAGATGCGCGTACCACGCGGGTCGTTGTCGGGCTTGATGATGACGGCGGCGTTCTCGTCGAACTTGATGTAGCTGCCGTCGGCCCGGCGGCGCTCCTTGACGGTGCGCACGACGACGGCCTTCACGATCTCGCCGCGCTTGACGTTGCCGCCGGGGATGGCTTCCTTGACGGTCGCCACGATGACATCGCCGATGCCGGCATAGCGCCGCGACGAGCCGCCGAGCACGCGGATGCACAGGATCTCCCTGGCGCCCGTGTTGTCGGCGACCTTGAGCCGCGATTCCTGCTGAATCACTCGATCTCCTCGACCTGGTTTTTGTATGCACGCCAGATACCGACCTGGACGTGCGCGGTCTTGCTGTCACCTATGAGCACGCGGGGCCTGCCGGAGAGGCTGGCCGAGGTCTGCCCAAGGCAACCGCCTGATTCTATGGGAGGACCTGCGGGAAACCAAATCGCCGCTGATCAGCGCCCCGGACTCAGGGGATGACGATGCCGAACTCCCCCAGCAGCGGCGAGGTCAGCGGGTCGAAGTCCGGCGTGCGTGCCGGCGCCTCGACGTGCACCGCCACCAGATAGTCCCCGGTTGCGGTCGGGATGTGCGCGAGTCGGTCTCCGTATTCCACCGCGTGCTCCGGCGAGTCCGCCCACGATCCGAGCAACTTCTGGCCGCTGTAGCCACACTGTTCGGCCGGAAGCACGCTCAGGGTGCTGACGTCGGAAGATGCCATGGCGTCGTCGGCATATCGTTCGAACGCCTCGGCGGGCGGCAGCGTCGTCTTGGCGATAGTGACCGAGGCCCACATCCCGTCCGGTCCCGTGAGCCGTAGGCCGACGTCGCCCTGGCCCGCGGCCGTCGACCATCCGGCGGGCACCGCCACGGAGATCCTGGGTGCCGCCGGGTCGGGGACCGACGCCACAGCGTCGGACGGCGTCGGGTTCGGCATATCGCACGCGGCACCCGCGGGCGACGGTGTCGCGTCTGTCGGCACGATGCCGGGTTGTGCGGAATCGACTTCCGGATCGGAACTGGTGATCGGCGACGGAGTCGGGGTGGCGGTGATGGTCGTCTCGGAGACGACGGCCTCTTCCGCGATAGGCGTGCCCTCGCTGTTGTCGACGCACGCGCTCAGCAGGCACGCCAGAGCGATCGTCGGCACCGCGGCGTATTGCATTGGTCCTCTGTCCCCGTCCCCTAGTCCTGGGCGAAAGCGCGTGCGAACTCCCTTTCCAGGTCCACGTACGGCTTGCCCGAGACGTCGATGTTCACCTGAGCGATGGTGCCACCGGTGAAGACGAACGGCGGCTTGTACGACCGCGAGACAGGGGAACCCGCGTTCTTTCCGATGCTCAAGCCAGCGGCCGCCAGGCCGAACGTCCCCGGATGCACACGCATACCGCTGAGCGTCGCGACCTCCTGGTCGTCGATGTAGAGCGCGGCGTCTCCAACGGGGGTGTGGCTGCCTTCCGCGGTTCCGGTGCGCACATAGGCGATCCCGAATGTATGCCGCCCCAGCGGCACCGGATCCGGCGACGAGAGTTGCTGCTCCTCTTCTCCGAGGAAGTTGTAGACGTAGTGAAGCCGCCCGTCCTGAACGAACAATGCGTGTCCACCGTGTGCGCCACCGTGTTTGAAGATCACGCCTTCCGCGCCAGAGGTGTCGATCGTGATCTCGGCCAAGGCCGAGAACGACCGCCCCGATATCTCGACCGCCGCGCCCATGCCGACGTCGGCGGTGCCCGGGTAGTAGACGTACGATTCGCGCTGGCCGGCAATGTGGGGTCGCCACCGCGAAATGGTGTCGAAGATGTTGAGGTCGCCCAGCGGCAGGCCGTTGTATTTGTCGGCCTCGGCGAACCACAGCTTCTTGAGTTCTTCGAGTTTGTCCGAGTTTTCCGCGGCCAGATCGTGGCACTGGCTCCGATCGGCCTCGATGTGGAACAGCTCCCATCGGTCCTTGTCGAAATGCGACCAACCGGCCGGGGATGCCGCGTGGACCGTGTTTGCGAACCAGCCGTCGTGCCAGATCCCCCGCGTACCGAGCATCGTGTAGAACTGGGTGTGCTTGTCGGTCGCCGCCGACGAGTCCTTGAGCGCCGCTTCGAAACTGACGCCGTCGAGCGGCTTTTGCGGCATTCCCCTGACCGTCTCGGGTGGAGTGATCCCCAGGAGTTCGTAGATGGTCGGGGTGACGTCGCAGACGTTGACGTAGCCGTCCAACACCTCGCCGTGTGCGCCGATCCCATTGGGCCAGGAGATGATTGCGGGGTCGGCGATCCCGCCTTCGTGCGACGCGTATCGCTTGAAGAGTTTGTAGGGCGTATTGAATGCCATCGCCCAACCGGTCGGATAATGGTTGTAGGTCTCCGGCCCACCGAGGTTGTCCAGGAGTCGCAGACCGTCCTCGACGGTGTCGATGTATCCGTTGAAGAACTTGACCTCGTTGACCGAACCGTTCGGGCCGCCTTCCCCACTCGCACCGTTGTCGGAGATGACGACGATGATCGTGTTGTCCAGCTGACCCGACTCCTCGAGATAGTCGAGGATGCGGCCGATCTGCGCGTCGGTGTAGGACAGAAAGCCGGCGAACACTTCGGCCATGCGGGCGAACAGCCGCTTCTCGTCGTCGCCGAGTTCGTCCCACGGGCGCACCGTGTCCTGCGCCGGCCACGGCTCACCGCTGGGCCCGGCGACGTCGGCGTACGGATTGATCGGCGACAGTTCGGTGTCGGCGGGGACGATGCCGAGCTTCTTCTGGTTCTCGAGCACGATCTCGCGATACCGCTCGTAACCCATGTCGAACTTGCCGGCGTAGCGGTCGGACCACTCCTTGAAGACATGGTGCGGGGCGTGCCCCGCCCCGGGACAGACGTAGGAGAACCATGGCTTGTCGGGTGCGATGACCTTCGCGTCGCGGATGAACTCGATCGTCTTGTCCGCCAGGTCCTTCGACAGGTGATAGCCCTCCTCCGGCGCTGCGGGCGGCGCGACGGGGTGGTTGTCGTAGACCAGTTCCGGATACCACTGATCGGTCTCGCCGCCCATGAACCCGTAGAACCGCTCGAAGCCGCGCGACAGGGGCCAATGTCGTTTTGTCGACGCCAGATTCGATTCCTCGAGCGGCGTCAGGTGCCACTTTCCGACGCAGTAGGTGTTGTATCCGTGTTCGACGAGGACCTCCGACAGCAGCGCGGTGTCGAACGGAATCCGGCCGTTGCAGCCGGGAAAGCCGTCGGTGAACTCCTCGATGGTCGCCATGCCGACCGTGGTCGGATTGCGTCCGGTCAGCAGCGAGGCCCGAGTCGGCGAGCAAAGCGCGGTGGTGTGGAACTGCGACAGTCGAACGCCGCGATCGGCGATACGGCTCATCGTCGGCATCTCGACCAGTCCCCCGAAGCAGTCCCATGTGGCGATACCGATGTCGTCCCACACGAGGTACAAGATGTTGGGCGCGCCCTCGGGGGCGGTCGGCGGGGCGTAGGGCTTCCAGTCCGGCTCGGAGTCTCTGATGTCGAGTTCGATCTTGCCGTTGAATTCGGTCGCCATATCCGCCTCGGTGTCGCGTCGCAGGTTGGCCCGGAGATTACACCCGGGGAGTCTCGGTTAGCTGACGATTTGACGACGACGTCATCGCGGGTCGCTTGACCAGCCACCACTGGACGATTCCGAGGGGAACCGTCCAACCCAGCCATGCACCCACTCCGGCGACGAACCATTCGAAACGTTCCGGATCACCGCCAAAGACATTGTCCTGCAACGGTTGAAACGAGACGTAGAGGATAGGTGTCCAGATCCGGTTGGTGATGACGGACAGCGCCAGCACCGCGCTGCGCGCCATGTGCCGCCGGTGTTCCGACATCCGTCGGGCCCGGCCCGCGAGGTAGCCCATGACGGTGAACCACAGCCACAATGCGCCGAGCGTCACGTTGCTGACGGCGAGAACCGGCCCGAACGGGGTGAGGGCGCCGATCACCATCGCGGACGCGGCAGCGGGAAGTGCGGCAACGACATAGACGCGGCCGCAGCGCCGGTGCACCGCGGGGCGGCACACCCGCAGCCGGGGCCAGATCTGCACGACGGCGGCAACCATCGCAACACTCGCGAACAACACGTGAGCCACCAGCAGCGGGTAGTGCAGCGCGAAGGTAGCGGGCACACGGGTACCGCCGGTGAGATAGGGCGGCACCGAGAACCCCAGAAAGCACGCGACGACGACCGCGAGTCCAAGAGCCCATCTCTTCGTATCGGTAACGTTTGCGTATGACATACGCACTAAGCGTACGGCATACGCAACCGATGTCGAGTCGATTAGGCTGACGACCGATGAGCAACTCTCTGCCTCGGGCGCTGGACCTCCTGTGGCACGAGCCGGGCGAGCCCGGCCGGGCCAAGGGGCTGAACCGGGAGCGCATCGTGCGCGCGGCGATCGAGCTGGCCGATGCCGAGGGGCTGGGTGCGCTGTCGATGGCCCGGCTGGCCGAGCGCCTGGGCTGCGGCACCATGTCGCTGTATCGGCATGTCGCCAACAAGGACGAGCTGGTGATATTCATGTCGGCCGCCGCCGTCGGCCGACCGTCCACCGTCGATTCCACCAATTGGGCTGGCGCCCTGACGGATTGGGCGATCGGATTGTGGGACGTGTACCACCGCCACCCGTGGGTGCTGCAGGCGGTGTCCGGGGGGCCGCCGGCCGACCCCGGGCAGATTGCGTGGCTGGACGCAGGGTTGGCCGCGCTTGCCCGCACCGGGCTCGCCGAGCGGGAGAAGCTCACCGCGGTCATGGCGATCCTGCATTTCGTCCGCGGCGCGGCGGCGGTGGACATCGAGGCGGGGCAGACCGACTGGCCGGATTATCCGGCGCTGCTTCGCCGACTGATCGACCCTGAGAGGTTCCCTTCGCTCGCCGCGGCGCTTGCCGACGGTGTCTTCGACCGCGCCGACAACGATCCGTACGCGGAATTCCGCAGCGGGTTGGGCCAACTGCTCGACGGCATCGCCACGAGGATCGGTTAGCGGGGACGACGACGGCGGCGCAGACCGAGCGCCACACCAATCGCCAAGACGGCGAGAGCGACGGCCCCTACCGCGACCCCGACCACCAGGGACCGGTCCGTCGCGCCTTCGTCGTCGGTCGGGGACGAATCGCCGGGACCGATCGAGACGTTGGTGACGACGCCGTCCGGTCCTGCGGCCAGGACGTCACCTTGCAGGTTCGACCATCCGTCCTGCAGCTGATCGATATAGCTGAAGAGAGGCTCAACGAGGGTCCAGGCGCCACTGGTGGTGACCGTCACGACGGTCCGATCGCGCGGCGGGTCGGCAAAGACCTGGATCGTTCCCAGGCCCTCGTTGATGTCGGCCTGCAATTCGCTCCGCAGATCGAATTGGATGCCGGAACTCTCTCCGCCGACGGGCATATGCAGCGACGTGAGCTCGAGCGTCTTCGCGTTGGCGACGATCAGTGCCCCGCTACGCGCCTCGGCGGCGGCCTTCACGTCTACGACGACACGCGGTGTCAGCGGCGACACCGTCAGTCGCGCGATGTCGGCCACGACCCGGGTCGCGTAATCAAGCTGGTTGGGGCTGCTTCCGTCGAGCGCAACGATAAACTCCGGGCTCAGCTCCGATGGCACGCCGCCGAAGCCGCCGAGCGGCGGGCCGCCGCGTCGCATCGTCAGCGTCGAACGGGGATCCAACTGGAAGGTCACGGGGGCAAGCGTCGGCGTGCAGAGCTGGCGGGGACTGAACGTCAAATCGAACGTGAAGTTGATCCGCTGGCGCAGGAATTCGCCAGGCACATCGAACTTGGCGTCGATCTGTCCGTCCGCACCTATCTGGGTGGTGTAGACGGGTTGCCCATTCGCGCTGACCGTCATGCTGGCCGAGTCCGTCGAGACGACCGGAGTGTGCGTGGCGAGTAGATGAACCTGAAGCCCGTGCACGCGTCCCTTACCCAACGCCGACCTGTCGACACCCACGGTGAGTTGGGCGGTACGCAACACCGAGGTCTTGCCGCTGATACCCAGTTGGCCGAAGCTCATCTCGTCCGAACCGGATTCTTCTTGTGCACCGGCCTTGTCGACACGCGCACTCGGAACCTGCACGAGAGCCTGCAACTCGTTGGCCACGAGTGACACCTGGTCGGCGAGTTGGTCTCCCCTGCCGGTCATCTCGAGGTAGGCATCGGGAGTGCCGGGGTTGAGGACGTTCAATCCGGCGTCTCCGCTTTCGACCACGACGGCCCGGGTGAATTGAGGCGACGGCGGGGGCGCGGCGCCGCGTGCCTGATTCACAACCGTGATTTCCGGGGTCTGCCGTCCGTAAGTTTTCGCTACGGCCGACGTGAGCGTAAGGACCGCCTGCTGTTCGGCTCGATCGGCGTTATTCGGCGCATAGATCGTGAGGCGCTGTAAGACGGGCGGAAAGAAACTCGCGATCGTCGTGGGTGCGGGCTCGCTCCCGACGAACACGGCAGCGAGATCGCTCATGACCACGCGCTGCCCGAGTCCGCAGCGCAGCTCGGGTGGCAGCGGCGCCTCTCGCACGGTGAATGACAGCCCCACGGACGTGCGATCGGCCTGTGCTGCCGAGATATCGACGTCGAACGGCACCACCGCTTGGTCCGGGGTCACTTCAGGCAGGCTGACCGTCGCCAGGACTCGACCCTTGCTGTCACTGATTTCGACGAAGCCGGCCCCGAAATCGACCGGTGCATGGATCAGTCCGCGAAGGCGCGTGACGTTGAAACCGGACGGCAACGGCAGCGTGAAGTCCTGATTGATGTTGCCGTCCACCAAGGTGATCTCCCCCGGCAGGCCGAGCGAAGTCCAGTCCAGCGTCACCTCGGTGCCGGGCGGGGTAACCGTATTCGGCGGCTGGGCACCTGCGGAGCCGTTCACTGTCGCCGCGACAAACAACATCGTTAACAGCAGGCAAGCGGCTTTAGCGACCGCTCTTCGGACGAACCTGCGGCTCATCGGGACCCGATACGTCCGTTGGCCCGATCACGTTGCACACCGAGAGCACGAACACATATCGAAGACATCGTCGCTCCCGCCTTGCCCCAATGCGTTCGAATCACATCCTGGCGTGGCACGCTACTGGTAAACGGCGCTTTTTCGGGGGCGGCGCGCCGCCGAACTTCTGACCAGTTCGGGCACGGCAACTTCGTATCGGCGTGGCCGCGCGCATGCAGCGCGACGGTAGCCTTCGAACAACCGGGACGAGACCAAGGGGCGCGAGGATGCCGGCAACACGATGAAGGGCCGCGACACTGACCGGTCCGTCGATCTGCTGTTCGATGCCAGGCATATCGATCAGAGCGGAATCGGCACCTACATCGGCGTACAGATTCGCGCTCTGGAGGACGGCTTCGCACAACATCGCCGCACCCTTGCCGTCCTAGCCGATCGCGACAGCGTCCCTTCTGTCCGCGAAAGCACCAAGATCGTCTTCTCGGAGCCGTCCGACGCACCGATGTACTCCGTTGCGGAACAGCGCGTGTGGGATCGCGCCGTCCGGGAAACCCGTCCGCGGGCCATCTGGGTTCCCCACTACCCGCTTCCGTTCACCCTCTTGTGCCCCGATCACCGCGGGATCATCACGTTCAGCACCGTTCACGACGACACCCATCTCTTACCGCAGAGCATCAGCGGTATCGCTCCGGTGCGGCGACTGTACGCACGCGCGATGCTAAGCATCGTTGCTCGTCGGGCGTGCACCATCTTCACCCCTTCGCAGGCAGCCGCCGACGCGTTGGCGAAGCACGCACGTACCGCGCAGTTCGTCGTCACTCCGATTCCCGTCAGCGACACCTGGTTCGAACCGGCCGATCCCCGCAAGCGGCCAGTCCAAGGCAGATATGTCCTCTATCTCGGAAACGTCAAGCGGCACAAGAACCTCCCAACACTTCTAGCGGCGTATGAGGAGGTGCAGCATACGATCCCGCAGAAACTCGTCCTCGCCGGCAGCGGGGCCTCCGTCCGGATGCTCGATGAACGGGTCCGAACCAAGGCGGCGGAATTGGGTGATCGCGTACAGATGATCGGCCGCCTCGAGTTCGACGACCTGCGGTCGCTGGTCGCAGGTGCAGACCTTCTGGTGATGCCGTCCTTCAACGAGGGCGCGGGGCTTCCGCCGCTGGAGGCGATGGCCTCGCACACCGCCGTCCTGTGTTCGGACATCCCCTCCTTACGAGAAACCTGCGGCGACGGAGCCGAATTCTTCGATCCGCACCAGCCGCGGAAGCTGGCGAAACTGATGGTCGCCTATTGTCGCGACGACTCGGCGCGAGCCGACCTCGCGGCAAGAGGTTGGGCTCACGTCACCGGTCGCCAAGGGCACATTTCAGCCGGCGCCGCCGCGGACGCGATCCTTGCGAAACTTGAGCAATGTCCGGCTTGACCATCTCCAGGCGACGATTCCTCGTCGCCCTCCCAGCGGCGATCACGCTGGCGGGTTGTTCCGACACCGGGCGGAATACGAACGTCGATGTGCGTGATCACGGCGCTGTCGGCGATGGAATAGCCGACGATTCAGCGGCTATCGCGTCCGCTGTCGCCGCCCTGAAGACTGGCAGCACCTTGCATTTCCCCGCCGGGCGCTACCGATTCGCTCAGCGCAACCCCAGACAAGCCGCCGCCATAGCCATCACGGGCTTGTCCGATATCGGTATCGAGTTCGCGCCGGACGCCGAACTCGTGATGGACAACGTGGACCCGGGTACCAATACCGGAACCAGTCACGGCATCTTCATCCGCGGGCCGGCCTCCGGCATCGCGTTGCGCAATATCCGGATCCGGTGGACGAAGCGGACGAAGCGCTCGATGGGCGACGGCATCAGGATCCTCGGCTTCCCCGAGGGCTTGAACACGTCTTTGAGTGGCTGGCAGGGAAATGCTGCCCCGGTCAGTGGCGTCACCATCGCCGACTGCGTCATCCAGTCAGCCCCCCAGGCCGGGGTCGTGATGATGGGCGTCTCCGACATCACGGTTACGAATCTGCAGTCGGAGGACACACAGGCGGATGGACTGCACTTCAACGGCTGTCGTCGAGCCAAGATCAGCGGCCACACCGCTGTCAACACAGGCGACGACGGCCTCGCGCTCGTGACTTACTTCTCCGACACGCCGTCCTACGATCCTGCCGCCCAGACGTTCGCGTTTCCGGGGCTCAACGAATGGTCGAATGCCGACTTCACTATCTCGAACGTCGACGTGTCCGGGGGGCGAGCCAACGGCGTGCGCTTGGCCGGCGCCATCCGCGTCGACATCGACGGGTTGAAGGTCGCCGATGTGCAGCACGGAGCGGCGGTCATGATCGACTCCGCGACAGCGGGCCACGACGTCGACTGGGAATACGTCAGCGCCCGC
>NZ_CVTB01000089.1 GCF_001050015.1 Mycolicibacterium malmesburyense
AGATCCGGTAGCGCACCCGCAGCACCTCTTTCCACGAGTGCGCACCCAACTCGTTCGGAGTCGTCTCGCACTGCAGGCGTGCCAGCAGCCGATGCCCCACCGAGGGCAGCTGACACGACAGGGTTTCCACCTCATCAACAGCGGCGAGAAGATCCTGGCGAGTCAACAAATCCAGCTCGCAGGCGGCCACTTCCTCATAGGCGGCGCGCAGCCCGGCTAACGCCTCCTGCAACCGACTCCCCGACATATCTCGAACATACATTCGAGGTCTGACAAGTCCACTGGCCCAATCTGATTGGCCGGTCGAAGCGACAAAATTGTGGATAACTGCGGGCCATGGCTGGAGGGTTCTGAATATGGCTCGATCGCGAC
>NZ_CVTB01000090.1 GCF_001050015.1 Mycolicibacterium malmesburyense
GGTGACACCGGACTCGAGCAGGACTGGTCCTCCTGGAGTAGCGGCGACGACGTCGGTCTTGTGAACTTCGGTGTTACTGTGGATTGGGACGGGGTAGGGACTAGGCACTGGGTATGGAACTTGTCGTGGGTGTGGGACTGGGTATGGCTGGGGCACTGGAATGGGGACTGGGACAGGCACATCCTGTGGAATTGGGACTGGTACGGGTACGAGGCGCTCCCGCAAGACGCCGCCGTAGACAACGCGTACCATGGGGTGGCCAGTTACGGGGTCTTGGACGGTGTTGATGTCAAGAGGGTATGGGCTTAGGGTTCCCCTGCGCTCAGCAGCTCCAATACCGGGTGGTGGCGGAGA
>NZ_CVTB01000091.1 GCF_001050015.1 Mycolicibacterium malmesburyense
GATGCTCGCAACCACTATCCACAAATCAAACACCACACCCCACCACCAAAGCATGAGGCGACAACCAACCAACCCCACCCAAAGCGGGGCCACCCCCAACACACGGGGATGCACGGGCTTGTTGTCTCAAAGCCCAATAGTGTGTCTGATGATTTCTCGCCGCCGGCTTTCCCCACCGCACGGACATGTCTGTTGTGCACCAGACCCCCACCCACTACAGGTGTGAGGCCATCCAACGAATCCGTCTGAGACACCGCAACATCCGCGATCTGCGGGCCGGCCCAAACATCGTGGTGCTCCTTAGAAAGGAGGTGATCCAGCCGCACCTTCCGGTACGGCTACCTTGT
>NZ_CVTB01000092.1 GCF_001050015.1 Mycolicibacterium malmesburyense
GTAGAGACCTGATAGAGATAATGAGCTGCCGTACAGACCTGCAAGTCCTGGGTAACGTCCAAATAGTCCTAGTGGTCCTGAAAGACCAGCAAGGCTTCCCAAGGAACCGGGATATCCATTGTTCAAGGCAGAGAAACCTGGCGAAGCTGAGTATCCTCCCAAGAGCCCTGACAAGTGTCCTAGCCCTGGGTAACTGCCGTATAGACCTGAAAGAGCGAATGAGTTTCCATAGAGGCCGGGAAGTCCCGAGTAATCACCGAGTGTTCCCAGTGATCCAGAAAGGGCGCTAAGGCGTCCCAAGTGACCGGGGTAACCGCGGTACAGCCCAGAAAGTCCTGTCAAAG
>NZ_CVTB01000093.1 GCF_001050015.1 Mycolicibacterium malmesburyense
CCACCAGATGACTGCCAAGATCAAGTTGCGTGTCTACGACACCATCTTGAAAGAACTGAAGATGAGAGTCGCACTCTTCACGCCTCAAGGCACAGTGGTACCATGCATTGAAGGTTTCGGATCGTGCGTCTATGATGTTTGTGAAGATGTACCAGAGAACAAGGTGACTATGTGGACGACCAAGTGTCCCGTGAAGCCAGGCACCTACTGGCGCAACTTGGTGTTCCGAGTGTCGCCGAGAATGTTGAAGCACATTGGGAATGGAAACCTGATCGCTGCCTTGATGTTGGAAAGCAAGGGTAAGAAACTTTCGTGCCAGGCACTTCACCTGCGAGTCTTCAAGG
>NZ_CVTB01000094.1 GCF_001050015.1 Mycolicibacterium malmesburyense
GGTGGTCGGTGGCATTTCTCGTTCTCGCAGCGCTTTGCACCTTAAGCTGCTCAGCGAAAAAGATGACGTTTCAGGAGTTTCGGAAAAAGCTGATGGAGATCCACAAAGTACAGCTGCCGCCTACGTGCAAGAAACTGTTTCGAGTATGCTCGCCCAAGCTGTTTGCTCTGATGCCTCTTCTATCTAGGCTGGAAAAGCAGTGGGACGCATTTCAGGCTGTGCCGTGCGTGCAGACCGCATTTGACGATGGTTTCCCCGATTACAGCTGGCCGTGCACAAAAGGAGGCAAATACGAGAAGTCTGTCAAATGCATGCTCTCGGACGATGTCACGAAACTT
>NZ_CVTB01000095.1 GCF_001050015.1 Mycolicibacterium malmesburyense
GATACCGACCAGGATCTCCTCGACCGCGGTGCCCGGCGCGCGATAGGCGCCCGCGGTGTACTCCGGCGCCGGCAGCGCGCGCTTGTCGAGTTTGCCGTTCACGGTCAACGGCAGCACGTCGAGCGATACCACCGCGGCGGGCACCATGTAGGCCGGCAACCGCTCGGCCAGCAGAACCCGGGCCTCGGCCGGGTCCAGATCTCCGGTGATGTAGCCGACCAGGCGCTTATCACCGGGCCGGTCCTCCCGCGCGATCACCGCCGCCTGATCCACCCCATCCAACCCGGCCAGCACCGTGCGGACTTCACCCAATTCGATGCGGTAGCCGCGAATCTT
>NZ_CVTB01000096.1 GCF_001050015.1 Mycolicibacterium malmesburyense
CGAACCGGCCACGTACAGCTCGCCGACGACGCCGGCCGGCACCGGACGCAACCACGGGTCGAGCACAAGCAAAGCCGTGCCCGGCGTGGGCGACCCGATCGGTGCAGCTGAGCCCGCGGCCAGCGGCGCACTCAAAGACGCGTATGAGGTTTCGGGCTGGCAGTACGCGTTGATCATCACCCGGCCGGGCGCCCACCGATCCACCAATTCGGGCGGGCAGGGCTCACCGGCGACTACCAACGTCGTCGACTCCAACGCCTGCGGTGACAGCGCGCCTGCCGCTGTGGGGGTTTGGCTGAGGACGTTGACGTGTTCGGTGACCAGTAGGGCGTGG
>NZ_CVTB01000097.1 GCF_001050015.1 Mycolicibacterium malmesburyense
CTTCCGATCTCTTGTTCGCCTTGCAGAGGTCGTACACGCAGCTTCCGAAGCCGTCAATGCATGGCACGATGTGTCCCTCCGGCGTGAACAAAGCCAGTCTCAGTTTGAGGTCCTTGAGAATCGCATCGTAGACGCGCAGCTTGATCTTGGCCTTCATAGTCGAATTCACCACAGCCTCCTTTGTTGGCACATACATTATCTCGGCAGTGTGGTCAGTGTCGCATCTGAGCATGGGATGGTACTGCACGGGGGCTTCAGGGCCACCACCGAGAGATCCCAGCAGCACGGCGACGATGGCGAACTTCATGGCGGCTGGCTGTGGTCTATGAGGC
>NZ_CVTB01000098.1 GCF_001050015.1 Mycolicibacterium malmesburyense
GTCGATGATCGCAGCATCGCCAGACTTGATGAACTTGGGGTTATCTTCCAGCTTCTTGCCAGAACGACGGTCGCACTTTTCCTTGATCTCCCTGAACTTGCAGGCAATGTGGGCTGTGTGGCAGTCCAACACAGGCGTGTAGCCGTTGGCGATCTGGCCAGGATGGTTCAGCACAATAACCTGGGCAGTGAACTCCTCCGTGGGCTTTGGTGGGGTGTCCTTCGAGTCTCCACACACATATCCTCGGCGCAGCTCCTTCACTGAGACGTTCTTGACGTTGAAGCCGACGTTGTCGCCGGGCACGGCCTCTGCGAGGGCCTCGTGGTGCAT
>NZ_CVTB01000099.1 GCF_001050015.1 Mycolicibacterium malmesburyense
GCCCCGCCATGCCCGTGACACAGTGGGTGGTGACCAATCCATGACCGTCTACTTCATCGGCGCCGGCCCCGGCGCGGCCGACCTGATCACCGTTCGCGGGCAACGACTCCTGCAACGTTGCCCGGTCTGCCTGTACGCCGGTTCGATCATGCCCGAGGATCTGCTCGCGCTGTGCCCGCCGGACGCCCGCGTCGTCGACACCGGCCCGTTGACGCTCGACCAGATCGTCGACGAACTCGCCGCCGCGCACGCCGCGGGACTCGACGTGGCGCGCCTGCACTCCGGCGATCCCTCGATCTACAGCGCGCTCGCCGAACAGTGCCGCCGCCTCGACGATCTCGGCGTCGACTACGAAATCGTCCCGGGCGTACCGGCGTTCGCCGCGGCCGCCGCCGCATTGGGTCGTGAGCTCACGGTTCCCGGTGTCGCGCAGACGGTCACGTTGTCGCGGGTGGCCACGCTGTCGACGGCGATGCCGCCGGGGGAGGACCTGCGGACGCTGTCGTCGCCGGGGGCCACGCTGGTGCTGCACCTGGCGGCCGCCCAGATCGATGCGATCGTCCCGGAGCTGCTGGCCGGCGGCTATCGACCCGAAACACCCTGCGCAGTGGTCGCATTCGCGTCGTGGCCGCAGGAGCAGGTGGTGCGTTGCACCCTCGCCGATCTCGCCGAGCAGACGAAGGCGGCGGGCATCACGCGCACCGCGGTCATCGTCGTCGGCGACGTGCTGGCGGCCGAGGGGTTCGCCGACAGCTACCTGTATTCGTCGGGCCGGGTGCGGCGGGGTCGGCACTGATGCGAATCCTGTTGCTGGGCGGCACATCGGAGGCCCGTGCGTTGGCCGCCCGGCTCCATCCCGGCATCGAGGTGATCAGCTCGCTGGCCGGCCGGGTGCCCGATCCCGCGCTGCCGGTCGGCGAGGTACGCATCGGCGGCTTCGGTGGCGCCGACGGGCTGCGGTGTTGGCTTGTCGACCAACCCGTCGACGCCGTCGTCGACGCCACCCACCCTTACGCCGCCACCATGACCGCGACGGCGGCCGCGGTGTGCGCCGAGCTCGGGGTGCCGCACCTGGTGCTGGCGCGGCCGGCCTGGCCGCCCGGCGACGCGATCGTCGTACGCGATGACGTTGAGGCTGCGAAAACCGTTGCCGCCGAGGGTTATCGACGGGTGTTCCTGACCACCGGACGGTCGGGCGCCGCGGCGTTCAAGGACGCCGACGCGTGGTTCCTGATCCGCGCGGTCACCCCTCCCGATGCCGCGGATCTGCCGTCGCGGCATCAGGTGGTGCTGTCGCGCGGGCCGTACCGCTACGACGACGAACTGGCCCTGCTGCGTGAGCATCGCATCGACGCGCTGGTCACCAAGAACAGCGGCGGGACGATGACGCGCCCCAAACTCGACGCCGCCGCCGACCTCGGTGTCGCGGTGGTGATGGTGGACCGTCCGCCGCTGCCGGAAGGGGTGAGGACCGTCGCGTCGGTGGACGAGGCGGTCGACTGGGTCACCGGTAGGAGCTGATCAGCTCCAGCGTGCCCAGGTCGCGGATGGCCTGGCAGCCGCGGCTCAGCATGACGAGCATCATCTCGTCGCCGCGCTCGGTCGTCGAGGCGAAGGCCGTGCCCAGCGCGACGAGCAGCGGCGCCTGCACCAGCCCGAGGCGGTAGTCGTTCCAGCAGGTGTCGAGGTCGTAATCCTCGACGCCGTACCCGATCAACGCGCGGTGATAGCGCTCGACGAGCTCGCGCTCGATCTCCGCACGCACGGTGGATTCGAGGCTCGTCGCGGTGAAGTAGGCGAGGTCGCGGGCCGGCAGGCCGATCCCGATGGTCTGCCAGTCGACCACGGTGATGCGGGTGCGGTCCGGGTCGAACAGCATGTTGTCGAGCCGGTAGTCGCCGTGCATGAGCGCGTAGCGGGTCGGTTCGGCCATCAGCCAATCGCTCACCGAAGCCATTGCAGCGGAGAGGGTTTCCTGGTCCTCGGGGCTGATCGACGAGCCGAGTCGGTCGTTGACGATGTCGCCGGCCATCTTGCAGACGTCGCCCATGCCCTTGGCCGCCTCGGCGTCACCGGGCTTCGGCATGACGATCGCCGACAGGTCCATCCAGTCGGGCGCACACCAGCTGGGGCCGTGCAACCCGGCCAGCGCCTCGACGGCCAACCCCGCTTCGGTGGGGCTGCAGCCGGCGATCTGGTCGCCCTGCACTGCGGGCGCCATATCCGCGAGCAGCAGGACCACGTCGGCCCCGTCGTCGGAGATGTTCTGGTAATAACTGCGCGGGACGGGGATTCGCATCCGGTCGGCGATCAGCGAGTAGAACTCGACCTCGGAGCGGTAGCCCAGCGCCACCCGCTCACGCACCGCGTCGTCCTGGGCCGACAGCTTGATCGCGAACGATCGCGGCAGGTCCGTGTCGGCGCCGTACGTCGCCGAGACCCGGTACGTGGCGCCGGTCTGGCCGGTCCCGATCGGCGTGACCTCGACCGCGTCGACGTCGGTTCGCAGCACTGATCCGAGCCACGACGGCGTTACATCTTCGGGCCCACGTGGAATGGCGAGAACGGATGTCACGCGCCGGACATTAACACCCTCGGAGGTGCCGAGCGCTCACCCTTGTACGAAATAGCGCCCGGATTCCGTACCAGGATGAGCGCTCGCGGCAGTGGGGGAGAGCTATTGGGGATAGCGCCGCGGCGTGAACACCCGGTCGCCGTCGTCGGCGTACCACTGGGTCTGCGACGAACCGATGATCAGCAGGCAGCGCATGTCGACGTCGGCGGGGTCCAGGTCGGCCAGGCGCACCACCTTGACCTCCTCGCGCGGGCCGGACACGTCGCGGCCGATCACCACCGGAGTGCCGGGATCGCGGTGTTCGAGCAGCAGATCGCGCATCGCCCCGACCTGCCACGTGCGGGTTTTCGACGCCGGGTTGTAGATGGCCAGCACCAGGTCGGCGTGCGCGGCGGCGGTCAACCGCTCGGCGATCACGTCCCACGGCTTGAGCCGGTCCGACAGCGAGATCACCGCATAGTCGTGTCCCAGCGGCGCGCCGACCCGGCTGGCGACGGCCTGCGCGGCGGTCATCGCCGGGACCACCCGCACCGACACCCCCGGCCACTGTTTGGCCTCCTCGAGCACCGCGGTCGCCATCGCGAAGACACCGGGATCGCCGGAGGACACCACCGCGACCGCGCGGCCCTGTTCGGCCAGCGTGCACGCCAACCGGGCGCGGGCGGGTTCGTCGGTGTTGTCGCTGGGATGTTTGCGCTGGCCCGCCCGGGTACCCACCCGGTCGAGGTAGGGGCCGTAGCCGATCAGGTCGGTGGCCGCGGCGAGCTCACGACGGCACTGCGGGGTCATCCAATCGGTGCTGCCCGGGCCCAGCCCGACCACCGCGACGCTGCCGGTGACCGCATCCCGGTCACGGCGGCCCGGCAGCATCGCCAGCGAGAAGTACGGGACGGTGCCGTCGTCGACCTCACCGGCGCCCAGCACCCGCTGCTGCGGCGTGCTGGCACGCTCGACGTAGAACGCGTCGTCCAGCCGACCTGAGGCCGAAAGCGCCTCGCGCACAGCCGGATACGACCGTCCGAGCTTGAGCATCACCGCGGCGTCGGTGTCGCAGAGCCGGCGTTCGAGCTCGTCGGCGGGCAGCGTGCCGGGCAGGATCGTCAACACCTCGTCGCCCTGGACCAGCGGAGTGGCCACCGCCGCCGACGCCGCGCTCACCGACGTCACCCCCGGCACGATGACCGCGTCGAAGCGTTCGGTGAGCCGGGTGTGTATGTGCATGTAGGAGCTGTAGAACAGCGGGTCGCCCTCGGCGAGCAGCGCCACGTCGCGGCCCGCCTCCAGATGGGCGGCGATCCGATCGGCGGCCTCGCGATAGAAGTCCTCGATCGCGCCGGCGTAGCCGCCGGGATGGTCGGTGGTCTCGGTGGTCACCGGGTAGACCAGATGCTCCTCGATCTGACCGGGCCGCAGATACGGCTCGGCGATCCCGCGCGCGATGCTCTTGCCGTGTCGCGCGCTGTGGTACGCCACCACATCGGCCTGGCCGATCACCCGGGCCGCCTTGACCGTGACCAGTTCGGGGTCGCCAGGTCCGAGCCCGACGCCCCAGAGCGTTCCTCGCGTCGCGCTCATTCTCGGTCACTGGCAATCGCGTTGACGGCCGCGGCGGCCATGGCGCTGCCGCCGCGACGACCCGTGACCACGAGATAGGACATCCCGCGGGGCCGGTCGATGAGTTCCTGTTTGGACTGTTCCGAGCCGACGAAGCCCACGGGGCCGCCGAGCACCGCCGCGGGGACGGGTGCGCCGTCGTCGAGGAGTTCGAGCAGCCGGAACAGCGCGGTCGGCGCGTTGCCGATCGCCAGCACCGCGCCGCCGAGCCGGTCCGCCCACAGGTCGACGGCCGCCGCCGAGCGGGTGGTGCCCAGGCGGGCGGCCAGGTCAGGGGCGCGCGGATCGGCCACCAGCGAGACGACCTCGTTGTCCGCGGGCAGCCGCGACCGGGTGATCCCGGCGGCCACCATCGACGAATCGCACAGGATCGGGGCGCCGGTGGTCAGCGCGGCGTGGGTGGTGGCGACGACGTCGTCGCGGTACGCGACGTGGTCGGCGACGTCGACCTGGCCGCAGGTGTGGATCAACCGAACGACGACCCGGGCCACGTGGTCGGGGAAGCGCGCCAGGTCCGCTTCGTCGCGAATCGTCGCGAACGACTGCCGGTAGATCTCCCCGGCATCGCGGATGTAGTCGAGCACGCGATCACCCTACGGGTGCGCGCCGCGCGCCCGGTATCCGTCTCCCGTTGCCACCAGCACCTCACCGGCGGGCGGGCTACCGCAGGCCCGTTCGCATCCGACGAAGTGGCGATGGCCCGGCGCCGGATCGTCCACGGCCGCGGCGGCGTCGGCGCGAACGTCGGCCAACGAGTGCTCACAACCGGGCCGTCCGGTGCACGCGCTGATCGACAGCCACGGCGAGTTCTCGTCGAACACCAGCCCCAGTGGCGCCAGCACCCGCAGCGCGACGTCGGCCACGTCCTCGGTGAGGTCGAAGACCAGCACCGAGCGCCACGGGGTGATCGCCATCGGCGCCTCGATCGCGGCGAGGAATTCCGCGGTCCTCGCGGGCAGCACGCCCAGGGGAACCGCGGCGCCCAACGCGATGCGGCCGTCGTCCTGGTGGAGCCACCCGACCGGCGGCCGGGTCACCGCGGGCCACGTCGCACCCGGCGCTTCCGACGGCGTCAAGTCGCCGAGCAGGGGGCCGGTGTCAACGAGTTCCTTGACACGCCAAGACTTTCCGCGCTCGGTGGCGAATCGCCGGGCGACGGCGATCATCGTCGGGACCGCCGCGCCGCCCGCAAGCCGCACGCCGGTGTCGCGGCCCGCCAACAGCAGTGCCGCCGCCTCACCGTCGAAGTGCACCCCGACGTCGGCGGCCAGACCGGAGACGTCGCCGCGGCCGTCGTCGATGCCGAACAGGAACCGGCCGGGCAGGGCAGCCAGGTCCGGGTCCGCGCGGATGGCCGCGTCGAGCTCGGTGACCAGCCCGCGGATGTCGGTGGTCGGTCCCACCCGACCCGACAGCGGCGAGGCGACGATGTTGCGCACGCGCTCGTGGGTCGGCGACGGCAGCAGACCGGCCGCCGCCGCGGCGTGTGCGACCGCCGCCGTGTCGGTGACGCCGCGCAGCTGCAGGTTGCCCCTCGACGTCAGTTCCAGCGTGCCCGCGCCCCACTCGGTGGCCGCGTGCGCCAGCGCCTGCAACTGCGCCGCGGTGATGCGCCCGCCCGGCAGACGCATGCGGGCCAGGGCGCCGTCGGCGGCCCGGTGCACCTGCAGCGCACCGGGGCAGGCGTCCTGGTCGCGGGTCCTGGCCACGAGTTCACGGTAGTCGTGGGAGCCGGCCCGAAACACAGGTAGTGCGCTACGCGTGTGGACGCCCGCCCGGTGCTCGTAGCGTCCGAAACATCCAGGTCCGGTGCGGACCGCGCGAGGACAGTGGGAGAGATCGCCATGACTGAACTGACAACGACCAGGCGCACGTCGACAACGCGACCGGTGCCGACCATCGAGCCGACACTGATCACCGAGGAGCAGGTGCGGTTTGGCACCGCGGCCGCCCGCCTCCCGGCACCGCCGGCGCACCGGCAGTGGGCCTCCGCGCTGAGTGCCGTGCGCGGGCTCTGGCACGGTCATCGCGAACCGCGCAGGCACTATCCGCAGCGGTTCACCTATCTCGAGGCCGCGCTGCTGTCTCGGGAGGTCGACCGGCTGTGATCAGCTCGCCAGTGCCTGGGGCGGCGTGTTTGCGACGCTGACCACCGGTGAGTACGCCGAGGCGTCGCCGACGATCGCGCGACTCCGCCTGCCGTAGATGTCGACGGGGATGTCCCCGGCCAGCGTGACGCGGTTGAGCCGGCGGTATTGATCGTCGTAGTCGGCGACGGCGTAGTGCTGGGTGGCCCGGTTGTCCCACAGCGCGACGTCCCCGAGCTGCCAGTTCCACCGAATGGTGTGCTCCAGCTTCGTGATTCGCGCCTGGAACAGGTTGAACAACGTGGCCGACTCGGCCGCACCCAGGCCGACGAAGTTCTTCACGAAATGCCCGAGCAGCAGCACCCGCCTGCCGGTCTCCGGGTGGACCCGCACCACGGGATGCTCGGTTTCGTAGTAGTGGGAGACGAATTCCTCACGGTACGACCGCTGCTCGGCGGTCGGCGAGGCGTCGGGCTCGTCGTGCAGCGTCGCGTAGTCGTACCGATTGGTGTGCACGGCCCACAGATTCTCGGCCAGCGTGCGCAGCGGCGCCGGAAGGCGGTCGTAGGCGGCCTCGGTGGACGCCCACGTCGTCGTGCCTCCGTACGGAGGCAGGGTGATCGCCCGCAGGATCGACGCCTTCGGGATCCGGTCGACGAACGTCACGTCGGTGTGCCAGCTGTTGGCCTTGTCGTAGCGGGAATCGATGGGCAGGAAGCGGTCTCCGCGCGAAGTCACGGTCGGATGCGCGGTGGTGGGGGTGCCCAGCGCCTGCGCGAGGGCGAGCTGACCGTCGTCGCCGAGACCGTGCTGATCGCGGAAGAAGACGACCTTGTGTTCGAGCAGGGCGGCATTGACCGCCGACGCGGTTTCGCCGTCGACGCCGGCGCCGAGGTCGACGCCTTCGATCCGGGCGCCGATGTGGGCGCCGAGCTTGACCACCCGCAGAGATGACGGCACGACCAACCTCCAGACAACGCATGAGCTGTGGTGATCACGTTCGCCGACGGACCTCGCGGCGACAACGGTTCGGATCAGCGCGAATCGAACGGGGCGGGTTTCGGCTGGATCAAGATCGGGTAGCTGACCGCCGTGAGGGCACTGTGGGACTACATCACGGCCCACCAAGCGCAACTGGCGTTCGACTCCTACCAACACGTCAGCGCGGTCGTCCAAAGTGTGCTCATCGCGACGATCGTGGGGGTGGTCATCGGCGTGCTGACCTACCGCAACCCGCTGGCCGCCAACCTCGCGACCTCGACCTCCAGCGTCATCCTGACGGTCCCGGCGTTCGCGCTGCTGGGTCTGCTGATCCCGCTGTTCGGGCTGGGCGTGGTGCCCAGCGTCGCCGCGCTGGTGCTGTACTCGCTGTTGCCGATCGTGCGCAACACGATCGTCGGGCTCACCGCGGTCGATCCCGCCCTGACCGATGCGGCGCGGGGCATCGGTATGAGCAGGCTCGACACCCTGGCCCGGGTGGAACTGCGGCTGGTGTGGCCGTCGATCCTGTCCGCCATGCGCATCAGCACCCAGATGTCGATGGGCGTGTTGGCCATCGCGGCCTACGTCAAGGGGCCGGGACTGGGAAACCTGATCTTCACCGGGTTGGCGCGGGTGGGCAGCCCGACGGCCCTGCCGATGGCGCTGGCCGGGACGCTGCTGATCGTCATCCTGGCGCTTGCACTCGATGCGATCCTCGTCCTGATCGGTCGGCTCACCACGTCGAAAGGCATTCGATGACAACGCAGATCGCACCGGA
This sequence comes from Mycolicibacterium malmesburyense, assembly GCF_001050015.1. The sequence continues at coordinate 8,036 of NZ_CVTB01000099.1, forward strand.
GAACACGGGCTCGAACGGCAGCACCGGGGTGCGCATCGTGCTCGACCACGTCTCGAAGGTCTATCCAGGCTCCGATGAGCCCGCCGTGGACGACGTGTCGCTCGAGATCCCGGCGGGGGAGATCGTCGTGTTCGTCGGCCCGTCCGGCTGCGGCAAGACCACCATGATGCGGATGATCAACCGCCTCTCCGAACCGACGTCGGGCACGATCATGATCGGCGACAACGACGCGATGTCGATCCGCCCGACCGAGCTTCGCCGCTCGATCGGCTATTCCATCCAGCAGGCCGGGCTGTTCCCGCACATGACGATCCGGCAGAACGTCGGGCTGGTGCCCGGGCTGTTGCGCTGGGACCGCAAACGCATCGCCGGACGGGTCGACGAGCTGCTCGACATGGTCGGCCTGGAACCGAGCCAATACGCCGAGAGGTATCCGCGCCAGCTGTCCGGCGGACAGCAGCAGCGCGTGGGCGTCGCGCGTGCGCTGGCCGCCGACCCGCCGGTTCTGCTGATGGACGAGCCGTTCGGTGCCGTCGACCCGATCACCCGCAGCACGCTGCAAGACGAACTGTTGCGGTTACAGGGCGAACTGCGCAAGACGATCGTGTTCGTCACCCACGACTTCGGTGAGGCCGTCAAGCTCGGCGACCGAATCACCGTGCTGGGCAACCAGTCCAAGGTGCTGCAATACGACACGCCGCAGAACATCCTGGCCAGTCCGGCCGACGACACCGTCGCCGGTTTCGTCGGCTCCGGCGCATCGCTGCGCCAACTGGGGCTCATGCGGGTCAAGGACGTCGAGCTGCGGCAGCATCCGTCGGTGCGGCAAACCGATTCGCTCGACGATGTACGAAAAATGTTGGCGGGCAGCGAATTCGACTGGGTTGTGGTTCTCGACGAGCGTGCGCGCCCCGTCAGCTGGGTTCGGCAGAGCAAGCTCGAACAGGCGACCGCGCTGGCCGACGCTGTCGAACCGCTCGACGTGGTCAGCACCCAGTCGACGCTCGAAGACGCGCTGGAAGCGATCCTCGCGCAACAGCACGCGTCGGCCGTGGTGGCCGGGCCGGGCAGCCGGTATGCCGGTGTCGTCACGCTCGACACGCTGATCGACACGATCACCTGGCTGCGGGCCTCGGCGGAGGCGAGTACGGACGGACAACCGTGACCGCGGTCGCGGACTCCACGCAGTCGGCGCGCGCCAACCCCGGCGAGCGCAGGCGGCTGCTCATCCAGCCCGTCGTGGTGCTGATCGTCGGTGCCGCCGTGATCTTCTGGGCGTTCAACCGCGACCTGACCGCCACCCAGCAGGAGAACATCAACCCCGGCAACATCGCCACGCTGATCTGGCAGCACCTGCTGATCACCGTCGCGGTCGCCGCCATCGTGCTGTTGATCGGCGTTCCGTTGGGGGTGCTGGTCACCCGGCCCGGCGCCAAACTCCTGCGGCCGTTCTTCATGGGTGTCGCCAACGTCGGTCAGGCCGCGCCCGCGATCGGGCTGCTGGTGCTGCTGTTCCTGTGGACCGGGAGGACCGGTTTCTGGATCGGCGTCCTGCCGATCGCGCTGTACTCATTGTTGCCGGTGCTGGCCAGCACGATCCTCGGCATCAACCAGGTGGATCGGTCGCTGGTGGATGCCGGTCTGGGACAGGGCATGTCGCGCCGCTCGGTGCTGACCCGCGTCGAGATGCCGCTGGCGATTCCGTACATCCTGGCCGGGCTGCGCACGTCGCTGGTGCTCGCCGTGGGCACCGCGACGCTGTCGTTTCTCGTCAACGCCGGCGGACTGGGCATCCTCATCGACACCGGATACAAGCTGCAGGACAACGTGACCCTGATCCTGGGCAGCGTGCTCGCGGTGTGCCTGGCCCTGCTCGTCGACTGGTTGGGCGGGCTGGCCGAGTTCTACCTCAACCCCAAGGGTTTGCGATGATCCGCCGCGCCATCGCGACCGTGGCCTGCCTCCTCCTGCTGGCCGGCTGCGGCCTCGGCGCGGGGAGCACCGTGCCGCTCAAGGTCGGGCCGGGCTCGATCCAGCCCAACCCGGCACTCGAGGGTGTCCAAATCACGGTGGGCTCCAAGGAATACACCGAACAGGTAATCCTCGGATACATCCTGGAATACACCTTGGTGGCGGCCGGCGCCGACGTCCGCGACCTCACCGGCATCGTGGGTTCGCGCAGTACTCGGGAGGCGCAGTTGTCCGGTCAGGTCGACGTCGCCTACGAGTTCACCGGCAACGCGTGGATCAACTACCTGGGCCACGAGAAGCCGATTCCCGACAGCCGCAAGCAGTTCGAGGCCGTCCGCGACGAGGACCTGGCCCGAAACGACATGGTGTGGCTGCCGCCGGGGCCGATGGACGACACCTACGCGCTGGCCGCCAGCCGAGGCGTCGTCGAGCGGACCAACGTGCGCACGCTCTCGGAGTACGCCGAGCTGGTCAGGCGCGATCCGGCCGCGGCGCGCACCTGCGTCGACACCGAGTTCCGGGCCCGCCAGGACGGCTATCCCGGGATGGCGGCCGCCTACGGCTTCGACCCCGCGCGTGCGCAGACGCCGGTGCTCCAGGTCGGCATCATCTACCAGGCCACCGCCGACGGGACCCAGTGCGACTTCGGTGAGGTGTTCACCACCGACGGTCGCATCGCCGCGCTCGACCTCGTGGTGCTCACCGACGACAAGCACTTCTTCGCCCACTACAACCCGTCGGTGACGATGAAACGCGCCTTCTACGAGGCGCATCCGCAGATCGCCGAGGTCACGGCGCCGGTGACGGCGGCCCTGACGAACGAGGCGATCATGGACATGAACAAGCAGGTCGACGTGGAGGGCCGCGATCCGAGCGTGGTCGCCCGCGACTGGATGGTGGGGCAGGGCTTCATCACCGCGCAGTAGTTGCGATTTCGCTGTCGACGTCCCCGGCGGAGCGAGGTCCGCGCCCCTCAACGTGACGGCGGTCACACTAGAGGTTCTAGTGATCCGTGCCACACAAGTCGGTCTCAAACCGCCGCTGACGTCGTAAGTTCCGGGTTACTGCACGCGTGTGCAGTAAGCGTCAGGAAGGAACGACGATGTTCGAACTCATCGTGTTCGGTGCTCTTCTGGTCGTGCTGATCGCCGCCCTCGGGTTGCCGTATCCGCAGAGCACCTACGGCCGCTGGAACCGCCACTAGGCCAGACCGGCATTTCGCGCACGGTCGCGACCCCTCGAGCGTGCGAATCGGCACGCTCGCGGCAGGAATTGGGGCGTGGGGTAGTAATGGGGGGTGCTGGAACCCGCCGTACTGCTGCTGTCCACCTCTGACACCGATCTGATCACCGCCCGCTCGACCGGCGCCAACTACCGGTGGGCCAACCCGTCCCGGCTGGTCGACGGCGAGCTCGGTGAACTGCTGCGCGGTGCCGACGTCGTGGTGGTGCGCATCCTCGGCAGCTACCGCGCCTGGCAGGACGGCATCGACGAGGTGGTGGCGAGCGGTGTGCCCGCGGTCGTCGTCAGCGGCGAGCAGTCACCCGACGCGGAGCTGATGCGGCACTCGACCACGCCCGCGGGTGTGGCGCTGCAGGCGCACCTCTATCTGGCTCAGGGCGGCGTCTCGAACCTGCGCCACCTCTACGCCTTCCTGTGCGACACGGTGTTGATGACCGGCTTCGGGTTCTCCCCGCCGGAGAGCACGCCGCTGTGGGGCGTGATGCCCCGCGACGGCGGCGGCGACGGTCCCACCGTCGCGGTGCTCTACTACCGCGCGCAGCACCTGGCCGGCAACACCGCCTACGTCGAGGCACTGTGCGACGCGATCGAGGGCGCCGGAGGCCGCGCGCTGCCGGTGTTCTGCGCATCGTTGCGTACCGCCGACGCGGAGCTGCTCGAACTGCTCGGAACGGCCGACGCGCTGATCACCACGGTGCTCGCGGCCGGTGGCGCCACCCCGTCGACCGCGGCGGCCGGCGGAGACGACGACGGCTGGAACGTCGCACACCTTGCGGCGCTGGACGTTCCGATCCTGCAGGGGTTGTGCCTGACGAGCCCGCGGTCGCAGTGGGAGGGCAACGACGACGGGCTCTCGCCGCTCGACGTCGCGACGCAGGTCGCGGTGCCGGAGTTCGACGGGCGCATCATCACCGTGCCGTTCTCGTTCAAGGAGATCGACGACGAGGGGCTCACCGCGTACGTGCCCGATCCCGAACGCTGCGCCCGCGTCGCCGGGTTGGCGGTGCGCCATGCCCGCCTGCGCTCGATCCCGGTGCGGGACAAGCGGATCGCGGTGGTGTTCTCCGCCTATCCGACCAAACACGCGCGCATCGGCAACGCCGTCGGCCTCGACACCCCGGCCAGCGCCGTGGCGCTGCTGCGCGCGATGCGCGAACACGGCTACCGGATCGATGACGTCCCGGGCCTCGACGCCGGAGACGGTGACGCGCTCATCCACGCGTTGATCGAGCGCGGCGGCCAGGATCCCGACTGGCTGACCGAGGGGCAGATCGAGGGCAATCCGATCCGGGTGTCGGCCAAGGACTATCGCGACTGGTTCGCCACGTTGCCCGCCGAACTCACCGACGCGATCGTCGAGCACTGGGGTCCGCCGCCGGGGGAGATGTTCGTCGACCGCAGCTCCGATCCCGACGGCGAGATCGTCATCGCCGCGCTGCAGGCGGGCAACGTCGTGCTGATGGTGCAGCCGCCGCGGGGGTTCGGTGAGAACCCGGTGGCCATCTACCACGACCCGGACCTGCCGCCGAGCCACCACTATCTGGCCGCCTACCGGTGGATCGAATCGGTGTTCGGCGCGGACGCGGTCGTGCATCTGGGCAAGCACGGCAACCTGGAATGGCTTCCGGGCAAGACCCTCGGCATGTCGGCGGCCTGCGGACCGGACGCCGCGCTGGGCAATCTACCGCTGGTCTACCCGTTTCTGGTCAACGATCCCGGCGAGGGCACACAGGCCAAGCGTCGCGCGCACGCCACACTCGTCGATCACCTGATCCCGCCCATGGCGCGCGCCGAAACCTACGGCGACATCGCGCGTTTGGAGCAGCTGCTCGACGAGCACGCCAACGTCTCGGCGCTCGACCCCGGGAAGCTGCCGGCCATCCGCCAGCAGATCTGGACGCTGATGCGTGCGGCGAAGATGGACCACGATCTCGGTCTGGAGGAGCGGCCCGAGGAGGACTCGTTCGACGACATGCTCATGCACGTCGACGGGTGGCTCTGCGAGATCAAGGACGTGCAGATCCGCGATGGCCTGCACATCCTCGGTGAAACCCCCACCGGCGAGGACGAACTGGACCTGGTGTTGGCGGTGCTGCGGGCCCGCCAGTTGTTCGGCGGCGAGCAGACGGTGCCGGGCCTGCGACAGGCGCTCGGCCTGGCCGAGGACGGCAATGACGAGCGCAGCGCCGTCGACGCCGCCGAGGCGCAGGCACGCAAACTCGTTGCCGCGCTGCAGGAGTCGGGATGGAACGCCGATGTCGTCGACACGCTGACCGACAATGCCGACGTCGCCGCGGTGCTGCGGTTCGCCGCCACCGAAGTGGTGCCGCGGCTCGCGGGCACGGCGCACGAGATACCGCAGATCCTGCGCGCGCTGGATGGGCGCTTCATTCCCGCCGGTCCGTCGGGTTCGCCGCTGCGCGGCCTGGTCAACGTGCTGCCCACCGGTCGCAACTTCTACTCGGTCGATCCCAAGGCGGTGCCGTCGCGGCTGGCGTGGGAAACCGGTGTGGCGATGGCGGATTCGTTGCTGAACCGCTACCGCGAGGACTACGGCGACTGGCCGAGGTCGGTCGGCCTGTCGGTGTGGGGCACATCGGCCATGCGCACCGCCGGCGACGACATCGCCGAGGTGCTGGCCCTGCTCGGTGTGCGCCCGGTGTGGGACGAGGCGTCCCGGCGGGTCGTCGACCTGGAACCGATCACGCTCGCCGACCTCGGCAGGCCCCGCATCGACGTCACCGTACGCATCTCGGGATTCTTCCGGGACGCCTTCCCGCACGTCGTCACGATGCTCGATGATGCGGTGGCGCTCGTCGCCGGCCTCGACGAACCGGCCGAGGACAACTATGTCCGCGCGCACGCGCAGGCCGACCTGGCCGAACACGGCGACGGGCGCCGCTCCACCACAAGGATTTTCGGATCCAAGCCGGGGACCTACGGCGCCGGGCTGCTCCAGCTGATCGACAGCCGCAACTGGCGCGACGACGCCGACCTCGCCGAGGTGTACACGGCGTGGGGCGGCTTCGCCTACGGCCGTGGTCTGGACGGCGCACCCGCCGCCGACGACATGAGCAGGCAGTACCGCCGAATCGCGGTGGCGGCCAAGAACACCGACACCCGCGAACACGACATCGCCGACTCCGACGACTACTTCCAGTACCACGGCGGCATGATCGCCACGGTCCGCGCGCTGACCGGTAAGGATCCCGCCGCCTACATCGGCGACAACACCCGACCCGACGCCGTGCGGACCCGCACCCTGTCCGAGGAGACCACCCGGGTGTTCCGCGCGCGTGTGGTCAACCCGCGCTGGATCAACGCGATGCGCAGGCACGGCTACAAGGGCGCGTTCGAGATGGCCGCCACCGTCGACTATCTGTTCGGCTACGACGCGACGGCCGGCGTGATGGCCGACTGGATGTACGAACGGCTCTCGGCCGAATACGTGCTCGACGACGAGAACCGCAAGTTCATGGCCGAGTCGAATCCGTGGGCGCTGCACGGCATGGCCGAACGGCTGCTGGAGGCCGCCGACCGCGGCATGTGGGCCGCACCCGACCGGGCCACGATCGACGGATTGCGCAAGATCCTGCTGGAGACCGAGGGCGACCTGGAGGGCTAGGTTGGTGGCGTGTCTGCCACCTTTGCCGATGTCGCGAAGTCCGAGTACATCCTGCTGACCACGTTCACCAAGGACGGCAGGCCGAAGCCGACGCCGATCTGGGCGGTGCCCGACGGTGACGGCCTGGTCGCCATCACCCAGGAGAAGTCCTGGAAGGTCAAGCGCATCCGCAACACCCCGCGGGTGACCATCGCGCCGTGCGACATGCGCGGCAACCCCAAAGGCGAACCGGTCGAGGCGGTCGCCGCGATCCTCGACAAGTCGGCCAACGGCGCGACCTACGCCGCGATCGGCAAGCGCTACGGCCTGCTGGGCAAGACCTTCAACGTTTTCTCCAAGCTGCGCGGGGGAATGAAGAACAACGTGACCATCGAGATCAAGCCGGGGTGATCATGGCCGACACGTTCGACGACGTCGCGCAGTCGAGATACATCCTTCTGACCACCTTCACCAAGGACGGCAAGCCCAAACCCACCCCGATCTGGGGTGCACCCAAGGATGACAAGCTCCTGGTCATCACCGACGACGGGTCGTGGAAGACCAAACGCATCAACAACACCCCGCGGGTGACCATCCAGAAGTCGACCGCGCTGGGCAAACCGAAGGGCGAACCGGTCGAGGCGGTCGCCAGGGTGCTGCCCAAAGACGACACCCGCCGCGTCTTCGACGAGGTCACCCGACGCTACTGGTACCACGCGTGGTGGTGGATTCCGCAGGCGCTGATCCGCGGCGGCATCGACAAGGTCCACATCGGGATCGAGATCAAGCCCGCGGCGTAGCCGCCAGGTGCTCGCCGAAGAACGCGAACACCCGCGCCCACGCGTCGTTGGCCGCGTCCTCGTTGTGGCCGAACCCGGTGATCCGCAACAGCGGTTGCCCCGGCAGCTTGTTCGCGAAGCTGTGCCCGGCGTCCGGGTAAACCTTGATGTCCGCCGGAATTCCCTTGTCCGTGACGACTTTTCGCAATTTGTCGGCCGCGCCGATGCCGATCGGGTCGCGACGCCCGAAGCTGGCGACGATCGGGCACGCCCCGTCCAGCGTCTCGTCGAGATGGCGGGGTAGCGGGGTGCCGTAAAAGGGGGCCGACGCGCCGAATCCCTGCGGCGACATCACCAGCGCGAACTGCCCACCCATGCAGAACCCGGCGATGCCGACGGCGCCCGTGCACTCGGGCAGGGCCAGCACATGGTCGCGGGCGGCCAGGATGTCGTCGAGCGCGCGACCGCGCTTGCTGAGCAGTTCGCGGAACACCCGGGTGATGCAGCGGGCGCGCCCGCCGCGCGAGTACAGGTCGGGAGTGATCGCGAGATAACCGGCCTCGGCGACCCGCGCCGATATCGCCTCGTTGTCGGGTCCGTAGCCGATCGCGTCGTGTACGACGACGATCGCGGGCCACGGCCCGTCGCCGTCCGGTTTCGAGAGCAACGCGTCGATCGGGCCGTCCGGTGCATCGATCTTGATCGTGGGCACATCGCCAATCTACGGAACCCGCCCGGCCGCCCGGACGTTTACCGTTCATGGCAATGCGGCTGTTTGTCCTCTACGTGATCATCGAGACCGCGGTCGTGGTGGGCCTGGTGTCGACGATCGGCATCGGCTGGACCCTGCTGCTCCTGGTCGCGACGTTCCTGCTGGGCTTCGTGCTGGCCGGATCGCAGCTCAAACGCCATCTTGGCCGGTTGCGATCGGGTCTGACCCCGGCGACCCTGCACGGTACGGCCGCCGACAGCATCCTGGTCGCGCTGGGAACCGTGCTCGTCGTGATCCCGGGATTGGCCAGTTCCGTGGTGGGTGCGCTGCTTCTCCTGCCGCCGACCCGGGCGGCGGCTCGTCCGCTGCTGACCGCGGTGGCCGCCCGACGCATGCCGTTGATCACCGCCGGAGTCGCCGGCTGGGGCGCGGCCGCCAGGCGCCCCGACTACGTCGACGGCGAGGTCGTCGACGTGGTCGACGTCGAACCGCCCGCCGTGGAGCGCGGGCCGCGTCCGACCGACGGCCTGTGAGAACCTCCCCTACGTGACGACCCTTCTGCTCAACGGGCGGGTGCACAGCCCCGCCATGCCCGATGCGACCGCGCTGGCGGTGCGCGACGGGGTGATCGCCTGGTTGGGCAGCGACGAGGTGGGCCGCGGGCAGTACCCCGACGCGCAGGTCGTCGACCTCGACGGCGCGTTCGTCGCACCCGCGTTCGTCGACAGCCACATCCACCTCACCGCCACCGGGCTCACGCTCTCGGGCCTCGACCTGCGGACCGCCGAATCGAAACAGCATTGCCTGCAACTGCTCGGCGAGTACGTGCGCGCCCATCCCGACGGCCCGATCTGGGGCCACGGCTGGGACGAGTCGAAGTGGCCCGAACCCGGCCCGCCCAGCACCGATGACATCGACGCCGTCGTGGGGGATCGCCCCGCCTACCTGGCCCGTGTCGACGTGCATTCGGCGGCGGCATCCACCGCGCTGAGGGCACTCTGCGCCGGACTCACCGACGCCGCCGGATTCGACCCCCGGCGACCGCTGACCGCCGACGCGCACCACCTGGTTCGCGCCGCCGCGCGCGCCCGGTTGACCCCCGAACAGCGCGACCACGCGCGAAGGGCGGCGCTCGGCGCCGCCGCGGCCTCGGGCATCGTCGCCGTGCACGAGTGCGCCGGCCCGCAGCTCGGCGGCCTCGACGACTGGGATGAGATCCGCGCACTCGACCACGGCGTCGAGGTCATCGGCTACTGGGGCGAGGCGGTCAGCACCGCCGAGGCCGCACGCGCCCTGATCGAGCGAACCGGCGCCCGCGGCCTGGCGGGCGACCTCTTCGTCGACGGGGCGCTCGGTTCGCGCACCGCGTGGCTGCACGAACCCTATGCGGACGCGCCCGGGTGCTCTCCCGGACTGACCGGCAACGCCTATCTCGACCGCGACACGATCGCGGAGCACCTGCGGGCCTGTACCGAGGCGGGAGTTGCGGCCGGCTTCCACGTGATCGGCGATGCCGCCGTCTCCGCCGTCGTCGACGCGCTCGAGTCCGTCGTCGCCTCCGCCGGAGCTCCCGCGGTCGCCCGGTGCGGGCACCGGCTCGAACACCTGGAGATGGTCACCGAAGAACAGGCCCACAAACTCGGCGCCTGGGGCGTGCTCGCCAGCATGCAACCGAACTTCGACGCGCTGTGGGGCGGCGAAACCGGAATGTACGCCCAGCGTCTCGGCCCGCAGCGAGCCAGGTCGTTGAACCCGTTCGCGCTGTTAGCATCCCAAGGCGTGCCCCTCGCCTTCGGCTCGGACAGCCCCGTCACCGGACTGGATCCGTGGGCGACGGTGCGCGCGGCGACGCGGCATCGAACCCCGGGCAGCGCGCTGTCGGCGCGTGCGGCGTTCGCGGCGCTCACCCGTGGTGCGTGGCGGGCCGGCGGCGTGCGGGACGGGGTGGCCGGCACCCTGGTGCCCGGCGCACCAGCCTCGTACGCGATCTGGGAGGCCGACGAACTCGAGGTGAGCGCACCCGCCGACGCCGTGCAGCGGTGGTCGACCGACCGGCGCTCGCGGGTGCCGGCGCTGCCGCGGCTGGACGGCCCATCACCCCGCTGCCGTCAGACGGTCCACCGGGGTGTCGTCATCCATGGCTGAAACCACCTCCAGGGCAAGCCGGTTCGGGCATGCCCTGATCAACCGGCTGCCGCAACTGGCCGTGGTGATCGCGGCCGGGGTGTTGCTGTGCCTGAGCTTTCCGCCGTTCGGCTGGTGGTACCTGGGATTCGTCGCGTTCGCATTGCTGGCCTGGGTGCTCACGCGCGAGACCACCACCGTGCGAGGCGGATTCGGCTACGGATTACTGTTCGGCGCGGCCTTCTACCTGCCGTTGCTTCCATGGGTCGGCGCGTTCGTCGGCCCCTTCCCCTGGATCGGGTTGTCGCTGGCCGAGGCGGTGTTCCCCGCCCTGTTCGGCGCGGCGGCGGTGGCGGTGCGCAAGCTGCCGGGCTGGCCGTTGTGGTTCGCCGGGCTGTGGTCGGCGCAGGAGTGGCTCAAGTCGACGGTGCCGTTCGGTGGATTCCCGTGGGGCGTAGTCGCTTACGGCCAGACCGAAAGCCCTCTGCGGTCGATCGCTCAGCTCGGCGGGGCGCCGCTGCTGTCCTTCGCGGTCGTGCTCATCGGGTTCAGCCTGGCGGCAATGGTTTTCGAGGTCGTGGAATGGTGGCGGCGCGACGCCGAACAGACCGCGGGGCCGCCGGCCGTGGTGGTGCCGGGGGTCTGTATCAGCGCCGTGCTGCTGCTCACCGCGCTGACCTGGCCGCACGTTCGCCAGTCCGGTATCGGCGCCGGGGACGAACACTCGGTCACCGTCGCCGTGGTGCAGGGCAACGTACCCCGGCTCGGCCTGGACTTCAACGCGCAGCGGCGCGCCGTGCTCGACAACCATGTGCGCGAGACCCTGCGGCTGGCCGAGGAGGTGCGGGCGGGGCGGGCGCCGCGGCCGATGTTCGTCGTCTGGCCGGAGAACTCCTCCGACATCGACCCGCTGGCCAATCCGGACGCCGACGAGCTGATCACCTCCGCGGCCGCGGCCATCGACGCGCCCATCCTCGTCGGCGCGGTGGTCGAGGCTCCCGGTGCGACCCCCGACGAACCGGCGACGACGAACTCGGTAATCGTGTGGAATCCGGGCAGCGGGCCCGGCGAGCGCCACGACAAGCAGATCGTGCAGCCGTTCGGGGAGTACCTGCCGTGGCGCGGCTTCTTCAGCCGCTTCTCCGAGTACGCCGAGCGGGCCGGTTACTTCGTACCGGGCGACGGCACGGGCGTCGTGCACCCCGCAGGTGTCCCGGTGGGGGTGGCCACGTGCTGGGAGGTGATCTTCGACCGGGCGCCGCGCGAGTCCGTGCGCAACGGGGCCCAGCTGTTGGTGGTGCCGTCCAACAACGCGACGTTCACCGAGTCGATGAGCGAACAGCAACTCGCGTTCGCCCGGCTGCGCGCGGTCGAACACGACCGGTACGTCGTCGTCGCGGGCACGACGGGAATCAGCGCGATCATCGCTCCGGACGGCCGTGAGCTGGCTCGCACCGCCTTTTACGAACCCGCCTTCCTCGACTCCGCGGTGCGGCTGAAAACCCAGCTCACGGCCGCGACACGGTGGGGCCCGCTGGTGGAGGGGCTGCTCATCGCCCTCGGCGTGGGCAGCCTGATCGCCGCGATGCTGCACAATGAAGGCTTTGTGCGTCGCCGAGTGACCGGCGGCACGAAAGATAGAGGAGCTACATGACGACGGGCCGGGACCCGGGGGAGCGCCCCAGCCAGCGCACGCTGGTTCTCATCCCCACCTACAACGAGCGGGAGAACCTGCCGCTGATCGTCGAGCGCGTTCAAAAGGCGCGGCCCGACGTGCACATCCTGATCATCGACGACGGCAGCCCCGACGGCACCGGCAGGCTCGCCGACGAACTGGCGCTCGCCGACCCGGACCGCATCCACGTCATGCACCGCACCGCCAAGGGCGGCCTCGGCGCGGCATACCTGGCCGGATTCGCGTGGGGACTGGGCCGCGAGTACTCGGTGCTCGTCGAGATGGATGCCGACGGCAGCCATCCTCCCGAGCAGCTGTACCGGCTGCTCGACGCCATCGACGGCGGCGCCGACCTGGTCATCGGTTCGCGCTACGTGCCGGGGGGAGAGGTGCGCAACTGGCCGCGCCGGCGCCTCGTGCTCTCGCGCACCGCCAACGGCTACTCGCGAATTTTGCTCGGCGTCGACATCCACGACATCACCGCCGGATATCGCGCCTACCGTCGCGAGGTGCTCGAGAAGGTCGACCTGAACGCGGTCGATTCGAAGGGATACTGCTTCCAGATCGACCTGACCTGGCGCACGATCAACAACGGGTTCGTCGTCGCCGAGGTGCCCATCACCTTCACCGAACGCGAGTTCGGCCAGTCCAAGATGAGCGGCTCCAACATCCGCGAGGCCCTGTTCAAGGTCGCGGAATGGGGTCTGCGGGGGCGTATCGACCGGGCCCGAGGCGCCCGCGTCACGCCCTGACCAATCTCCCGCGAGCGCCCGTGTTTGCACGGCGACACGCCGTGATTTGGTGACACACGGCGGTCGCTCGCGGGAATCGACGGCGTCAGCCGCGCCGGCGGGCCTTGATGATGTCGAGCCGCTCCTTGAGCAGTTCCTCGAGTTCCTCGACCGACCGGCGCTCGAGCAGCATGTCCCAGTGCGTCCGCGGCGGCTTGGTCTTCTTGGGCTCGGGCGCGTCACCCTCGATCAGGGTGCCCTCCATGCCGTTGCGGCACAGCCAGGTGTGGGGGATCTCGGCGTCGTCGGCGAACGGGACGTCGAACTCTTCACCGTTGTCGGTGCGGTACCGCGCGACCTGACGCGGCGCCAGGTCATGGTTACGGTCGGTCTCGTAGCTCACGGCTCCGAGGCGACTGCCCCTCAAGACGCGATCAGCCATCGTCAAACACTCCTCGATCTGCGCGTAATTGTCCGGATCATCAACGCAGCAACATGTGCGCGAAGTTCCCGACTCGACCCTCCATGATACCGGGAAACCAGTTGCCCTCGGTTTACAGTCACGTGCGTGGCACCTGGGATCAAGAAGCGCCTACGCCTCCAGTCCTGCCGCTGGTGCGGTCGCCAGGTCGACGACGTCGGCCTCGGCCGGCGGCGACAGTACTGCCGGCAGTCCTGCCGGCAGCGTGCGTACGAACAGCGGAGCCTGATCAAGGGCACTTCGCTGGCCCCGGACGCGGTCGTCCTCAGCCCGGACGAGGCCGCCGAACTCTCCGACCGTGTCTACCAGGTCCGATGTGCGGCCGAGGACGTCGCGACGGCGATCGAGGAAGGCGCCGACACCGGCGAGCTGCGCGTACTGTGCGACGCGTTGATGAGGGCGGCCGAGGCCGCCGACGGCTGGCGCTGAAGTTCCGGTAATTCGCGGCACGGTTGAACCACCACGGGTGTTAGCTCGTCGTCAGGAACGACCAGCAAGTTCTGCCCGATAGGACCCACCATGACCGTGTTGTTCATGCAGCGATTGACCCGCATCTTCTTCGTCGGACTCGGCGCGATGCTCGCGCTCGGCGCCCTCTCCGCCTGCTCGGGCGGGTCGTCGACGGAGTCGACGCCGACGGCGGACGCGACCACCACCCCTTCCGGGGCCGTTTCGGAGGCCGTTCAACCGTTCCCGGCGTCGGGGCGCTACGTCGCGGACATGACATCGCCCGACGGTAAGGACATGACGATCGGCATCTCCGTCGACGGCGCGCAGGTCGCCGCATACGCCTGCAACGGCACCGACGACGAAGCCTGGTTCTTCGGCGACCAGGCCGACGGGAAGATCGACCTCGAGTCCAGGTTCCGCGACACCCTCTCCGCTCGGTTCGACGGCACCGACGTCGACGGCGATCTGACGATGGATGGGGTGACCTACCGGTTCACCGCGGCGCCCGTATCCGGCGACGCCGGCGTCTACACCGCCGATCTGGACGGCGTGCGCGCCTCATGGGTGGTCCGCGAGGACGGTTCGGCCGTCGGCGTGCAGCTGAACGGGATCAGCGGGACGCTCGACCAGGCCGACATCGTGCAACTCAACGACGCGCGGTTCCGTGCCGAAGTCCGCAACAAGCGACAGCTCCAGCAGGCCCAGCAGATCACCCGCCTGTCCAACGGCGCGATGCGCTCGACGATCAACGGCCGCGACGTCACGCCGACGTTCGTGTCCGGCTCGTTCCGCTTGAACTGACGGCAGACCACCCCGCCGGATGTCGGATCATCCGGCGGGGTCTTTCCTTCACCCAGAATCAAAACCTTCAGGCGTCGTGAGGCGGTGCGTAGCGTCAACTCACCGTGACCGCCCTCGTAGATCTCACTGCACCCAACGCGCCCATCGCGGCCACGCCGACAGCGAGACAGGCTCGGCGACAACGCAAGTGGGCCGCCATCCGGTTCGCCTCGCCGGCGCTGCTGCTCGTGCTGTGGCAGTTGCTCAGCGCCGTGGGCCTGATCCCGCAGGACGTCCTGCCCGCACCGTCGCTGATCCTCGAGGCGGGCGTGGAGCTGATCCGCAACGGTCAACTCGCCGATGCGCTGCATGTCTCCGGGATACGGGTGGTCGAGGGCCTGCTCCTCGGGGGCTCACTCGGCGTCGCGCTCGGCACGGCCGTCGGGTTGTCGCGGTGGGTGGAGGCCGGCATCGATCCGCCCATGCAGATGATCAGGGCGCTCCCGCATTTGGGGCTGATCCCGTTGTTCATCCTGTGGTTCGGCATCGGTGAACTGCCCAAGGTGCTGCTGGTCGCGCTGGGCGTCAGCTTTCCGCTGTACCTGAACACCTTCTCGGCCATCCGGCAGGTGGACCAGAAGTTGTTCGAAACCGCCCAGGTACTGGGATTCTCGTTCTGGCAACGATTCTGGCGCATCATCGTGCCGAGCGCGGCGCCGCAGGTGCTGGTCGGCTTCCGGCAGTCCCTGGCGATCGCATGGTTGACGCTGATCGTCGCCGAACAGATCAACGCCGACAGCGGGATCGGCTTCCTGATCAACAACGCCCGCGATTTCCTGCGGATCGACATCATCATTTTCGGCCTGATCGTGTACGCGCTGCTCGGAATCGGCACCGACGCGATCGTCCGCGTACTGGAACGACACGCATTGAGGTACCGCTCATGACCTTGGCCACCGCACGAGAACTGCGCACCGCCGCCGAACTGCGGCACGTCGACAAGTGGTACGGCGACCACCACGTGCTGGTCGACGTGTCGCTGAAGGTCGGCCGCGGCGAGATCGTCGCGCTGATCGGTCGCAGCGGATCCGGCAAGTCGACTGTGTTGCGGGTACTCGCCGGCCTGTCGACCGACCACGCCGGGGAACGGATCGTGTCGGGTGCTCCTGCGTTGGCCTTCCAGGAACCGCGCCTGTTCCCGTGGCGGGACGTGCGCACCAACGTCAGATACGGACTCACCCGCAGCGGGTGGGGCAAGGACCTCGTCCGCGACCGTGCCGAGCGGGCGCTGGCCGACGTCGGGCTGGCCGACCGCGCGGACGCGTGGCCGCTGACACTGTCCGGTGGTCAGGCACAACGGGTCTCGCTCGCGCGCGCGTTGGTCGCCGAACCGGAACTGCTGTTGCTCGACGAACCGTTTGGAGCGTTGGACGCGTTGACCCGGCTGAGCATGCGCGAACTGCTGCTCGACCTGTGGCGTGAGCACGGGTTCGGCGTGCTGCTCGTCACCCACGACGTGGACGAGGCCGTCGCGCTGGCCGACCGGGTCCTGGTGCTCGACGACGGCCGCGTCACTCACACGCTGGAGATCGCGGACCCACGCGGCTCGGCCATCGCGCAGACCTACCGCGCCGAACTGCTCGAGCAGCTCGGTGTGCAGAGTTGAAACCACATGGATATGAGGGGAATTGGAATGTCGAGAATCGCCGCCGTGCTCACGTTGATCGGCCTGCTGTTGACCGGATGTGTGTCGCGACAGGACAGCTCGGGTGCGCAGGAGGCGCCGGCCACGGTACCGCTGTCCGACCTCGCCGGACTGACGCTCAACGTCGGGGACCAGAAGGGCGGCACCGAGGCCCTGCTGCGGGCGTCGGGGGCCCTGGACAACCTGCCGTACCGAATCAGCTTCTCCACGTTCACCTCCGGGCCACCACAGATCGAGGCCGCCACCGCAGGCAAGATCGACTTCGCGATCACCGGTAACACACCGCCGATCTTCGGCGCGGCGTCCAACGCGAAGATCAAGGTGGTGTCGGCCTACGACGGCGGCGGATACGGAGATCAGCTGCTGGTGCACGCCGACGCGCCCGTTGGGCGGGTCGCGGACCTTCGGGGCAAGAGCATCGCGGTCGCCAAAGGCAGTTCGGCGCACGGCCATACGCTGGTGCAGCTCGACCGGGCCGGACTGAACGTGTCCGACGTCAAGCTGGTCTTCTTACAACCCGCCGATGCGCTGTCGGCCTTCACCCAGCGCCGTGTCGATGTCTGGGCCATCTGGGATCCCTACACTGCGCAGGCGGAGGCGGACCTCGCGGTGCGCAGCATCGCCACGGCCACCGGTGTGACCAACGGCGCGGGCTTCGGCATCGCCTCGGATGCCGCGCTGGCCGACCCGAAACGCAACACCGCACTGAGTGATCTGTTGCAGCGGTACGCCAAGGCCGTGCGGTGGGCCAACGACAACCGTGACACGTGGGCCGAGCGCTACGGCGAGGAAGTCGGCCTCCAGACCGCGGTCGCCGCGCTGGCGCAAGGACGCAGCCTGCGGCTGCCCACCGACCTGTCCGGGGAGTTGATCGCGTCGGAGCAGGAGATGGCCGACCTGTTCGCCAAGTCCCAACAAATAGCGGCCGCACCGGGTTTCGACCACTGGGTCGACCGGCGCTACAGCGACGTGCTCAAGCCCCTGTACCTCGATCGCGATTAGGAGCGAAATGTCCTCGGCGAAATTCTTCTGGTTCCTGCCCACCGCGGGAGACAGCCGGTCCATCGTTGGTTCGTCGCATGCCTCGTCACAGCAGACGATGCCCGCCAACTACCGCCCGCCGACACGGCGCTACCTGGCCGAGGTGGCCCGCGCAGCCGACCGCCTTGGCTACGAAGGTGTCCTCACCCCGACCGGAACCTGGTGTGAGGACGCCTGGTTGACCGCATCGGCTCTATTGTCGGAGACGGAGCGGCTGAAGTTCCTCGTCGCGTTCCGGCCGGGGCTGACGCCGCCCACCCTCGCCGCCCAGCAGGCCGCGACGCTGCAGCGGTTCTCCGAGGGTCGAGTGCTGCTCAACATCGTCAGCGGCGGCGACGACGTCGAACAGCGCCGGTTCGGTGACTGGCTCGACCATGACCAGCGCTACGCGCGGACGGGAGAGTTCCTGCACATCGTCGATTCGATCTGGCGCCACGAGTCGCTGGACTTCGAGGGTGAGCACTACAGGGTCGCCGACGCGCGGGTGTCGGCTCCGCCAGTTCCGCTTCCGCAGATCTACTTCGGCGGGTCCTCACCGGCCGCGCTGCCGGTCGCCGCGCAGTACGTCGACGTGTACCTGACCTGGGGCGAGCCCCCGGCGGACGCGGCCGCGAAGATCGCGCGGGTGCGCGAACTCGCCGAAGAGCGCGGCCGCACCGTCCGGTTCGGAATCCGGCTGCACACCATCAGCCGCGACACCTCGGCGGCGGCGTGGGCGGTGGCGAATGAGATGGTGTCGGATCTGAGCCCCGAGCAGATCGCCAAAGCCGCTGCAATGCACTCCAACTCGCAGTCCGAAGGCCAGCGGCGGATGACCGCGCTGCACGGCGGCCGGACGGACCGGCTCGAGATCTACCCGAACCTGTGGGCCGGCGTCGGATTGGTGCGCGGCGGCGCAGGCACGGCGCTGGTGGGCAGCCACCAAGAGGTGGCCGATCTGATCTACGAGTACTACTCGCTCGGCTTCGACGAGTTCATCCTGTCCGGCTACCCGCACCTGGAAGAGGCCTACTGGTTCGCCGAAGGCGTGCTGCCGCTGCTGAAGCAGAAGGGCGTCGCCTGACCCGTGCCCGCCGTCAGCAGCTGAACTTCTCGCCGGTCTGCGGGGGCGCGGTGGCCGGCTGCAGGCAGCCGAACGGTTCGATACCCGCGTCGCTGAAGCGGACGGCGGACTGGTAGGCGTAGTTGACGCAGAAGAGCCCGACCGTGTCGGTGCGGCAGCGGTAGTCGCCGAAGGAGAGCACCTGCCCGTACGGGAGCTCGGGTCCCTCTCCGGCGGTGAAGCGGCCGGGATCGCCGTGCACGGAGCCGACGATCACGTTGGTGCCGTCGAAGTCGACCCAGCCGCCCTTCCACTCGCCGTAGGCGTCGTCCGGCCGCGGCGGCGGGTTGACCAGGTCGACCAGGCAGGCCAGCGCGCCGTCGGCGTTCTGGCTGTCGGTCATGCAGTTGGTCTTGCCCGACGGTGTGGTGAACGCGACGTCCTCACCGAGATCCGTGGTCTGGCCGTCGCGCGTTGCCGAGTGGTACTGGGACGCGTCGGCGGGTTCACCGGCCTCGACCCAGGCCACCACGTCCCCGATCGGGGCGCCGGGCGCGGGCGGAGCGGTCGGCTTCGGTTTGGTCGTGCTCGGCGTCGTCGAACCCGCCGACGGGGACGGCGGAATCGGTTCGATCCGTTCAGCTTGTCCGCCCGTGGTCGACGAACACCCTGCTACCAGCACAGACGCGATCAGCACAGCCATTCGCATACCGGCCAGGCTAGCGGCCCGACACGCAATCCCTGACCAGGCGCGGCGGGAATCCATTGCTAACGTCGGGTGATGCACGAACACACCGTCCGCGCGACCATCGCCTCCGGCACGATCGAGGGATTCACCCGCGACGGCGTGCACCGCTGGCGCGGGGTGCCCTACGCACGCCCGCCAGTGGGTCCGCTGCGTCTGCGCGCACCCCAGCCGGTCCAGCCGTGGCGCGGTGTGCGGTACTGCCACGGGTACGGCAACTGCGCGCCTCAGCAACGCATGTACACGATGCTGGCGCCCGGCAAGTACCAGCCGATGAGCGAGGACTGCCTGACGCTCAACGTGGTGACCCCGAAGAAGCGGTCGGATACCGCGATGCCGGTGATGGTCTTCATCCACGGCGGCGGTTACTTCATGGGCACGTCCGCCACGCCGATCTACGACGGTGCGGCGCTGGCCCGCAAGGGCTGTGTGTACGTCTCGGTCAACTACCGCCTCGGCGCCCTGGGATGCCTGGACCTGTCGTCGTTGTCCAATCGGAACATCACCATCGACGACAATTTGTATCTGCGCGATCTGGTGATGGCGCTGCGGTGGATACGCGACAACATCGCGGTGTTCGGCGGCGACCCGGACAACGTGACGATCTTCGGTGAGAGCGCCGGGGCGCACGCCGTGGCCACCCTGCTGGCCGTGCCCGCCGCCAAAGGCCTGTTCGCCAAGGCGATCTCGGAGAGTCCCGCCGCCGGGATGGTACGCACCCCAGAGGTGGCCGCACAGTACGCGACGAAGTTCGCCGCGCTGTTGGGCGCGGGGGAGGACGACGGCGCCGACACGGTGATGGCGGCCCGGCCGGCCGAGCTGGTGAGCGCGTTCGAACGGCTCATCAGACAGGGCCAGCGCGAGATGCTCGGCGCCTTTGCGGCCGGACCGACGAGCGGAACCGATTACCTGCCACTGGATCCGGTGGAGGCGATGCGTAGCGGTAAGGCGCACCGGGTCCCGCTCATCGTCGGGACGAACGCCGAGGAGGCCAACCTCTTCGGGCGCTTCCTCAAGCTGCTGCCGATGTCCGAACCGATGATCGAGCGGCTGCTCGCCGAGGCCGAACCCGAAGAGCGGGAACGCATCACCGCGGCGTATCCCGGCTATCCGGACCAGAAGGCGTGCGTCCAGTTCGGCGGCGACTTCGCGTTCGGCTCGGCCGCCTGGCAGATCGCCGAGGCGCACAGCCGCCACGCGCCGACCCACTTGTATCGCTACGACTACGCACCGCGCTCGTTGCGGTTGGCGGGACTGGGTGCCACGCACGCCACCGAACTGCTGGCCGTCTTCGACGTGTACCGCTCCGGGTTCGGGCGTCTGCTCACCGCCGTCGGCGACCGGCGAAAAACCCTGCGTGTCAGCGACGACATTCAGCGTCGCTGGCGCGAATTCGCCCGCACCGGGGTACCCGGCGACGACTGGCCCACCTACACCAGCGCGGACCGTGCTGTGCGAGTCTTCGATCACCGCCCGCGGATCGAGTTCGACCCGCACGCCGCCCGCAGGGAGGCGTGGGAGAGCTTCTCGCTGGTCTCGCGTTAACGGTGGCGCCGCCACCCGACATGTCACACGGAGGTGACGAGTGCCCACCATCAACGTCGTCGAGCGCCCCGCCGAACTGAGCGCCGAGTGGCTGTCGTCGTCGATCGGCTCGCCGGTCGCCGACTTCTCCTATGAGCGCATCGGCACCGGGCAGATGAGCGAGTGCTACCGCGTCGCGTTGGCATACGAGGGTGACGACGCCGGCCCCGCGACGGTCGTGCTCAAGGTGGCGGCCACCGATCCGGTGAGCAGGCAGACCGGACTGGCGCTGGGCCTCTACGAACGTGAGGTGCGGTTCTACACCGACATCGCGCCGCGGATCGGGGGACCGGTGGCGCCGTGCTTCTCGTCGGCGTTCAACCCCGAGACCGGTGCCTTCCACCTGTTGCTCGGCGACGCCGGACCCGCGACCGTCGGCGACGAACTCCGCGGTGCCACAGCCGAACAGGCGATGCTGGCGCTGTCCGAACTCGGCCGGCTGCACGGGCCGCTGCTCGGCGACCCCGCGGCCGCTAGCGCCGAGTGGCTGAACCGGGAGGCACCGGTGAACCAGGCACTCATCGCCGGGTTGTACGCCGGGTTCGCCGAACGCTACGGCGACAAGATCGCGCCCGCGCACCGCGAGGTATGTGAGCGCCTGGTCGCGAGTTTCGACGCCTATCTGGAAGCCGAGTCGGCGCCCGACCGGGTCAAGGGGCTCGTGCACGGCGACTACCGCCTCGACAACATGCTGTTCGGGCTGCCCGGCGCCGATCGCCCGCTGACCGTCGTCGACTGGCAGACAGTGACCTGGGGACCGGCGATGACGGATGTCGCGTACTTCATGGGCTGCGCGCTACCCGTCGAGGTGCGCCGGGAGCACTACGACGCGCTGCTGACCGCCTACCACGAAGCGCTCGGCCCCGACGCGCCGCTCACCATCGGCGACGTGCGCGACGGGGTGCGCAGGCAGACCTTCGCCGGGGTGATGATGGCCATCATCTCGTCGATGCTCGTCGAGCGCACGGAACGTGGCGACGAGATGTTCATGACGATGCTGCAACGCCATTGCGAGCACGTGCTCGACGTCGACGCCCTGAGCGCGTTACCGGAACCCACTGCGCCCGAAGCCCTTACGCCGACCGCCGAGGATGACGGCGAGCACCCGCCCGGTGACGAGCCGCTGTGGAACGAGAGTTGGTACTTCGATTTCGTCGACCTCGAACAGGAGGTCGGCGGCTGGGTCCGTCTCGGCCTGTACCCGAACCTGGACAAGAAGTGGCTCAACGGCCTGGTGTGCGGGCCCGGCATGCCGACCTACGCGCTGCTCGACTTCGAGGGCACCGGCGACATCGAGCTGACCCTCACAGCCACCGAACCGCTCAAGACCTATCGCGTCACGATGCGGGGTCGCGGCCAGGCGTACGACGATCCGGCCGCCTTGCTGCGCAACGAATCCGGACGGCCCGTCGACGTGTCGATGGAACTCGACTACACCACCGTGGGTACGCCGTATCTGTACCGGGTGACCCCGCGCTACGAGATCCCGTGCACGGTGTCGGGAACGGTGACGGTCGACGGTCGTGAGTTCACGTTCACCGATGTTCCGGGCCAGCGCGATCACTCGTGGGGTGTGCGCGACTGGTGGGCGATGGACTGGGTGTGGAGCGCGCTGCACCTCGACGACGGAACCCATCTGCACGGCGTCGACATCCGCATCCCCGGCGCCCCTCCGCTCGGCATCGGCTACGTGCAGACGGCGGGTGAACCGCTGATCGAGCTGCAGGCCGTGACGGCGCGAGAGACGTTCGCCGACAACGCGTTACCCGTCGATACCACGCTGACGCTGACACCCGGTGACGTGACCGCCACCGCCGAGGTGCGCGCCCACGCGCCGGTGCTGCTGACCTCGCCCGACGGCCGGGTCAGCCACTTCCCGCGGGCCTGGGCGACGGTCACCACGGCCGACGGCCGCAAGGGCGTGGGCTGGCTGGAGTGGAACCGCAACCAGGGCTAGCGAGGCGCGTACATGATCAGCCCGACGCCGGCCAGACAGATCAACGCACCGGCGACGTCCCAGCGGTCGGGCCGGAAACCGTCGGCGACCATGCCCCACGCGAGTGAGCCGGCGATGAAGACACCGCCGTACGCCGCCAGCACCCGGCCGAAGTGGGCGTCGGGCTGGAACGCGGCGACGAAACCGTAAGCGCCGAGCGCCATCACGCCCGCACCGATCCACCACCAGCCGCGGTGCTCGCGCACGCCCTGCCACACCAGCCACGCGCCGCCGATCTCCAGCAGTGCGGCCAGGACGAACAACATAACCGACTTGAGCACCATCACGTCACTCAGCGTGCCGCGAGCGACCGCGAAATGAGGTCATGCCGCGGCGTGTCGCGTACAAACACGCAATGCTCGCGCACAGAGCCAAGGCGCCTAGGCGAGGTGGGCGCTGTCGTCGTCGAGGTCGTCGCGATTCAGGCCCATCGGCGTCGCGGCCGGGATATCGCCGCCGGTGACCACCTTGCGGGTGATCGGCGTCAAGGCGCGGAACAGACTCTCGATCTCGTCGTCGCTCGACGCGTCGAGCACCGGCAGCGCCAACCGGTCGGTGCTGTCCTCGATCAGCTGTTTGAGGTCGCGGCCGGCGTCGGTGAGGACGTCGCCGTCGAGCAGCCCGCGCGCGGCGAGCCGCGACCGGTAGGTCTCCCACTGCTCGTCGTCATAGTCGCGGCTGCGCATGATCATCTCCTTGGGCACGCGGCCCGCCGCGGCGTGCAGGACGTTGCTCTCGCGGCCGGAGATTCCGTGGCTGATGAGAACCGCGATGTGACCGTCGCCGCGCTGTTCCCGCAGCAGGGTGGCCGCGTGCCACAACTTGGCCAAGGGTTCCTCGGGCCAGGGCAGCGCCGCGTTGGCGGCGAACAACGGCCGGCCGTCCAGCGTGGCAAAGCGTGCCGCCTTGGCCAGCAGGTCCGCCGCGGTTGCGACATCGTCGCCGCTCCCGACGCCGTACCGCTCGAGCGCCGCCACGGCGGACTCCGATCGCACGCGCAGCGCGTCGGCCGGGGTAGCGACGTCCCACGCGGCGGGAAGGGCCTTGGCCACGCGATGCGGTGCGAAGTTGTAAAACGCCGCCGTCACCACTTCCGGCGGCACCTGACCGAGCGGTGCCGACCTGGCGGCGAAGTAGCCCATCCAGAAGCCCTTGTAACCAAGGGTATCGAGGGCTGTGCGGGCTTCGGGGGCGAAGTAGGTGACGGCGTGCACGGGTTCGAGTCGATCGAAGAATCGGCGCGCCAACGACGGTTGCCTGTCCACGTCGGCAGTTAACCACCCAGGCATGGGCCCGCTCGCCGGGGTCCCGTCCCGCGCGGCGGTCAGTGCCCCCGATCGTTCCCGGACACCGCCGAACTGGCCTCGTCGATGATCGCCCGCATGGCCTGTTCGGCCGCGGCCTCATCGCGCATCCTGATCGCGCGGGCCACCTCGTCGTGCAGGTTGATCGCGGCCGGGTTCGGGGTCGCGGGCATCATCCCGTGGTGCGTTCGACCGGCGAGCACCTCGGCGACCACGCCGTCCAGTGCGCGGAACATCTCGTTTCCGCTGGCCTCCAGCATGGTTCGGTGGAAGAGCTTGTCGGCTTCCAGGTAGGCCTCGAGGTCCCCGGAACGGCCGTGCACGACCATGTCGGAGACGGCGGCCGCCATCGCGCGGCACTGGTCGGGGTCGGCCCGCCGCGCGGCCAGGGCCGCCGCCGCCGGCTCGAAACCCCGGCGCAACTCGGAAAGCGAAAGGAGCTGGGCCGCACGGTCGCCGGCCTCCAGCCGCCAGCGAATCAGCCTGGGGTCGAACACGTTCCACTTCTCGGAAGGTTGGACCGTGATGCCGACCCGGCGTCGCGATTCCACCATGCCCATCGACTCGAGCACCCGGATCGCCTCGCGTGCGACGCTGCGGGACAACCCGTGTCGCGCGCTCACGCCGTCCAGCGTCAGCACCTGGCCGGCTTTATACTCACCGGAGACGATCGCCGTGCCCAGCGAATTGAGCAGGTTGCCGTGCAGTGCGCCGACGATGGGTTGAGACGACACCGATACATCTTTTCATACGGTCGATGAACCGGTCTAAAGACATATCAATGCGTGATGATATTGCAATCGTATGACTATTACGGCATGCTGTGTGATGCCAAACACAACTGGGTAGGTGGAGGAAATGGCGTCTCCAATCGTCGTCATGGGCGTTTCGGGCTCGGGCAAGTCGACCGTGGGCGCCGCTCTCGCGCAGCGTCTTCGCGTACCCTTCGCCGACGCCGACGACTTCCATCCGCCCGCGAACATCGCGAAGATGACGGCCGGCGAGGCGCTCAACGACGACGATCGCTATCCCTGGTTGGAAGCGATTGGCGAGTGGTTGGCCGAACGCTGTGCGACCGGCGGCGTGATGAGTTGTTCGGCTCTGAAACGCAAGTATCGCGATCAGTTGAGGCGACACTGTCCCGAGACGGAGCTGCTGCATCTGGTCGGCACCCCGGAAGTCATCGGCAGGCGTCAGGCCAGCCGTCCCGGCCACTTCATGCCGGCGTCGCTGCTGGCCTCCCAATTCGACACGCTCGAACCGCTCGATCCCGATGAGCACGGCATCGACATCGATGTCGACCAAAGCATCGACGCCATCGTCGAAAGCTACGTCTCCGCAAGGGGTTCGGACTCGACAAATCGGCAAGACGCGTGACCGGCACCCCGGCCAGCCCGGATCCGTCGCCGGCGAAGCACTTCGACCACCACCTGCAAGCCTGAGACGTCCGGAGATCCCGGCGCTGACAGTTCGGAGGCCTGATGGAAGCGATCGACCCCGCATACGGGGCAACGACTCTCCTGTTGATCGCCGCGGGAGCGGTGGCGGTTCTGCTGTTCTTGATCATCAAGGTCAAGATGCACGCCTTCGTGGCGCTGGTGCTCGTCAGCGTGCTCACGGCGCTGGCCGCGGGCATCCCGGTGGGCGATGTTCCCGACGCCATCAGCTACGGGTTCTCGAACACTCTGGGTTCGGTGGCGCTGCTGGTCGGCTTCGGTGTGATGCTCGGTCGGCTGCTCGAAGTGACCGGTGGCGCCCAGGTTCTCGCCGATACGCTCATTGCCCGGTTCGGTGAGAAGCGGGCGCCGTTCGCGCTCGGCGTCGCCGCGCTGCTGTTCGGCTTCCCGATCTTCTTCGACGCAGGCCTCGTGGTGTTCCTGCCGATCATCATGACGGTCGCCCGGCGGTTCGGCGGTTCGCTGCTGTTCTACGGTTTGCCGGCCGCCGGCGCCTTCGCCGCCATGCACGCCCTGGTGCCGCCGCATCCGGGCCCGGTCGCCGCGGCCGAGGCGCTCGGCGCGAGCATTGGCGTGACGCTCCTGGTCGGCGCCCCGGTCGCCGTGCTGTCGTGGTACATCGGCGTGCTGTTGGTCTCACGGGTGATCGGGCGCCGCGTCCACGTCGACGTCCCGACGGCGCTGTTCGGCGAGATGAACGGCGGGACAACGCAAACCGACACCGACACCGACACCGATGGCACGGGCGCGGGAGGAGTGGCCACTGCGGCCCGAACAGCTCCGTCGTTCATCGCCGTGCTCGGCGTGCTGCTCCTGCCCTTCGTGTTGATCTCGTTCAACACCGTGCTCGACACCCTGATCACCGCGGGCGTGCTGGAAGAAGACGCCACCTGGGCCCAGTACCTCATGCTGCTCGGCAACACCAGCGTCGCGCTGCTGATCACGGTGATCGTGGCGGCCGTGGTGCTGGGCCTGCGGCGCGGCCGGTCGCTGGAGGAGGTCAGCGCCCTCTACGACAAGGCGCTCGGCCCGATCTGCTCGGTCATCCTGATCACCGGCGCCGGCGGCATGTTCGGCGGCGTCCTGCGGTTGAGTGGCATCGGCAGCGCGCTGAGCGACTCCCTGTCGGGGCTCGGAATGTCGCTGATCATCCAGGCATTCATCATCGCGACGGTGCTGCGGGTGGCGCAAGGCTCGGCGACGGTCGCCATCACGACGACGGCCGGGTTGCTCAGCGCCGCGGCGGCCGAGGCCAGCCTGGGCAGTCTGCACCTCACCCTGCTGGTCATCGCCATCGCCGCCGGTGCGACCGTGCTCTCACACGTCAACGACTCCGGCTTCTGGTTGGTCAGCCGCTTCTTCGGAATGGACGTCAAGACCACGTTGAAGACCTGGACGGTCATGGAGACCACGCTCGGCCTCACCGCGTTCGCGTTCAGCCTCGTGCTGTGGCTGGTGATATAGCGTCGAACTCGTTGCGGGGCAACGGTCTCAGCCCTTGACGACCTGCGTTCCGCCCGCGAGCTCGTCGTGCTTGCCCTGTTTGGTGGCGCTACCGCTGATCGTCACGGCGATGACGATCATCGCGATGACGCCGAGCAATCCGCCGACGAACGGAATGATCGGGAGCAGCGTCCACGAATTCCGGATGGCCGCCTGCGCGGCGGTCGGCTTGGGCGCTCCACCGGGTCCGCGGACACTCAGGCCGAGCAGCTTCTTTCCGGGCGTCGAACCCATACCGGCCTCGAAGGCCAGGAAGTAGACGAACATCAGGCCGCCGGTGAAGAACCCGGTGACCATGATGTCGGAGGCGCTGTCGGTGACGAACGCGAGCAGCCAGCTCACGATCCCCACGAGGATGCCGTCGATGAGTCGGGCGAGCCAGCGCAGAAGCAGGCCGCCCGGTTGTGCGCCGCCGCCAGCGGGATAGCCGCCGCCGTACTGCCCAGGCTGTGGTCCGAGATTTCCGCTAGTCATCCGAGTCAATGTACCGGCGACCCCGGCAGATCAGGGCCGATTTGGTCCGGCTCGGAGCAGCGCTCAGCGGAGCTTGCGCTGTTGACGCTTGGCCTGCTTGCGCGCCTGCTTGCGAGCGGTCTCGGCCTGTTTGCGCGCGGTGTCGGCCTGTTTGCGTGCCGTGTCGGCCAGCTCGGACGCGCGGCCGCGCGCCGTCTCGGCCAGTTCGGGCGCCCGGTCGCGAGCGACATCGGCCCACTCGGAACCCCGCTCACGCGCGACGTCGGCGAACACCGCGCCCCGCTTGCGCGCCACCTCGGCGATCTCGGGTCCGCGTTCGCGGGCCACGTCGGCGAGTTCGGCGCTGCGCTTGCGCGCCAGTTCGGCGATCTCGGGTCCGCGTTCGCGGGCGACCTCGGCGAGTTCGGCGCCGCGCTCGCGGGCGACGGCGGCCAGTTCGCGGCCCCGTTCGGCACCGACGTGCAGGCCGTGACCGACCTTTTCGGCCAACGCGCTGTCGGAAAGAGCGCCGCCTGCAGCCGCGCCGACGGGCAACACCTTCTGCGCCGCGTGCCGGCCGCGCCAGCCGAGCGAGGGTTTGCCCTCGGTGTCGACCGCAGCGATGATCAGCCCGCCGATCAGGCTGATGTCGGTGATGAAGGCGCGTCGTTCGTCGGCCTTACGCTGCGGATCTGTCTCGCTCCAGAACGTATGTCCGCCAAGGCTGCCCGGCACCACGCTCAATGCGAGCGCGGCGGAGGCGAGTCGCGGAAGTTTGCCGGTGGCCAGGAGCAGGCCGCCGCCGATCTGGACGGCGGCGGTGGCGCGGGCCACGGTCTCGGCGTTGGTCGGGACGTTGGTGCCGACCGGGTCGGGGAGCTTGCTGAGGCCCTCGAGCGTGGGGCGGGCGGCGTCGGCCGCGGGTTTCGGGCTGCGTAGGGCCTCGACGCCTCTGGCGATGAAGGCTGCTGACAGCATCGGGCGCGCGATACGTCGAATCAACATGGGCCAGGAGTTCCCAGGCGAACAGAGACGCAAACGTCAATACGGGACGTCACGGGGAGTGCGGTGCCGCAGTGGCGTGAGATACCAGAACACCACGAGCGCGACCAGCACGCCGCCCCCGGCGATCCAGGCCGCCACCCGGTCGGCGACGGCGTCGAAGATGATCGTCGCAACGCCGGCGAGCGCCACACCGAGTAAGAGCGTGCCGGTGAGGGCGAAGGCGTGCGCGGTCGAGACCAGCGTTCCCATGCGGTGCCGCCGGAACAACAGACGGTGCATGCTGACCGGAGCGATCAGCAGAATCGTCGCCCCGATCGAACAGGCCACCGTCACGAGGTAGACAACCCGCATGACGGTGTCGAGGTCGGAGAAGTTATCGGTGAACGGCAGGATCAGCAGGAAGCCGGTCAGCAACTGGACGCCCGTCTCAGCGACCCGCAGTTCTTGCAGCAGGCTGGACCAATTGCGGTCCAGCCGTTGGGCTTCCGTCTCATCGCGGCGGTAACCCTCTGGCCCTACCGGATCGGGGCGCTCGAAGTCCACAGCTGATTCTGGCAGCAGGTCCGGCGGCCGGTCGACCGAACGGCGTTTTTCGGGACATCCGTGCCGGGGTAGGTTGGCGAGCGTGGCGCTGGTCGCTGGAATCGATTCATCAACCCAGTCCTGCAAGGTGCTCATCTGCGACGCCGAGACCGGGACGATCGTCCGGTCGGGTTCGGCTCCGCATCCCGGCGGAACCGAGGTCGATCCCCAGTCGTGGTGGTCGGCGCTGCAGGCCGCGGTCTCCGCAGCGGGCGGGCTGGACGACGCGGCGGCGATCGCGGTGGGGGCGCAGCAGCACGGCATGGTCTGCCTGGCCGACGACGGCCGCGTGGTGCGAGATGCGCTGCTGTGGAACGATGTTCGGTCCAGCGCCGCCGCCGTGGACCTGATCGACGAGCTGGGTGGCCCACAGGAGTGGGCCGCGCGGGTGGGTGTGGTGCCCGTCGCCGCGATCACCGCCGCGAAGCTGCGCTGGCTCGCCGACCACGAACCCGGGCACGCCGATGCCACGGCGGCGGTATGCCTCCCGCACGACTGGTTGTCCTGGCGGCTCAGCGGCTCCTCGGACATCGACGCCCTCCGCACCGACCGCAGCGACGCCAGCGGTACGGGGTACTTCTCCGCCGCGGCGGGCCGCTACGACATCGATCTCCTCGAGATGGCGTTGCGGGGGAGGCGGCCGCTTGTTCCGCCGGTGCTTGCACCGTCCGCGGTGTCGGGCCCGTCGACCACCGGCGCTGTCTTGGGGCCGGGGGCAGGAGACAATGCCGCGGCGGCGCTGGGACTCTGCGCCGGTGAGGGCGATTGCGTGGTCTCGCTGGGGACGTCGGGGGTGGTCAGCGCGGTGGGAAAGTCTGCGCCCCGCGATCCGGAGGGCATCGTCGCGGGTTTCGCCGATGCCACCGGTAACCAGTTGCCGCTGGTGTGCACCCTCAACGGGGCTCCGGTCCTGGCCGCCGTCGCGAGGATGTTGGCCGTGGAGTACGACGACCTGGACCGGCTTGCGCTGTCGGCGCCGCCCGGGGCGGACGGACTCACGCTGGTGCCCTATCTGGAAGGGGAGCGGTCGCCGAATCTGCCCGATTCCGCGGGCGCGTTGCACGGTGTGACGACGCGAAACCTGCTGCCCGCCAATGTGGCTCGTGCCGCTGTCGAAGGGCTGCTCTGTTCGATGGCGTACTGCATCGAGAAGATCAAGGCGCACGGTGTCGACGTCAAGCGCATCATGTTGATCGGCGGGGGAGCGCGCTCGGAGGCGGTTCGGCGGATCGCGCCGGCGATCCTGGGAACGGCGGTGCAGGTGCCCGAACCGGCCGAGTACGTGGCGTTGGGTGCGGCCCGGCAGGCCGCGTGGGCTCTGACGCAGGCCGACGCCCCGCCGTCGTGGTCGGTCGGCGAGACGGCGACCTACCACGCGGAGCCCACGCCATCGGTGCTCGAGCGGTACCGGGCCGCGCAACCGCTCACACTGGGACAGTGAACCATCGGTGGGATCGGTTGGCGGACGGGGTGTTCCGCACCCGTCTGCCGTTTTGTGACGTCACCGTGGGGTTGGTCGCCGGAGACACCGCCTGCCTGCTGATCGACACCGGCAGCACGTTGACCGAGGCCCGCGCCATCGGCGCCGACGTGGCCGGGCTCGTCGCGGCGCCCGTGCGGCACGTGCTGTTGACGCACCACCACTTCGATCATGTCCTCGGCTTCTCGGTCTTCGATGGTGCCCGGGTGTACTGCGCGCCGCCGGTGGCCGAGACGGTGCTCCACCACAAGCGACACCTGCGTGACGACGCGGTGCGCCACGGCGCCGACCCGGACGAGGTGGACGCGGCGCTCGGCGCGTTGCGCGAGCCGGACCGCACGGTGTGGGAGGCCGACGTCGACCTCGGTGGGCGGACGGTGTCGATCAGCCATCCCGGCCGCGGCCACACCGACCACGACCTGATCGCGGTGGTGGCCGGGGCCGACACACGCGTCGTCTTCTGCGGTGACCTCGTCGAGGAGTCCGGTGATCCGTCCGTCGAAAAGGAGTCCGACATCGACGCGTGGCCCTTGACGCTCGACCGCGTGCTGGCGGCCGGTGGTGACGACGCGGTCTACGTGCCCGGTCACGGCGCCGCCGTCGATGCGGGCTTCATCCGCCGGCAACGCCGATGGCTGGTGGAGCGGCAGTGACGAATTTCAACACACCGATGTGACCTAATTCATTGTCATCGGTCTATCGGCCGTGCAGTCTGGCCGTTTCATGCCGATTACCCGAGGGTGCCTTCACTACATGCCTGATTTCGAATTCGCGTACGACCTGACGCTCGACGAGGGGCGACGCCGCGCGGCCGTCCTCGAGGCCATCGGCGACGACTGGGATCCGATCGCCGCGCTGGAGCAGGAGCGGCAGGCCTACGACATGCTGTACAGCGATCTGGACGCCGACCAGCAGCGGATCTACGACGAGCTCGTGCTGGCCGGGGTTCTGCCGGATCGGACGGTGTCGCGTGCTGCCGATTGATCCCACCGCCGATTTCTCTCGACGCGCCTGGCTGGCCTGCCCCGGTTGCGGCCACGGCGCCGACTGCGGCGAGTGTGCCAACCAGCGCAACTGCGCCGAGCACTGGCAGTACCTGCTGAGCAACCGGGCCACCGTGATCCACCTGCAGTGCCCGACCTGCGGGCACCTGTGGTCGACCGATACGCGTCACCGCAGGCGCCGCCGGGCCGCCTGACGGTCGATTCCATTACTGCACCACGGTCGTGGTCTCGGCGAGATCGCGACCTTGGTGCAGAACTCGGCGGGCCCCCGCCCGCGGGGTCAGGGGTTTCGCGGGTGGATGAAGACGCCGTCCGCTTCGACGGTGACTCCGTCGGCGTCCGCGATATGGCCGACCGCAAACGTCTTGGCACCCTCTGTGCGTTCGATCCAGGCCTCCGCGCGCAGCGGGCGGCCGAGGCGGGTCCCGCGCCGGTACCGCGTGGTCAGCGTTCCGGTGACGGCGGGCTTGCCCGGCTTGTGCGCCGTCGCACCGAGCACGTGGTCGAGCAGCATCGCGCAGACTCCGCCGTGGACATGCCCCGGAGGACCCTCGAACGCGGCGCCGAGCGTGAATTCCGCCCAGACGCGGCCGTCGGCCTCGTGATGGACCACCAGCGGCGGGGCGGCCGGATTGCGCACACCGATGACGACGTTGCCCCACACCATCGGCTCGCCGTCGCGGGTGTGTTCCAGTCCGAAAGAGCCGTCGCGCAGCGATTCACCGAGTTCGTCGCTGGCGCAGTCGATTCGGTCCTTCACCACGGCGACCGTTGCGGCGTCCGCGCGGGTGCGGATCGTGACGTCGATGAGTCGGCGCACCGACTGCGCCAACGGTTCGTACACCGCGCGCAGGTCGTCGAGTTCGGAACCGGCCATGGGGACCAGCGTGCGCAGGCCTCGGCGGCTCCGCAAGGCGGCGTCCCGGCCAGTGGTGCGTAGGACGTGCGGTGTGCTCCGTCGTTGTTAGGCTAGGCAAATGGCGAAAGGCACGTCCGACGCGAAGCCGAATCTGGCCGCGACCAGTTGGGCGCTACTGGGCTTGCTGACCTACGAACACGAATTGTCGGGCTACGACATTCGTAAGTGGATCGAATGGAGCCTGCGGTTCTTCTACGGGAGCCCCGCCTACAGCCAGATCTACTCGGAGCTGAAGAAGCTCGAAAAGTTGGGGTTGCTGTCGTCACGCGTCGAGCACACCGGCGGCACCCGCAACCGCCGGCTCTACAAGATCACCCCCGCGGGTCTTGAAGCGGTGCGACGATGGGCCAACGAGGCACCCGTCGATCCACCGGTGCTCAAGCACAATCCGTTGCTGCGCGTGACGTTCGGGCATCTGACCGAACCGGAGCGCCTCAAGGAGATCCTGCAGCAGCACATCGCCTACGCCGACGACATGCAGCGCCAGGCCGCCAAGGACGCCAAGTGGGCCGGAGTGGACCCGTCGTGGGCGTACGCGAAGGTCGCATTGCAGTGGGCCGAGCGGCATTACGCCTCCGAACGCGAGCTCGCCATGAAGATGCTCAAGGAGCTCGACGAAGCCGAGGCCGCCTTTGCCGACGCCGGCATCGAACGCGGTACCCAAATACCGTCGCCCGCACCGGAATACTGGTACGAGATCGAGAAGAAGGCCGAAGCTGAGGACTGATCGGTCACCCGCCCGCCGCGTCCGCGGCGGCGATGTAGCCGTACACCAGACCCTGCGCGATCGTCGCGCCCGCTCCGGGATAGGTGGTGCCGAACGCGTTGGCCGCCGTGTTGCCGATCGCGTACAACCCGTCGATCGCGCGGCCGTCCTCCCGCAGCACGCGGGCGTGGTCGTCGACGCGCAGGCCGCCGCACGTGCCGAGGTCGCTCAGCACCATCTTCACGGCGTAGAACGGCCCCCGGTTCAACGGGCGCAGGTTCGGGTTCGGCGTGACGGTGGGATCGCCGTAGTAGCGGTCGTAGGCGCTGGCCCCGCGCAGGAAGTCGGGATCGACTCCGGCGGCGGCGTTTTCGTTGAAGCGCTCGACAGTCGCGGTCAGCGTCGATTCGTCGACGCCGATCTTGGGGGCGAGTCCGGTGATGGAGTCGGCCCGGTGCGCGATGCCGGCGTCGTACCACCTCTGGGGTATCGCCATGCGCGGGAACAGTTCGGCGGCGAAGACGTAGCTGTTGCGATAGCCCTGGTCGAACACGATCCACATGGATTCGACCGGATTTCCCGCACGTTCACGTTCGAGCAGCCGCTGCCCGAACGTCATGTAGTCCGTCGCCTCGTTGACGAACCGGCTTCCGGTCTGGTCGACGATGAGCGATCCGGGTAGCGACCGCTCCGCCAGCATGACCTTCGGATCGGCACCCGGCAGCGCCGCGACGGCGGGGAACCACCACGCTTGATCCATCAGATCGGTTGCGGCGCCGACATCTTGGGCGACTCGGATCGCGTCGCCGGTGTTCGTCTCGGCTCCCAGGCTGGCATGCTCGCCGAGTGATTCCGACTGGAACTTCCAGCGCATGTCCATGTCGTGATCGAAACCGCCCGCCGCGAGCACCACACCGCGGCGCGCGGACACCGTGATGTCGGCGCCGTCGTGGCTCAGCACCACGCCGCTCACACGATCGCCGTCGGTGACGAGCCGACGCAGGGTGGTGTCGGTCCACACGGGGACGCCCGCGCGCAGCACACCGGCGAAGAGGCCGGCAGCCAGTGCCTGACCCCCGGCGACATACCGCCGCTTGAGGGCCAATCCGCCGATGCCTTGGCCGAGGCGTTTGGCGATGACCGGCAGCCCTTTGCGCGGCACCCGCGACATCAGGTTCATCCACCGGTAGTCCGCGCCGGTGGTCGGTATCGGGACCTTGGCCTCCATCACGCCGGGCCGCAGTCGCGTGCGGTACCGGCCGAGGATCGCCGAGTCGAGGGGACGGCATTCGCAGGTGCGGCCCACGGCGGTGCCGCCGGGCGCCTCGGGGTGGTAGTCCGAGTACTCCTTGGCCCAGAAAAGCCGCATCGGCGTCGCCCGCCGCAGCAGTTCGATCGTCGCGCCGACGTTCGCCAGGAACGCGTCCGACCGGTGCGCGGGCGCGGTCCCGTCCACCACCGCGTCGAGGTACGTCTTGGCCCGCGCCGCGGTGTCGGCGCCGCCGTCGCCGTTGATCACCGTGCTGGCCGGGAGCCAGAGCGCGCCGCCGGAACGCGCGGTCGAGCCTCCGACGTAGGTCGACTTCTCGACGATCAGCACGGACAGGCCGCGCTCGTGAGCGGCGAGGGCGGCGGCCATGCCGGTGCCGGACCCGACCACCACCAGATCGACGTTCGTGTCGGTCATCGGCAAGCCGTCGGGGATCGTCGCCCCGTGTGCGCTACTCACAACCGATCAAATTAGAGCGGTTCGGCCCGGGCCGGAACCCATGTCCTGATGAGCGGAACAGAACCGTGAACACGGTCGGCGATCGCTGCTAGAACAGCGGTATGAAGATGGACACCGATATCGAGGTCCGCCAGATCGAGGCGGAGGCCGCGCCGTCGCGGTTCGCTCGTGGATGGCACTGCCTGGGTCTGGTCAGGGATTTCGGTGACGGCAAACCGCACCAGGTGCACGCGTTCGGCAAGAAGCTCGTGGTGTTCCGCGGCGGCGACGGGCGCATCAACGTCCTGGACGCGTACTGCCGGCACATGGGCGGCGACCTGAGCCAGGGCGAGGTCAAGGGCGACGAGATCGCATGCCCGTTCCACGACTGGCGCTGGGGCGGCGACGGGCGATGCAAGAAGGTTCCGTACAGCAAGCGCGTGCCCCGACTGGCCCGCACCGCCACGTGGACCACGCTCGAACAGGACGGCATGTTGTTCGTCTGGAACGACGCGGAGGGCAACCCTCCGCCACTCGAGGTCACCATTCCGCGCATCGAAGGTGCGACGAGCGATGAGTGGACCGACTGGCACTGGTACACCACCGTGGTCAACACCAACTGCCGCGAGATCATCGACAACGTCGTCGACATGGCGCACTTCTTCTACATCCACGGCTCGCTGCCGACGCATTTCAAGAACATCTTCGAGGGCCATGTCGCGACCCAGTACATGAACAGCGCGGGACGGCCCGACCTCGGCGAGCCCGGTCCGACCCAGATGCTCGGAACCACCTCGGTCGCATCGTATTTCGGGCCGTCGTTCATGATCGACGACCTCACGTACCACTACACCGACGTCGATCACAAGACGGTGCTGATCAACTGTCACTATCCGATCGACCAGAACTCCTTTGTGCTGCAGTACGGGATCATCGTCAAGAAGTCAGAGAACCTGCCCGAGGACCTCGCGATGCAGACGGCGATCGGCCTCGGCGACTTCGTGAAGATGGGTTTCGAGCAGGACGTCGCCATCTGGAAGAACAAGGCCCGCATCGACAATCCGCTGCTGTGCGAGGAGGACGGGCCCGTCTACCAACTGCGTCGCTGGTACGAGCAGTTCTACGTCGACGTCGCCGACGTGACGCCCGACATGGTGGACCGCTTCGAGTACGAGATCGACACCACGCGGCCGCGCGAGGAATGGATGAAGATCGTCGAGGCCAATATCGCCGCGCGGGACGCCGTCACGAGCGCGGGATGACCGTCCGCCAGGACAACCGACTCGCCGACGCGCCGATGACCTCGGTGACGTGCCGGCTCTGCGCGGCAACCGTTTTGGTGCGCAAGAGCACCTGGCAGCAGACCAGCGTGCAATGGGACGCCGAATCCGCCGAAAAGTGTCACCAGCGCCGCGACGCCGAAGCCATCCACGCGCACGACGGCAGACCGTTCCTGGTCTGCTTCGAACTGCGGGATTCGATCGAGGACGCGGCACGCCGCGGGGCGCTGCCGATCGTCGACGAAACGGCGTGATTTCGGTGCGCTACCGATCGTCCAGCGACTGGTAGCGCACCGAAATCGCAACTAGGTCAGCTGGAATGCCGACAGGGGAGCTTCCTGCGGGTACTCAGCCGGCCCGCCGAGGTCGTACACCGCGTTCAGCGTCGCGATGAACTCCGGATCGTGCAGGGGCTCGCTCGGCACATCGAGCTTGATGCCCTTCTTGTGCACATCGTCGACGAGCATGTCGATCGCCTTGTCGATGGTCAGATCGTCGCTGCCGTCCATGTTCTTCTTGAGCTCGTCGAAGTCGGTGAACACCTCCGCCGACCAGTGCACCAGGAACCGCAATTCGTCGGTGTGGTGGCGGGCGATGACGTCGTCGCCGTTCTGAAGCAGCCAGAAGTCGCGGTCCGACGGATCACCGGTGAAGACGGTGTCGAACGCCAGCCCGGGCGGGGTCTGCAGATCGAGTGGCCCGTTGGCCTCGCCGCGGTGCACCATCATCTCGTTCTGCACGAGCACACCGCGGTTGTAGACCGGCGGCAGCAGGCGTTTCGGCGGCTTGAGGGGCCCGTCGGGCCAGTAGGTGAAGCCGCTGCCCTCGTCGAGCGAGAACCACGTGATGACCTGAGCCATCTTGATGAGGTAGTCGCGGAAGAGCCCGGACTTGCCCATGACGCTGGTCAGCCAGGTGGGAGCGTTTTCGTGGCGCACGCCGCGGAAGCTGGGGGAGTCCAGGTGGCCGGGATCGCGGTTGGCGCAGGGGCCGTTGATGTTGAACAACATCATCTCGGGCTTGGCGTATTCGGCGTTCCAGTAGCCCTTGGCGTACTCGACGAAGCGCTGGCTGTAGAAGCAGTCGTGCAACTCGGGGTAGAGCACCGTGCCGTAGTTGGCCAGATAACCGCGGAACGTTGCGGTGAGGAACAGGTCCAGCGAGGGGGTGAAGCCTTCGGGGAACAGCCCGCTCATGGTGGCCATCAATTCCTCGGCCGACGCGAAGTGCTGGGCGATGATCAGCTTCCACGGCCCCTGGGTGCGCACCACGTCGAGGAGGCGCTCCCGCTGGTCGTCGGTGTAGAGGTTGTCGATCTCGCGGGGCGGTGAGGCGGGCCGCAGGATGTCGGACAACTCCATCCGCTGCTCTTGGGTGAGCATGTTCTCTCCTACTCTCGAGGTCGGCATCTCATGCCGGTCGCTTGGCCAATTCTGGTGCTGTGGCCCGCAAGTGGCCGCGTGCCTGTCCGGTCATCGGGACATCTGTTTCCGCTCGTTCAGAAGGGCAGCGGATTGGCGAACTTCGCGCGCAGCAGCGCGCCGGTCTCGGCCACCGCTAGGCGCCCACGGGCCGTCGCCTCCGAGCGCATCAGGAACCCGTGGTAGATGCCGGGATAGCGCGTCAGCGTCGTCTGGACTCCGGCGTCGCGCAGCCGATGCGCATACCGCTCGCCCCAGTCGCGGATCGGGTCGGCCTCGGCGGTCACGACGACGGCCTGCGGCAGGCCCGACAGATCCTGTGCGCGCGCGGGAACCGTGTACGGGTGGTCGGGGCCGTCGGCCAGCTCGTGCATGTATTCGATGTCCACGAGCGCGAGCATCGGCGCCTCGGGCATCGCCCGGATCGACGGGGCGTCGAGATCCTTGTCTACGCCCGGATACATCAACACTTGAGCGAACAGAGTCGGGCCACCGCGGTCGCGGGCGGCCAACGCGACGCCGGCGGCCAGTGTGCCCCCGGCGCTGTCGCCCGCCACCGCGACCCGGGTCCTGTCGATTCGGAGGTCGTCGGCATGGGCGGCCACCCAACAGGTCGCGGCGTAGGCGTCGTCGAACTGGGCCGGGGGTGCCGCTTCGGGGGCCAGGTGGTAGTCGACGGACACCACCGTGGCGTGGGAGTGGTGAGCGAGGTTGCGCGCCAACGGTTCGAACGAGCGGTTGGAACCCAAAACCATTCCGCCGCCGTGGAAGTAGACGACGGCGGGGGCGTCGCTGTCGGTCGACGGCCGGTAGATGCGCAACGGGATCTCCCCGACGGGGCCCTCGATGATCCGATCCTCGACATCGGCCATCTCCGGCATCGTAGGCAGCGGCGCGGATTCCAACGCGTCACGCACGGCGTCGAGCCCGCGCTCCCGCATCGGCGCCACGCCCCCGAACAGAGCAACGCGTTCGGCGGCGTCGGGATCCAGTTGCGGGACATCCTGTCTCGAGGTGGTCATTGGCGGGACGGGTCGAAGCGCCGCTTGGTGCGCAGGACCGGCGCCCGGCGCGACGCCAAGATCTCGGCCCGCTCCGCCATGGCGTTGCCCACGTACTCGGGTTGGGTGAGCAGATAGAACTCACCGGCCGCGGCCTGCTCGAACACCACCCGCGCCGCTTCGACCGGATCCATCGCCTCGGCCTTGATGTCGAGCATCGCGGTCCGCTGCGCCTCGGCGGCCCCGACATCGCCGTCGTCGACCCCGCCCGCGGACTCGAAGATGTTCGACTTCACCGCGCCGGGCAGCACCGCCTGAACGTGGATCCGGTCGGCGTGACCGGCCGCTTCCACCTCCAGGCGAAGGCATTCGGTCAGCGCCAGCACCGCGTGCTTGCTCATGATGTAGGGCGCCTGCAGCGGCACGGCGGCGACTCCGCCGATCGACGACAGGTTCCACACCCACGACGGAGTGTCCGCGGCGATCATGCGCGGGAGAAATGCGCGAATTCCGTAGAACACGCCATTGACGTTGATGTCCACCAGCCGGTCCCAATTGGCGATGGGGGTGTCCCACAGGTATCCGAACTGCTCGACACCGGCGTTGTTGACCAGCAGCCGCACCGGGCCGATGTCCGAATACACCTGTGCGGCAAGCTGTTCGAGCGCATCGGGATCCCGCACGTCGCACACCAGGTCCACCGAGCCCGCGAGCTCGTCGCGAAGCGCCGCGATCGCCGAGGCGTCGATGTCGACCAGCACGACGGTCATGCCCAGCGCGGCGGCATGGCGTGCCAGCCCAGCGCCTATCCCGTTGCCGGCGCCGGTGATGACCGCGACACCGTCACCGAAGGCCGCGCGCGCGTCCACGCGTTAGGAAGCGGTCGAGGCGGCAGCCGTCTTGGCGGCATGCTCGGAGAACGTGACAGAGTCCTCGGCGTCGAGGATCACGGTCATCGACGTGAACACCAGGCCGTCGCCGGCGCGGCGGATGCCGACGTCGACCACTCCGCTGGAGACGTCGAACGGGACGTTGTTCGTCACCTGGTTCACGTACAGGTAGAAGCGTGCGGTGGTGACGTCCCCCTCGACGCCGGTGCGGAAGACGTTGGTGGCGTGGTGACGCAGCGGGTAGGGATTTTCGTTGCGGTGCTGGGTCAACCACGCCAAGGTCTCGTCCTTGCCGTGCAACTCGGCGGCCAGCAGGTCCTCGAACGGGCAGTTCCCGGAATCGGATCGGCTCAGGTATTCCATCTCGTCGCCGAGCCGGGCCCCGAGTTCGGCGAAGTGACCCTGGTCGTAGTGGTACCAGAAGGCGGCGATGAACTCCTGGACCTCGGACAGCGTGATCTCGTTGCTCATGGGTGCGAGTCAACCGTCGCCGACCGGGACGTGGCGGGACGATGCCCGGTCAGTGGAACACCGCGCGGCCCGGGGCGGCCGGATCAGTCGACGATCAGGCTCCACATGTCGGCCCCGGCGGCCAGCGTCGCGTCGGTGACCTGCTCGTCCCAGTAGCGCACCGTCCCGAATTCGGAGCGCCACGCGAGCGCGGCGCGGGTGAACTCGTGTAACCGGTGCTCGAAAGTGGTACCGATCGCGCCGTGGATCTGGTGGGCGTTGCGCACCACGACCGACGTGGCATGACCGACGCAGGAGCGTGCCGCCGCGACGCGGAAGGCGAGGTTGCCCGTCGACCAGCCGCTCGTCACGGCCGTCATCAGGGCGCCCTCGGTCGCCGCCCGCGCCAGCGCCGCTTCGGCGGCCAGGTCGGCGATCAGGTGCTGGACGGCCTGGAAGCGTGATAACGGCCGGCCGAACTGGATTCGCGACGCGGCGTGCTCGACCGACGACGAGACGATCCGGTCGAGCGCCGCGCACACCTGGATTGCCCGCACCATCGCGGCTTTCAGCCGCAATTCGGCCACCAGATCGGACGAGACGGACACACCGCCGAGTGCGGCGACGTCAGCCTCGACGGAATCGCGCGGTTCACCGATCAGGTTGCTGCCGGCCGTGATCGAGAGCGCGGCGGCGTCGACGTCGGCGACCCGGTGGTCGTCGCCGTCGCGCCAGACGATGACCACCCGGTCACTGGCCGCGGCCCAGGGGACACCGCGGGCGGTTCCGTCGTCGCCGAGCATGCACACCGTGCGCACCGCGTCGTCGCTGTCCATCCCGTTCGCCTCGAGCAGCCAGCAGGCCAGTAGGTCGTGTTCGGCCAACGGTGTTCGCACCGCGTTGCGGGCGGCGGCCGCCAGCAGTTCGGCGGCCTCGAACCAGCCCGCTCCGCTGCCGCCCGACTCCTCGGCGCCGGTGAGGCGGACCAGGCCCAGGTCGTCGAGGCGCCGCCACAACTCGGTGTCCCGTTCGACGTTCTCCGCAGGTGGGTGGGCGTCGCGGTGCTCGGCGAAGACCGCGTCCATCATCTCGACGAGCGCCGGATCGACGTTCATCGCAGCCCTAACCCTCGTGCGATCACGCCGCGCAACACCTCGTTGGTGCCGCCGCGCAGCGTGAAGCCCGGGCGCTGATCCACGGCCCTCGAAACCAGTTCGGCGAGACCGGGATCCGTGGCCGCGTCGGTCAGCGCGTCGGCGAAGTCGGCGATGTCGCCCTCGGTGGTGGTGCCGAGAACCTTGACCACCGCCGCGGGAACATCGGCGGGCTCGCGCCGCTCCAGTGCGCCCGCGACGGCGGTCGACATCTGGTGCAGTCCGGCGGTTCTGGCGACGAGGCGGCCGAGCCCGGCATCGCGCGAAATCTCTTGTGCGGCCATCTTGTGGCCGCATGTCCGCAACAACACGAAGGTGGACAGGAACCGTTCGGGTCCACTGCGCTCGAAGGCCAGCTCCGAGGTGACCTGGCGCCAGCCCGCGCCGATCTCACCGAACACCATGTCGTCGGGCACGAAGGCGCCGTCGAGGATCACCTCGTTGAAGTGGTGTGCGCCGTTCATCGAGACGACGGGCCGGATGTCGACGCCCGGCCCGCGCAGGTCGACGATGAACTGGCTCAACCCGGCGTGGCGGTTGTCCGGATCGACCGGCGCGGTGCGGGCCAACGCGATGAACGCATGCGCGTAATGCGCCCCCGAGGTCCACACCTTCGTCCCCGACAGCGACCAGCCGCCGTCCACCCGGACCGCCTTGGTGCGCACGCTCGCCAGATCGGAGCCCGAATCTGGTTCGCTCATGCCGATGCCGAAGAAGCACTCGCCGCGCACGATCCGCGGAAGGAACTCCCTCTTCTGCAGTTCCGTGCCGTACTTGAGCAACGACGGCACGATCTGCCGGTCGGCGATCCAGTGGGCCGCGACCGGTGCACCCGCGGCGAGCAATTCCTCGGTCACCGCGAACCGTTCGACGAACGAGCGTCCGTGTCCGCCGTACTCGACCGGCACGGTCATCCCGAGATAGCCCTGTGCGGCGAGCGCTCTGGTGAAGTCCTCGTCCCATCCCGACAGCCACGCGTCGACCGACGGAGTGAAGGCGCCCGCGGCACGCTGCACGGCGAGGAATTCACGTATCTCGGCTCGCAGGGCCGCGGTCGCAGCGGCGTCGATGACCGCCGGGGGAACCAGGCGGGGGAGCGTCACGGGGCCGTCCGCCATCGGCCGAGGCGCTGTTCGTGCTCCGCGTCGCGGTGGGCCAGCGGCTGCATGGCCGCGGCCATGGCCAGCGTGGAGTCCAGCGAGCCGGCCCGCGACTCCTGCAGCAGGCGTTTGGCCATCCGCAACGCGTGAGCGGGATTCTTCGTGATCCGGTCGGCCAGCGCGAGCGCCTGCGGGAGCAGGTCGTCGTGCGGCACGACGCGGCTGACCATGCCCCACTCCAAGGCGGTGGCCGCGTCGATGCGATCACCGGTGAACGTCATCTCGGCGGCGCGCTCGTAGCCGATCGCCCTCGGCAGGAACCACGTGCCGCCGTCGCCCGGGATGATGCCGATCTGCACGAAACTCTCGGCGAACGACGCCCGCTCGGAGGCCACGCGGATGTCGCACATCATGGCAAGGTCGCAACCGGCTCCCACGGCGGGACCGTTGACCGCGGCGATCAGCGGAACCTCCAGGCGGCCGAGTGCGCGCGGGATCCGCTGGATGCCGTCGATGTAGGCACGGCGCTGGTCGAGGGGGTCGAGGCCGAACATCCCTGTGCGGTCGGCCATCTCCTTGACGTTGCCGCCCGCGGAGAAGATCTTGCCCGCACCCGTCAGGATCACCGCGCGCACGTCGAGGTCGGCGTTGGCGGCGTCGACGGCCGCCTCGAACGCCGAGATGAAGCCCTTGTCGGTGATCGCGTTGCCGACCTCGGGCAGGTCGATGGTCCACGTCTGTGTCGCGCCGTGAGCAACGATGTTCAGCGGTGTGCTCATGACGGCAACTGTAGGGACTTGGTCTGCAGGAATTCCTCGAACCCCGCACGGCCCAGCTCTCGCCCGACGCCGGATTGCCTGTAACCCCCGAAGGGGGCGACCGGGTTGTACATGCCGCCGTTGACGTCGAGCTGCCCGGTCTGCACTTGGCGCGCGAAACCGACCGCCGTGTCGAGGTCGGGACCCCACACCGCGCCCGCGAGCCCGTAGCGCGTGCCGTTCGCGATGCGCAGGGCGTCGTCCTCGTCCCGGAACGGGATCACCGCGAGCACCGGCCCGAACACCTCCTCCTGACCGAGCTCGGAGTCGGGGTCGACGTCGGCGAACACGGTCGGGGCGACGTAGTAACCGACGGCGCGGACCGCTTCGGATCCGCCGGTGATCAGCCGGGCGCCGTCGCGGCGCGCGCGTTCGATGAACCCTCGCACGGATTCGAGTTGCGCGGCCGAGGCGAGCGGACCGATCCGGGTGTCCGGGTCGGACGGGTCGCCGACGGTGTACTTGGCGGCGGCGGCCCGGGCCAGTTCGAGGGCGTCGTCGTAACGCGACAGCGGCACCAGCATCCGGGTCCACGCCATGCAGGTTTGTCCGCCGTTCAGGAATGCGTTACCCACGCCGACCTTCACCGCTGTGGTCAGGTTGCCACCGTCGAGGATGATGTTGGCCGACTTGCCGCCGAGTTCGAGGGCGACCTTCTTCACCGATCCGGCGGCGAGTTCGGCCACTCGCCGGCCCACGGCGGTCGACCCGGTGAACGACACCACGTCGACGTCGGGGTGCGAGGCGATGCGCTCGCCGACCACCGAGCCGCGGCCCGACACCAGGTTCACCACCCCGGCGGGAAGGCCGGCCTCCTCGATCGCTTCGATGAACTCGAACACCGACAGCGGCGCCTCGTTGCTCGGCTTGAGGACGACGGTGCAGCCCGCGGCGATCGCGGGCAGCACCTTGGCCACCACCTGGTACAGCGGGTAGTTCCACGGCGTGATCGCACCGACTACGCCGTACGGCTCACGCAGGACCAGCGAGTTGCCCACGCGCTCTTCGAATTCGAAGGCGTCGAGAACGTCGGCGAAACCGCGCGCCACCGCAAGTGGGACCTTGGTCTGAACGCCCTGCGCCACACGCAGCGGCGCGCCCATCTCCCGGCTGATGGTCTCGGCGATGTCGGGCAGGCGCTTCTCCATCGCGGCGATGACGCGGACCAGGCGGTCACGGCGCTCGGCGATGCTGATCGACGGGTCGAATGCGCGGCGGGCGGCGGCCACCGCCGCGTCGACGTCGGCGACCGTTCCGTCGGGCACGCAGCCGATCACCTTCTCGGTGGCGGGATCGACGACGTCGATCACGTCGCCCGCCGACGGCGTCACCCACTGCCCTTCGATGAACAGCGTCTTACGGGTGTACTCGTGCATGGATCTCCTTGGGGGATCAGGGAACGATGCTGGCGCGGACGTCGCGCTTGTGTTCGGCGGCGGCGAAGGCTTCGTTGATGTCGTCGAGCGGATACCGCGCCGCGGCCAGCCGGTGCAGGGGAA
Organism: Mycolicibacterium malmesburyense; assembly: GCF_001050015.1. Next base: position 52,432 of record NZ_CVTB01000099.1, read on the forward strand.
GGGTGTCCTGGTGCTGTTCGAGGAAGGTCAGCGCCCGCGACAGCACCGGCGGTTCGTACAACGAGACCCCGACGATCGTCTTGTTGGCGAACACGAAGCGCGACGGGTCGAACTCGAACGTCTTGCCGATGTTGATGTTGCCGATCTCCACATAGCGGCCGAACTGGCCCAGCATCTTGAGGCCCTCGTCGATGGCGGACGGGTGGCCCACGACCTCGACCACGACGTCGGCGCCGTGACCGTCGGTCAGTTCCCGCACGATCTTCGCGCGGCCCTTCGCCGTGGCGGCCGTATTGATGTCGATCACCGCGTCGGCGCCGAACGCCGTTGCCAGCTCGAGCCGTTCGGGCACACCGTCGATGGCGATGACCCGGCCCGCGCCCCGGGCCTTGGCCACCGCGACCGCGTACAGACCGAGCGCACCGGCGCCCTGCACGACGACGGTCTCGCCGAGTTGTTGGTCGACGCGCTCGAGTCCGTACATCACCTGCGACAGTGCACAGTTGGCACCGGAGGCGATGTCGTCGCTGACCCCGTCGGGCACCGTGTACACCACCGCTCCGGCGGGCAGCAGGAAGTAGTCGGCGTAGCCGCCGACGAAATAGGGTGGCGCGTCGGCGCGTCCGAGCATGGCCATACCGAGGTTCAGGCACGCGTTGCGCCTGCCCGCCAGGCAGTTTCGGCACCGGTGGCAGGAAAAGAAGTAGGGGAACACCACCCGGCTGCCCTTCTCGAGGCGTGCGCCGTTGGAGTCCGCGCTGACACCGTCGCCCAGTTCCTCGACCGCGCCCACCATCTCGTGACCGAGCACCGTCGGAAATTGTCCGCCCAGGCCGCCGGTGGCGAAGGTGCCGTGCCACGCGTGCAGGTCCGATCCGCAGATGTTGGTCCTGGCGACCTTGATCAGGATCTCACCGGGACCGACCTCGGCCAGGTTCACCGTTTCGATCTCGAACGGCTTTCCGGGCGCGTCGAAGCGCGCGATACGTCCTGTGAACAACAGACAGTTCCCTTCTGGCTCAGTGGCTCAGCGGTTCGGCCGCGAAGCGTTCGCGCAGTTGACGTTTCAGCAGCTTGCCGCTCGGGTTCTTCGGCAGTGTGTCGACGAAGAAGACCTGTTTGGGCGTCTTGAACCCGGCCAGATGCTGACGGCAGTGCGCGATCAGGCCGTCCTCGGTCAGGTCGGCGCCCTCGCGGGAGACCACCGCGGCGACCACGGTCTCGACCCACGTCGGGTGGGGGAGGCCGAAGACGGCGACCTCCTGAACGCCGCTGTGCCGGTAGAGGATCTCCTCGACCTCGCGACTCGCCACGTTTTCTCCGCCGGTCTTGATCATGTCCTTCTTGCGGTCGACCACGTGCAGGAGGCCGTGCTCGTCGTAGTAACCGAGGTCGCCGGAGTGAAACCAACCGCCGCGGAACGCCTCCGCCGTCTTGGCCGGATCGTCTAGATACCCGAGCATCAGATGCGGGCTGCGGTGGGCGATCTCACCCACCACACCGGGTGCGACCGGAGCGTCGTCTTCGTCGAGGATCGTCGTCTCCACGTTGACCACCGGCCGTCCCGCCGAACCGGCGTGGGCGTCCTGCTCGTCGGGTCCGAGCGCGGACGCCAGCGGCGCCAACTCAGTCTGGCCGTAGAAGTTCCACAACCTCAGGTTGGGCAGCCGGTCGCGGATCTCGGCGAGGATCTCGATCGGCATCGCCGAAGCGCCGTAATAGCCCTTGCGCAGGCTCGACAGATCGACCTCGTCGAACACCGGGCACCGCAACAGGCTGATCCACACCGTCGGAGGCGCGAAATAATTGGTCACCCCGTACCGCGCGATCGTGCGCAGCACCGCCTCGGGATCGGGCCCGGGCAGAATGATGCTGGTCGCACCGAGATAGATGTCGGTGGCCAGGAAGTTGTCCAGCTGCGCGCAGTGATACAGCGGCAGCGAGTGGATTTCGACGTCGTCACCGGCCATGGAGCCGGCGACGATGGTGCTGACGTACTGCCACATCAGGCTGCGGCTCGTGTGCATCGCGCCCTTGGGCCGCGACTCCGTGCCGCTGGTGTACATCAACCGCAGCAGCTGGTCGTCCTCGATACGTGGATTCGGCGCGGGGGTGGTGGTGGAAAGCCATTGCGCGAAGTCGTCCCAGCCAGGTGGAACGCTCTGTCCGGGCCGGACGATCGCGGCCCGGGTGCGCACCGCTCCGTCCATGCGCATCGCTTGTTCGGCCACCCCCGCCAGCCCGGCTTCGACGAGGAAGCCGTCGGCCTTGCTGTGGTCGAGGATGTAGGCGATCTCCTCGGCCGTCAGCATGAAGTTCACCGGCACGAGCACGACTGCGGCGCGTGCGGTGGCGAAGGCGAGCACCGCGTACTGCCAGCAGTTGCGCGCCAACAGCGCGACGCGGTCACCAGGCCGGAACCCGTTGTCCTGTAACGCCGCAGCGGCCCGGTCGACGAGATGGTCGAATTGGGCGAACGTCAACACCACATCGCCGTCGATGATCGCGGTCTTGCCGGGTTGCCTGCGGGCCGAACGGCGCGGGATATTGCCCAAAGTGTGGCTGCGCGCCTGGTCGACCACCGCATCCAGATCCATGGCGGGCAGCGTAAACGCGTCGGGCGTGGCGCGAGGGACGGATGTCCCGCTCAGTAGGCAGGGCACTGCCCCGTCGGCCCTGCTGCGCCGATACTCATGTCCGTGACTGCTGACGCTCGAGCCATACCGTCGCCGCACACCGCGGACGTCGACCGCGATGAACTGAGGGCGAATCTCGGTCAGGCGGACCCCGGCGTCCTGGTCGCGGTGCTGGCGCAGCTGACGGGTGATCCGTCGGTGATCGACCGGTTCGGGCCCGAGATCACGCACATCCCCGATCCGCCCGAGCGCGCCGGCGTCACCGACGCCGACACCATGACGGCGCTCGTCGACGCGGTCGTCTCGGCGCTGTCCTCGCCGCGGGCCGAAGGGGCGATCGCCGCCGACGACATCGACCTGTTCACCCGCGCGCTGCCGTTGGCGCTCGGCTCCGACGTCGACGACGAATTCGTCCCGCTCCTGCTCGAACAGGGCGGCTTTCACCTCTCCCAGCCCACGTTGCCGCGCACCGTGCCGATCCCGCCGACGACCAATGTCGCGATCATCGGCGCCGGCATCGCCGGCATCATCACCGCGCTGGCCGCCGCCGACGCCGGGGTGAAGTATCAAATCTTCGACCGCAACGACGAGGTCGGCGGCACCTGGTTGACGACGAACTATCCCGGAATCGGTGTCGACACGCCGTCGGCGTACTACTCGCTCTCGCGGGAGGTCAACCCCGACTGGTCGAGCTACTACCCGCAGGGTGCGGAGTATCAGGATTACCTGGTCTCCCTGGCCGACAAGCACGGACTGCGTGAACACACCCGGTTCGGCACCGAGGTCGAGGCGCTGTGGTGGGACGATGCGCGCAACCAGTGGCAGATCCACGCGGTCGACCGTGACGGCAACCGCGACGTCAGCTACGCCCGGGTGGTCGTCACCGCCGCCGGCTATCTCAACCGGCCGCGGTGGCCCGATGTTCCCGGCCGAGAATCGTTCGAGGGCACCAGTATTCACTCGGCGCTGTGGGATCCGTCGCTCGACCTCACCGGTAAGCGGGTCGCCGTCATCGGCGCGGGGTGCACCGCCGTGCAGATCGTCGATGCGTGTGTGGACGAGGTCGAACACCTGACCGTGTTCCAGCGGCAGCCGCACTGGGTGGCTCCGCGAAAGCGGTTGTCCGACGACGTCCCGGAGTACCGGCGGTATCTCGGACGGCACCTGCCGTATTACGCGAACTGGCACCGGCTGAAGTCCTATTGGGCGACGGCCGACAACAACTATCCGGTCATCCTGCGCGACCCCGAGTGGGCGAGGGAACATCTGTCGATCTCGCAGGCCAACGACGTCCTGCTGCAGATGTGCCTGGAGTACATCAACCAGACGTTCGGCGAGGATTCGGAGCTGGCGAAGAAGGTCACCCCCGACTTCGCGCCGTACGGCAAGCGCATCATCCGCGACCCGGGCGGCTACTACGCGGCGCTGACGCGGGAGCACGTCGACGTGGAGGCGAGCGAACCGGCCGCCGTCAACGCCGCGGGCATCGTCACCGAGGATGGCCGGCAGATCGATCTCGACGTGATCATCTACGCCACCGGCTACCACCTCGACTTCCTGTCCACGGTCGACATCCGCGGCCGCGACGGCAGGACACTGCGCGAGGAGTGGGGCGACAGTCCCCGCGCATACCGCGGTGGGACCGTGCCGGGCTTCCCGAACCTGTTCATCACCTCGGCGCCCAACTACAGCCCGGGCCACGGCGCGGGCGCCAACTTCTCCATGGAGGTGCTCGCGCACTACATGATGGAATGCCTGCAACTGCTCGCGCTGCGCGATGCCGCCACCATCGAGGTGACGCGGGAGGCCTACGACGATTACGTCGCGCAGATCGACGAGGCGATGTCGCGGACGGTGTGGTGCCATACCCCGAACGCACACACCTACTACCGTTCGGCGTCCGGCCGCGTGGTCGTCGCGACGCCGTACCGCCTGGTCGACATCTGGCACCAGCATCGGGCGCCCGTCGAAGAACACTTCGTGATCCGATGACCGGCCTACTGGCGGGAAAGACGGCACTGGTCACCGGTAGCAGCCGGGGCATCGGACGTGCTGTGGCGCAACGTCTTTCCGCGGAAGGCGCGACGGTGGCGGTCACGGCCCGGTCGTTCGAGCCGTCGGCGTCGATACGCGGCGGCGCCGCGACGGCCCTGCCGGGAACGATCGCCGAGACCATCGAGCTGATCGAGGCGGCGGGCGGGACGGCGATCGGCATCGCCGCCGACCTCGAGGACCCCGATCAGCGGGGCGGGCTGATCGACGAGGTCGTCGAACGCGCGGGTGGGCTCGACATTCTCGTCAACAACGCGGGTTTCGCCGACTATGCCCGGGTCGAGGAGATGGGCCTGGACACCTTCGACCGCACCGTCGAGCACTATCTGCGCACGCCGTTCGTGTTGACCAAGGCCGCCGTGCCGCACATGCGGAAGCGGGGTGCCGGCTGGATCGTCAACATCGGGTCGGTCACCGGTGTCGCCCCGGTGCGGCCGTACCGCGAGTACAACAAGACGTCGGGCGACGTCGTCTACGCCTCCTGCAAGGCGGCCCTCCACCGCTTCACCCAAGGAGTGGCCGCCGAACTCCTCGACTCGAACATCGCGGTGAACTGCGTCGGCCCGTCGACGGCCATCCGCACTCCCGGTGCGGCGCAACTCATTCCGGACAGCTTTCCGACCGAGCCGGTGGAGTATCTGGCCGAGACGGTGCTGGCGATGTGCCACCGCCCGGCTGCCGAGCGCACCGGGCTGGTCGCCTTCAGCCTGCACTATCCGTGGTCGCAGGGACTGACCGTGCACAGCCTCGACGGCACCGCCGAGTTGCCGCCGCTGGAACCGCCCGCGACGGCGAACCCGAACATCCTGCCCGCCGGCCTCTAGCGATTTCGGTGCACTAACAATCGGTGAGCGACTGGTAGCGCACCCAAATCACTGTCACGTCAGGCTGCAGAAGCTGTGGCAGACCCGGTCGCGGACGATGACGTCGGGACACTCGGGGTCGAACCAGCGGTCCACGTACGCCCAGTGAATGGGGTGCATGAGGTACGGACCGGTCAGGCCGTCGAGGTCGCGGAACTCCTGCTCGAAGACGTGGGTCCACGGTGAGGCGCCGACGGCCGAGTCGACGCGACTGAGCTGCCATGTGCCGATCGAGGTGACATAGCGGGGAAGCAGCCGCAGATCGTCCTCGAACCGCGCCACCGTCGCCTCGTCGGTGTCCGGTTGCACCCGCAGCAGCAGTGTCCGGTAGACGGTGGCGGAGATGTCCCGCGCAACGCTCGGGTCGCCGGTGTAGGTGGCGCCGTTGACGCGGGTGACTTCGGGGCGGTCGAACAATGCTTCGAAAGACGTTGCCACCGAGAACCATTCGTCGGCATCGTCGAACCGCAGATGCACCAGGATGTCGCCGCCGTTGCGCACGCCCGGCAGCGTCGGCTGCACCAGAGCGTGGGCCGCGCCGCTGGCCGCCGACGCCTCCCGCAGCGCACTGAGCAGGCGATCACGTTCGGGCGCACCGACCACATCGATCAGGCGGATGACGCTATACATCGCAGAGGCCGTCCACATCCGCTGCCGCGGCGGCGACGCTGCGGGTGCGCTGGACGACCAGTTCGGCCACGCCGTCCCACCACGCTCCGAGCGTGGCATCGGGCCTGCCCTTCCACGTCATCTCCCACCAGGCTTGCGGGCTGGGCAGCGACCACGTCACGGTGATCACGTTGGATTGGTCGTCGAACCAGATCGGTGGGCTGACGAGCACGTCGCGAAGCGTCATCCCCCGATCGCGCGCACCGGGCGCGTATTCGGCCAGGTACGTGTCGACGAAACGCCGTGCGCATCCGGGCCGGGTGATGACCCTGTCGATGACGAACACCTCACCGTCGGCCATGGCCCGACATTAGGGCGGCGACGCCCACGGTGACGATGACACTCCCGGCCATCGGGACGACACCGTTGACCACGGCCGCGGCGGGGGGGCACCGTAATCCGATGACCGTTGAAACGCTGGACCCGTTCGCGCCGTCCCGGCTCGGTCCGGTGAAGCTGCGTAACCGGGTCATCAAGGCCGCGACGTCGGAGGGCCGCTCACCCGACGGCATGGTCACCGACGACCTGATCGACTTCCACGTCGCATTCGCCAAGGGCGGGGTGGGCATGACGACGGTCGCGTACTGCTGCGTCTCGAAGGAGGGCGCCAGCGCGCCCGGCCAGATCGTGATGAGCCCGGCGGCGCTGCCCGGACTGCGCAGGCTCACCGACGCCGTGCACGCCACGGGAGCGGCGATCTCTGCGCAGCTCGGCCACGCCGGCGTCGTCGCTCCGAAGAAGTTGACCGGCGCCAGGGCCGTCGCGCCCAGCCGCTTCGTCAACCCCACCTCCTTCGCCTACTGTCGCGAGATCACCCGCGACGAGATCCGCGCCGTGATCGGACAATTCGCCGCGGCGGCGCAGGTGGCCATCGACGCCGGCTTCGACGCCGTCGAACTGCACTTCGGGCATCTCTACCTGCCGAGCTCGTTCCTCAGCGCGCGGATCAACCGGCGCAAGGACGAATACGGCGGTTCGATCGACAACCGGTCGCGGTTGGTCCGCGAAATAGCGACCCGGGTCCGGGACGTCGTTAAGGATCAGATCGCGGTCATCGCCAAACTCGACATGGACGACGGGCTGCCCGGCAGTATCTGGATCGACGAGGCCCTACGGACCGCGCAGCTGCTCGACGCCGACTCCGCGCTGGACGCCATCGAGCTCACCCAGGGTTCGTCGGTCTACAAGCCGATGTACCTGTTCCGGGGCGACGTCCCGGTCAAGGAGTTCGCGAAGGTGATGCCATCTGCGTTGCGGCCCGGCGTGCGCCTCGCGGGGAAACGGGTCATGGGCAGTTATCCGTACCGCGATCTGTACATGCTCGACGCGGCACGGCAGTTCGTGCGGGTGGTCTGCAACACCAAACTGATTCTGCTGGGCGGTATCACGAATTACGAGCACCTCCAGACGGGGTTGCGCGAGGGCTTCGACTTCATGGCGATGGGCAGGGCGCTGCTGCGCGAACCCGATCTGGTCAACGCGATGATCGCCGACCACGACACGCGCAGTCGCTGCAACCACAACAACAAGTGCATGGTCACGGTGTTCGGCCGGACCCACTGCGTGCTCGACCCGCACCAGCGCTACGGACCGGTGACGAAGGTCTAGTCGGAAAGCCTCACAACACCTTCGCGAGTTCTTGCGTCGCTTGGCGCCGCGCTTCGTGCGCGATGTCGAGCATCGGCATCGTCATGAAACCGTGGATCCCGCCGTCGAAGGTGCACCGCGCCACGGCAACACCCGCGGCTTCCAGCGCATCGGCGTAGGCAACGCCCTCGTCTCGGAGCGGATCGTGACCCGCGATCACCGTCACGGCCGGTGGCAGTCCGTCGAGGTGCGCCTGGAGCGGCGACGCATACGGGTGGGTGCGGTCGGCGGGGGAGGGCACGTACTGGTCCCAGTACCACTGCAGCGCGGGCTGAGGATTGTAGAAACCCTTGCCGTAGAGCCGGTATGACTCGGTTTCGAAGTCCGCGGCGATCATCGGGTAGATCAGCAACTGGGCGGACAGCGCGGGCTCGCCGCGGTCGCGCGCCATGAGGGCGGTGACCGCCGCGAGGTTGCCGCCGGCGCTGTCGCCCGCCACCGCGAGCCTGTCCGGGTCGCCACCGAACTCCGCCGCGTGCTCGGCCGCCCACCGCGTCGCCGCGTATACGTCTTCCGCCGCGGCCGGCCACCTGGCTTCGGGCGCCAGCCGGTAGTCCACGGAGATCACCACCGCGGAAAGGAGGTTCGCCAGGTTGCGGCACAGCCCGTCGTGGCTGTCGAGGTCGCAGAACACGAAACCGCCCCCGTGGGCGTACACCACGACCGGCAGCGGGTCATCGGCCGCCGGCCGGTACACCCGGACCTCGACGCCGCCGGGGATGGTGACATCGGTGACGGACCCGACGGCCTCGGGCTCCGCGGGTGCCACGAACCGCGATCGGATGGTCGCTCGCGCCTGGGCGCCGGACATGGTGTGCACCGGAGGAAAGCCGGAGTCGAGCGCCTCGATCAGCTCGGCGATCTGCGGGTCGAGTGTCACGCGTACTGCAGCACCGGCTCGCGGGGGGCCGTGGGCCGCGGTGCAGGGACGTTCCGCAGCGGCCGGGCCTGCTGCAGCGTCGGCGCCACTCGCCGCGGACCGTCCTCGGCGTTGCGCCACACCGCCATGGCGGTCATCCGCACCGGCGCGACGAGGCGCTGGTCGAACATCATGCGGTTCATCGGGCCGCACACCGACACGGCCGCGACCGCCTCGCCCTGGCCGCCGATCGGCGCTGCTACGCAACCGAATCCGGTCAGCGCCTCCTCGCGGTCGAACGCGATCCCGTGCGAGCGCACCTTGGCCAGCTCGGTGCGCAACTGGACGGGCGATCCGATGGAGTACTTCGTACGGCGGTTCGTCAGGTCGATCGTGTCGTAATTCAGGTCGGTGGCGGCGGCCAGCATCGCCTTGCCCAACGCCGAGCAGTGCGCGGGGTGGCGCCCGCCGACGCGGCTGGGAATGGCCGCGCCCAACCCGTCACCGATCTTCTCCAGGTACACGACATCGGTACCGTCGAGCACGGCGAGGTGGACAACGAGACCGGTGGCGCGATGCAGGTCGTGCAGCAGGGGTACCGCCGCGCGGTGCAGGCGGTCCTGGTGCACGGCGAGCGAACCCAATTCGACCAGCCGCATGCCCAACTCGTAATCGCGCCCGTTGCGTCGCAGCCAGCGCAGCTGGACGAGGCGCTCGAGCATGCGGTGCGCCGACGACCGGGGTAGTCCGGTGCGGCGCACGATCTGGGCCAGTGTCAGTCGGCCCGGTCCGTCGAAGGCATCAAGAACCAGCGATACGCGGTCGAGAACGGCGCTGGGGGTTTCGACGGTCGGTGTCATGAGGCCTCCGGAGGGCGAGCTGCGACAGGCAGCGATATTTCTAATAGGAATATGCCTATTTGTAGCATGTCGGTGTGCGGGGTGTCACACGAATGGCCCGGTTTGCTTTCGGTCACGTCAACGACCTGCGGCGTCGGGCCGCGATCGGCGTGTCTTGAACGGGTTGACCGCACGCACCGGAGGTGCGTGCGATCAACCCGGCTAGGGCGAAACCGCGTCGCTGCGCGGGTCGATCAGGATCTTGGCGTGCGCTTCGGCCGCACCCAGCACCTCGAAGGCGTGGGCCACGCCGTCGAGGCCGACGGTGCCGGTGACGAGCGCCGATGCGTCCACCTTGCCGTCGGCGAGCAGGTGCAGCGTGTCGCGGAACTCCAGCGGTGTGTAGCCGAACACGAACCGCAGGTCGATGTCCTTGCCGTTCGCGACCGCCGGACGGAAGTGGTCCGTACCCATGCACACGCCGACCACGACGACCCGCGACTGCACGGGCGCCGCGCGGATGATGCCGTCGATGATCCCGGGCACGCCGACGCATTCAAAGACCACCGGTCGCTTCGGGGACGCTGCGCCCAGCCTGTCGGCGACCCGGTACAGGTGCGACCAGCCGGGCACGCGGCGCAGCTTCTCCATCGTGCCGACGGCGAGTTCGAACAGCTGCTGGGCTTCGGTGACGGCCCCGGACTCACCGGCGGCCGTGTACGGGGAGTCGACGGCCGGGTCGACGACGACGTCGGCGCCGCAGCGCGAGGCCATCTCGCGGCGGGTCGCCGAGAAGTCGCTCGCCACGATCGTCTGCACCTTGAGCGCCTTGAGATGACAGATCACCGCGAGACCAACCGGCCCACAACCGATCACGATCGCGACATCTCGCTTGCCGATCTGGCTGCGGCGCACCGCATGCAGGGCCACCGCCATCGGTTCGGTCAGCGCAGCGATGTCGAGGTCGAGCCCGTTCGGGACGACGAAGCTCATCGAGGCTTCGGCCAGGACGTGCTCGGCGTACGCGCCGGGTGCAAGCGGCGACAGCCCGGTCATGTGCACTCCGCCGGCCGCCCGCACCATGGGAAACGACACCACGGGGGCCCCGACCTTGAACTCCTTGGGCGCACCAGGGCCGCGCTCGGCCACTTCGCCGACGAACTCGTGGCCCAAGACGACCGGCGTGTCCTGGCGCATGAAGTCCGGGTAACCGACCTCGTCCATCACGTCGGTCAGCTCGTCGGCGTGGTCCTTGGCGTGCAGATCGGATCCGCAGATGCCGCAGCGCCGCACCTCGAGCAGCAGCTGACCGCGGGCCGGGGCGGGGGACGGGAGGTCGACGACGGACAGGGTGCCACGTTCACAGCTGACGGCCTTCATGCGTCCATCCTGTACCACGCGGGCAGGCGGTCAGGGACTAGGCGGCCGCGGCGCTGCGTCCCGCGCGACGGCCGTAGAAGCTGCCGTCGCCCAACGAGATCCCGCTTGCATAACCCCACGCCGCGAGCCCCGCGGTGCAGCGTCCCGCCGCGAACAGGCCGGGGATCGGCTCGCCGTTGACGTGCAGCACCTCGGCGTCCAACGACGTCAGCAGCCCGCCCAAGGTGAACCCGCCGGTGCTCTCGCGCAGGTCGATCGCGCCCACCGGGGCGCCGATCGGTCGCAGCCACTGCGGCTTCTTGTGCAGCAGCGGATCCTCGCCTACGGCGGCGCTCGCGTTGTACGCCGATACGGTCGCCTGAAGCGAGCCCGGCGGCAGACCAATCTCCGACTCGAGTTCGGCCACCGTCTCGCACACCCACGTCGGCGGACGCATCATCAACTGCGGCGACAGGGAGGCCATCGCCTCCTCCTGGGCCTGCTCGTCGATGATCAGAAACGCCGAGTTGTCCTGGTGATAGAGGGTCAACTGCCCGACCCTGCCGGGATAGGTGTCCTCGGCGACATAGCGCTGGCCGCGGCCGTTGACCAGAATGCCCCGCACCAACTGCTGCGGGTCGATGAAGATGGCCACCTCGGTGGCGTCCATGTGCGCGAGGTCGGCGCCGAGCGCCTGGGCCATCCGGATGGCCTGACCGTCGTGCTGTTCGATCGCGGCGGCGGGCCGCCCGGCGATGCGCGGCGCGTACTGGGCGACCATGGCCTCGTTGTAGGCGAAGCTGCCCATCGCGAGCACCACTGCGCGGCGTGCCCGCACCGCGATCTCCTCGCCGTAGCGGCGCGCATACACGCCGACCACCCGCCCGTCGGACTCGACGATCAACCGTTGCACGCGGACGTCGTAGATCGCCCGCGCTCCCGCCGCGGTGGCGGTCTCGACGAGCGGCTTCATCAGCATGTAGCCGGCGCTCGCCTCGCCCTGCTTCTTGTTCGACATCTGTGGGACGTGCCCGCGGGGCGCCGGTTCGGCGATGGTGTTGAACGGGTAGGAGTTCTCGCCGCCGCTGAACATCAGCCCCTGATCGCCCATCGGCTCCCAGCCGGGCTCGCCGAAGAACTCCGGCTTGAACTGCACGCCGCAGCCGACGAGCCAGTCGAAGTGCTCGAGGCTGCCGTCGCAGTAGTCGGCGATGCGCTTCTCGTCGGCGCCGGGTCCCATTGCGACGTTGAGGTACGCGGCCATGTTCGCGACGGAATCGTCGAAGCCGCAGGCTTTTTGGATCGGCGTGCCGCCGCCCAGGTAGATGAACCCGCCCGCCATCGACGCGGCGCCGCCCCATGAGCCGGTGCGCTCGAGGACCAGCACATCGGCGCCGGCACGCGCGGCTTCGACGGCCGCGGCGGCTCCGGCGATGCCGAAACCGGCGATGACGACGTCGGCCTCGTCATCCCACTGCGCGATGTCCGCCGCCGGCAGAGGGATGACGTCGCCGCTCACGGGCGCATCGCCGCAGGCAGGTCGGACACCCACTCGTGGCCCCAGTAGCTGTCGGCGGTGATTTCCTCTGCGGTGTAGTACGTTTCGTCGACCCGCATACCGTCGGTGCCGAACTCGATGTCCCAGTCGCCGGGCGCTCGGACGTAGAACGACACCATCTTGTCGTTGGTGTGCCTGCCCAGCGTCGAGGACAACTGGAAGCCGTCCTTGTTCACCCGGTCGAGCGCCTGTCCGACCGCGTCGAGGCTGTCGACCTCCACCATCAGGTGGATCAGGCCGGGGTCGCGCAGCGTCATCGCGGGACAGATCGCCAGGCTGTGGTGACGCGCGTTGATCCCGAGGAACCGCACCCGCAGCGGTCCGAACTCCGGCGGCGTCGGCACGCGAAACGCGCCGCGCGACTTGAATCCCAGGACCTCGGTGTAGAACTGAAACAGGCCGGGCACGTCGAGGGCCGGCAGCACGACGTGGCCCAGTCCCTGGTCGCCGGTGACGAACCGGGCGCCGTACGGCGTCACCACCGGGCTGTGGTCGAGCACCGCGCCGTGGAAGACCTCGGTGGAGGTTCCCGCGGGATCGTCGAACGCGATCACCTCTTCGACGCGCCGGGAATCGGCCTCCTCGAGCGAAAGTTCCTTGACCGGTACGCCCGCGCGGTCGAGGGCCGCTTTCACCCGGGTCAACGCGGCGTGGTCGCGGACCTCCCAACCGACGGTCACGATCTTGTCGACATCGCCGGGAACCACGATGATGCGGGCGGCGCGCTCGTCCATGCGAAGGTACAGCGCGTCCTCGTCCGGACCGGAACCCTCGGCGAACCCGAGGACCTTGAACGCGAACTGACGCCAGCGGTCGATGTCGGTGGCCTGAACCTTGACGTATCCGAGGCTCTTGAGATCGCTCATGGTGCCCTTTCTAGATCATCGCCCGCAGCGGACCCTGCGGATCCACACCCAGCGAGCTGAGCGCCGAGGCGTGAAACACCGTGCCGGGCACGTGGATCGCGTGCAGCTGGCCGACGTGCACATCGCGCCAGTACCGCTGCAGCGGCTTGTCCATGCGCGCGGCGTTACCGCCCGACCGGGCGAAGATCTCGTCGACGGCGGAGACCGCGCGCCACACCGCACGGATCTGGGTGCGACGACCCGCGGCCCGGTCCTCGAAGCTGACCTCCTTGCCCGCGGCGACCATGTCGTAGATGCGGTCGGCGTTGGCGAGCAGCTCCTGGCGTGCGGCATTGATGTCGGCGGCGGCTTCGCCGATCGCGTACATGACGTAGGGGTCGTCCTTGATCGCGACGCCGCTGGAGTTCACGCGCTCGCGCTGGTAGTCCAGGTGCGCGGCCAGCGCACCCTCGGCGATGCCGATCGTGGCGGCGGAGATGCCGAGCGGGAACATCGTCGACCACGGCATCAGGTACAGCGGCTCGGTCATGCCGGCCTCGCGCTGGGCGGTGCCGTCCATCACCTTCATCGCGTCCATCGTCCGGTACTCCGGCACGAACGCGTTCTTGACGATGACGTCCTTGGACCCGGTGCCGCGCAGTCCGACGACGTCCCACGAGTCCTCGACGATCTCGTAGTCCTGTCGCGGAAGGATCATGTGCAGCATCTGCGGCGGCATCAGCGGTTTGCCGTCCTCGTCGCCGATCATCGCGCCGAGGATGATCCAGTCGCACGCGTCGGTCCCCGAGCTGAACTGCCAGCGCCCGTTGAAGAGGTAACCGCCGTCGACGGGCTTGGCCACACCTTGCGGTGCGTACGGCGACGCCATCCAGGTGTCGATGTCGTCGGCCCAGACCTCCTCGCCGACGCGCGGATCGGCGTAGGCGAGTTGGTAGGGGTGCACGCCCACCACGCCGTTGACCCAGCCGGCCGCGGGGTCCAGGGCCGCGGTGACCATCACGGTTTCGGCGAACTCGCGCGGATGAGCCTCGTAACCGCCGTGCTTCTTGGGTTGCAGCAGGCGGATGGACCCGGCGGCCTTCATCGACTTGACCGTGGCGTCGGTCAACCGTCCGATCTTCTCGGCTTCGGCGCCCTGATCCTTGAACTGCTCGGCCAGCTGCATCACCCGGTCGAGTACGCGCTCACTCATGCTGATGTCCTCACTATCGGCTGCACTTGATGGTCTACCGCACCGGAAGCGCGAACGGGATCAAATCCCGGTCAGCGGGCGGCGTTTCCGGCTCAGTACTCGACGTGCAGATCGTCGCTGACCGGTCGGGCCTGACAGCCGAGGATGAGGCCCTCGGCCACGTCGTCGGGCTCGAGGATCTCGCAGGTGGCCATGTCGACCTCGCCGGACACCACGGTCGCGACGCATGAGCCGCAGTGGCCTTCCCGGCACGAGTGCGGCGGGTCGACGCCGGCGTCGAGCATCGCGTCGACCAGTGTCTTGTCGCGCGGCCAGCGGAGGTGGTGTCGGGTGCCGTCCAGATCGACGCGAACGGTGGCATCGACCCGCGTCCCGCAGGCGTCGGTCTGTGACATGCGCCGATCTTCACCGCCGCCGGGAGTCGGGTCGACCGGTGCTTCCGATGTGCGGAACGGTCCCGGCTCGATCGCCCGGTCATCGGGAAACTCCCGCTCCACCGGGTCCACCACGACCTACCGTGGCTGCGTGGGCATTTCCGAGGAGCGGTCAAGCGTGGACGCGGTGGTGGTCGGCGCCGGCTTCGCCGGGCTGTACGCGCTGCACCGGCTGCGGTCGCAGGGTTTGTCGGTGCGCGTGTTCGAGGCGGCGCCGGAGATCGGGGGCACCTGGTATTACAACCGCTATCCGGGAGCGCGCTGCGACGTCGAAAGCGTCGACTACTGCTACTCGTTCGATCCCCAGCTCGAGCAGGAGTGGGACTGGTCGGAGAAGTACGCGACGCAGGCCGAGATCCTGCGCTACATGAACTGGGTCGCCGACAAGCTGGACCTGCGCGACGGCATCACGTTCAACACCCGGGTCACCTCCGCGGTGCTCGACGAGGACAACCTGCGCTGGACGGTGTCGACCGACGCGGGTGAGATCGTCACGGCGCGGTTCTGCGTGATGGCGACCGGTCCGCTGTCCGCGGCGTTGACGCCGGACTTTCCCGGCCTGGACGGTTACGCGGGGGAGCTGTACCACACCGCGCACTGGCCGCACGAGCCCGTCGACTTCACCGGCAAGCGGGTCGCGGTCATCGGGACGGGTTCGTCGGGCATCCAGTCGATTCCGGTGATCGCCGAACAGGCCGATCGTCTCTACGTGTTCCAGCGGACGCCGAATTACAGTGTGCCCGCTGGTAATCGGCCGTTGACCGACGAAGACCGGGCGCACGTCAAGGCAACCTACGCCGAACGTCGCCGAATGTCGTGGCGCAGCGGCGGCGGCTCACCGCACATCGCCCATCCGAAGCTGACGATGGAGGTCACGCCCGAGGAGCGTCGCGCGGCGTTCGAGAAGCGCTGGGAACTCGGGGGTGTGCTGTTCTCGAAGACGTTCAGCGATCAGATGATCGATATGGCCGCCAACGAGGAAGCCCGCAAGTTCTACGAGGAGAAGATCCGGGCGGTGATCGACGACCCCGAGGTCGCCGAGCTGCTCATCCCGAACGACCATCCCATCGGTACGAAACGAATCTGTACCGACACCAACTATTTTCAGACCTTCAACCAACCGCACGTGAGCCTGATCAGCGTGCGGAAGACACCGATCGAGTCCATCGACGCCGAGGGCATCAACACCACCGACGCCCGTTACGACGTCGACGCGATCGTGCTCGCCACCGGGTTCGATGCTATGACCGGTGCGCTGGGCAAGATCGACATCGTCGGTCGGGGCGGACAGCGGCTGCGCGACGACTGGGCGGACGGTCCGCGCACCTATCTCGGTCTCGGAGTGGACGGCTTCCCGAACCTGTTCCTGGTATCGGGTCCCGGTGCGCCCGCGGTGCTCGCGAACATGGTGCTGCACGCCGAGGCGAACGTGAACTGGATCGCCGAGGCCATCTCCTATCTCGACGGGCACGGGTACACCGCAATCGAAGCCACCGACGAGGCCGTGGACAACTGGATCGCCGAGTGCAATCGCCGCGCGGAAGCGACCTTGTTCCCGAAGGCCAACTCCTGGTACATGGGCGCCAACGTGCCGGGTAAACCGCGCGGATTCATGTTGTTCATCGGCGGTTTCGGCGTCTACCTCGACATCTGCGCCGAAGTGGCCGCCGCGGGTTACAAGGGCTTTCGACTGCTCGCCACGTCCTAGGTGTCGCGGGCTAAGCGTCCCGGGTCAGGAACGCCAACACGGCGCTTTCGAACGCCGCCTTGGCCTCGATCATCGCCCAATGCCCGCAGTTCGGGAACACGTGCAGTTCGGCGTTGGGGATGGTGCGCATCGGGATCAGCGCCATGTCCAGCGGGCTGACCCGGTCGTCACGCCCCCACGTCAACAGCGTCGGCGCGGCGACCTTGTGCATCTGCGCCCACGGCAGCGGCGCGTCGCTGCTGCGCATGAACGCCATCATCTGCGCGAAGGCCTTCTTGCCGTACATGCGCCGGGCGGACTCCAGCGTCTCCGGATCGGTCGCCAACTGCCAGCGCTCCTCGATCAACTGCTCGGTGACCAGGGACTGGTCATAGACCATCGAGTTGAGCCAGTCGATCAGCCGCTGACGGGTGGGTTCCTCGGTGAACTCCTGAAGCAGCCGGATCCCTTCGCTCGGACCCGGACTGAAGATGTTGGTTCCGATCCCGCCGATCGTGACCAACCGGCCGATGCGGTCGGGGTTGTTGATCGCGAAGTTGATGCCGACGCCGCCGCCCATCGAGTTCCCGACGATGTCGACGCGGTCGACGCCCAGCGCGTCGAGGAACGGCACCACCGCGCCCTGCGCAGTGATCATCGGATGGCCGCCGAAGTCGTCGCTGACCCCGAAACCCGGGAATTCCAGGATGAGGCAACGGAAATGCTGGGCGAAGGTGGGTAGGACACCCCGGAAGTTGCGCCAGCCGGTGACGCCGGGCCCGGAGCCGTGAAGAAACAGCAGAACGGGACCGTCACCGACGTCGTAGTAGCGCAGCACACCGGATGGGGTGGGCGTCTCGCGGCGGTCGTTCTCGACGCGGGCGAGGAAGGCTGCGGTATCGGTCACGCCCACAGCCTGCCACGCGCCGGTCACGCCGCGGGCGGGTGTTCCGTTCATCGGTCGTCCCGGTAAGCGGGACGCTCACTGTGCCGGTGCGCGTTTCACTGCGACGCTGCGGGTCGAGACACGGGCCGTCGACGCGCCCGCGCGTAATCAGGAGGCCCGATGTCGCCGGCGACCCCGTCAGGTGCTTCGCGATGACGGCCGCACACGGGGTCGTGGGGTCGTGGTGACCGACGCACCGGAGCGGTGGTCTGCCGGTCTGCCGCCGTTGCGGAATCTGGCGGGGCCGATGCAGGCGGTCGGGGCGTTGTTCGCGATGTCGGCTGATGCGGTGCGCTTCGTGTTCCGTCGGCCGTTTCAGTGGCGGGAGTTCCTGGAGCAGTGTTGGTTCATCGCCCGGGTGTCGTTGGCGCCGACGTTGTTGGTGGCGATTCCGTTCACCGTCCTGGTGTCGTTCACGCTCAACATCTTGTTGCGGGAGTTGGGTGCGGCTGATCTGTCGGGGGCGGGTGCGGCGTTCGGTGCGGTGACGCAGGTGGGCCCGATCGTGACGGTGTTGATCGTGGCCGGTGCCGGTGCGACGGCGATGTGTGCCGATCTGGGGTCGCGCACGATCCGCGAGGAGATCGATGCGATGGAGGTGTTGGGCATCAACCCGGTGCAGCGGTTGGTCACGCCGCGGATGTTGGCCTCGGGGTTGGTGGCGCTGCTGCTCAACAGCCTGGTGGTGATCATCGGGATCTTGGGTGGCTATACGTTTTCGGTGTTCATCCAGGATGTGAACCCGGGGGCGTTCGCCGCCGGGATCACGTTGTTGACCGGGGTGCCCGAGGTGATCATCTCGTGTGTGAAGGCGGCGTTGTTCGGCCTGATCGCGGGCCTGGTGGCGTGTTTTCGCGGCCTGACCATCACCGGCGGTGGTGCGAAGGCGGTCGGTAACGCCGTCAACGAGACAGTGGTGTACGCGTTCATGGCGTTGTTCGTGATCAACGTCGTCGTGACCGCGATCGGTATCCGGATGACGACGGGTTAACGGGGGTCGTCGGTGGGCACGGTTCAAGTACTTCGCAGCACGTATCCGCGGCTGACGGCGGGTATGCGCCGTCCGGTCGACTTCTTGGGTCGCATCGGCGATCACATGCTGTTCTATCTGCGCGCCCTGGGTGGGGTACCGCACGCGGCGGTGCATTTCCGCAAGGAGATCGTGCGGTTGATCGCCGAGATCTCGATGGGTGCGGGCACGTTGGCGATGATCGGCGGCACGGTCGCGATCGTGGGGTTTTTGACGTTGGCGGCCGGTGGGACGTTGGCGGTGCAGGGTTATTCGTCGTTGGGCGATATCGGTATCGAGGCGCTGACGGGGTTTTTGGCCGCGTTCATCAATGTGCGTATCGCGGCGCCGGTGGTGGCCGGGATCGGGTTGGCGGCCACGTTCGGGGCCGGGGTGACCGCGCAGTTGGGTGCGATGCGCATCAACGAGGAGATCGATGCGCTGGAGTCGATGGCGATTCGGCCGGTGGAGTATCTGGTTTCCACGCGCATCGTGGCGGGGATGGTGGCGATCACGCCGCTGTATTCGATCGCGGTGATCTTGTCGTTCGTGGCGTCGCAGTTCACCACGGTGGTTCTGTTCGGTCAGTCCGGGGGACTGTATGACCACTATTTCGACACGTTTTTGAACCCGATCGATTTGTTGTGGTCGTTTCTGCAGGCGGTGTTGATGGCGATCACGATCTTGTTGATCCACACCTACTTCGGTTACTTTGCCTCGGGCGGGCCCTCGGGTGTGGGGGTCGCGGTCGGCAACGCGGTGCGCACCTCGCTGGTGGTCGTCGTCTCGGTGACCCTACTGGTCTCACTGTCCATCTACGGTTCCAACGGCAACTTCAACCTGTCGGGATAGGTCGCGCCGATGAAGAGCAGTGTCGTTCGCCCTCTGACGGGCCTGGGCTTGATCGTGGCCATCGGGCTGATCATCGCCCTGGCCGTCAGCCTGTTCCGGGGGGACTGGGCCGATACCGTTCCGGTGACGGTGATTTCGGATCGTGCGGGTCTGGTGATGAACCCCGACGCCAAGGTGAAGATGCGCGGCGTCCAGGTCGGCCAGGTCGAGAAGATCGAGCAGCGCCCCGACGGCACCGCCGCGCTTCACCTGGCGATGGACCGGTCCGCGCTGCGGCTCATACCGGGCAACGTCGACGTCGACATCACCTCGACGACCGTCTTCGGTGCGAAGTTCGTCCAGATGAACGCGCCGACGGATCCGTCGGCAGACCGACTTCGTGCCGGGCAGGTCATTCAGAGCAAGCATGTGACCGTCGAGGTGAATACCGTGTTCCAGCAACTGGTTCAGGTCCTCGACAAGATCGACCCGGCCAAGCTCAACCAGACTCTTGGCGCGATCGCGTCCGCTTTCAACGGCCGGGGCGAAAAGTTCGGCCAGACGCTCGAGGACTTCAACGCGCTGCTGGCGAAGATCGAGCCGAGCCTGCCGAACCTCGCACACGACATCGAAGCGGCGGTGCCGGCGTTCACCGCGTACGGTGACGGATCGCAGGACCTCATGACGACGATCGAGAACACCACCGAGGTCAGCAACTCGATCGTCGACCAGCAGCACAATCTCGACGAATTCCTGATCAGTGCAATCGGTTTGGCCGACATCGGCAACGACGTGATCGGCGGCAACCGACAGGCGTTGACGGACGTGACCCACGTCTTGGTGCCGACCGCCGAGCTGCTCAACAGGAACAAGGCCTCGCTGTGGTGCGGAATCGGCGGACTGGTTCCGTTCTCGAAATCCGGACCGCAGTACTCCGGCGTCCTTGTCAACGCAGGTCTGACGCTCGGCGTCGAGCGCTATCGCTATCCGCGTGACCTGCCGAAGGTCGCCGCCTCCAGCGGGGGCCGTGACTACTGCACGGAATTGGGTCTGCCGGAACTGCCGCCGGAGTTCGTGCCGCCGATGATCGTCGGAGATGTCGGGACCAACCCGAACCAGTACGGCAACGCGGGCATCCTGCTGAACTCCGAGGGCCTCAAGAACTGGCTGTTCGGGCCCCTGCCCGGGCCGCCGCGCAACACCGCGCAGATTGGGATGCCAGGATGACGCGTTCAACGGGCACGCTGATCAAATTCAGCATCTTCGGGGTGGTCATGATGGTGCTGACCGCCTTCCTGTTCGTGGTCTTCAGCGAGTCGAGAACCGGTTCGACAGACGGGTATTCAGCCGTCTTCGTCGATGCGTCGCGACTCAAGGCGGGCGACAGCGTGCGGATCGCCGGGATCCGCGTCGGCACCGTGAAGAACGTGTCGCTGCAGGCCGACAGGAAGGTGCTCGTCAAGTTCGACGCCGACCGCAACACCAAGCTGACCACCGGCACCAAGGCGGCGATCCGCTATCTCAACCTGGTCGGTGACCGCTACCTGGAACTCATCGATACGCCTGACTCCGCACGAATTCTGCCTGTCGGCGCCCAGATACCGGCCGACCGCACCGCACCCGCACTCGACCTCGACTTGCTGCTCGGCGGCCTGAAACCCGTCATCCAGGGTCTCAACCCGGAGGATGTCAACGGGCTCACCAGCTCGCTGATCCAAATCCTGCAAGGCCAGGGCGGCACCCTGGAATCACTGCTGTCGAAGTCGTCGTCGTTCACCAATTCTCTGGCGGACAACAATCAGGTCGTCGAACAGTTGATCGTCAATCTGCGCGACACGCTCGACACCCTGTCCAAGGACGGTGACGAATTCACCGGCGCCATCGACAGGCTCAGCCAACTCATCGAGGGGCTGTCCGCGGATCGCGATCCGATCGGCACCGCGATCGAATCCCTGGACAACGGAACCACGTCGCTCGCCGACCTCCTCAGCCGGGGACGAGCACCGTTGAACAACACCGTTGACCAGTTGGCCCGGTTGGCCCCGTTCGTCAACAACGACCTGGATCGCCTCGACGCGACGATCCAGCGCCTGCCGGAGATCTACCGCAAGCTGGCGCGCGTCGGCTCGTACGGGGCGTTCTTCCCGTACTACATCTGCGGTGTCACGTTCCGGGCGAGCGATCTCGAGGGCCGCACCGTGGTGTTCCCCTGGATCCGGCAAGAAACCGGAAGGTGCGTGGACCAGTAATGCTGAAATACCGCGGCGCGCAGCTGATGAGGGCGGGCTTCATCGGCGTCGTCCTCATCATTCTCGTCATCACGATTGGCTTGCAGCCCGAACGCCTCATCTCGTGGGCGACGTCGCTGAAATATGAGGCGCTGTTCACGGAGGCCGGCGGCATCACCACCGGCAACGACGTGACGGTGTCCGGCATCAAGGTTGGGTCGGTCTCGTCGGTCGAGCTCGTCAACGGGGACGCGCTGGTCGGCTTCACCATCAACGCCAAGTACGCGCTCGGTTCCGACACCACAGCGCACATTCGCACCGGAACGCTGCTCGGTGAACGCGTGCTGGCTCTGGAATCGGACGGCAGCGGCACGCTGGACCGCACCAAGCCGATCCCGACGTCGCGGACGTCCTCCCCGTACTCGCTGACTGACGCCGTCAGCGACCTGACAGCCAACACCGCGGACACGAACACCCAGACGCTCAACCAGTCTCTGGACACCCTGGCGGCCACCCTCGATCAGGTTGCGCCGCAACTCGGTCCGACCTTCGACGGGCTGTCGCGAGTATCCCAGTCCCTGAACAAACGCAACGAGAGCCTCGCCGAACTGCTCAGGACCGCCGGCGACGTCACCGGGATCTTCGCCGAGCGCAGTCGCCAGGTCAACGAGCTGATCCTCAACTCGAATGATCTTCTCGCCGTCCTCAACGAACGCCGCTACGCGATCACCAGCCTGCTGCGCGCCACTTCGGCTGTGTCACAGGAGCTGACCGGCATCGTGGCCGACAACGAGGCAGAACTCGCGCCGACGCTGGAGGATCTGAACACGGTGATCGCAATGCTGGAGAAGAACCGCGACAACCTCGCCAAGATGCTGCCCGGTGCGGCCAAGTACTACCTCACGCAGGGCGAGATCGTGGCCAATGGCGCCTACTACAACGCGCTCGTGCCCAACCTGGTATTCGGTCAGATTCTGCAGCCGTTCCTCGACTACGCGTTCGGATTCCGCCGCGGCATGAACGCCGGCCAGCCGCCGGACCAAGCCGGCCCGCGGGCCGAATTGCCGTTCCCATTCAACGGAATTCCGCAGCCAGGAGATCTTCCCGATGATGGCAACCCGTAAGCGCCTGGTGGTCGGCACGGCGATCCTGCTGGCCATCGGTCTGGTCGCCGGCGCGGCGTTCCTGGTGCGCCAGGTGTTCTTCGGGCCGACCACCATCACCGCGTACTTCCCGACGGCGACCGCCATCTACCCCGGCGACGAGGTGCGGGTGTCCGGCGTCCAGGTCGGCACGATCGAGTCGATCACACCCGAGGGCACCCAGACCAAGATGACCCTCAAAGTCGATCGTGGCGTGCCGGTTCGGGCCGACGCCAAGGCCGTGATCGTTGCGCAGAACCTGGTGGCGGCACGTTACGTGCAGCTCACTCCGGCCTACCGCAACGGTGACGGACCGACGATGAAGGACGGAGCGGTCATCCCCAGCGACCGGACCGCGGTGCCCGTGGAGTGGGACGAGGTCAAGAACCAGTTGATGCGGCTCTCCGATGAATTGGGGCCGCAGGCCGGTGTCTCAGATACCTCGGTGTCCCGATTCATCGACAGTGCGGCGAACGCGATGGGCGGCAACGGCGACAAACTGCGTCAGACACTGGCTCAACTATCCGGTGTGGCAAGGACTTTCGCTGAAGGCAGCGGGAACATCGTCGACATCATCAAGAATCTGCAGACCTTCGTCTCAGCGCTGCGCGACAGCAAACAGCAGATCGTGATGTTCGAGAATCGGTTGGCGACGCTGTCCAGTGTCCTCGACAACAGTCGGTCCGACCTGGACGCGGCGCTGTCGAATCTCTCGACGGCGATCGGAGAGGTGCAGCGCTTCGTCGTCGGCACCCGGGACCAGACATCCGAGCAGATCCAGCGTCTCGGCAGCCTCACTCAGATCCTGGTCGACCACAAGTTGGCGTTCGAGAACGTTCTGCACATCACGCCGAACGCGATCGCGAACTTCCAGAACATCTTCTATCCCAACGGCGGGTCGGTCACCGGTGCATTCGCGTTGGTCAACTTCAACAACCCGGTGCAGATGATCTGCGGCATGGTCGGGGCCGTCGCGAACGTCACCGCACCCGAGACCGCAAAGCTGTGTGCGCAGTATCTCGGCCCGGCACTACGACTGCTCAACGTCAACAATGTTCCGTTGCCGATCAATGCCTACCTGCGGCCCGCGGTGACCCCGGATCGGCAGATCATCACCGATCCGAAACTCGCGCCAGGGGCCGCGGGCCCGGGCGATGCGCCAGAGCCGCCCCCCACGGTGTCGGCCTACACGGGCGTGGGAGATGTGCCGCCGCCGCCCGGCTGGAACCAACCGCCCGGACCGCCGGGGTTGTATACGGGCGGTGGACCCGATGCGCCCGCGATCCCATCCCCGGCGCTTTTCCCCGGCGCGCCGATTCCCGGGCCGCCCAACGTATTGAGCAACCTGCCCGCCCAACCGGAACCGGCTAAGTCCGTGGAGGGCATGCTGCTTCCGCCGTCGCCTGCGCCGGTCGCACCGAACACACCCCTGTTGCCTGCAGAAGGGGCGCCGCCACGATGATTCGCCGAACCGTGAAGAGATGGTCGGTCGCCGGGTCCGCCCTGGCGCTGATGGTGACCGGCTGCTCGTTCCAAGGTGTGAATTCACTGCCGCTGCCCGGTGCGGTCGGCCGTGGTCCTGACGCCGCTACCTACCATGTCCAGGTAGCGAATGTTGCGACGCTCGAGGCGAATTCACCGGTGCTGATCGACGATGTGGTGGTCGGCAGCGTTCGCAAGATGACGGTCGACAACTGGCACGCCGACGTCGAGATCTCGGTCAAGCCCGACGTGACGGTGCCGGCCAATGCGGTCGCCACGGTCGGACAGACCAGCCTGCTCGGCTCGATGCACCTGGCCCTCAATCCGCCGCTAGGGGAAAAGCCGGAAGGGCGGCTCGCGGCCGGCGCGACGATCCCGCTGAGCGACTCGTCGACCTATCCATCCACGGAGCGGACGCTGTCGTCGCTGGCCACCGTGGTCAATGGCGGCGGGCTGGGCCAGATCGGCGATGTCATCCACAATTTCAACACCGCGCTCAACGGTCGCGAACCGCAGATTCGCGAATTGCTGACCAGGCTCGACAATTTCGTCGGCGTGCTCGACAGCCAGCGTGACAACATCATCGCCTCGATCCAGCAACTCAACCGGGTCGCGGGCACATTCGCCGGTCAGCGGGACAAGATCGACCGTGCGCTGAAAGAGATTCCGCCGGCGCTCGACGTTCTGATCAAGGAGCGACCCAACCTGACGGCCGCCCTGCAGAAACTCGGCCAGTTCGGTGACACCGCGGCCGGTCTGGTCAACGACGCCGGTGACGACCTGGTCAAGGATCTGGAGAACCTCGGGCCGGCGCTCGGCGCGCTTGCCGACATCGGACCGGACCTGAATCTCGCACTGCTGTGGGCGACCGCGTTCCCGTACGGTCCGACCTTCGCCGATCGGATCACTCGCGGCGATTACATCAACCTCTATGCGAGCTTCGATCTCACGTACCCCCGGATCAAGAGGACGCTCCTGCTCGGTACCCGGTGGGGCGACGAAAACGCCAGGCTCATACCTGCCCCCGGGGACCCGTACTACCTCAATTACTCCTACAGCCCGATGTCGCTCGGGGTGGCCCCGCCGCCGACCGGGCCGCCTCCCGAGGGCACTCCGGTCCCCGCTGCTCCGCCGCCGGTGGCGCAACCGCTGCTGCCGGTGGCGCCGCCACCGCCGGCCGCGCCGTGGCTGTCGCAGGCGACCACCACGACGGAGGTCTTCGCGGGACCATACGGAGCCGAGGCCCCACCGGCCCCGGCGGCACCGCCCGTGGGACCGCAACCGACTCCGGGAGGGGGTGGCTGATGCTGACCCGCTTCGTACGAAATCAGTTGATCATCTTCACGATCGCATCGGTCGTGGGTGTGACGGTGATGCTGTTCGTCTACATGCAGGTGCCGACCTTGCTCGGTATCGGCCGGTTGACGGTGAAAATGGAGATGCCCACGGCCGGAGGGCTTTACCGGTTCGGCAACGTCACCTACCGCGGTGTGCAGATCGGCAAGGTCACCGACGTGGCCCTGACCGAAAACGGGGCCGAGGCCACGCTGTCGCTGGACACGTCGCCGAAGATTCCTGCAGATCTACAGGCCGAGGTGCGCAGTGTCTCCGCCGTCGGCGAGCAGTACGTCGACCTGCGTCCGCGCACCGACTCCGGGCCATATCTGCAGAACGGGTCGCGAATTCCGGTCGCGGACACCACTATCCCGCAAGAGATCGGTCCAGTACTCGAAGGACTGAACCGGCTGGTGGGTAGCATCCCGAGCGATCGGATCGCCGATTTGCTCGACGAGTCGTTCAAGGCGTTCAACGGCGCCGGTCCCGATTTCCAATCCTTGGTGGACTCGGCGGCCAAGATCAGCGCCGAGGCCAACACCGTGTCCGACCAGACCCGCGGTCTGATCGACGACAGTGGGCCGCTGCTGGATTCACAGGCCGAGACCGCCGAGCAGATCCGCACCTGGGCGAAAAGCCTTGCGGGAGTGACGGGCCAGCTGCGCCAGAACGACCCCGAGATCCGCAGGCTGCTTCAGCAGGGGCCCGGCTTCGCGCAGGAGGTTTCGACGCTGCTGAACCAGATCAAGCCCACGCTGCCGATCCTGCTGGCAAATCTCACCACCGTGGGCCAGACTCTGCTCACCTACAATCCTTCGCTGGAGCAATTGCTGGTCATCTTCCCGGGCATCATCGCCGCACAGCAGTCGTTCGGGCTTCCGCAGAACAATCCCACCGGCCTCCCGATGGGCGACTTCGCGCTTACCGTCAGCGACCCACCGCCGTGCACCGTCGGGTTCCTGCCGCCGTCGAGCTGGCGGTCGCCAGAAGACCTGACGTCGATCGACACCCCGGACGGGCTCTACTGCAAGTTGCCGCAGGACTCGCCGATCGCGGTTCGCGGTGCGCGCAACTACCCGTGCATGGAGCATCCGGGTAAGCGGGCGCCGACCGTCGAATTGTGCAACGACCCCAAGGGTTATCAGCCGCTGGCGATGCGTCAGCACACGCTGGGCGCCTATCCGATCGACCCCAATCTGATCGCGCAGGGCATTCCGCCCGACGACAGGGTGGACTTCTCCGAGCGGCTCTATGCGCCGGTGGAGGGGACCCCGCTACCGCCGGGCGCGGCGCCGTCGGGCACCCCGCCCGGGATGCCTCCGCCACCGTTGCCGGTCGCCGGTGCGCCGCATGGCGGGGGCCCC
>NZ_CVTB01000100.1 GCF_001050015.1 Mycolicibacterium malmesburyense
AAACTCCGAAACCTTGAGGAGCCCAGCTACCGTAGCCACCCCAGAAGCCATTATCGCCGTAGACGCCTCCGAAAGGACCGTAGCCATATCCGCCGAAAAAAGGGACGCCAGCGAAGCCCAAGCCGTAGATATCACCTAGGCCACCGTAACCGTAATACACTGGGGCGTACAATGGCCAGTAGCCTCCAGGGAACCATGCACCGGGGAAGCCTCCACCGGGAAGGACGACTCCAGATACGCCAGGTCGGACACCTACGAGGCCAACGCCAGGTCGAGCAGATACAGGGCGGGCACCAGTGGAAAGTGCACCACCTGGGCC
>NZ_CVTB01000101.1 GCF_001050015.1 Mycolicibacterium malmesburyense
ATGTTCATTGCCTCCAGAGGCACATGATCAGTGTGTGACACCAAACATGATCAGCACATGATCAGTCACATGATCAATGCATGATAAGCCAGGTGAACAGTGCATGATCAATTATGTGATCAGTGCATGATCAGTCATGTGACCAGTACATGGTAGCTGCGTGATCATTGCATGATCAGCCACGTGAGCAGTGCATGATAGCCACGTGATCAGTGCATGATCAGTCACGTGATCTGTGCATGATCAGTCACGTGATCTGTGCATGATCAGTCACGTGATCAGTGCATGATCACTTACCTGATCAGTGCATGATCAGT
>NZ_CVTB01000102.1 GCF_001050015.1 Mycolicibacterium malmesburyense
TATCCAGAAGGAGTCGACCCTTCATCTCGTCTTGCGACTCCGCGGTGGCATGCAAATTTTCGTCAAGACTCTGTCGGGCAAGACGATCACTCTGGAGGTCGAGCCGAGTGACACGATCGAAAACGTCAAGGCGAAAATCCAGGACAAGGAAGGGATCCCGCCCGATCAGCAGCGTCTTATCTTTGCCGGCAAACAGCTCGAAGACGGCCGCACTTTGTCAGACTACAACATCCAGAAAGAGTCGACGTTGCACTTGGTCCTGCGGCTCCGCGGAGGTATGCCAATCTTCGTCAAAACGCTCACTGGCAAGACCATC
>NZ_CVTB01000103.1 GCF_001050015.1 Mycolicibacterium malmesburyense
ATGGTGGTGCATGGCCGTTCTTAGTTGGTGGAGCGATTTGTCTGGTTAATTCCGATAACGAACGAGACTCTAGCCTATTAAATAGGTGCGGGGTTCCCAGCACCTTACAACCTTCTTAGAGGGACAAGCGGCTCCTAGCCGCACGAAACAGAGCAATAACAGGTCTGTGATGCCCTTAGATGTCCGGGGCCGCACGCGCGCTACACTGAAGGAAGCAGCGTGTCTTTATCCCTGTCTGAAAAGACTGGGTAACCCGTGGAACTTCTTTCGTGATTGGGATAGGGGCTTGCAATTGTTCCCCTTGAACG
>NZ_CVTB01000104.1 GCF_001050015.1 Mycolicibacterium malmesburyense
CGTGTGCTCTTCCGATCTACCAAGAAAACCGCAGCCATGAAGGCCTTTATTGCAATCACGCTCTTGTCAGCAGCATCAGTGGCTTATGGTGCGGCTGTAAAGGTGGATCTTGGCAGCGTTGGCAGCAGCGGTAGTCTGGCTGGTGGTCCTGGACTTAGCTTGGGCGGCGTTGGACTTGGCAGAGCTGGAGGACTCTCAAGTGGTAGCCTTGGTATGGGTGCCAGTAGTTCCGGGTCACAGGGAAGCGGATTCGGCTTGGGAAGTAGTGGAGCAGGAGCCCCAGGTGGGGGGTTCGGTTTCGTCGCGGG
>NZ_CVTB01000105.1 GCF_001050015.1 Mycolicibacterium malmesburyense
GTGCTCTTCCGATCTGCCACATCGAGTGTTACTCCCAGTGCTGTTGGCAGCACGGTCAGCATCGGTTCTATACAAACACCATGGGGAGCTGCAGGCTTCCCGTATAGTTCTTCGGCAGGCTACCCAAGTTTCGCGGGCTTTTCAAACCTGTATGGTGGCTACTACAGGGGCTACCCGGGGTACGGCAGTTATCTGTCTCACTCTTACGGACTTTCCGGATTTTCCAGCCCATGGGGATACTTGCACGATAGTGCCTATGGATCGCTAGGTTACCCTGGTGCTCTAGGAGGACTTCCTGGGGGG
>NZ_CVTB01000106.1 GCF_001050015.1 Mycolicibacterium malmesburyense
GTGTGCACACCCCCAGCCCCTAAGCCCTCTGCAAGGACGCCTGGCTCCTAGGTCCGAAGGGAAGGCGAGAGCTGAGCTGAGGCAGCAGTCAGGCACCACTCACGGCTCCCACACTCCCGCAGCCTGCTCCTTCCCGGGCGCGAACGCTAGAAGCTGGGCAGGGCTTGGGGAGGCTCGCCCAGCACAGAGCAGCCTCTCGGCCGGGGCTCTGTGCTATCGCGCCTGGGCGCAGAGCTGGAGCTCCGCCGGTGTGGAACTCACTCGGTCCTTCCCAGTACAGGCTTGCAAG
>NZ_CVTB01000107.1 GCF_001050015.1 Mycolicibacterium malmesburyense
CCAAGTCCGCCGAATCCACCGAGGCCGCCGAGGCCGCCGAATCCGCCTAGGCCGCCAAATCCGTAGCCACTGAGTCCACCCCATCTGCCACCGTACAGACCAGGGTAGCCGTAAGAGCTGCCGTATGATCCCACGCCTCCGAATGGGCCGTATCCAAATGAGCTGCCATACCCGCTACCATACAAGCCAGAGAGGCCGAAGGAACGTGGGTAGCTTCCGAACAAGCCGGAAAGACCGGAGAAGCCAGGGTAACTTCCGTACACGCCGGGAAGGCCAGAGTAACCACCG
>NZ_CVTB01000108.1 GCF_001050015.1 Mycolicibacterium malmesburyense
ATTTCCGATACCGTATCCGCCACCGATGCCGCTTCCGAGGCCGCTCAGCCAACTCCCGCTTCCAAATCCACTGCCTAATCCGCTGCCATATCCGCCACCGAAGCCGCTCCCGAAGCCGCTCAGTCCACTTGCGCTTCCGAATCCGCTGCCGTATCCGCCACCGAAGCCGCTACCGAAGCCATTCCCAAAGCCGTAATAGTTGTTTCCATACCAGCCTGCGATGACTTGCTGGCTTAGCAGGCTGACGACCACTGCAGTCAGGCTTATGGACTTCATGGTGC
>NZ_CVTB01000109.1 GCF_001050015.1 Mycolicibacterium malmesburyense
CGGAGGACACCGCCTCCGCCGACGGGGCAGCGTCCCGACCGGTGCCCTCGCCGTCGGGGACGGTGCCCTCGCCGGAGCACGCGTCCTCACCGTCGGGGTTGTTCGCGCCGCAGCCGGGCTCATCGCGCTCGGGGTTGTTCTTGCCGCAGCCGGGCTCATCGCGCTCGGGGTTGTTCCGGCCCGGAGCCGCCCACACCGCCAACACCGCCTCCAACGCCGCGCGCGTCGCGGGGTCGAGCAGCCCGCGCAGCTCGCTCATCCCGTCGAGGCGCTGGCGGC
>NZ_CVTB01000110.1 GCF_001050015.1 Mycolicibacterium malmesburyense
CCGGGGGGAAGAGGCTCGAGCCGCAGGCTCGCCCGCGCGCGCTGCTGCAGGCGAACCGTCTGCTGATCTCCGCACTGTGCGTCGCAGGCCGAACCGACGAAGCTCGCCAACTCCTTGCACAGGTCGCCGCGCAGTGTGCCGAGCTGGGGATGGTGCGCTACCTGGTCGACGGCGGCCTACACGTCGCCGCGCTGCTGACCTGAATCCCTACAACGGCGCTGCAACGGATCTGCAACGCGGGTTCGCGACCGTGGTTCCCGTCATCTCATCACTGCATTCGCGGGGGAATCAGCCGATGAGCAAGTGATCGACTGAAGGAGAACCAAAATGAAGAAGTATTCGTTGTGGGTGCTCGGCCCCGCCGCGATCGCCGTCGCGATCGGTGCGCTAGTCCCCACCGCGGTGTCCCAAGCCAAGGACGAGTGGGACATCGGCGCCTACGACACGTGCACGAAGGCCATACAGGACAGGGTCAAGAGCAAGCAGATCGACGATAAGCAAGCTAACGAGGAATTGAGATTCTGCTGCGACATGTCCGGCGGGGTCTGGTCGAGCGATGCGAACGGACCCCACTGCGCTGCACCGCCCGCCACGGCCCAGACCGCGCCCAAGAGTCCCGGCGAAGTCGTCCAGGCACCAAGCGCTGGAACGGCCGATCCCGGCAAGAACCCGGAGCGCACCGGCGGTGGCACATTCGAGGCGGTGCCGGTCGGCCCCGGGGGCGGACCGGTGCTCTACATGCCGTAGCGGGACCGAACACGCTTGTGGCGCCGGCAAAGGCCGGCGCCACAAGGTCGTTACGGGTTACGCGTCAGTCAACGCAGCCGAGATCGGTGTCGGAGTCACCTCGACACCACACTGGCTCGAGATCTCCGTGACCGGCTGGTTGATCGCCTTCAGCTCGGACTCGACCTGCGGGTTCTGCGCGAAGTACGCGCGGAAGTCCTGCGTGGCCTGATCCTGCGGCTTCGTGGCGATCTCCGTCAGCGCCTCGTTGGCCTCGGGGTTCGAGGCGAGATAGGTGCTCGTCGACGCCGACACCGTGCTCGAGGTGTTGGCGATCGCGCTCACGCTGCAGGTGTTGTCCTGCGTCGGCGCTGGACCCGGCTGCGCGTTGGCAACCGGTGCCACGATCGCGGCGGAACCGAAAGCAAGCAGGCCGCCGGCGAACATGCCGTACAGGCCGCGTCGAACGGTCGTTGCGGACAGGTTCATCGAATCACTCCTTTGGTCTGCGACCCGGTGGCCGCTCCCGTAAGGCGTAACCGGCCCGGGGGGCGAGCTAAACAACGCCAGTTCAGACGGCAATTTCGGGCCTCAGGAATCCAGCGCTCGCTCTAAGGGGTTGATCGCACGCAACTGGTACGTGGAATCAACCCGTTAAGCACCCGGTGACGCCCCTAAACAGCCGCCAGCACGCGGTAGACACGCGAGAGCACCCGTCAGCTCACGCTGGCCAGCGCGAACGGCAGCACGGCGGCGGCACCTGCCGCCCTGACCAGCCGCGACGCCATCGTCAGCGTCCACCCGGTGTCGGCGAAATCGTCGACCAGCAACACCGGACCCGCTGTGAGACCGGCGGGGTCCGGCGCGTCCCACGCCCCCACAAGGGCGGCGACGCGATAGGCGGAGTTGGCCGCCGTCACCGGCCTACGCCCGGGTGCATACCCCAACACCCCCAGGTCGGTGAGCCGACCGAGGCGGGCGAGTTCGCGGGCCAGCGAGGTGATCAACAGCGGATGCGTGGTCGAATCCAGCGCCATCACCGCCGTCGGGCGGGTCTCCCAATTCCACGCCGCCAGCACCTGCACGGCCGCCTGCACGACGTCGTCGGACACCTCCGCATCCGGTTCGTCCAGCAGGCGCCGCAGGCGGGCCCCCCAACCGAGATCGGTCAGCCGTCCGATGGCGCGGCCGGGTTCCGGACCGTCGGCGATTTTCCCCTTGAGCTCCAACCCGAGGGCGCCCAACCCCGACGGCCACTGCTTGCGGGGAGTCAGCTCGACCCCGGGGCGCATGAGCCGGGTTCTGGTGTCCTCGACGGCGGCGGCGTCGACCACACCGTCATAGCGCGCGCCCGTGCAGTTGTCGCAGCGGCCGCAGCGCTCACCCTCGGTCAACGACGGGTCGTCGAGCTGGGCACGCAGGAACGCCATCCGGCAGCGGTCGCTCTCCTGATAGTCGAGCATCGCCTGCTGTTCGCGTTTGCGCGCTTCGTCGAGCTTGCGATAACGCGCTTCGTCGTAGACCCACTCCTGACCCGTTCCGACCCAGCCGCCCTTCACCCGGCGCACCGCGCCGTCGACGTCGAGCACCTTCAACACCATCTCCAGGCGCGTCCGGTTGAGGTCGACGAGCGGTTCCAACGCGGCCGTCGACTGCGGACGGTCCGGCTCGAGTGCACGAATCACATTGCGCACCATCGCCTCCGACGGAAACGCCACCGAGGAGAAGTACCGCCAGACGTCCTGGTCCTCGCGGCCCGGCAACAAGATCACCTCGGCGCTGGCCGTCGACCGTCCTGCGCGGCCGACCTGTTGGTAGTAAGCGATCGGCGACGACGGTGCGCCGAGGTGCACGACGAACCCGAGGTCCGGTTTGTCGAACCCCATGCCCAGCGCCGAGGTGGCGATCAGGGCCTTGACCCGATTGGCCAGCAGATCGGCCTCGAGCTGTTCGCGTTCGGCGGCCTCGGTGGAACCGGTGTACGCCGCGACCGCGTGCCCCTGCTCACGCAGCAGCGTGGCGATGTCGTGCGCCTGCGCGACGGTCAGCGTGTACACGATCCCGGAGCCGGGTAGCGAATCCAAGTGTGCCGCAAGCCAAGCCGCGCGTTGAGCCGGGTTGCCGGCCTTGACCACCGACAGCCGTAGCGACTCGCGGTCCAGTCCGCCCCGCAGCACCAGGGTGTCGCCACCGCCGACACCCAACTGCGCCGCGACGTCGTCGACCACCCGGTCGTTGGCTGTCGCGGTGGTGGCGAGTACGGGAATGTCGGCGCCGAGTTCGGCGATCAGCGTGCGGATCCGCCGGTAGTCGGGCCGGAAGTCGTGGCCCCAGTCGGATACACAGTGCGCCTCGTCGACCACGACGAGCCCGGCGTCGTGCGCCAGCGCGGGCAGCACCGCGTCGCGAAAGTCCGGATTGTTCAAGCGTTCCGGGCTGACGAGCAGCACGTCGAGTGCACCGCTGCGCACCCGCGCGTGAATGTCATCCCACTCAGCGACATTGCTCGAGTTGATGGTCGCGGCGTGCACACCGGCCCGGTCGGCTGCCGCCACCTGATTTCGCATGAGCGCCAGCAAGGGCGACACGATCACCGTCGGACCGTGCCCGTCGCCGCGCAGGAGCTTGGCGGCGATGAAGTAGACCGCGGACTTGCCCCACCCCGTGCGCTGTACGACCAACGCTCGCCGCCGATGCACGACCAGCGCCTCGATCGCGGCCCACTGGTCGTCGCGCAGCACCGCCTGCGGCCCGGCCAACTGTTCGAGGATCGCCTGGGCGTCGGCTCGTTTCGCCATGGCTTCATCGTGCCCGCCGGCGCCGACACCGGTCGCGGCCGGGCTCTCGCAAAACGGCACCGCGCTCGGCGTCATCTACCGTCGAGGCCATGGACGGTACCGCGACCGTGCTCGCGAGCG
Organism: Mycolicibacterium malmesburyense; assembly: GCF_001050015.1. The sequence continues at coordinate 3,645 of NZ_CVTB01000110.1, forward strand.
CTTCCCCGGACCTCGGGGGCTTGGCCGGTTGGGCGGTGTCGTTGATGGACCGGCTCGGTGGTGTGGGTGCGGGCGCGGCCATTGCGGTGGAGAACATCTTCCCTCCCCTGCCGAGCGAGGTCATCCTGCCGCTGGCAGGTCTGTCCGCCGCCCGCGGTGAGATGTCGCTGTGGGAAGCGATCATATGGACCACGGTGGGCTCCGTGGTCGGCGCGATGGTGCTGTATCTGGTGGGTGCCCGCCTCGGACGTGACCGGGTGCACCGTTTGGTCGAGCGGCTACCGTTCTTCTCCGCCGAGGATCTCGCGAAGAGCGAGGCGTGGTTTCGTCGTTACGGCTCCGTCGCGGTGTTGGTGGGGCGGATGATCCCCGTCATCCGCAGCCTCGTCTCGGTGCCGGCCGGGATGTATTGCATGCCCTTCGCCCGATTCGTCGCACTGACGGCCACGGGCAGCGCGATGTGGAACAGCCTGCTGGTGGTGGCCGGGTTCAAGTTGGGCGACAACTGGGAAGCGGTCTCGACGTGGACGTCGCGCTACCAGTACGGAGTCCTGGCCGCCGTCGGCGTGCTGTTCGCAGTGTGGCTGGCGCGAAAGCTGCGTAGCCGGGCCGGCTAACTCGCCGACGCGCCGTCCATCTCGCGCTTGATCTCCAGCGCGATGTCGATCAGCTGGTCCTCCTGGCCGCCGATGAGCTTGCGCTGACCCGCGCGGTGCAGCAGCTTGTGCGCGGGCACGCCGTAGCGCTCGGACTGCCGGATCGCGTGCTTGAGGAAGCTGGAGTACACACCCGAGTAGCCCATGATGAGCGCGTTGCGGTCGAGCAGGCATTCGGCGGGCATCGCCGGTGCGACGACCTCTTCGGCCGCGTCGGCGATGTCGAAGAAGTCGATGCCGGTCTTGACGCCGATCTTGTCGAACACGCCGATCAGCGCCTCGACCGGTGCGTTGCCCGCGCCCGCGCCGAACCGGCGGCACGACCCGTCGATCTGCTTGGCCCCCGCGCGCACGGCCTCGATCGAGTTGGCGACGCCGAGTCCGAGGTTCTCGTGGCCGTGGAAACCGACCTGCGCGTCGTCACCCAATTCGGCCACCAGCGCCTGCACCCGGTCACGGACGCCCTCGAGCACCAACGCACCGGCGGAGTCGACGACATAGACGCACTGACAGCCGGCGTCGGCCATGATCCGCGCCTGTTTCGCGAGCTTCTCCGGCGGAATCGTGTGGCTCATCATCAAGAAGCCCACCGTTTCCAGGCCCAGCTCGCGGGCCAGCCCGAAGTGCTGGATCGACACGTCAGCCTCGGTGCAGTGGGTGGCGATGCGGCAGATCGATCCGCCGTTGTTCTGCGCCTCTTTGATGTCCTCCTTGGTCCCGACGCCGGGCAGCATCAGGAACGCGATCTTCGACTCCGTGGCCGTTTCGGCGGCCAGCTTGATGAGTTCCTGCTCCGGAGTCTTGGAGAAGCCGTAGTTGAAGCTCGACCCCCCGAGACCGTCGCCGTGGGTGACCTCGATGACCGGTACGCCGGCGGCGTCCAGCGCGGCGACGATCGCGTGGACTTCCTCTTTGGTGAACTGGTGACGCTTGTGGTGGCTGCCGTCGCGCAGCGAGGTGTCCGTCATCCGGACGTCCCAGATCGGGTTGAAGTAGATCTCGTCGGTGCCGCTCATGCTTGGCCTCCTGCCGTAGTCGCGAGGCTCTCTTTCGCGATCTCCTCGCCCACCTTGGCCGCCGCCGCGGTCATGATGTCCAGGTTTCCAGCGTAGGGCGGCAGGTAGTCGCCCGCACCCTCCACTTCGATGAACGTGGTGACGACGTGGTTGCCGCCGTTGACCACCGACGGTTCGTCGAACTGCGGGTCGTTGAGCAGCCGGTAGCCGGGAACGTAGGTCTGCACCTCGGCGACGACGTCGCGGATGGACTGCGTGATCGCGTCGTGGTCGGCGTCCTCGGGGATCGCGCAGAAGATGGTGTCGCGCATGATCATCGGCGGCTCGGCGGGATTGAGGATGATGATCGCCTTGCCTCGCTGGGCGCCGCCGATCACCTCGACACCCTTGCTGGTGGTCTTGGTGAACTCGTCGATGTTGGCGCGGGTTCCGGGGCCGGCCGAGGCCGACGACACCGACGCCACGATCTCGGCGTAGGGCACCTTCACCGCGCGGCTGACCGCGTAGACGATCGGGATGGTGGCCTGGCCGCCGCAGGTGACCATGTTGACGTTGGGCGCGTCGAGATGCTCGCGCAGGTTGGCGGGCGGGATCACGCCCGGCCCGATTGCCGCGGGCGTCAGGTCGATCGCGCGGATACCGGCCTCCGCATACTTCGGCGCGGCGTCGCGGTGCACGTAGGCGCTGGTGGCCTCGAAGACCATGTCGGGCTTCTCGCTTTGCGCCAGCAGCCAGTCCACCCCTTCGTGTGAGGTCTCCAACCCGAGCTTGCGGGCGCGGGCCAGGCCCTCGCTCTCTGGGTCGATGCCGATCATCCAGCGCGGTTCCAGCCACTCCGAACGCAGCAGTTTGTACAGCAGATCGGTGCTGATGTTGCCCGATCCGACGATCGCGACCGATGCCTTGTCCGGCATATGTAGCTCCTCGCTTATTCGAAATTCAGATGGACCGAGCCGAGCCCGGCGAAGTCTGCGACGTACTCGGCGCCGGGGGTGGCGTCGAACGCCTTGGTGCACGAACCAGGCAACACGATGTCACCCGCCTTGAGGCGGACACCGAAGCTGTCGACCTTGCGCGCCAGCCACGCCACCGCGGTCACCGGATTGCCCAGCACCGCATCGCTACGACCCTTGGCCACCACCTCACCGTTGCGGGTCAGCACCGCGTCGATCGCGGTGATGTCGATGTCCTTCGGCGACACCCGGTTCTCGCCGAGCACCCAGCCCGCCGAGGACGCGTTGTCGGCGATCGTGTCACAGAGCTTGATCTTCCAGTCCGTGATGCGGGTGTCGATCAACTCGATCGCGGGCGCGAACGCGGCCGTCGCCGCCAGCACGTCGTCCTCGGTGCAGCCCTCACCGGGCAGGTCGTCGGCGAGGATGAATCCGACCTCCACCTCCACGCGGGGATAGAGATAGTCGGCCGATTTGACGGGGGTGTCCTCATGGACGGCCATGTCGTCGAGCAGGTGCCCGTAGTCGGGTTCGTCGACGTTCATCATCTGCTGCATGGCCTTGGACGAGAGCCCGACCTTGTGCCCGATGACCTTCGCGCCTTCGGCCACCCGCTGCCGAATGTTGATCAGCTGAATCTCGTAGGCGTCGACCACGTCGATGTCCGGATGACCGTCGGTCAGTGGCGGGATGGGAACCTTGCTGCGCTCGGCCTGGGCAAGATCGGCGGCCAGCTTCTGCCGCACCTGATCACTGAGCATCCTTATGAAGTCCCCTTGTCCTGTTGACCGGCGCGGTTGTGGGTCGGCCGGGCAATTCTATAACGTGTTCTACATGACTGGTCAGGAGTACGACGTCGTGGTGGTGGGCAGCGGCGCAGCCGGTATGGTCGCCGCGCTCACCGCGGCCCACCAGGGACTTTCCACAGTAGTCGTCGAGAAGGCTCCGCACTACGGTGGTTCCACTGCGCGGTCAGGTGGCGGCGTGTGGATCCCGAACAACGAGGTCCTCGAGCGCGACGGCGTCAAGGACACTCGCGAAGCCGCCCGTACCTACCTGCACAACATCATCGGTGACGTCGTGCCCTCCGAGAAGATCGACACTTACCTCGACCGCGGTCCGGAGATGTTGTCGTTCGTTCAAAAGCACTCACCGCTCAAGCTGTGCTGGGTGCCGGGCTACTCCGACTACTACCCCGAGACACCGGGCGGCAAGCCGACTGGTCGCTCGGTCGAACCGAAGCCGTTCGACGCCAAGAAGCTCGGGCCCGACCTTCCCGGCCTGGAGCCCCCGTACGGCAAGGTCCCGCTGAACGTCGTTGTCATGCAGCAGGATTACGTGCGGCTCAACCAACTCAAGCGTCATCCGCGCGGGGTACTGCGCAGCCTCAAGGTGGGTGCGCGCACCATGTGGGCCAAGGCCACCGGCAAGAACCTCGTCGGCATGGGCCGCGCCTTGATCGCACCGCTGCGGATCGGGCTCCGCGAAGCCGGCGTGCCCGTGCGGCTGAACACGGCGTTGACCGACCTCTACGTCGAAGACGGTGTCGTGCGCGGAATCTACGTGCGCGACACCAGCGCACCCGAATCCGGTGAGCCCGAATTGATCCGGGCCCGCCGCGGCGTCATCCTCGGCTCGGGCGGCTTCGAGCACAACGAGCAGATGCGGGTGAAGTACCAGCGTGCCCCCATCACCACCGAGTGGACGGTCGGCGCGAAGGCCAACACCGGCGACGGCATCATCGCCGCCGAGAAACTCGGCGCCGCACTCGATGTCATGGAGGACGCGTGGTGGGGTCCGACCGTGCCGCTGGTCGGCGCACCGTGGTTCGCGCTGTCGGAACGCAACTCGCCGGGCTCGATCATCGTCAACATGGCGGGCAAGCGGTTCATGAACGAGTCGATGCCCTACGTGGAGGCCTGCCACCACATGTACGGCGGCCAGTACGGGCAGGGGCCGGGCCCGGGCGAGAACATACCGGCGTGGCTGGTGTTCGACCAGCAGTATCGCGACCGCTACATCTTCGCCGGATTGCAGCCGGGACAGCGCGTCCCGAGGAAGTGGTTGGAGTCGGGCGTGATCGTCACGGCCGGCACGCTCGAAGAGCTGGCCGAGAAGACCGGTCTGCCGGTGGATGCGTTCAAGGCCACCGTCGAGCGGTTCAACGGGTTCGCGCGCTCGGGCGTCGACGAGGATTTCAAACGCGGTGAGAGCGCCTACGACCGCTACTACGGCGATCCGACCAACAAGCCCAACCCCAACCTCGGCGAGATCAGCCACGCACCGTACTACGCGGCCAAGATGGTGCCCGGCGATTTGGGCACCAAGGGCGGCGTCGTCACCGACGTCCACGGGCGGGCCCTGCGCGACGACGGCTCGCTGATCGAGGGCCTCTATGCTGCAGGCAACGTCAGCGCACCGGTGATGGGTCACACCTACCCCGGTCCGGGCGGGACCATCGGCCCGGCGATGACGTTCGGTTACCTTGCAGCACTACACATAGCCGGAAAGAGCTGACGCATGCCCATCAATCTCGACGAGGCGCTCGGCGCTGAACTCCCCACCGCCGAGTTCTCCTGGAGTAGCAGCGACATCCAGCTCTACCACCTCGGGCTGGGCGCAGGCGCCGATCCGATGGACAAGCGCGAGCTGCGGTACTTGACCGACGAAACCCCGCAGGTGCTCCCGACATTCGGCAACGTCGCGCAGAGCTTCCACATGACGGAGCCGCCCTCGGTGAAGTTCCCGGGCATCGACATCGAGCTCTCGAAGGTGTTGCACGCCAGCGAGGCCGTGTCGGTTCCCGGGCCGATCCCGCCGTCGGGCACCGGCATCGCCGTCACCCGGTTCACCGACATCTGGGACAAGGGCAAGGCCGCGGTTATCTGGTCGGAGACGACGGTCACGGCGCCCGACGGGACGCCGCTGTGGACCCAGAAGCGGTCGATCTTCGCGCGCGGGGAGGGTGGTTTCGGCGGTGAACGCGGACCGTCGACCTCCTCGGACCACACGCAGCGCGCACCTGACTTCGAGATCGCGATCCCGACATCGCCCCAGCAGGCGCTGCTGTACCGGATGTGCGGCGACCGCAATCCGCTGCACTCCGACCCGGATTTCGCGGCGGCGGCGGGATTCCCACGCCCGATCCTGCACGGGCTTTGTACCTACGGCATGACGTGCAAGGCGATGGTCGACACCCTGCTCGACGGCGACACCGCGCGGGTCGGCAGCTACGGTGCCCGCTTCGCCGGAGTGGTCTTCCCCGGGGAGACGCTCAAGGCCAGCGTGTGGAAGCAGGGCGACGGCTTCGTCGCCACGGTGACCGCGCCGGAGCGTGACGACGCGGTGGCGCTGGCAGGCGTGGAGTTGATTCCGGCCTAGCCGTTCCACATTCGCGTGTGAGCGCGCGATGCGGTCGCTTTCGCACCACGGCGGAGATAAATCTGAGATTGGCTTCGACGATCGGCCGTGCGCAATTCCAGCGTTTGCCAAAGGTGCGCAATCATCTCGAATGTGCCGCTATTCGCCTTACGCAAACGAAACTCGAATTGCTGTTCGCTATTTGTTTGCGGCGTATTGCCAACTCCTCCAACGGAACCGGATTACCCAATCAATTCGTCGCCTGATAGTTTTCTGCGGTGACCATCCCAATTGTCGGACGAGTCAGGAGCACATCGTGAAGATCACCAAGATCAGCAGCATGTTGGCAGCAACCGCGACAGCGGGCTTCATCGCAGCACCCATCGTTTCCGCCCAGCCCGAGCCCGAGGCCACACCGACCGGGCCGACGGTCCAGACCCAGGCGCTCGGCAGCCAGGGCAAGTTGGTAGACGGTGCCGTGATCCAGGGGTGGACGATCACCAGCCTCAAGCCGAGCAGCGACGTCATCCCCTACCCCGTGAGCGGCACGCTGTGGGAGGCCACCGCAACGGATCAGGCGATCCAGGGGTCTGCGACGCCGATCGTGTCGAATCTGAACGCCCGGTCCGCCGACGGCCAGACGTACCGCGCCTTGTTCGAGGTGCCCACCGCACAGGGTGTGAACCCCTCGACGTTGGCCCAGGGCCAGGAGACGTCGGGCAAGGTCTACTTCGACGTGACCGGCGCTACCCCCGACAGCGTGGTGTACAACGCCGGCGGACAGGACCGGTTGGTCTGGACCCAGTCCGCGTCGAGCTCGAGCACGTCGACACCTTCGACCTCGTACGGCACGGGCAGCTCGCCCGCGGCCGCTGCGGAGGCCCCGGTCACCGAGGCTCCGGAGGGCACGGCCACCGCGCCCGCCGCGACGAGCACCGAGGCGCCCGAGGGCACCCAGGGCACCCCGCCCGCGGAGGGCAGCCAGGGCACCCCGATTCCGGAGGGCACCCAGGGGACGGTGACCGAACCCGCCGAGGGCACCCCGGCCCAGCAGCCGGCCCAGGGCACCCCGGCCCAGCAGCCCGCCGAGGGCGCACCGGCCCAGCAGCCCGCCGAGGGCGCACCGGCGCAGCAGCCCATCGAGGGCACGCAGGCCCCGGCCGGCACTGAAGGCGTGCCGCAGCCTGCCGGCAGCCAGGGCACCCCGCTACCCGCGGGTGATCAGGTGCAGACACCGACCACCTACGCCCCGGCGCCGACCCCGTAAGCGGATCGCCGAAAGGTTCAGACGGTCAGCGTCGTCACGAGTGCGATGACCACCACGCGTAAAGCTGTGGGAAGGTCGGGCCATCCGGTCCCGCTCGGACGGCGCTGACCGTCATCTTTTCCGCATCGGTCCACACCACCGTCGGTTGACCGTTCAGCAGGCCGCAGTAGAGTTGGCCGCTGATCCTGTCCGGAGTGGCGTTACGACGCCACGGTCCCGGCGACTGTATGTTGCCCGGGCAGTCGACTCTCACCGTGGCACCGATCGTGTCCTGAAATAGCTTGTCCAGTTTCGCTGGGTCGCCGACGAGGTTGAAGGTCGCCGACGCCGGACCGTCGGGGTCGACATTCCTGACGCAATTTACCCGTGACAGAACACCTTCGGGCGCCGGCGCGGTCTCGCAGGCCCCGGCCGGGTATCCCCTGGGCAGCTGTCTCGAAAGCCGTAGGTCGTCTGCGGAACTGGTCGGCGGCGGGGCGGGACTGGACGTCAGGGGCGTCTCGGGCCGCGCCTGCTGAGGCTGGTCCTCGGAAGGGCGCATCGCCCAGAAGATCAATCCGCCAACGGCCGCGACGACCGCGACGCCCACGACGCCGATCGCGAAGGTCTTCCCAGTGGACCTCGATTGCACCTGGCGCGGGGTCACCGTCAGCGGTTCGTCGAACCGGCGCTCCCAATGATCAGGAGGCGGCGCAGAACTCACGCCGCCATTCCACTTCGCCTCGCTGTCACCGACCACCCCACGTATCGCATCAAACGAATGTCTTTGCGCTACCAGCGTAGTGGGCGCGCCAGCCGCGATATATCGCCGACGACGGCCGTGCAATCACTCCACCGACATCAGCCCTTTGGCTCGGAAGGACTCGATCAGACGATCGGCGATGTGGGCGCTTCCCACCCAGTTCGGGTGAACTTTGTCCGATACAACCATCGAGTCCAGGTCGGCGCCGGAGTACCAACCTTCGGCGAAGGGGTCGATCGACGTGCCGTTGACCAGGGCCAGGTTCGAATCCATCTTCTGCCGGAGATCGGCGTACATCTTGCTGTCGTCGATGATGAGAATGTGCGTGCTGCGGGGTATCCCGTGGACGTCGGTGCCATGGAGGTCCCTCAGAACGGTTGGCACCGAATCGGAGGCGAATCGCTCACTTCGCGACAGGGGTGATACCCGCGCGCTCTTCAGACCCACGTAAGCACTGCCCGCCGCGAGGACGCCGAGCGAGTCGACCGCGGGTTGGGGTGATTGAACGACGAGCCGATCTCCGCGAGCCCCAGCCACGTCGGAGCCGACCGGGGAAGCGGTGGCCTGTCACCGCAAAGCTGTCACCGGTCGGCACGGAACCGACCGAGGCGCGGGCCGATCAGCCGAGGATCAACCCGGAGGTGGGGACTCCGGTGCCCGCCGTGACGAGGACGTGCTCCACGTTCGGGACCGGATTGACCGATGTCCCCCGCAACTGCCGGACGCCCTCGGCGATTCCGTTCATGCCGTGGATGTACGCCTCGCCCAGCTGCCCGCCGTGCGTGTTGATCGGTAGATGCCCACCGATCTCGATGGCCCCGTCCTTGATGAAGTCCTTCGCGTCACCCTTGTCGCAGAAGCCGAGCTCTTCCAACTGGATCAGGGTGAACGGGGTGAAGTGGTCGTAGAGGATCGCGGTCTGGATATCGTCCGGCTTGAGCCCTGACTGCTCCCACAGCTGCCGCCCGACGAGGCCCATCTCGGGCAGTCCCAGCTCTGGTCGGTAGTAGCTCGTCATCGAGTACTGGTCGGGGCTGGAACCCTGCGACGCCGCCTCGATGATCGCCGGGCGGTGCTTGAGATCCTTGGCACGCTCGGCGGAGGTCACGACCAACGCCACGCCACCGTCGGTCTCCTGGCAGCAATCCAGAAGCCGCAACGGTTCGGCGATCCAGCGCGAGTTCTGGTGATCCTCGATGGTGATGGGCTTCTCGTAGAAGTACGCGTTGGGGTTCTTCGCCGCATGCTTGCGGTCCGCGACCGAGATCATGCCGAAGTCTCTGCTGGTCGCGCCCGACTGGTGCATGTAGCGCCGGGCGATCATCGCGACCTGCGCAGCGGGAGTGGACAACCCGTGCGGATAGGAGAAGGAGTTGTCGACGCCGGTCGAGTCGGCGTTCTCGACCAACCGCATCTGCACCTGACCGAACCGGACACCGGATCGCTCGTTGAAGGCCCGGTATGCCACAACGCAATCCGCGACCCCGGTGGCGACGGCGATCGCCGCCTGCTGGATCGTCGCGCAAGCCGCACCACCCCCGTGGTGAATCTTCGAGAAGAACTTCAGCTCGCCGATACCCGTCGCCCGTGCGATGGCGACCTCGGTGTTCGAATCCATCGTGAAGGTGACCATGCCGTCGACATCGGCCGGCGTGAGGCCCGCATCGTCGAGCGCGTCCAGCACCGCTTCGGACGCGAGCCGAAGTTCGCTCCGGCCGGAGTTCTTCGAGAAGTCGGTGGCGCCGATACCGACGATCGCCGCCTTTCCCGACAGTGCACCCGGCATCAGGCGCTCCCTCCGATAACAAGTGTGGCAGTGGCGATCACGTGGTCGCCGAGGCTGTTGGCGCCGACGATCTTCAGCTTGATCAATCCGTCCTCGACGGCGGTGACCTCACCGGAGAACGTCACCGTGTCGTAGGCGTACCAGGGCACGCCCAATCGCAGAGAGATCGACTTGATGATCGCGGTGGGGCCGGCCCAGTCGGTGATGTAGCGCTGTACCAGGCCGGTGTCGGTGAGGATGTTGACGAAGATGTCCTTCGACCCTTTGGCTTGCGCCTTGTCCCTGTCGTGGTGAACATCCTGATAGTCACGAGTGGCGATGGCCGTCGACACGATGAACGTCGGGTCACCGTAGAGCGCGAGTTCGGGAAGCTTCGTTCCCACCTCGACGACGGGTGCGCTCATTCTGCAGCCTCCTCATCGGGCTCCCATGCGTAGAGCGTCCACGCCGGACCGGACTCACCTTCCGGGAAGTCGATATACGTTGCGCGGACATGCATTCCGATTTCCACCGTGGCCGGGTCGACGTTACGTAGCTGTCCGAGCATCCGCACACCTTCCTCGAGCTCGACGAGGGCGATGACGAATGGCAATGCGCGGCCCGGCACCTTCGGCGCATGGTGCACCACGAAGCTGAAGACGGTGCCCTTGCCGCTGGCCACGACGTAGTCCGTGGGTTGGTCCTTGTCCTGCCAGAGGGCCGGTACCGGGGGATGCACCAACGTGCCGTCGCCACGCTTCTGGATCCGCAACTCGTGCGCGTTGACGCCGTCCCAGAAGAACTTGGTGTCGCGCGACGAGGCGGGCCGCATCATCATGTCCGCATCGAGGTCGTCTGGCACCGCCGCACCGGTGTCCTTCTCTGCGGGCTTGAACTTCATGATGCGCCACATCATTTCGGCGACGTCCTCGTCGCCCACCTGCCACGTGATCTTCTGTGTGATGAAGAATCCCTCGCCGAGCGCGGTGTTCTTCGGACCGACGACGTCGGTCAGCTCCGCGGTGACGCTGACTTCCTCGCCCGTGCGCAGGTACCGGTGGTAGGTCTGCTCGCAGTTGGTCGCCACCACACCGATGTAGCCGGCTTCGTCGAACAGGTCGATGATCTTGCCGAGGGGGTCGTCGTCGGGTCGCACACCACCGAGACCCATCATCGTCCAGACCTGGATCATCGCCGGAGGCGCGACGGCGCCGGGATGACCGGCGGCCTTAGCGGCTTCGTCGTCGACGTAGATCGGGTTCTTGTCGCCCATCGCGTCGAGCCAGTGGTCGATCATCGGCTGGTTGACCGGATGTCTGCCGACCCGCGGCTTGCTCCTGCCCTCGGCCTTGACCCGTTCGGCGGCGGCCTTGATGTCCTCGATGCCGCTCATCTGTGCCCTCTATCCCCTGCACTTCGTGCGTGGCCCCACTTCGCGCAAGCGCTCATCGCGGAACCCTCGGGACCTTCAAACCTGCGGCCGCGATCATCTCCCGCATCACCTCGTTGACACCTCCACCGAACGTGATCACCAGATTTCGCTTGGTTTGTGAGTCAAGCCATTCCAGCAGTTCCGCCGTGTCCGGATCGGCCGGGTCGCCGTACTTGCCGACGATCTCCTCGGCGAGGCGCCCGGCGTACTGGATCCGCTCGGTGCCGAACACCTTGGTGGCCGCTGCATCGGCGACGTCGATGGTCTCCCCCGCCGCCGCGACCTGCCAGTTGAGCAGTTCGTTGATCCGCCACATCGCCTTGAGCTCGCCGAGCGAGCGCTTGACGTCGTCGTGGTCGAGCGGGATGTCGCCGTTGCCACCGGGTTTGGACGCCCACGCGTGCACGTGGTCATACAGGCTGGCGAAGCGGCCGGCGGGCCCCAACATCACGCGTTCGTTGTTCAGCTGCGTGGTGATCAGCTTCCAGCCGCCGTTCTCCTCGCCGACGAGCATGTCGGCGGGCACCCGGACGTCGTTGTAGTACGTGGCGTTGGTGTGATGGGCGCCGTCAGACAGAATCATCGGCGTCCAGGAGTAGCCCGGATCCTTGGTGTCAACGATGAGGATCGAGATGCCCTTGTGCTTGACCGCCTCCGGGTCGGTGCGGCACGCCAACCAGATGTAGTCCGCGTCGTGCCCGCCGGTGGTGAACACCTTCTGCCCGTTCACGATGTACTCGTCGCCCTGGCGCACCGCGGTGGTCCGCAGCGACGCAAGATCCGTGCCGGCCTCCGGTTCCGTGTAACCGATCGCGAAGTGCACCTCGCCGGCGAGGATGGCGGGCAGGAACTTCTTCTTCTGCTCCTCGGTCCCGTACTGCTGCAGCGTCGGCCCGACGGTCTGCAGCGTGACCGCAGGCAGCGGCACGTCGGCCCGCTGCGCCTCGTTGACGAAGATCGACTGCTCGATCGGCCCGAAGCCAAGGCCACCGAACTCCTTTGGCCAACCGACGCCGAGCTTTCCGTCCGAGCCCATCCGCTTGATGACCGCGCGATACGCCTTGCCGTGGCGGTCCTTTTCCATCTCCTTGGCCTCTTCGGGCGAGATGAGATTGGAGAAGTACTCGCGCAGCTCGGCCTGTAGCTGCCTTTGTTCGGGCGTCAGATCGATGAACATAGCTATCTCCCGTCGTCCCCTGGCCTCCGGCCGTGGCCCCATCCCTCGCCCAGTGTGGCTCCCACCAAGTCGAGCCGGTGTGACGGACCGCCCACCAGGCGGGCGAGGTCCTTGATCGAGGAGTAGTAGCGGTCCATCGGATAGGTGATGTCCATCCCCATGCCGCCGTGCAGGTGATGGCAGAGCTGCATCACCGGGGGCGCCTGCGAGGCGAGCCAGTAACCGAGGATGTCGATGTCGTCGTCGGCATCCCGCCCCTCCGCGAGTCGCCACGTCACCGAGTTCGACGCCAATGTCAGTGTGCGCGAGGCGATGTAGACCTCGGCCAGCTGCGCGGCGACGGTCTGGAACGTCGACAGTGGCTTGCCGAACTGCTCGCGGTTGGCCACGTAGTCTGCGGTGAGCCGCAGCGCGCCCGCGACCAGACCGGATGCGAACGCGCCGATGGCGGCGAGGGCCAGTTGGTTGACCCGGCGGGCCTGTGCGCCGTCGAGCGTGCCGTCGACGGCGGCGTCGGTGAACGTCACCGAGTATTCATCACCGTGGTTGGAGGTCGGCGTCTTGGTCACCACCACGCCGTCGACTTTCGGCGACACCACGACCACCGCCCTGTCGGCAGTCACGACGATCCAATCCGCTTGTTCGGCATAGGGAACGAAGACCTTGGTCCCGTTGAGCTTGCCGTCGGCGAATCTCACCCCCGGCCGATCCGGCAGCGGTGCACCGGGTTCGTCGAGCGCGGCCGAGAGCACCGCACCCTTCGCGACTCCACCCAGATAACGGTCCCGCTGCTCATCGGACGCGGCCTCGAGCAGCGGCAGCAACCCCAGTCCGAGAGTGGCCAACGCGGGGCTGATCGTGCCGTGTCTGCCGATCTCGGTGAGCGCGGTCGCCACCTCGGGAAGCCCGACGCCGTCGCCGCCGAGACGCTCCGGAACGGCCAGCGCGGTCACGCCGCCCGACACCAGCGCCTCCCAGCTGTTGTCCCGCGTCAGCACCGAGGTCACCACATCGGCGACAGCCTGCTGCCCTTCGTCCGGACTGAAGTCCACCCGAATCCTCCTTGATACCGGGAAATTTCGCGGTCGCTACAACTTACGTCGTCAGCTGTGGGCCACCGGGCACTTTCCGGAGTAATCCACCTGCCAGTGCTTGATGCCGTTGAGCCAGCCGGACTTGAGCCGCTCGGGCTCGCCAATCGGCTTGAGATCGGGCATGTGGTCGGCGACCGCATTGAAGATCAGGTTGATGGTCATCTTCGCCAGGTTCGCGCCGATGCAGTAGTGCGCGCCGGTGCCGCCGAAGCCGACGTGCGGATTGGGATCGCGCAGGATGTCGAACTTGTGCGGGTTCTCGAACACCTCTTCGTCGAAGTTGGCCGAACGGTAGGACATCACGACCCGCTGACCCTTCTTGATCTGCACGCCGCTCAACTCGACGTCCTCCAGCGCGGTGCGCTGGAAGGCCGAAACCGGAGTGGCCCAACGGACGATCTCGTCCGCGGCGGTCTCGGGGCGCTCCTTCTTGTACAGCTCCCACTGGTCGGGGTTCTGCGAGAAGGCGATCATGCCGTGGGTGATGGAGTTGCGGGTGGTCTCGTTACCGGCGACCGCGAGCATCACGACGAAGAAGCCGAACTCGTCATCGGAGAGCTTCTCGCCCTCGATGTCGGCCTCGATCAGCTTGGTGACGATGTCTTCGGTGGGGTTCTTGGCCCGCTCCTCGGCCATCTTCATGGCGTACTGGATCAACTCGAACGACGACACTGCAGGATCCACATCGGCATACTCGGGGTCTTCACCGGCGGTCATCTCGTTGGACCAGCGGAAGATCTTGTCGCGGTCGTCCTGTGGCACACCGAGCAACTCGGCGATGGCCTGCAGCGGTAGTTCGCACGAGACCTGCTCGACAAAATCGCCGGAGCCCTCGGCCGCGGCGGTCTCGGCGATCTTCTGCGCGCGTGCCCGCAGTTCGTCTTCGAGCCGTCCGACGGCACGGGGCGTGAAGCCGCGCGAGATGATCTTGCGAAGCCGGGTGTGCTGGGGCGCGTCCATGTTCAGCAGGACTGCCTTCTGCAGGTCGATGGCATCGCGCGTCATGTCCTGCGGCCAGACCGGGATGGCGCCGTCCGGTGAGCTGCCGAAGACGTCGTTGCGCTTGGAGACCTCTTTGACGTCGGCGTGCTTGGTCACCAACCAGTAACCCTTGTCGCCGAAGCCACCGGTGCCGCCGGGCACGTCGACCCAGTGGATCGGTTCGGACTTGCGCAACTCGGCCAGCTCTTCGACCGGTAGGCGCTCGAGGTTGAGGCTCGCGTCGAGAAAATCGAAGTCGGCCGGGATATTCGGGCAGGGCATGGGGGAAGCTCCTCCGCAACAGTTATTGCAACGTGTTCTAGTGCCAGTAAAACATGCCTTCTGCGCAGATAAAAGGCAGGTCACTAACGCCGCTTGTCAGAGTAATGAAACGTGTTCTAGCCTGACGGAATGGGTAACCCTGTCATCGTTGAAGCCACCCGCAGCCCCATCGGAAAGCGCAACGGCTGGCTATCCGGCCTGCATGCCACCGAGTTGCTCGGCGCCACCCAGAAGGCCCTCGTCGAGAAGGCACGGGTCGATTCTGGCTTCGAGGCAGATCAAGTCGAGCAGGTCATCGGGGGCTGCGTCACACAGTATGGCGAACAGTCCAACAACATCACCCGGGTGAGCTGGCTGGTGGCCGGACTGCCCGACCACGTCGGCGCGGTGACCGTCGACTGCCAGTGCGGCAGCGGCCAGCAGGCCAACGGGCTCGTCGCGGGTTTGATCGCGGCGGGCGCCATCGACATCGGCATCGCCTGCGGCATCGAGGCGATGAGCCGCGTCGGCCTCGGCGCAAACGCCGGTCCGGACCGCGGCATCCTGCGGCCGGCGTCGTGGGACATCGACCTGCCCGACCAGTTCACCGCCGCCGAGCGGATCGCCAAGCGGCGCGGGATCACTCGCGAGGAGATCGACCAGTTCGGTTTCGAGTCCCAGCGCAAGGCCAAGCAGGCGTGGGCCGAGGGCCGGTTCGACCGGGAGATCAGCGGTATCGAGGCTCCTGTGCTGGACGAGCAGAAGCAGCCCACCAGTGAGCGCCACGTCGTGACGCGCGATCAGGGCCTGCGCGACACCACCCTCGAGGGGTTGGCTTCGCTGAAGCCGGTGCTCGAGGACGGTATCCACACCGCGGGCACCTCGTCGCAGATCTCCGACGGCGCGGCGGCGGTGCTGTGGATGGACGAGGACAAGGCGCGTGCGCTCGGATTGAAGCCACGCGCCCGCATCGTCAGCCAGGCGCTGGTCGGTGCCGAGCCGTACTACCACCTCGACGGGCCGGTGCAGTCGACGGCGAAGGTGCTCGAGAAGGCCGGTATGAAGATGGACGACATCGACATCGTCGAGATCAACGAGGCCTTCGCCTCGGTCGTGCTGTCGTGGGCACGGGTGCACGAACCCGACATGGACCGGGTCAACGTCAACGGCGGCGCGATCGCGCTCGGCCACCCGGTCGGCAGCACCGGCAGTCGGTTGATCACCACCGCACTTCACGAGTTGGAGCGCACCGACAAGAGCACCGCGCTGATCACGATGTGCGCCGGCGGAGCGCTGTCCACCGGCACGATCATCGAACGGATCTAATAGCGAAATCGTCGGGCGCGAAGCGCTTTACGTCGACGGGCTCAGCCGCGAAGCAGTACCGGTCGCACGCGTGCCCGGATGTGGTGGATCTTCCCGTCGTGAGCCGGAATGAGGAAGGTCTCCTCGGTGCGCGCACCCACTCGTCGCCCGGCGATTGTCGGCTTCGTGACGACGGTAAACGTTGCGTGCACTTCGTCGCCGTCGACGCGGAATTCCCGGTCGACGATCGCCGAGATGATCCGGAACTGCGGTCCGCGATTCAGGCTGCGGCGCAGATGCGCACCCGAGAAGCCGGTTTTGAGGCCGTTTTCGATCCTGATGCAGTCCGGCGCGAAGGGAACGTCGTCGCCCCGATGGCTGACCAGCGCATCGATGTAGGACTCCGCGGCGGCGATGCGCTCGGTATCAGAGACTGTGTCCATCGACCGAGCATAGGATGACGGCCATGCCAAAGTCGCGGCCACGGTTCATGGATACGAAGGCCTCGGACTTCTTCGTCAAGCAGATGTCGAGGCTCAACACCTTCCTGTACCGCCGCAACAACGGCGAAGGACTCGGCGGCGAATTCCAGGGCATTCCGGTGGCGCTGCTGACGACCACCGGCCGCAAGTCCGGCCAACCGCGGGTGAGCCCGTTGTACTTCCACCGCGACGGTGACACGGTGATCGTCGCGGCGTCGAAGGGCGGCAGCGACAAGCATCCGATGTGGTACCTGAACCTCAAAGCCGATCCGCGGGTGAAGGTGCAGATCAAGAGCGAGGTGTTGGACTTGGTCGCGCGCGACGCCACCGAGGAAGAGCGCGCGAAGTACTGGCCGCGACTGGTCCAGATGTATCCGACATACGAGGATTACCAGTCCTGGACCGATCGCGTCATCCCGTTGGTGGTCTGCGAACCCGGCGCTCAGGCGCCGTAGACCGGCACGGGCGGACGCGATTTGGCGAGAAGGTCGGCGACCACCGGGCCGAGTTCGGCGGGATCCCACCGAGCGCCCTTATCGACCTGGGGCCCGTGCGCCCAGCCTTCGGCCACCCGCACGACGCCGCCCTCGACCTCGAACATGCGGCCGGTGACGTCCTTGGATTCGACGCTGCCCAGCCAGACCACCAGCGGGGAGATGTTCTCGGGCGCCATCGCGTCGAAGTCCTGATCCTGGGTGGCCATCATGTCGGCGAACACCGTCTCGGTCATACGGGTCCGCGCCGACGGCGCGATCGCGTTGACCGTGACGCCATAGCGCCCCATCTCCGCGGACGCCACGAGGGTCAGTGCCGCGATGCCCGCCTTGGCGGCGCTGTAATTCGCCTGTCCCACACTGCCTTGCAGGCCTGCGCCCGAGCTCGTGTTGATGATCCGCGCGTCAACGGTATTGCCGGCCTTGGACTGGGCGCGCCAATAGGCCGCGGCGTGGCGCATGGTGGCGAAGTGCCCTTTGAGGTGCACGGCGATGACGGCGTCGAACTCCTCTTCGCTGGTGTTGGCGAACATTCGGTCGCGCACGATCCCGGCGTTGTTCACCAGCACGTCGAGCCCGCCGAACGTGTCGACCGCCGTCTGGATCAGGCCCTCGGCCTGGGCCCAGTCGGCGACGTTGGCGCCGTTGGCGACGGCTTCCCCTCCGGCGGCGGTGATTTCGTCGACGACACTTTGTGCGGCGCTGCCGCCGCCAGCGGGTGACCCGTCGAGGCCCACCCCGATGTCGTTGACCACCACGCGGGCACCTTCGGCTGCGAACGCAAGAGCGTGTGCGCGGCCGATGCCGCCGCCGGACCCCGTCACGATGACCACTCGGCCGTCGAGCAATCCCATATCTGTTGTCTCCTCGATTGTTTGAGCGCGCTACTTGATGTCAGCAGTGGTGGTTGCCAGGTAATGCGGTGGTTCACCGCCACCGTGAACCTCGAGCGATGCGCCGCTGATGTAGGACGCCGCGTCGCAGGCCAGGAACGCCGCGGCCCAGCCCACGTCGGCCGGTTTGGCGAGCCGGCCCAGCGGAACGTTGCGCGAGATCGCCGCGATGGAATCCGCGTCGCCGTAGAAGAGTTCGGACTGTTCGGTCTCGACCATTCCGACGACCACCGAGTTGACGCGCACCTTCGGCGCCCACTCGACCGCCAACGTGGAGGTCAGGCTTTCCATCCCGGCTTTGGCCGCCCCGTATGGTGCGGTGCCGGGCGTGGGCCTGCGCCCGCTCACGCTGGCGATGTTGATGATCGACCCGCCACGGTCCTGCTTCTGCATCAATGCATTGGCGTGGGTGGACACCGAAAGCGGCCCCAGCATATTCAGCTCGACGATCTTGCGGCTGAACTTGGCCGACGACTCGGCGGCGAGCACATACGGTGATCCGCCCGCATTGTTGACCACCACATCGAGACGACCGTGGCGCTCCGCGACGGTCTCGACCAGAGAGGCGACCGCGTCGTCGTCACGCACATCGCAGGCATGGAACTCGTATGGCAGGCCCTCGACGGGCCGGCGGGCGCAGGTGACGACCGTGGCGCCCTGCTCGGCGAACACGGCGCTGATGCCGGCACCGACCCCTCGTACACCGCCGGTCACCAGCACCACCCTGCCGTCGAGGCCCAGGTTCATGTCTTGCAGGTCGGTCACTGTGCTAGCGTACCAAGCAAGTGCTTGCTTTCCTACCGGACCCAGGAAGTGCTCGGGAGCTCAGATGACCATCACTCGCACCATCACCGAACCGGGAATCGTCTCGGTCACCGTCGACTACCCGCCGGTCAACGCGATTCCGTCGCGCGGCTGGTTCGACCTCGCCGACGTGATCACCAAGGCCGGCGCCGACCCCGAGACGCACGTCGTGATCCTGCGTGCGGAGGGCCGCGGCTTCAACGCCGGCGTCGACATCAAGGAAATGCAGCGCACCGAGGGCTTCACGGCGCTGATCGACGCCAACCGCGGTTGCTTCGCGGCGTTCAAGGCCGTCTACGAGTGCGCGGTCCCGGTGGTCGCGGCCGTCAACGGTTTCTGCGTCGGAGGCGGCATCGGGTTGGTCGGCAACGCGGATGTCATCGTCGCCTCCGATGACGCGACCTTCGGGTTGCCGGAGGTCGAACGCGGCGCGCTCGGTGCGGCGACGCACCTGTCGCGCCTGGTGCCCCAGCACATGATGCGGCGGCTGTTCTTCACCGCCGCCACCGTCGACGCGGCAACGCTGCACCACTTCGGTTCGGTGCACGAGGTGGTCCCCCGCGATCAGCTCGACGAGGCCGCGCTGCGTGTCGCGCGCGACATCGCCGCCAAGGACACCCGCGTGATCCGGGCGGCCAAGGAGGCGTTGAACTTCATCGACGTGCAGCGGGTCAACTCGAGCTACCGCATGGAACAGGGCTTCACGTTCGAGCTGAATCTCGCGGGCGTGTCCGACGAACACCGCGATGCGTTCGCGGGCACCGATAAGGGAGCCAAATGAGCGATAAGCGAACAACTCTCGACGATGCCGTCTCACAGATCCGCAGTGGGATGACCATCGGGATCGGCGGCTGGGGCTCACGCCGCAAGCCGATGGCGTTCGTGCGGGCCCTGTTGCGCACCGACGTCACCGACCTCACCGTCGTCACCTACGGCGGCCCGGACCTCGGGCTGCTGTGCTCGGCGGGCAAGGTGAAACGGGCCTACTACGGGTTCGTGTCGCTCGACACGCCGCCGTTCTACGACCCGTGGTTCGCCAAGGCGCGCACCACCGGGGCCATCGAGGCGCGCGAAATGGACGAAGGCATGCTCCGGTGCGGCCTGCAGGCCGCGGCCCAACGATTGCCGTTCCTCCCGATTCGGGCCGGGCTGGGCAGTGACGTCCGCAACTTCTGGGGCGACGAACTCAAGACCGTGCGGTCCCCCTACCCCACGGGCGAGGGCTACGAGGAACTCATCGCGATGCCGGCGTTGGCGTTGGATGCCGCCTTCGTGCACATGAATCTCGGCGATGCTGCGGGTAATGCGGCGTATACGGGGATCGACCCGTACTTCGACGACCTCTACCTGATGGCCGCCGAACGACGCTTCCTCTCCGTGGAGCGGGTGGTGCCGACCGACGAACTGGTCAAAGCCGTTCCGCCGCAAGCATTGCTGGTGAACCGGATGATGGTCGACACCGTCGTCGAGGCGCCCAACGGAGCGCACTTCACGACGGCCGAACCCGACTACCGCCGCGACGAGAAGTTCCAGCGCCACTACGCCGAGTCGGCTGGATCCGACGACTCGTGGCAGGAGTTCGTGCAGACCTACCTGTCCGGCACGGAGGCCGACTACCAGGCGGCGGTGCGAAAGTTCCAGACCGCGGACACGAGCGGAAAGGCAGGAGCTCAGTGATGTCGGTGTCCCGTGCCGAAGTGTGCGCCGTCGCGTGCGCCGAGTTGTTCCGCGACGCAGGCGAGATCATGGTCAGCCCGATGACGACGATGGTCTCGATCGGGGCTCGGCTGGCCCGCCTGACCTTCTCCCCCGACATCCTGCTGACCGACGGTGAGGCGCGCCTGCTCGCCGACACCCCCGCGATCGGGGCGGCGGGCGCGATCGAGGGATGGATGCCGTTCGGCCGGGTCTTCGAGACGCTGGCCTGGGGTCGGCGCCATGTGGTCATGGGCGCCAACCAGATCGACCGCTACGGCAACCAGAACCTGTCGGCGTTCGGACCGCTGCAGCACCCGAAGCGCCAGATGTTCGGTGTCCGCGGCGCCCCGGGCAACACCATCAACCACGCCACGAGCTACTGGGTGGGCAACCACTCGAAGCGGGTGTTCGGCGACTCCGTGGACGTCGTCTCCGGAATCGGTTGGGACAAGGTCGAATCCGACAACCCCGCGTATCGTTTTGTCAACGTGTACCGCGTCGTGACCAACCTCGGTGTGTTCGACTTCAACGGACCCGATCACCAAATGCGGGCGGTGTCGCTGCATCCGGGTATCGAGCCCGAACAGGTGGCCGAGAACACCTCGTTCGAGGTGCACGGGCTGGACTCGGCCGAGCGAACCCGGCTCCCCACCACCGAGGAGCAGAAGCTGATCCGCGAGGTCATCGATCCCAAAGGACTGCGGGACAAGGAAATACGGTGAGCAATCCGGCCAAGCCCAAGCTGCTTACACCGCTGACCGAACTCGTCGGCATCGAGCATCCGGTCGTCCAGACCGGCATGGGCTGGGTGGCCGGCGCGCGGCTGGTATCGGCGACGTCCAACGCCGGCGGGCTCGGCATCCTGGCGTCGGCGACGATGACGCTCGAGGAGCTGCAGACCGCGGTCACCAAGGTCAAGAACGCCACGGACAAGCCGTTCGGCATCAACATCCGCGCCGATGCGGGCGATGCAGGAGAGCGCATCGACCTGCTGATTCGCGAGGGTGTCAAGGTCGCCTCGTTCGCGCTGGCGCCGAAGCCCGATCTGATCGCCAAGCTCAAAGACGCCGGCGTCGTGGTGATTCCGTCGGTCGGCCTGGCCAAGCACGCCAAGAAGGTGGCGGGCTGGGGCGCCGATGCGGTGATCGTGCAGGGTGGCGAGGGCGGCGGCCACACGGGACCGATCGCGACCACGCTGCTGTTGCCGTCGGTGCTAGACGCCTTGAAAGGAACGGATATTCCGGTCGTGGCGGCGGGCGGCTTCTTCGACGGCCGCGGGCTCGCGGCGGCGCTCTCCTACGGCGCCGCGGGCGTCGCGATGGGCACCCGTTTCCTGCTGACGTCGGACTCCACGGTGCCGGACACCGTCAAGCGGCGGTACCTGGAATCTGGTTTGGACGGCACCGTCGTGTCGACTCGCGTCGACGGGATGCCGCATCGGGTGCTGCGCACCGGCCTGGTGGAGAGGCTGGAGAGCGGATCACGGTTGCGTGGCTTCAGCGCAGCCGTACGCAATGCGCAGAAGTTCAAGAAGATGTCGGGCATGACGTGGCGGTCGATGATCCGCGACGGCTTGGAGATGCGGCACGGCAAGGAGCTGACGTGGTCGCAGGTGGTGATGGCGGCCAACACCCCGATGTTGCTCAAGGCCGGTTTGGTCGAAGGCAATACGGACGCGGGGGTGCTGGCGTCCGGCCAGGTCGCGGGCATCCTCGACGATCTGCCGTCCTGCGCCCAGCTGATCGACTCGATCGTGGCCGACGCCGTCGACCACCTACGACAGGCGAGCGCGTACATCGAGTGAAGAATATCTCTTAATTCTGACCTAGTGAAGCTATGATCTTCATGTGGTAGATCTGAAGCCGATACCTTCACCGTCGACACGCGCGACGCTGATCGGCGATGTGATCGGCTCGCGGCGCGTCGCCGACCGCGCCGCCACACACCGCGCACTCAACGAGGCGCTCGCAGACGCAGGCGGCGAGGCGATCGATGCACCCGCCTTCACCGTTGGCGACGAGTTCCAGGGCAGCTACCGGACGGTCGGCGCGGCAATCGATGCGGCTTTCGCCATTCGCCTGGCCGTCGCGCCCGGGATCGACATCCGGTTCGGCATCGGCTGGGGCGCGGTCACGGTGTTGGATTCCGAATCGGGCATCCAGGATGGTCCGGGTTGGTGGACGGCCCGCGAGGCGATCGAGTGGACGGCGTCGGTGCAGCGGCAACCCGGGCTGACGCTGGTGCGTACGTCGTTTCGCGCCGAGGGCGAGGGTCGCCGTGACGTCGACGCGATCAATGCCGCCCTGTTGTGTCGGGACCATCTGATTGGATCGCTCGATGACCGCTCACTGAGGATTGTGAAGGGATTGTTGACCGGCAGCACCAAGAAGGATATGGCGACCGCGGAGGGCATCAGCGCGTCGGCGGTGTCCCAACGCGCAGGCCGCGACGGCTTGGACTTGATCCTGCTCGCTGCGCAGTACCTGCGGGATGTGCCATGAGCGCTGTAGCCGTGCTGCTGATCGCGGTGGGAGTCGCCGACGTGCTCCGGCGGCTCCTCGATCGCGTGTGGTTGCCCGCTGTGGCCGCACCCGTTGTCGTGATCGGGTGCGCGGCGCTGGCCGGGTTGTGGCGGTGGGGCGACGTCGTGCTGCTGAGTGTGGCCGCGGCGGCGAGCGTCGTGTGGGTGCTGCTGTGCGAACGGGCCGAGCGCAGCGGCCGCGGTCAGCTGGCGCCGCTGGTCGTGTTCGGTGCTGCGCTCGGGGTGCTGGTCCTGCTCGCGGGGTGGAGCTCGGAGGTCGCGGGTATGGCGGCGAGGTGGCCGGCCTGGGTCGGCATCGCGGTGTCCCCTGACCGGCTCTTGATGATCATCGGCGTGATGCTTATGCAGCTCGTTACCGGAAATCAGTTGGTGCGCTTGGTTCTCGGCTCCGTCGGTTCGGTCAAGCCCGCGGGCGAGCCGCAAGCCTCCGACCGGTTGAAAGGCGGCAGGCTGCTCGGCCCGATGGAGCGGGTGCTGATCCTCGGGCTGGGCCTGGCGGGTCAACTCACCGCCGCGACGGCGGTCGTCGCGGCGAAGAGCATCATCCGTTTTCCGGAGATCAACGCCCAGAAGGCACGCGAGAACGGGGGCATCGGAATCGACGAAGTCACCGAGTACTTCCTCGTCGGCAGCTTCGCGAGTTGGATCGTCGCACTGGGCGGACTCGCCCTCGCACACTGATCGATTCGCCCGTAATCGGGCCGCAGGTTTCCTACACTCGCGCCCATGAAAACCAATGCCGCCGTTCTGTGGGGACTCAACGAGCCGTGGAGCATCGAGGAGATCGACCTCGACGGTCCGAAGGAAGGCGAGGTGCTCGTCTCCTTCGAGGCCACCGGGCTGTGCCACTCGGACCACCACGTCGTCACGGGTGACTTCGCCGGTGTGCCACTGCCGATCATCGGCGGCCACGAAGGGGCGGGAACCGTCGTCGAACTCGGACCGGGTGTACGCGATCTCAAGGTGGGCGACCACGTCGTCACGTCATTCCTTCCCGCGTGCGGACGCTGCCGGTGGTGCGCCAGCGGGCATCAGAACCTGTGCGATCTCGGCGCACTGATCCTGGTCGGTCTGCAAGCCGACGGCACCTACCGTCGCAAGGTCCGCGGTCATGACGTCGGAATCCTTTCCGGCGTCGGGAGTTTCTCGCAGTACGGGACGCTGTCGGAGGCCTCGGTGGTCAAGATCGACGATGACTTCCCGCTGGCCCGCGCCTGCCTGCTGGGCTGTGGAGTGATGACGGGCTGGGGTTCGGCCGTCAACACAGCCGACATCAGACCCGGCGACACCGTCGTGATCATCGGGTGCGGCGGCATCGGCAGCGGAGCGATCCAGGGCGCACGGCTGGCCGGTGCCGAGCACATCGTCGTCGTAGACCTGGTAGAGCACAAGCGCGACAAGGCTTTTGAGTTCGGCGCCACGCACTTCGTCACGTCGATGCCGGAGGCCATGGAGTTGGTCGGTGAGCTCACCCGCGGCGTGATGGCCGATTCGGCGCTCCTGACCATGGGCGTCCTCGAAGGCCGGATGATCGACGAGGCGCTCAACATCATTCGCAAGGGCGGTGCGGTCGTGATGACCGCGATCGCCTCGATGGCCGACGTCACCCCGACGCTGTCGATGGCGATGATGACGCTGTTCCAGAAGCGGCTGTTGGGCAGCCTCTACGGCGAGGCCAACCCGCGCGCCGACATCCCCCGGTTGTTGAACCTGTACCGCGACGGCAAGCTCCTACTCGACGAAACCGTCACTGCCGAATACAAACTCAACGACATCAACGAGGGCTACGACGACATGCTGGCGGGTCGCAACATCCGCGGCGTGATCATCCACGACCACTCGTGACGGCCGGCGGAGCATAGGTGCGCTGGCTGACGCATGTGCGGTCGGTGCTGGGCACCGAGATCCATGCCGTCCGCAATCGCAAGCTCGACCTCAACCCCGCCGACCTCACGAAATTCACGTTTCCGTTGGTGTTGGGACTTGCCGGTGTGTTGGCATTCGGCGCCGTGCCGCTGGTCGTCATCCGTAGCAGTGTCAGCACCGACGACGTGCTGGTGCCTCTGCTCGGCTCGCTGGCCCTGACCGCGGTGGGCACGGCCGTGATGACTTGGCTCATCGCGATCGTCGTCTCCGGTCTGGTGTTGGTGGTCGTTTACCGGACCGCACCTGCGATGGCGTCGCGCCTGGTGCTCCGCACGGTCGTCGACTCGTTCGACCGCGTCAGCGACACCGCGGCGCGGCTGGCCACCCTCGCGCTGGTCGCCGGGCTCGTCGCGCTGGCCATCGGGTTGCCGACTCGTCGCGACGACGAGCTGGCACATCCGGTCATCGACGACCTGCTCACGGCGCAGATCGGGGTGTTGCTGGCCGCGCTGGGCATCGCCTATCTCGCCGAAACGGTGCGGTGCGCCGCCGAGCTGGTGGATCGCCAGTCGCTGTTGCTAGCGTGGCCGTGGTCGCTCGGGATCTCCTGTGTCAGCTGGATTTTCGCGACCACCATCGGCCCCTTCGAGACGACGCGCCTGTTGGCGATACTGCTCAACGAGTGGCTCCCGGCCACGGTGAACGGGACTTCGAGGGCCGACGTCATCGCCGATCTGCTGCCGGCGGGCGCCACCTGGTGGGCGGCCCTCGCACCGTTGCCCGTGATCACCCTGATATGGCTCTCCGAGGCGCGCCGAGGCAACGGGTTCGTCCGGATAGGCGAACTCGTGCGGGGCGAGCGCGGTGGCGTCAGAGGCGCTCGATGATGGTGACGTTCGCGGTGCCGCCGCCCTCGCACATCGTCTGCAGGCCGTAGCGACCGCCGGTGCGCTCCAACGTGTTCAGCATGGTCGCGAAGAGCTTGGCGCCGGTCGCACCCAGCGGATGGCCGAGCGCGATCGCGCCGCCGCTGGGGTTGACCTTGGCGTGGTCGGCGCCGGTCTCCTTGAGCCACGCCATCACCACCGGCGCGAAGGCTTCGTTGATCTCGACCGTGTCGATGTCATCGATCGACAGGCCGGTCTTATTCAACGCGTACTCCGTTGCGGGGATCGGCCCGGTCAGCATGAACACCGGGTCGGCGCCGCGGGCGCTGATGTGGTGGATGCGGGCGCGCGGCTTGAGCCCGTGCTCCTTGACGGCCTGCTCGGAGGCCAACAGCACCGCGCTGGCGCCGTCGGAGATCTGGCTGGCCATCGCGGCGGTCAATCGGCCGCCGTCGACCAGCGTCTTGAGACCGGCCATCTTCTCCAGCGAGGTGTCGCGGGGGCCCTCGTCGGTGACGAAGCCGTCGACCGGGATGATCTCGCTCTCGAAGTAGCCGGAGCGGATCGCCTCCTGCGCACGCTGGTGGCTCGTGAGCGCGTACTGCTCCATCTCCTCGCGGGAGATGTCCCACTTCTCCGCGATCAGCTCGGCGCCGCGGAACTGCGAGATCTCCTGGTCGCCGTACCGGTGCAGCCAGCTCTTCGATTCGTTTGTTGGCGAGGTGAATCCGAATTGTTCGGCGACGGTCATCGCCGACGAGATCGGAATCTGGCTCATGTTCTGCATGCCGCCGGCCACGATCAGATCGGCGGTCCCGGACATGATCGCTTGTGCGCCAAAGGAAACGGCCTGCTGGCTGGACCCGCACTGGCGGTCGACGGTGACGCCCGGCACCTCCTCGGGGAAGCCGGCCGCCAGCCACGAGAGTCGGGCGATGTTGCCCGCCTGCGGACCGATCGCGTCGACGCAGCCCGCGATGACGTCGTCGACCGCGCCGGGGTCGACATCGTTGCGGTCGAACAGTCCCCGCCATGCCGCCGCCCCGAGATCGACGGGGTGGACTCCGGCCAGCGATCCGTTGCGCTTACCGATTGCGGTGCGGACGGCGTCGATGACATAGGCCTGTGAAACTGCAGGCATGATCAGTCCTTCTCTCTCGTGATGCCACCAAGAACGATAGCGAGGTATTGACGGCCGACTTCCTCGGCCGTGAGGGGCCCGCCCGGCTGATACCAGCGGACCGAAACCCAGGTGGTGTCGCGGATGAACCGGTACACCAGGTCGACGTCGATGTCGGGCCGGAAGTAGCCTTCCTCGACGCCTTGGTTGAGCAGATCGAGCCACATCTTGCGCTGCTCTTTGTTCCGTTGCTCGACGTAGGAGAAGCGCTCCTGCCCGGACAGCCGCTTCGCCTCGTCCTGGTAGATGACCACCTGGGCATGCCGGTGTTCGATCGCCTCGAACGAGGTCATGAACAGGCCCTTGAGGCGCTCCAGCGGATTGGGCTCGGTGTCGACGATCTCCTGGTACCGCGTAAACAGCCAGTCGAGAAATCCCCGCAGGACCTCGTCGACCATCTCCTCCTTCGAGGAGAAGTGGTGATACAGGCTGCCGGAGAGGATGCCCGCGGAATCGGCGATGTCGCGCACCGTCGTCGCGCGCAGGCCGCGTTCGGCGAACATCTTCGCCGCGAGCTCGAGCAGCTCGTCCCTGCGCGTCGGCGGCTGGCCTACCGACCGTTCCTTCTGTGGCACCTGACCCACTGCCACAGGGTATCAACCAAGCGCTTGCTCGGCTACTGCGGTGTGCGTTCTCAACCAGGGGTTCGGTACAGACCCTCGACGATGACCTCGCCGGGATGCGCATAGCGCACCGCCATGCCACTCATGTTGACGACAACGGTAAGCATTGGCTCGTGGTCGTCGAGGGCGACAGCGACGTGCCCCTGGAGCCCCTGAGACGCTACGGCTTCCGCATCGGTTGAACCGAGATCTGTGCACGGAACCCTCGTGGCATCCGCTTAGGCTCAAAACATGTTCGTCGATACCGAGATGCTGCGGATGGGAGCCGACTTCGCCAAGAGCGCCGGTGAGATCGCGAAACGGGGCGCAGAGGAATTCGCGGCCACGTCGCTGCCCGCCGGGATCTTCGGTGACTTCGACGCTGCGCACGAGTTTCACAAAGCCTTGGACCGAACGCACGAAGCGCAAGCAGCGACCATGCGCTTACACCACGCCACCTTCGAGGGTTTCGCCACCAAGGCCAGCGACGGAGCCACCACTTTCGATCAACGAGACGAGTCCGGCGCGGCGGCGGTGCGCTCGGCCGGCGAAGCAGTCACCTGACCCCGCATGACGGTCCACCTCAAGAACCTGGATCACGGAACGCTCACCGGTGCAGCCGGAGGCGATCCGTGGCAGGTCAACCGCACGGTGCAGGGTGGATCACCAGGTGAAATCAGTGAACTCGCGACGGCGTTCTACGGCGCCGCCGCGTGCACGACGGAATCGAGCAATGAATTCGCTGTCGCTCGGCAACGTTTCGACGCCGCGTGGGATCGTCAGGACGGTGGCGACCATCCGATCAACGACTCGGCGGAGGTACGGCGCGCGACCGAGTCTCTGAAGCTCAGCGACGAACAAATCCGTCGAGTCGCCGTCGATCTGCAGAACGTCTCGGCTTCATTGGCCGAAGCGCAGCGCGGCGGTGGCGTCGTGATCGCCAATCTCGACGCGACGTTGAAGTGGATCGACAACCAGATCGAGCATGAACTGGCCGTCGCTGCCGCGAACGGTGAACAGGCCGACGTGGAGGACCTGCGACAAGCGGCCGTCGATCGCACGCGCGAAGCACTGACATCGGTTCAGGCGGTGCGTGATGCCTATTCCGAGCAGCTGAACAAGTCGCGGCTGGAGATGGCGGCCGAGGGTTACTCGCCGGATGCAATGAAAGACGCTGAAGGTCAGCAGGATTCACCGGCTACACAGCAGGCGAAGGCCGAAGCCGATCAGTACGGGAGCGGACAGCGCGAAGCCGATCAGGCGTTGGTGAACTCTCCTGGCGAATGGACTCCGGAGAAGCATGCTGCGGCAGCGCGATTGCGGGACTACGACATTATCAACGATCCGACCGCGAGTTCGGATCAAGTGCGTTATGCCGGGCAGCGCCTGGACGACTACCACACTTCCATCACGCAAGGTCCGCTGGTGACCGATCCGATCCTTGGAGGTGACGCCCGCTCTCAGGCACGGACACGGTTGACGATGCAAGCCCAGCTCGAGCGAGGCCTGGTCGGGGAGGCACCGATGCCGCCGGATAAGGCCACGGCGATGATCAATGAAACTGAAGCGCTGGCACGGGAGTTGGTGGTATCCCGCGTAACTGAGCAGTTGATGCGGGCCGGTATGTCGCCCGACGGTGCCGCCGCCGCAACCGACAGCATGGCGCGGGGGATCGTCCCGCAAGATCTCGCGGACGCGGCATCTGCTGCCGGAAAGCCGCTTGCGGGTGGCGCGAAGGCTTTCGACTATTTCGCTCAATCGCTGCCCACCGGCGAGCACTGGAAGCCCGATGTGGCGACCTTCTCGCCAGGCGATGTCGAGGTGCTCAAGAAGGTCGGAGGCAACCTTGGGGTGGCAGGCAGTCTCGTCGACTTCGGCGTCGGAATCTACGAATGGCGAACGGGAGCACCTCTCGGCGAGGTCGCCGCCAAGACCGGCGGTGGCATGGTCGGCGCATCGGGAATGGCTGCCATCGGTGCGTGGCTCGGGGCCCCCGCAGGTCCGGTAGGTGTTTTCGCGGGCGCGTTCATCCTGGGTTCCATCGGGTCCCTCGGCGGCGAACAAATCGGCGAAACCATCTATCAGAAAGTGGCTGGTAATTGATGAACGACTTCTTCATGTTCGTCGCATTCGGCGGACTCGCCATCGCGATTGTCGCGGGATGGCTGCCGTTGCATATCGGACGCGTCGTCTACTGGTCCGGCGCCGTCGTCACGGTGGTGGCGGTGTTCTTCATGGCCTACCCGCACGACTGGGGGTCGGGACTCATGATGTCGCTCTTCGCCGGATGCGCTATCACCGGCGTGGCATACGTCCACACCGAGTTCATCTCTATCCGCGGCAGAATCTTCTCGCTGTTCTCCGACCCGAACACGATCGACGACTACGGGCTCGGGTTGACCCCCACGAAGACGTGGTGGCTGACGGCGTTAGGGGTGGCGATACTCCTTGCAGGCGGTGCGTCTTATGTCGCCGACGGCGCTGCTGCCTGGATCCCGGTTGGCTTCGGCGCCATCGCCGTATTCATCGCCGTCTCACTCGGGTACCGCGATGCCTTGGCCCGACGGCCCATCGCCGCTGGACAGAAGATACAACTCGGGCTCCTGACGGTGCTGACCCTCGGTATCTTCCCAGTCGTCTACATGACTGCCTACAAGGCGGGTACGCGGCGGACCCCCGACAGGCGGATCACCGGCTAAGCCCGCTGGCTCGACACCGAAATGACTTCTCCGGTCAGGTAACTGGAGTACTCACTGGCCAGGAACGCGATCGTCGCGGCGACCTCCCACGGCTCGGCGGCGCGGCCGAACGCCTCACCCTCCGACAGCCGGTCCAGCAGATCCGCGCTGCTGGTCTTCTCCAGGAACTTGTGCCGCGCGATGCTCGGCGACACCGCGTTGATGCGCACCCCGTACTCGACCGCCTCGACCGCACTGCACCGGGTCAGCGCCATCACGCCGGCCTTGGCCGCCGCGTAATGCGACTGCGAATGCTGTGCGCGCCACCCCAACACGCTGGCGTTGTTGATGATCGCACCGCCGTGGTCGGCCTCGCGGAAGTACCGCAACGCCGCCCGCGTTGCCCGCATCACCGACGTCAACGTCACGTTGAGGACGCGGTCCCACTCCTCGTCCGTCATGTCGACCACGGGTGTCTGTCCACCGAGGCCGGCGTTGTTGACCAGAACGTCCAACCGGCCCATCCGCGCCGTGGTGGACGCGATCAGAGCATCCACCTGAGCGGTCGACGTGACGTCGCACACGACGCTCTCGACCCGGCCCAGCCCGAGTTCCTGTAACTGATCGCGGGTCTCGCCCAGCCGCCGTTCGTGATGGTCGGACACCACGACGTCGGCACCCTCGGCCAGCGCCCGACGCGCCACCGCGGAGCCGATACCCGTGCCGGCCGCCGCCGTCACCACGACGACCTTGCCCGTCAGCAGGCCGTGTCCCTCGATCTCTTTCGGAGCTACAGAAAGATCCTTCGTCACCCTTTTGGTTCCCTCGGTAATCCGAGCACGCGCTCGGCGATGATGTTGCGCTGAATTTCGTTCGATCCGCCGTAGATGGTGTCGGCCCGCGAGAACAGGTACAACCGCTGCCACTCGCTGAAGTCTCCGTCGGTCAGCGTCAAGCCCTCGCGACCGAGCACATCCATCGCGATCTCACCGAGTTCGCGATGCCAGTTGGCCCACAACAACTTCGACACGTTGTCTTGACCCGGTTGCTCGACGTCCATCGTCGCCAGCGCATACGACCGCATCGTCCGCAGGCCCGCCCACGACCGGGCCAGCCGCTCGCGGATCAACGGATCATCCGCCGCGCCAGTGCGTTTGGCCAACTCGGCCACACCGGACAGCTCGCGCGCGTACTCGATCTGCTGGCCCAGCGTCGACACCCCGCGCTCGAACGTCAGCGTGCCCATGGCCACCCGCCAGCCGTCACCCGGCTCGCCGACGACCAGCGACGCGTCCGTCCGGGCGTCGTCGAAGAACACCTCGTTGAACTCCGAATCGCCGGTCAGCTGCACGATCGGGCGGATCTCCACGCCCGGCTGATCCAGCGGCACCAGCAGATACGACAGTCCGGCGTGCCGCTTCGAACCCTTTTCCGTGCGAGCCACCACGAAGCACCACTGCGCCCAGTGCGCGAGCGACGTCCACACCTTCTGGCCGTTGATCACCCACTCGTCGCCGTCGAGTTCGGCGGTGGTCGACACATTGGCGAGGTCGCTGCCGGCGCCCGGTTCGGAGTAGCCCTGGCACCACAACTCGGTGACGTCGAGGATCTTGGGCAGGAAGCGCTGCTGCTGCTCGGGAGTGCCGTAGGCGATGAGCGTCGGTCCGAGCAACTCTTCACCGAAGTGGTTGACCTTCGCCGGGGCGTTCGCGATCGCGTACTCCTCGTAGAACGCCACCCGGTGCGCAACCGACAGCCCGCGCCCGCCGTGCTCCTCCGGCCAGCCCAGACACGTCAGCCCGGCCGCCGAGAGATGCCGGTTCCACGCTCGGCGTTCCTCGAACGCCTCGTGCTCCCGCCCCGGGCCGCCGAGGCCCTTGAGCGCGGCGAACTCCCCGAC
Source organism: Mycolicibacterium malmesburyense (assembly GCF_001050015.1). The sequence goes on from NZ_CVTB01000110.1 coordinate 35,680, forward strand.
AAGGTTGTCGGCAAGCCAGTCACAGACCTCGGCCCGGAACTCCTCGACCTCAATCACCCTTGTAGGCTAACCTACCAAGCACTTGCTTTGTTAGAGGAGCATTGATGACGTGGGGCCACGGCCGAAGGCCAGGGGACGATCGGCGGACCATTCCCGGGGTCCTGGACCGGATCGCCGCCCGGTTTTCCGACCACGATGCGCTGGTCACGGACGATCGCACGTTCACCTTCCCCCAACTGCGCGACGAGGCCCGGCGGGCGGCCGCAGCGATGATCGACCTCGGCATCTCGCCCGGGGACCGCGTCGCGATCTGGTCGCCGAACACCTGGCACTGGGTCGTCGCGTGCCTGGCGACCCACTACGCGGGCGGCGTCGTCGTACCCCTGAACACCCGCTACACCGCAAGCGAGGCCGTCGACATCTTGTCCCGCACCGGCGCCCCCTTGCTGTTCGCGTCGGGTGAGTTCCTCGGCGCCGACAAAGCCGCCTCGATCGACCGCGACGCCCTACCCCAGCTGCGTCACGTGATCCGCGTGCCGATCGAAAAGGATGACGGCACCTGGAACGACTTCGTCGCCGCGGGGACCGACCTCGACGCCGTGGACGCTCGCGCCGCGGCGGTGAAGCCGGACGACGTGTCCGACATCCTCTTCACCTCGGGCACCACCGGCCGCAGCAAGGGCGCGCTGTGCGCACACCGCCAGTCGCTCGACGCCCCGGCGGCCTGGGCGGAGTGCGGCCGGCTCACCAGCGACGACCGCTACCTGTGCATCAACCCGTTCTTCCACAACTTCGGCTACAAGGCGGGCATCCTCGCCTGCCTGCAGACCGGTGCCACGCTCATCCCCCAGCTGACGTTCGATCCGGAGAAGACGATGTCCGCCGTGCAAGAGCACCGCATCACCGTGCTGCCCGGGCCGCCGACGATCTACCAGACACTGCTCGACCACCCCAAGCGCGCCGATTACGACCTGACCTCCTTGCGGTTCGCGGTCACCGGCGCGGCAACCATTCCGGTCGTGTTGATCGAGCGGATGCAGACCGAACTCGACATCGACATCGTGCTGACCGCGTACGGCCTCACCGAGGCCAGCGGCTTCGGCACGATGTGCCGACCCGACGACGACGCCGTCACCGTGGCCACCACGTCCGGACGCCCGATCGCGGATTTCGAACTGCGCATCGACCGAGCCGGGCTGGACGGTGAAGATTCGAGCACCGGCGAGGTGCTGCTGCGCGGCCCGAACGTGATGCTGGGCTATCTCGACGACCCACAAGCCACCGCGGCGGCCATCGACTCAGAGGGCTGGTTGCACACCGGCGACGTCGGCACCGTCGACGACAAGGGCAACCTACGAATCACCGACCGCCTCAAGGACATGTACATCTGCGGCGGGTTCAACGTCTACCCTGCCGAGATCGAGCAGGTGCTGGCGCGGCTGGACGGGGTCGCCGAGGCCGCGGTGATCGGGGTACCCGACGAACGCCTCGGCGAGGTCGGCAAGGCGTTCGTCGTCCGCAAGCCCGGCGCCGAGCTCGATGAGCAGACCGTGATCGCCTACACCCGGGAGCATCTGGCGAACTTCAAGGTTCCCCGCTCGGTGGAGTTCCTCGATGCGCTGCCGCGAAACCCCGGGGGCAAGGTAGTCAAACCGTTGCTGCGTGAGAGGGCTGAATCTTCCTGATGGACCTGAACTTCGACGACGCGACCCTCGAGTTCCAAGCCGAGGTGCGCGAGTTCCTGGCCGAGAACAAAGACAAGTTTCCGACGAAGTCCTACGACACCGCCGAGGGTTTCGAGCAGCACCGGCAGTGGGACAAGGTGCTTTACGACGCAGGCCTGTCGGTGATCACATGGCCAGCGAAATACGGCGGCCGCGACGCCAGCCTGCTGCAGTGGGTGGTGTTCGAGGAGGAGTACTTCCGCGCCGGCGCCCCCGGCCGCGCCAGCGCCAATGGCACGTCGATGCTGGCGCCCACGCTGTTCGCGCACGGCACGGAGGAACAGCTCGACCGCGTCCTGCCGAAAATGGCCAGCGGCGAAGAGATCTGGGCCCAAGCCTGGTCCGAGCCCGAATCCGGAAGCGACCTGGCTTCGTTGCGGTCGACGGCCACCAGGACCGACGGCGGTTGGCTCCTCAACGGCCAGAAGATCTGGACCTCACGTGCGCCGTTCGGCGAGCGCGCGTTCGGGCTGTTCCGCTCCGACCCGGAAGCCGAACGGCATCGCGGCCTCACGTACTTCATGTTCGACCTCGAGGCCGACGGCGTCACGGTCCGGCCCATCGCACAACTGGGCGGTGACACCGGCTTCGGGGAGATCTTCCTCGACGACGTGTTCGTGCCCGACCACGACGTCATCGGCGATGTCAACGAGGGTTGGCGCGCGGCGATGAGTACGTCGAGCAACGAGCGCGGCATGTCGCTGCGAAGCCCGGCCCGGTTCCTCGCGCCCGCTGAACGGCTTGTGGCGCAGTGGAAGCAGGACCCCGACCCGGCATACGCCGACCGGGTCGCCGACGCCTGGATCAAGGCCCAGGCCTACCGCCTGCACACGTTCGGCACGGTGACCCGGGTGGCCGCGGGCGGTGAGCTGGGCGCCGAGTCGAGCGTGACCAAGGTGTTCTGGTCGGACCTCGACGTCGCCATTCACCAAACCGCGCTGGACATGCGCGGTCCCGACGCCGAGCTCGTCGACAACTGGACCGAAGGGTTGCTCTTTTCTCTTGGCGGTCCGATCTACGCCGGCACCAACGAGATTCAGCGCAACATCATCGCCGAGCGCCTGCTGGGCCTGCCGCGGAAGTAACCACATGAACTTCGAATTGGACGAACAGCAACGCGATTTCGCTGCAAGCATCGACGCCGCACTCGGCGCCACCGATCTGCCCGGCGCCGTCCGGGCGTGGGCGGCCGGGGACACCGCGCCGGGTCGCAAGGTGTGGACGCAGCTGGCCGAGCTCGGCGTGACGGCACTGCTGGTACCGGAGAAGTACGACGGCATCGAAGCACATCCGGTCGACCTGGTGGTCGCGGCCGAACGGCTCGGCCGGTGGTGCGTTCCCGGTCCGGTCGCCGAATCCATCGCGGTCGCACCGGTTCTGTTGGCCAGCCACGAGGACTGGGCCGAACGCAGCGGTGGCCTCGCGAACGGTGATCTGATCGCGACGGTCGCCCTGCCCCCACATGTACCGAGGGCCGTCGACGCGGACACCGCGGGGCTGATCCTGGTGGCCACCGACGGTGAGGTGCGGGACGGTGCCGAGGGCACGCAGTGCGAGTCGGTCGATCCGAGCCGAAAGCTGTTCGACGTCAACGCGACAGGAGACGGGCGGCCCGCCGATGTGGCGCGCGCCTATGAGTTCGGTGTGCTGGCGACGGCGGCCCAGCTGGTGGGTGCCGGCCAGGCGATGCTGGACATGTCGGTCGAATACGCCAAGCAGCGCAGCCAGTTCGGCAAGGTGATCGGGACCTACCAGGCGATCAAGCACAAGCTCGCCGACGTCCACATCGCGGTGGAGCTGGCGCGTCCGCTGGTGTACGGCGCAGCGTTGTCGCTCGCCGAAGGGTCCGCCGACACCGCGCGCGACGTCAGCGCCGCCAAGGCCGCGGCCAGCGACGCGGCACTGCTCGCGGCGCGCTCGGCGCTGCAGACGCACGGCGCGATCGGGTTCACGCAGGAACACGACCTGTCGTTGTGGCTGCTGCGTGCGCAGGCGCTGCGCTCGGCGTGGGGAGATCCGGCCGTGCATCGCCGGCGGGTACTGGAGGCCCTTTCATGAGCGAAGAACGTCAACTGCTGCGCGAGACGGTCGCCGCGCTGGTGGAGAGGCACGCCTCACCCGCCGCGGTGCGCGAGGCGCTGGAATCCGAACGCGGATACGACGAGTCACTGTGGACGCTGCTGTGCGAGCAGGTCGGCGCCGCGGCGCTGATGGTGCCCGAGGAACTGGGCGGCGCGGGCGGTGAGCTCGCCGACGCGGCTGTCGTGCTCGAGGAGCTCGGCAAGGCGCTGGTTCCGACCCCGTTGTGGGGTACGACCCTCGCCGAGTTGGCCTTGCTGGCAGCAGACGAACCCGATGCCGATGCTCTCGAGGGGCTCGTCGAGGGCGCGCGGTTGGGCGCGGTGGTGTTCGACGCCGACCAGGTGGTCAACGGTGACATCGCCGATGTGGTGGTCGGCGCCGACGGCGACCGGTTGACGCGGTGGACCGAGTTCACCGCAACCCGCCTGGACGCGATGGACCCGACGCGCCGGCTGGCCCGCCTCGAAGCCGGCAACACCGCCGACATCGGCGCCGACCCGGGACTCGCCGACACCGCGGCGCTGTTGTTGGCCGCCGAGCAGATCGGCGCGGCGGCGCGCTGTCTCGATCTCACGGTGCAGTACACCAAGGATCGAGTGCAGTTCGGCAGGCCCATCGGCAGTTTCCAGGCGCTCAAGCACCGGCTGGCCGACCTGTACGTCGCGGTGCAGTCCGCGCGTGCGGTCGTCGACGAGGCGATCGCCGCGCCCTCGCCGACCTCGGCCGCCCTGGCCCGGTTCACCGCGAGCGAGGCGTTCAGCAAGGTCGCCGCGGAGGCCGTGCAGATGCACGGCGGCATCGCGATCACCTGGGAGCACGACATCCAGCTGTACTTCAAGCGCGCGCACGGCAGTGCGCAGCTGCTCGGCCCTCCGCGCGACTATCTGCGCCGGCTCGAATCCGAAGTGTTCTAGCGTTGAACCCGTGAGCGCATCGCTGCGTGCCGGGATCCCGCCGTTCTACGTCATGGACGTGTGGTTGGCCGCCGCCGAGCGACAGCGGAGCCACGGCGATCTGGTCAACCTGTCCGCGGGCCAACCCAGCGCCGGCGCGCCTGCTGCCGTCCGCGCGGCGGCCAAGGAGGCCCTGGAGACCGACGTTCTGGGTTATACGGTCGCACTCGGCATCCCGGAGTTGCGTGCGGCGATCGCGAGTGCATACCTGAATCGGCATGGGCTGCAGGTGGCTCCGGACGACGTGGTGATCACCACCGGCTCGTCGGGCGGTTTCCTACTGGCGTTTCTCGCCTGCTTCGACGTCGGCGACCGCGTCGCGATCGCGAGCCCCGGATACCCCTGTTACCGCAACATCCTCTCCGCGCTGGGCTGTGACGTCGTCGAGATGCCGTGTGGGTCCGAGACGCGCTTCCAGCCGACGGTGCAGATGCTCGAGAACCTCGACCCACCCGTTGCGGGCGTCATCGTGGCCAGCCCCGCCAACCCGACCGGCACGGTGATCCCGCCGGACGAACTTGCCGCGATCGCATCGTGGTGCGCGTCGCGCGGTGTGCGGCTGATCAGTGACGAGGTGTACCACGGGCTCGTCTACGAGGGCGCGCCCGATGTCAGCTGCGCATGGTCGACGTCGCGAGATTCGATCGTGGTGAACAGCTTCTCCAAGTACTTCGCGATGACCGGTTGGCGTCTCGGCTGGCTGCTGGTACCGCAGGAGCTGCGGCGCGCGGTCGACCGGCTGACCGGGAATTTCACGATCTGCCCGCCGACGCTGCCCCAGTACGCGGCGGTCGCCGCGTTCAGCCCGGAGTCGATCGCCGAGTCCGAGGCACTGCTGCACCACTACGCCGCCAATCGCCGGATGCTGCTCGACGGGCTGCGCGGTCTCGGCATCGACCGGCTGGCGCCAACCGACGGGGCGTTCTACGTGTACGCCGACGTATCGCACCTGACCTCGGATTCGCTGTCGTTCTGTTCGAAGCTACTGGCCGACACCGGAGTTGCGATCGCGCCGGGCATCGACTTCGACCCGAGCCGCGGCGGATCCTTCGTCCGGCTGTCGTTCGCAGGGCCGTCCTCGGACATCGAAAAGGCGCTGCGCCGCATCGGTGCGTGGCTGGGCTGACGACCCGCGAATTCGGCCTTGACCAGCGCTGCGCCGACTTGTCGGTGGCCCGGTGTAGCGTCACCGGCATGTTCGAAAGCTTGTTCGACATCGATCCCGCCGCCTCCGAGGCGGACCTGCGGGACGCTGTCGAGCGATTCGAACGGCTGAAGTCCTCCGCCGCCGCGGCGCAGGCCCGCGCGACCGCGTTGTGGAAGAAGAAGCGCCGCGCTGCAGAAGATGCCGCGGGTGTGCCGGCGAGCCACCGAGGCCGCGGCCTGGCGTCGGAGGTCGCACTGGCACGGCGTGACGCGCCGGCGCAGGGTGGCCGTCATCTGGGCTTCGCCACGGCTCTCGTTGACGAGATGCCCTATACGCTAGCGGCTTTGGAGTCGGGATCGCTCTCGGAGTGGCGCGCCACCCTGATCGTGCGCGAGTCGGCTTGCCTGAGCGTCGAGCATCGCCGCCGGTTGGACGCCGAGCTGTGCCGGGACACGGTGCGTCTCGAGGGATGGGGTGACAAGCGGATCGCGGCTGAAGCCAAGAAGATCGCCTGCTCGCTCGATGTCGGTGCGGTCGTGGACCGCAGCGCCAAGGCCGCCGCCGACCGGTGCGTCACCATTCGTCCGGCGCCCGACACGATGACGTGGGTCACCGCTCTGCTGCCCGTCGCCCAGGGAGTAAGCGTTTATGCGGCGTTGAAGCGCGCCGCGGACACCACGTTCGATGACCGGTCCCGCGGTCAGGTGATGGCCGATGCCTTGGTAGAACGGGTCACCGGGCGTCCGGCCGATCAGCCCGTGTCGGTCACGCTCAACCTCGTGATGGCCGACACCACGCTGACCGGTGACGACGATTCACCCGCGTGGCTCGACGGTTACGGGCCGCTACCGAGTTCGATCGCGAGAGCGCTGACGGGCGATGCGGCCACCGACGCCGCCGCGAAAACGATGCTGCGCCGTCTGTATCGGCATCCGCGCAGCGGTCAGCTCGTCGCGATGGAGTCTCAAGCCCGCATCTTCCCAAAGGGATTGGCGGCATTCATCGGGATCCGTGATCAGGCGTGCCGCACTCCTTTCTGCAACGCGCCGATACGTCACCGCGACCACGCGGTGCCGCGGCACCGAGCCGGACCGACGAGCGCGATGAACGGGTTGGGTGAATGCGAAGCCTGCAACTACGCCAAGGAGGCGCCCGGTTGGGCCGTGGCCACCAGTGAGCACGACGGCGTGCACAGCGCCGAGTTCACGACGCCCACCGGTGCGACCTACCGATCCACCGCGCCGCCGCTGCCCGGTCCGCCGATACGAACCGTCAGCACGGTCGAAGGTCGACTCAGCGTCGACCTGATCACGTTCGACGCTGCGTGACGTACCAGTCCAGCAGGTCCGGGTCGTCGACGGCGCTGCGCTCGACCACCTTCCCGGCGTCGGCTCCCTGGAACAGCTTCTTGAGCGGTACCTCGAGCTTCTTACCCGTGCGGGTGTGCGGAACTCCCGGCGCGGCGATGATTTCGTCGGGCACGTGCCGGGGCGACACTTCCTCGCGAATGGTGCTCTTGATGCGGTCGCGCAGCTCGTCGGTCAATTCGGCTTCGCCGGCGAGGACGACGAACAGCGGCATCCAGTATCCGCCGTCGGGCTGGTCGACCCCGATGATCAGGGCCTCGGCCACCTCGGACAGCCGTTCGACCGCCTGGTAAATGTCGGCGCTGCCCATCCGGATGCCGTGCCTGTTCAAGGTCGAGTCCGACCGGCCGTGCACGATGACGCTGCCGTGGTCGGTGACCGTGATCCAGTCGCCGTGCCGCCAGACGCCGGGGAACATCTCGAAATAGGCTGCGCGATAACGTGACCCGTCGGGATCGTTCCAGAACCCGACCGGCATCGACGGCATCGGCTTGGTCACCACCAGTTCGCCGACCTCGTTGCGCACCGGCCTGCCCGATTCGTCCCACGAGTCCAGCGCGCATCCGAGGAAGGGCGCCGACAGCTCACCGGGCCACACCGGGACCGTGCGCACCCCGCCGATGAAGGCCGACACCACGTCGGTGCCGCCGCTGATCGACGACACCTGGACGTGCTCGCCGACGTTGTCGCGCAACCACAGTGACGACGACGGGGGCAGCGACGAGCCGGTGATCCCGACCGTGCGCAGCGCCGACAGGTCGTGCTCCTTGCGCGGTACCGCCCCCGCCTTCGCGCAGCCGAGCACATAGCCCGGGCTCGTCCCCAGCACCGTCGCCTTCACCCGCGCCGCGATGTCCCAGAGCGCATCCGGACGCGGTGCGTTCGGGCTGCCGTCGTAGCAGACGATCGTCGAGCCGACCAGCAACCCGGCCACCTGGAAGTTCCACATCATCCAGCTGGGGCTGGTGTACCAGAAGAAGGTGTCATCCGGGCCGATATCCGACTGCAGGGCAACGGCTTTGAGATGTTCGAGCAGAACGCCGCCGTGCCCGTGCATGATGCCCTTGGGCAACCCCGTGGTGCCCGACGAGAACAGAATCCACAAGGGGTGGGCGAAGTCGACCGGCGTCGTGGTCAGCTTCGCGCCACTCGAGGCACCGATGTCCGGCGCCATCACCGTCGCCCGCAGCGTCGGTAACCCCTTCTGCAACCCGGTGATCTCCGCGCTCTTGTCATGGAACTTGCCGCCGTAGGTGTAGCCGTCGGTGGTCACCAGCACGGCCGGTTCGAGTTGTCCGAGACGGTCCAGCGCGGCCTTGGCCGAATAGTCCTGACCGCAGGCGCTCCAAACGGCGCCGATGCTCGCGGTCGCCAGGAACGCGATGACCGCTTCGGGAATGTTGGGCAGGTAGCCCACGACCCGGTCACCGGCGCTCACCCCGAGGTCACGCAGCGTCTGCGCGAATGCGGCGGCGCGCCCGAGCAGCTCGTTCCAGGACACCTCGACGGGATCCCCGCCCTCGGGCAGGTAGAGGATCGCGGGTCGGTCCGCCCGGGCGTTGCGGATCACCTGGTCGACATAATTGAGCTCGACGCCCGGAAACCACTGCGCGCCCGGCATTTCCGCCGATGCGAGCGCCTTCTCCGGACGATCGCCGAGGTCGAAGTAGTCCCACAGCGCGCCCCAGAACTCATCCAGCTCGTCGATCGACCACTGCCACAGCGACTGGTAGTCGGGGTGCTTCTGACCGGTGCGCCGCTGCACGAACTGTGCGAAGTCGGTGACCCGCGCTGCGGCGACATCGGCCTGGGTGGGTGTCCACTGCGGAGTCGCGGTCATCGTGCGCTCCATCCCCCGTCCATCGTGTACGACGCACCGGTCACCATCGCCGCGGCCGGCGAGGCCAGCCAGGTGACCAGTGAGGCCACTTCTTCGGGTTCGACGAGTCGTTTGATCGCGCTCTCCTTCAACAAGATATCGGCGATCACCTTATCTTCGCCGATGCCGTGGGTGCGGGCTTGGTCGGCGATCTGCTTGGTCACCAGCGGGGTACGCACATAGCCGGGGTCGACGCAGTTGCTGGTGACGCCGTTCGGACCGCCTTCCAGTGCGGTGACCTTCGACAAGCCCTCCAGGCCGTGCTTGGCGGTGACGTAGCCGCTCTTGTACTCCGAGGCGCGCAGGCCGTGCACCGAGGAGATGTTTATGACGCGCCCGAACTTCTGCTTGTACATGTGCGGTAACGCCGCGCGGATCAACAGGAACGGGGCCTCGAGCATCAGCGCGAGGATGAACCGGAAGCGCTCGGGCGGGAAGTCCTGGATCGGGCTGACGTGCTGCACCCCGGCGTTGTTGACCAGGATGTCGGTTTCCAGGCGGAGGTCCTCGAGGGCCGACACCTCGGAAAGATCGACCGTCCACGGCTTTCCGCCGATCTCATCGGCGACCTTGCCGGCGCCCGCCTCGTCGAGATCCGCGACGGTGACCGTCGCACCACGTTCGGCCAGGGCACGGGCGCATGCCGCGCCGATCCCACCCGCACCGCCGGTGACCAGCGCGGTGCGTCCGTCGAGGTCGCTCATATGACCCCGGCCTTGGCGAGTTGCTCCCGGTCGGCCGCGTCGAGCGTCGCGAGATCGAGGCCGTTGGTCTCGCGGTTGAACAGCGCGGCCACAAGGGTGATCAGCGATGCCCCAGCGAGGTAAAGGGCGATCGGCACCGCCGAGTCGAACTTGTCGAGCAGCCAGGTGGCGATGGCCGGCGCCAGCGAGCCCGCGACGATCGATGTCACCTGATAGCCAAGGGAGACACCGGAATACCGCATGCGGGTCGGGAACATCTCCGCCATGATCGCCGGTTGCGGCGAGTACATCAGCGCGTGAATGATAAGGCCCAGAATGATCGCGGCCATGATCAGCAGATACGAGCCGCTGTTCATCATCGGGAACGCGAAGAAGCCCCACGTCCCCGCGGCGATCGCACCGACGATGTACACCGGCCGCCTGCCGAACCGATCGGACAGCCGGCCCACTTGCGGGATCACGATGAAGTGCACGGCGTGTGCGACCAGAAGCCACCACAGGATGTCGCTGGTGTCGGCGCCGACATGCGTCTTGAGGTAGACGATCGAGAAGGTGACCACCAGGTAGTACATGATGTTCTCGGCGAACCGCAGGCCCATCGCGGTGAAAACGCCACGGGGGTAACGCTTCAGCACCTCGACCACGCCGTACGAGACGGCCTTGACACGCTCGACCTCCTCCTGCGCGGCCACGAAGATCGGAGCATCGGAGACTTTCGTCCGGATGTAGTAGCCGATCAGCACCACCACCGCGGACAGCCAGAACGCGACCCGCCATCCCCAGGACAGGAACGCCGCCTCCGGCAGCAGGCCGGTCAGCACCAGCAGCACGACGGTGGCGAGCATGTTGCCCACCGGCACGGCCGCCTGCGGCCAACTGGCCCAGAAGCCGCGCTTGTCGTTGGGACTGTGCTCGGCGACGAGCAGGATCGCTCCGCCCCATTCACCCCCGACGGCGAAGCCCTGCATGAATCGCAGAACCACCAGCAGGATCGGCGCCCACACGCCGATCTGCGCGTAGGTCGGCAGGCAGCCCATTAGGAAGGTGACGGCGCCGACGAGCAGGATCGCGAACTGCAGCAGCTTCTTGCGCCCGTACTTGTCGCCGAAGTGACCGAAGACGATGCCACCGAGCGGGCGTGCCACGAACCCGACGGCGTAGGTCAGCAGCGCGGCGATCAGGCCGCTGGCCTCACTGGTGCCTTCGGCGAAGAACACCTTGTTGAACACCAGCGTGGCGGCGGTGGCATAGAGGAAGAACTCGTACCACTCGACGACGGTGCCTGCCATCGAGGCGACCACGACGCGTTTGAGGCCGGCGGGAACCGATGCGCCGGCATTGTCGGCATCTGTGACGCCCATCGCACACTCCTTCGGGTTGTGACGGCAGACCAAGTCGCCTGTGAGTATTCACGCAGATACCCCACCGAGCAATGGCGAAAGGTGCAGGAGGTATCTGCAAAAATGCAGGTGTGCTGCCCCCCGTACCCCAGCCGTCCGGTCGGCGACGACCGAGCGCCGACGACCTCCTCGTGCTGCTGGCCGTCGGCCGGTCCGGCCGGTACAACACCGCCGCGGAGGAGTTGGGCCTCAACCACACCACCATCTCCCGGCGGATCGCCGCACTCGAGGAATCGGTGGGTGGGCGGGTGCTGGCCCGTGGCGCAGGCGGATGGGAGCTCACCGATCTCGGCCGCGACGCGTTGGCCGCCGCGGAGGTCATCGAGTCCGCCGTGCGCTCACTGGCTGTCGACGCCGAAGGCGACCGGGCGCTCGAGGGCGTGGTCCGGATCTCGGCCACCGACGGCTTCTCCGCCTACATCGCGGCGCCCGCCGCCGCGCGCGTCCAACGAAACCATCCGAAGGTGGCCGTTGAAATCGTCGCCGCCACCCGCCGCGCCACGCAGCAGCGGTCCGGGCTGGACGTCGAGGTCGTCGTCGGCGAACCCAAGGTGCACCGGGCCAGGGCGATCAGGCTCGGCGACTACTGCCTCGGCCTCTACGGCTCGCGGGACTACCTCGCCGAGCACGGCACACCGGCGGCGATCGCCGACCTGGACCGCTATCCGCTGGTGTACTTCATCGATTCGATGTTGCAGGTCGACGACCTCGATGCGGCGACGGGCTTCGCGCCCGCCATGCGCGAATCCGTCACGTCGACAAACGTTTTCGTCCACGTCGAGGCGACCCGTGCGGCGGCCGGCCTCGGACTGCTGCCCTGCTTCATGGCCGACCGCCACGACGACCTCGTGCGAGTCCTGGGTACCGAGGTGTCGGTGCGGCTGACGTACTGGTTGGTCACCCGCGGCGAGACACTGCGGCGCCCGGAGGTGGCGGCCGTCGTCGAGGCGATCCGCGATCGGGTGCGCGAGCAACACGACGTGTTGCTGGGCAAGCGATAGCGTCGTCACGTGCCGTTCATCGACCACCCGAAGGGCCGGGCCTACTACCGCCACTGGGCGGCCGAACGACCGCGTGCGACGGTGATCTTCCTCCACGGCTTCGGCGAGCACACCGGCCTCTATCACCGCTACGGCTTCGCGCTCAACGCGGCGGGCATCGATCTGTGGGCGGTCGACCAGTTCGGCCACGGGCTGAGCCCGGGCACCCGCGGAGACTTCGGATCGATCGAGGACAGCTCCTCGCTCGCCGACGCCCTGATCTCGCTCGCCGAAACCGCGACGCCCGGGTTGCCGGTGTTTGCGCAAGGACACTCGTTCGGCTCGATCGTCACGCTGTTTCGGCTGCTCGACCAACCCGAGCGCTATGCGGGCGGGGTCATCTCCGGCGCACCGCTGGTGCCGATTCCGGCGATGCTCGACAGCGACACCTCACTCGACCTCGACCCTCGTTGGCTCTCCGCCGACCCGTTCTACCTCGACCTGTTGGAGAACGATCCGTTGACGTTCGTCGATGCCGACGGCGCCGCGCTGACGCGGGAGCTCGATCGGGCGTGGGACCGGTTCGGCGCGGCGCTACCGAAGCTGGCCGTACCGACCTTGGCCGTGCACGGTTCGGTGGATCCCATCGCCCCGGTCGGTCCGGTGCGGGCGTACGCCGAGCAGATCGACGCGCTCCAGCTTGCCGAATTCGAGGGCGCGCGTCACGACATCCTCAACGAGACCGTGCACCGGGAAGTGGCGGCCGCAATCGTGGAGTCCGTGCGATCTGTGTGCGATTCTGAGCGCTGAGCGCAACAAAACGCACACAAATCGCTAGAGCCAGGTGTCGTCGGTGGTCGCGGTGAGGAAAGCCTCGAGGTCGTCGCGCCATTGCGCGGGCGTGTTCTTCTCCGGTTCGATACCGGTGTACTGCCCGCGGTAGAACAGCAGCGGCCGCGGCTTCCTGTGCGGCACGTCCGACAGTGAATGCACGGCGCCGAACACGACGAAGTGATCGCCTCCGTCGTGCACCGAATGCACCGAGCAGTCGATGTGGGCCAGCGTGCCCTCGATGACCGGTGAGCCGAGTTTCGACTGATACCACTCGATTCCGGCGAACTTGTCGGGCTCCTTCGAGCCGAACCGAGCCGAGACATCCTTCTGGTTCTCGTGCAACACGTTCACGCAGAAATGTCCGCTGGCCTCGATCGCCTGCCATGACCGCGACATCTTCGTCGGGCAGAACAGCACCAGCGGCGGATCCAGCGACAGCGCAGCGAACGACTGGCATGCGAACCCGACGGGCGCGCCGTCGTGCATCGTCGTGATCACCGTGATCCCGGTGCAGAACTGGCCGAGCACACTGCGGAATGTGCGCGGATCTATCGGTTCGGACCCCATTATCGAGTGGTCTTCACCGTCACTTGAAGCCGATGCTGAAATCGTGGCCCCACAGGCTGACCGCGGTGCTCTCCCGCGCGACCCAATCCTCGTTGTCGACCTGCAGTCCCTCACAACCGAATTCGACGTCGAACCCGCCGGGCGTCTTCATGTAGAACGACAGCATCTTGTCGTTGACGTGACGGCCCAGCGTCGCCGACATCGGCACCTTGCGGCGCAGCGCGCGGTCCAGGCACAGCCCGACGTCGTCGGAGTTCTCGACCTCGACCATCAGGTGCACGATGCCGCTGGGCGTTTCACCGGGCATGAACGCGAGGCTGTGGTGGCGGGGGTTGACGCCGAAGAAGCGCAGCCACGCGGGCACACCGTCGGCCGGCCTGCCGACGAGTTGCGGTGGCAGCCGCATCGAATCGCGCAGGTAGAACCCCAGCACGTCGCGGTAGAAGTGCAGCGACTCCGCGTCGTCGCGGGTGGTCAGCACCACGTGTCCCAGGCCCTGCTGTTCGGTGACGAACCTGTGGCCGTACGGGCTGACGACGCGGCGGTGCTCGAGCGCGACGCCGTGGAAGACCTCGAGCGTGTTGCCCGACGGGTCGTCGAACCGGATCATCTCGTCGACGCGGCGTTCGGCCAACTCGGCGGCGGAGGCCTCCTTGTACGGCATGCCCTCGATGTCGAGCCGGTTCCGGATGTCTTGCAGCTGCGCGGCGTTGGCGGTCTCCCACCCCGACTGCAGCAGCCGGTCGTGCTCACCGGGCACGATCACCAGCCGGGCCGGGAACTCGTCCATCCGCAGATAGAGCGCGCCCTCGGTCTGGCCGGAACCCTCGACCATCCCGAGCACCTTGAGCCCGTACTCGCGCCACGCCGCGACGTCGGTGGCCTCGATCCGCAGGTAGCCAAGCGATTTGATGGTCATCGAGAACCTTTCCGAGGAAGGTCTGACAGAAAGTCAACAGTCAGCTTGTTGAACTCGTCGAACTTCTCCAGCTGAGCCCAGTGCCCGCACTGCCCGAAGACGTGCAGCTGCACACGCGGAATCTGCTTGAGCGCCACCAGCGCCCCGTCGAGCGGGTTCACCCGATCCTCGCGCCCCCAGATCAGCAGCACCGGCTGACGCAACTTGTACACTTCGCGCCACATCATGCCGAGCTCGAAATCGGCGCCCGCGAACGACATTCCCATCGCCTTGGCCGCGGCCAGCGATTCGGGCTGGCTGGCGATCTCGAAGCGTTCGTCGATCAGCTCTGGCGTGACCAATTTCTGGTCGAAGACCATGATGCGCAGGAATTTCTCGAGGTTCTCGCGCGTCGGCTCGGCGGTGAACTTGCCCAGCAGCTTGACGCCCTCGGTGGGATCGGGCGCGAACAGGTTCACCGACAGCCCACCGGGCCCCATCAGCACCAGTCGGCCCGCCCGCTTCGGATTGTCGAGCGCGAACCGCACCGCGGTCCCGCCGCCGAGCGAATTACCCACCAGCGCAGCGCGTTCGATGCCCAGGTGGTCGAACAGCGCGAGCAGCGCGTTCGCGCTGTAGCGGTTGTACTGCTCGTGTTCGGTGTGCTTGTCGGAGTGTCCGTACCCGGGCTGGTCCACGGCGATGACGTGGAAATGCCTGGCGAGCACCGCGATGTTCTTCGAGAAGTTCGACCAGCTCGACGCGCCGGGCCCGCCGCCGTGCAACAGCACGACCTTCTCGGAGTTGCCGACGCCGGCTTCGTGGTAGTGCAGCCGCATGTCTCGCTCGCCGGCACGCACCTGCGCGTACCGAGACGTCGATTCGAAGGTGACCTCGACCTGCTGCTCGGTCTCCTGGATGTATGAGGTCATCTCGCCTTTCCGTTAAACCATCGTGTCTTGAGGCGGCAGTCCGAACTCGTTGTTACCGAAAATCAGGTAGGCGCGTTCGGGATCGTTCGCGGCGTGCACGCGCCCGGCGTGGGCGTCGCGCCAGAATCGTTGCACCGGTGCGTCATTGCTCAGCGCGGTGGCGCCGGACGCCTCGAAGAGCCGGTCGATCGAGGCGATCGCGCGGCCCGTCGCGCGGACCTGGTCGCGGCGGGCGCGGGCCCGCAGCTCGAACGGGATGTCCTGACCGGCCTTCAGCAGGTCGTACTCCTCGCCGACATTGCCGATCAGCTGACGCCATGCCGCGTCGATGTCGCTGGCCGCCTCGGCGATCCGGATCTTGGCGAACGGATCGTCCTTGGCCTTCTCCCCCGCGAACGCCGCGCGCACACGCTTGCCCTGGTGCTCGACGTGCGCATCGTAGGCGCCATACGCCATGCCGACGATCGGAGCGGAGATGGTGGTGGGATGCACTGTGCCCCAGGGCATCTTGTAGACCGGCGCGGTGTTGTTCTGCAGTCCCCCGGCCGTCCGGTCGTTCATCGCCTTGTACGACAGGAACCGGTGCCGCGGCACGAACACGTCCTTCACCTTGAGCGTGTTGCTACCGGTGCCCTTCAGGCCCACCACATGCCACACGTCGTCGATCTCGTACTCGGAGCGCGGAATCAGAAAGCTGCCGAAGTCCACCGGCTTGCCGTCCTTGATGACCGGGCCGCCGACGAAAGTCCACGTGGCGTGGTCACATCCGGACGACCAGTTCCACGAACCGTTGACGATGTAGCCACCGTCGACGACGGTGCCCGCACCCATCGGCGCGTACGACGAGGAGATCCGCACGGACGGATCGTCGCCCCACACTTCTTCCTGGGCCTTCTGGTCGAACAGCGCCAGGTGCCAGTTGTGCACGCCGATGATCGAACTGACCCAACCCGTCGACCCGCAGGCGCTGGCCAACCGGCGCACGGCCTCGTAGAACGACGTGGGGTCGCACTGGAACCCGCCCCACTGCTCGGGTTGAAGCAGCTTGAAGAAGCCGACCTCGTTGAGGTCGTTGACCGTGTCATCCGGGAGGCGGCGCAGGTCCTCGGTGGCCTGGGCGCGTTTGGCGATCAGCGGCAGTAGGTCGTCGATCCCGGCTAGGACCGACTGCACGTCACGCTGTTCAATGGACGTCACTGATGTGCCTCCCGATAGGACGGACTGCGATGAGCACTCACGCGAAGCGCGAATCGCTTAGCCGTCAGATTAGAACACGTTACGATTCGTGTCGAGTAGGGCATACCTGTAGGACCTGGACCTGCACACATGCATTTCTGTAACCTGTTCTAGTTATTGGGGTCGGCAGAGGTGCCGAACGTGAGAGGTGGACGCAAAAAGTGACCGACGAGCCGCTCGGCAGCCATGTGCTCGAGCTGGAACTTGCCGACGTCGTCACCGAGACCGACGACGCGCGCTCGCTGGTGTTCAGCGTGCCTTCCGGTGCGGAAATCCCCGCCGAACGGTTGCGGTACGCGCCCGGTCAGTTCCTGACCCTGCGCGTGCCCAGCGATCGGACCGGTTCGGTGGCGCGCTGCTACTCGCTGTGCAGTTCCCCGTTCACCGACGACCGGCTGACCGTCACCGTCAAGCGCACCGCCGACGGGTACGCGTCGAATTGGCTGTGCGACCACGCGCACGCCGGCATGAAGATCCACGTCCTCGCGCCGTCGGGCACCTTCGTGCCCAAGACGCTGGACACCGACTTCTTGCTGCTGGCCGCGGGCTCGGGAATCACGCCGATGATGTCGATCTGCAAGTCGGCGCTGGCCGAGGGCAGCGGCAAGGTCGTGCTGATCTACGCCAACCGCGACGAGAAGTCGGTGATCTTCGGCCCGGCGCTGCGTGAGTTGGGCGAGAAGTACCCCGAGCGCCTGGTCGTCGTGCACTGGCTCGAGACGGTGCAGGGCCTGCCGAGCGCCTCCGCGCTGGCCGCCCTCGCCGCCCCTTACACCTCGCACGACGCCTACATCTGCGGCCCGGGCCCGTTCATGGCCGCCGCGGAGGAGGCGGTCAAGGGCGCCGGCATACCGACCGAGCGCGTGCACGTCGAGGTGTTCAAGTCGCTGGACTCCGACCCGTTCGCCGCTGTGGTCATCGAGGAGGACGACAGCGACGAGGGTCCCGCCACGGCGGTCGTCACGCTCGACGGCGAAACCCACGAGGTGCGCTGGCCGCGCAACGCCAAACTGCTCGACGTGCTGCTGGACAAGGGCCTCGACGCACCGTTCTCCTGCCGGGAGGGCCACTGCGGCGCGTGCGCGGTGCTGAAGAAGAGCGGCGAGGTCGAGATGGACGTCAACGACGTGCTCGAACAGTCCGACCTCGACGAGGGCCTGATCCTGGGCTGCCAGGCCCTGCCCCGTTCGGATTCGGTCGAAGTCACCTACGACGAATAGCGCGCGGGCTAGCATTCGCCGCACGTGGAAGGGAGCAACGTGACGAACCGGTTGACCGGCGTCGCTGCGGCGATCTCGGCGGTGCTGCTGGCGCTGACACTCATGTCGCCGACCACTGCGGTCGCGGCCGTCGACACCGCGAATTCGTCGATCCCGGTCGACCCCGCCACCAATCTCGAGATGCACGTGAGCGCGAATTGCATCGCGGCCGAGGCGAAGTGCTTGTTCAACGCCGACGCCAACCTGCGCCGCGGGCCGGACGTTCTCGGCTTCCCCGGCGACCTGTGGGCCCGCCAGACCACCACGCTGCGCACCATGGACCGCAGCGTGTACATCAACTTCAACTTCGACGCGCCCAACACCCGGTCGTTCAAATCGCTGACCGACGTTGAGTTCGCGACGATCTACTTCGGCGGCGGACCGCCCGAGAAGTTCCAGTTCCGCGGCATCGCCTGGCCGGTCGATCAACGCACGGGGGCGCCGCGGACCGACGTTCCCTTGATCGTGTGCTCCCACATCCAGGTGGTCTACGGCGGGGTCAACATCACCTCGCCGGACGCCTGCGCACAGGCCGCGTTCAGCTAGCGCGGAAGGCCGAGAAGCCGTTCGCCCGCAAGCGTGAGCAGGATCTGCTCGGTGCCGCCCGCGATCGTCAGGCACCGGGTGTTGAGGAAGTCGAACACCGTGGAGTTCTCGGCCACGCCTCCGCCTTCGGAGAGCTCCATCCGCAATTCCGCGAGCGACTGCCGATAGCGCACGCCGATCAGCTTGCGCGCGCTGGCCTGCGGGCCCGGATCATGGCCTCCCACAGCCAGTTCGGCGATCTTCTGATCCAGCAGCGAGCCGACCTGGGCCGCCACGATCAACGATCCCAGGCGGTCCTGACCGGCCACGTCGAAGTCCAGCGTGGCGACCTGCTTGAGCAACTCCTCCATCGGGTTGCCGAGCGCGGTGCCGTGCGCCATCGCGACGCGCTCGTTGGCGAGCGTGGTGCGAGCCAGCCGCCAGCCGTCGTTGACCTCGCCGACGACCATCTCGTCGGGCACGAAGACCTCGTCGAAGAACACCTCGTTGAACAGGTTGTCGCCGGTGATCTCGCGCAATGGACGGATGTCGATGCCCGGCGAGGACATGTCGATCAGGAAGTACGTGATTCCCTTGTGCTTCGGCGCATCCGGATCGGTGCGCGCCAGGCACACGCCCCATGCCGCCTTGTGCGCCGCCGAGGTCCACACCTTCTGGCCGGTCAACTTCCAGCCCGGTTTGATGGCGCCGCTCGCGGTCGCGCCCTCGGCGCGAACCGCCTTGGTACGCAAGGCCGCCAGATCCGACCCCGCACCCGGCTCCGAGAACAGCTGGCACCACAGCAGTTCACCCCGCAGCGTCGCGGGTACGAAGCGTTCGATCTGCTCGGGAGTGCCGTGCTCGAGAATCGTTGGCGCGGCCCACCATCCGATCACCAGGTCGGGCCGTGCGACGCCCGCAGCAGCCAACTCCTGGTCGATCAGCAGCTGCTCGGCCGGCCCGGCCTCGCGGCCGTACGGTTTGGGCCAGTGCGGTGCCTGCAGGCCCGCGTCGGCGAGCGCGGCCTGTTGCTTCTCGACCGGCAGCGCGGCGATTTCCGCGACCGCCGAGGCGATCTCGGGCCGCAGATCGGCAACCGATGCGAGGTCGATCTGCAGATCCCGGCGCACACCCTGTTGCGTCAGCGCAGCGATCCGGCGCAGCCAGCGTGGCGCTCCGCCGAGGAAGTGCGCGAGGCCGTAGGCGCGGCGCAGGTACAGATGCGCGTCGTGTTCCCACGTGATCCCGATGCCGCCGAGCACCTGGATGCAGTCCTTGGCGTTGGCCTTCGCGGCGTCGATCCCGACCGCGGCGGCCACCGCGGCGGCGATCGACAACTGGTTCTCGTCGCCGTCGGCGACCGCCCTCGCTACATCGCTTGCGGCCACCGAGGCCTGCTCGGAGCGCAGCAGCATCTCCGCGCACATGTGCTTGATGGCCTGGAAGCT
This sequence comes from Mycolicibacterium malmesburyense, assembly GCF_001050015.1. The sequence goes on from NZ_CVTB01000110.1 coordinate 55,615, forward strand.
GCCGATCGGCTTGCCGAACTGCTCGCGCACCTTGGCGTATTCGGTCGCGGTCTGCAACGCCCAGCGCGCCAGCCCGGCGGCCTCGGCGGCCATGACGGTCGCGGCGACGTCGATCACGCGTTGCGCGGGGACCCCGACCGCCTCGGCTTGGGCGGATTCGAGCACGACGCGCCCGAGCGGTCGGGAGAAGTCGGTGGCCTTCAACGGCTCGACGGAGACGCCCTCGGCCCCGGCGTCGACCGCGACGAACCCGTCGCCGGCCGGCAGCAGGAGCACGCCGGCCTCGTCGGCGCCGAGCACGTAGTCCGCGGTGCCCGACGCGCGGCCGTCGGCGAATCGCACGTCCGCCGTCAGCGCCACCCCGGCGACCCGCTCGCCCGCCGCCAGGGCCTGCAGGATCTCGGGTTGTTCGAGCACCAGCGTGGCCAGCGCGGTCGTCGCCACCGGGCCGGGAACCAGCGCGGCGGCCGCCTCGTCGACCATCGCGCACAACTCCTCGACGGTGCCGTCCGCGCCGCCGTGCTCCTCGGGCAGCGCCACCCCGAAAATCCCGAGTTCGGCCAGCCCCGTATAGGGCCGACGCCAAGCATCCGGCTGCCCTTGCTCGACGTCTCGCGCCGCGGCGATGACGCCGGAAGCTGTCGCCCAGTCACGAACCAGCTCCCGTACGGCTGACTGGTCGTCGGCAATGGTCCCCGGGGATGCGAGCGACAACGTCCACTCCTAGCTATTGGGTGAGAAGGCGGTGCTCCTCACTAGAACGTGTTCTAATAGTGCCAGCGACCGACCGTCAAGTCGACCGCCATTACAGCAGGACACGTCGGTGCCAGCGTGGGCATCGAGGTGAGAAAACGTGGATCGGCATGCGTATCGTTTCCAGCGAGAACGCGTAACGAAGGAGAAGCCCGCCGCATGTCCGGCCCGTCTCAGCCAGCAGCCGCCAACCCGGCCTCGGGGTCGGAAACCCGACCGCGTCAGGTGATGAACGTGGCGGTCCTGTCCGAGTCGGAGCTCGGCTCGGAAGCGCAGCGCGAGCGTCGCAAGCGCATCCTGGACGCCACCCTGGCCATCGCCTCCAAGGGCGGTTACGAGGCCGTCCAGATGCGCGCCGTCGCCGAGCGGGCCGATGTCGCGGTGGGCACCCTCTACCGGTACTTTCCGTCCAAGGTTCACCTGCTGGTCTCCGCGCTGGGGCGCGAGTTCGAGCGCATCGACGCCAAGACCGACCGGGCGTCACTGGCCGGGGGCACGCCCTATCAACGGCTGAACATCATGGTGGGCAAGCTCAACCGCGCGATGCAGCGCAACCCGCTGCTGACCGAGGCGATGACGCGCGCGTTCGTGTTCGCCGACGCGTCGGCCGCCGGTGAGGTCGACCACGTCGGCAAGCTGATGGATTCGATGTTCGCCCGCGCCATGAGCGACGGCGAGCCGACCGAAGACCAGTACCACATCGCACGCGTCATCTCCGACGTGTGGCTGTCGAACCTGCTCGCGTGGCTGACCCGGCGGGCATCGGCGACCGACGTCAGCAAGCGGCTGGACCTCGCGGTGCGGCTGCTGATCGGCGACGGAGAGCACCCTAAGATCTAGGCGTGCTCCCGGCGGATCTGCAGCGCGCGCTCACCTCGGCCGCCGCGGCATCGCGGTTGCTGATCACCTCGGATTTCGACGGCACGCTCGCGCCGATCGTGAGTAACCCGGCCGACGCGCGTCCACTCGCCGAGGCGGCCGACGCCCTGGTCGCGCTCGCCGATCTCCCGGATACGGCATCGGCGCTGATCTCCGGGCGCGCACTCGGGGTGCTCCGTGAGTTGTCGGGGATGCCGGCGACGGTGCACCTCGTCGGCAGCCATGGCGCCGAGTTCGCCTCCGGCTTCACCCACGAGGTCGACGACGCTCTGCTGCAACGGATCACGACCGAACTCGACGAGATCGCGGCGGGCAAGCCGGGCGTCAACGTCGAAACGAAACCCGCCAGCGTCGCCCTGCACGTGCGCAACGCCTCGGCCGAAGACGGCGAGGCCGCGCTCACGCAGGCGCACGAGGCGTCGGCGAGCTGGGATGCACAGCTGACCGAAGGCAAGGCGGTGCTGGAGTTCGCGGTGATCCAGACGGACAAGGGTGAGGCGATCGACATCCTGCGATCACAGGAAAAAGCCACGGCCGTAGTGTTTTTCGGCGATGACGTCACCGATGAGAAGGCGTTCCGCCGCCTTGGCCGTGACGACGTCGGGGTGAAGGTGGGGCCGGGCGATACGCTGGCGACCTATCGGGTCGAATCGCCCGAAGACGTTGCGGCATCGCTGAAGTACCTCCTCGATGCGCGCCGTTCGCGAGCGGGTTGACGGTGCTGACGGACGCCGAGATCGCCGACCGAACCGCCCGCGCGGTTGCCGCGGCCGCCGCTGCCGGCGCCGAGTCCGGCCTGCGGATCGGCGAGCCCCGTGTGCTCTACGACCTGTTCTCCGTCATCGTCCACCTCGATCCGGAACCGGTCGTGGTCCGGGTCCCCACGGTGCTGCCGCCGTCGTACGCCAGAAACCCGGAGGCTCAGGCGAGACAGCAGCGCGCGGAATTGGCGGTGACCAGTTGGCTCGCCGACCGCGGCCACCCGGTTGTGGCGCCGAGCCCGCTCGTACCCGCCGAACCCGTTCGGCGCGACGGGTTCTCGATGACGTTCTGGAAATTCGTCGAGCAGATCCCGGATACGTCCCCGGACATCGGCCAACGCATGGAGCAGACCGCCAAACTGCACGCCGCGCTGCGCGACTACGACGGAGACCTCGACTTCTGGGCGCCCTTCGGCAACTTCATTCCGGAAGGGCTGGCGGAGTTGCGGCGACTGCCCGGACTCTTTCCTAAGCCGGATCTCGAACGGGCGCAACGGGAATGGGGGGCCCTCGCGCCGGTGCTGACATCGCGCAAGGGCTTCGAGTCCGCTTTTCCCGGGGTCGGCGTGCAGCCCATCCACGGTGACGCGCCCTCCTACAACATGATCACCACGCCGGACGGGGAACTGTGGTCGGACTTCGAGCTCGTGACGTTGGGTGCCGTCGAATCCGACATCGCGATGGTGGGTCCCGCAGCCGTCGCGGCCTACGACGCAGCCGCCGTCTCAAATGGCCTGCGGGCGACCGATGAACGGGTCTTGCGGGTCACCGAAGCAGCGGGCCGGCTCGCGACGATCGCGGCGCTGGCGATGGCCCCTGCGCTGCCGATGCTCGCCGAAAGCCTCGCACCGATGGTGGAGCAGTGGCGCGCCAGCCCACCGGTGACGGAGATCTAAGCGGGCGGACCCGCCGTGCGGCCCCGGACCACTTCGGTGTCGAGCACTTCCACCACGGGCAGACCCGACCGCGGCGGGTGGTGTAACAGCCGGCCCGCCCGGCGTCCCTTCTCAATGCTCGGTTGTACGACGGTGGCCAGGCCGCGGCGCAACGCCTCGGGAACGCCGTCGAATCCGGTGACCGTCATCTGTCCGGGGACGTAAATGCCCCGCGCGCGTAGGTAATCCATCGCCGAGAGCGCCAGCACGTCCGTCGTGCACATCAGCGCGGTCAGCCGGGGATTGGCGTTGAGCGCGACCTCCGCCGCCGATCCGCCCGACGTCGGCAGGTGCTCGTAACTCTCCACCACGGTCAGCGATTCCGGGTCGAGTCCCGCCGCGCTCATCGCATCACGCACCCCCGCGATGCGCTCGCGTTGCACATGGAAGTGCGGTGTCTGCAGCCGTTCCGGGTCGGCCACCGTGGGCCCGGGCCCGCCCTCCGGCCGGTCGCGTCCCAGCCGCATCGTCAACAGGCCGACCTCTCGATGGCCGAGTTGCACAACGTGTTCGGCGAGTTGACGCATGGCGCCGCGGTCGTCGATGGACACCCGCGAAGCGCCGGGCACGTCCTTGGGCTGATCGACCACCACCACCGGAAGGTGGCGCTGCTGGACGATCGCGAGATACGGGTCGTCGTCGGAGGCGGAGTAGACTGCGAAACCGTCCACACCCGCGGCGAGGATCGCCGCGGTACCGTCGCTGACGCTGCGCTTTGGCCCGATCGCCACGAGCAGCAGGCCCTGTCCGGCCTCTTCGCACGACTCGGCCAGGCCCGCGACGAAGTCGAGCGCCGCCGGGTCGCTGAACGAGTAGTTGAGTGGTTCGGTGATCATCAGCCCGACGGCACCGGCCCTGCGGGTGCGCAGCGAGCGCGCCACCGGGTCCGGTCCGGGGTATCCGAGGCGCTTTGCGGTGGCGAGAACCTGCTCGCGGAGTTCCGCCGACAGCTGGTCCGGGCGGTTGTAGGCGTTGGAGATCGTGGTGCGCGAGACCTTCAACTCGGCGGCCAGAGAAGCCAGCGTGGCCCGCCGTCGCGGCGTGGGACTCCTCGGCATGCTCCGTGAGGGTAGCCGACCCCGGCCCTGGCTCAGGTGACAAGCACTCGATCGGCGGTTCGTCGCAGGCCTCGCTGTCCGGCCCACACGACGCCCCAGATGCTGCACGCGACGGTGACGATCACGAAGCTGGGCGGTGCGTTGAACATCGCCGACAACCCCAACCCCGCCCATACCGCGGCGAGGCTGAAACCCGTGGATATCGCGATAGCGCTGCCCGGCCGGGGCGTGAGCATGATCGCCGCGGCCGCCGGGGTGACGACGAGCGCGAACAGCAGCAGTGTGCCGACCGCCTGCACGGCCATCGTCACCGCCAGCCCGAGCAGCGCCATGAACGCCACCGACAGGGCGCGCACCGGCACGCCTTTGGCGTCGGCCACCTGCGCGTTGACCGACGTGAACAGCAGGGGCCGGTAGATCGCCGCGATGCAGAGCGCCAGCACCGCCAGCAGCACCACGAACATCGTGATCTGCTGGCGGGAGATCGCCAGCAGGTTGCCGAACAGGACGTTGGTCATGGTGCTCGAACTCTTGGTGGCCAACGAGTTGAAGAACAACCCGAGACCGGTCGCCATGGCCAGGACGGTTCCCGTGGCCACTTCCCGGTCGGCCGCGCGCCGGCCCAGCGCACCGATCACCAGGGCGCCGCCGATACAGAAGACTCCGAGCCCCACTCCGACGGGAACACCGACCAGGACCGCGCCCGTCGCACCCGGCAGCCCGATGTGGGCCAGGGCGTGGGCGGCGAAGGCGGTGTTGCGCACGACGACGAAGTAACCGATGAGCCCGGCGGCGAGCGCGACGATCGTGCCGCCGATCAGGGCGTTGCGCATGAACGCCGATGTGAGGATGTGCAACCAGTTCTCCTGGTAGCCGAGCGCGACGACCGTCGTGTTCATCACGTCCTCCGCATGTACAGCTCGCCCTGCGGGGTGTGCACGACTTCCACCCGCGTGCCGTAGAGGTGGCTCAGCAGTTCCTCGTCGACGACGCCGTCGAAGGTGTCGAAGTGCGCATGCCCGTCGAGCAGGTAGATGGCGCTGGTCAGCACGCCCAGCAGCGGGTTGAGGTCGTGCGCGACGACGAGGATCGTCACCCCGAATTCCTTGCTGATCCGGTCGAGCACGGCGACGATCTCGCGCTGGCTGCGCAGATCCAGGGCGGCCAGCGGTTCGTCGAGGATCAACATGCGGGGTTTGGAGACCAGCGCCTCGGCCAGCGCGACCCGCTGGCGCTGGCCGCCGGAGAGTTGGGAGAGCCGTTTGTGCGCCACCGCGGTGGCGTCGACGGCGGCGAGCACCTCGTCCACGCGTTCGTTGTCTTCGCGACTGGGCCACTTCAAGCCCCATCGGTGCCCGATGAGGCCGAGCATCACCGCGTCGCGCGCGCGGATCGCCTCACCGGAGCCCGACGCGTAGTTCTGGGGGACGTAGCCGATCGATTTGTTCAGTGCGCCGGCCGGCTGGCCGAAGACGCGGACGTGTCCGGATGCCGGCGCTACGAGCCCGAGCACGATCTGCAGCAGCGTCGTCTTGCCGGCCCCGTTGGATCCGATGACCGCCACGATGCCCCCCGCGGGCACCTCGAACGTCGCCTCCGACCAGATCAACCGCCCGCCGCGGGCCGCGCTGACGTCGTCGAAGGCCAGGGCCGGCGCCTCGGCGCCGGACTGCGGGTCAGGTTGCGACACCGAGCGCCTCGCCGAGTGCGATCAACTGGTTCACCTGCCAGCTCTCGAACGAGTCGGCGTCGGCGGGCAGTGTCTCGGTGATCTCGACCACCGGAACCCCAGACTGCTCGGCGGCCGCTCGAAGCTGTTGCGGCACAGCGCCTTCGGTCTGGATGTTGTAGATAAGGACGTCCACGACGCGGTCGGCGAGCAGTCGCGTGACAGCGTCGAGATCGGCCGGGGACGGTTCGGAGTCGTTGGACGAAGCCACCTGGTAGCCGCGTGGGGTGCGGTTAATCAGACCGAGCGCCGCACCCATGTCGTCGAACGAAGTCTCGGTCGCCGCGTACGTCTTGCCGGACGCTTTGGCCTTCAGGGAATCGATCAGCTCATGGTACGGCCTGAAATTCTGTGCGAGCACTTCGCGACGTTCGTTGAAGTACGCCGCGGCCTCCGGTTGGAGTTGCCGCAGTCGCGCGGTGACCGCGTCGGCGAGTGCCGTCACCGCCGCCGGGTCGTACCAGGCGTGCGGGTTGGCGTCACCCGCGTGTTCGGCTTCGTGTTCGACGGAGACCGCCGAGACGACAGGCGCTTCGGGGGCCGTGGTGGCGGCGAGCTTGGCCGCCCACTCGTCGTAGTGCCCGCCGTTGAGGACAACGAGCTGCGCGCCCTCGAACTCGGCGGCGTCCGAGGGCGCGGGCTCGAAGTCGTGGGGGTCGGCGGCCGAGCCGGCCAGCACCGTGGCGACGTCGGCGCAGGCTCCCCCGAGCTCGGAGACGATGTCGCCCCATTGGTCCACGCTGACGACGACGTCGACCGGCTGCACCGGGCACGGGCCGGCACCGGTCTCCCGGGTCCGTTCGTCACCGCCGGAGCATGCCGCGATGCCGAACGGCGCGACCACCAGCGCGCCGGCGAGGATCACGCGGGCCATCCAGGGTGACATCACAGCGATAACGATAACCGTTTCCAATAGAGTCTGCCTGCGGGGAGCGCGCCGCCAGCGTGGTAGACGGGCTAAGGACGCCTAAGCTGGCCGCGTGAACCAGCACGCGTTCGACGTCGAGGAACGCCGCGCGGTCTACCGGGTGATCGCAGAACGCCGAGACATGCGCCGGTTCCTGCCCGGCACGACGATCCAAGAGGACGTGCTGGCTCGCCTGTTGCAGGCCGCCCACGCCGCGCCGAGCGTCGGCCTGATGCAGCCGTGGCGGTTCATCCGGATCACCGACGGCCGGTTACGGCGACGCATTCACGGGCTCGTCGACGACGAACGCGCACGGACCGCCGAGGCGCTGGGGGCGCGCGGCGAGGAGTTCCTGGCCCTCAAGGTCGAGGGAATTCTGGAATGCGCCGAGCTGCTCGTCGTCGCGCTGGGCGACGGTAGGCAGCATCATGTGTTCGGCCGTCGCACGCTGCCGCACATGGACTTGGCGTCGGTTTCGTGTGCGATTCAGAATCTGTGGCTCGCCGCCCGCGCCGAGGGTTTGGGTATGGGTTGGGTGTCGATCTTCGAATCCGAAAGGCTCGCGGAAGTGCTTCACATGCCGGACGGCGCCGAGCCCGTCGCGATCCTGTGCCTCGGTCCGGTGCCCGACTTCCCGGATCGTCCGCAGCTGGAGATCGACGAATGGGCCACCGCGCGCCCGCTGAGCGACTTCCTCGCCGAGAACCGTTGGCCTGCTCCCACTTCCGCGGGGTCACCGACATGAGGACCATCGATATCAACGCCGACCTCGGCGAGGGCTTCGGAGTGTGGCGCCTGGGCGACGACGAGGCCATGCTCGACATCGTCACCAGCGCCAACGTCGCCTGCGGCTTCCACGCCGGTGACCCAGCATTGCTTCTGCGGACGTGCGAAGCGGCGGCCGAGCGTGACGTGCGGATCGGCGCGCAGGTCAGCTATCGCGACCTGGCCGGGTTCGGCCGGCGGTTCGTCGACGCCGCACCCGAGGATCTGAAAGCCGACGTGATCTATCAGATAGGCGCGCTGCGAGCGATCGCGCACGCTGCCGGGACGGACGTCAGGTACGTCAAACCCCATGGGGCACTGTACTTCGCGATCGTGACCAACACCGATCAAGCGCTGGCCGTCGCCGAGGCCGTGCACGCCGTCGATCCGGGCCTACCCGTGCTCGGTCTCACGGGATCGGCGTTCTTCCGCGAGGCCGAACAGCTCGGACTGCGCATCGTGCCCGAGGCGTTCGCGGATCGGGCGTACCGACCGGACGGCAGGCTGGTGGACCGCCGCCACCGCGGTGCCGTCCTCCACGACACGGACGTCATCGCCGACCGGATAGCGTCGATGGTGTTGTCGGGCCGGGTCGACGCGGTAGACGGCTCGACGATCCCGATCACCGTCGATTCGATTTGTGTGCACGGTGATTCGCCCGGCGCCGTCCAGATCGCCACGGTGGTGCACGACCGGTTGAAGGCCGAGGGCGTCGACATCGCGCCCTTCACCTGAGCAGCGCGCAGTCCGCGCACTTCGCCCCGTCGGCGACGCGGTAGTACAGACAGCAGCTGCGCCGCCGAAAGGCCAGGTTGTGTTTGACCGTCCCGGTCCCCGCGAGCTTGCCGGTCTGCAGTAACTCCCGCGCGAGGCGCGTCGCTTCGCCGCGGAGCCCGGGCCTGACCGAGTACAGCGCTCGAGTCGCGGCGACCAACGCCGATGCGATATTGCCGTACAGCAGCCCGGTCGCGACCTTGACCCGAAGGCCCGCGGCCAGCGGCTCCAGATGATCCTGCACCACGATGCGGTAGAGCGACGGCGCTCGGTTTCCCGACAACCGGAAGCCCTCCGGTTCGGGCAGTCTCAACTCGGCGCTGTCGTCGGCCCGCTGCAACCCCGCGAGGTCGGGCGCCACCCCGTGCGCGACGGCGCAGGCCAGAACCGGCGACCACAGCCGCGACGCGTGGCTCAACTGGACCGTGGAGGCGGCGACGCGTCGGTCGGTCGTGCCGTAGCGCACCGCGGTCTTCTCAATCAGGTCCTCGTAGCCGTCGGCGTAACACGCCTCGACCGGCCGCCAGCCCTGCTCGGCGGCCCCGTGCGAGATGGCGAAGAACCCGCCGTAGCGGGCGATGTCGTCGAGTTCGCCGTCGATCCTCATCGGAGGCGGACCTTCGGTGCCACGTCGACGCGCAACCGATCGGTGCCCGCATCGAAATCGACCCGCGCATCGACGCCGTACACCGCGGCGAGCATGTCAGCGGTCAGCACGTCTGCGGGCGTCCCGGTCGCCACCACGCGGCCGGAGTCGAGAACACATATCCGGTCGCAGTATGCCGCAGCGAGATTGAGATCATGTAAGGCCGCGACGACCGTGGCGCCGGTCGCGCGTAACAGGTGCAGCGCGTCGTGCTGATGACGCAGGTCCAGGTGGTTGGTCGGCTCATCCAACACGATCGTCTCGGTCCGCTGCGCCAGCGCACGGGCGATCATCACCCGCTGCTTCTGGCCGCCCGACAGCCGGTCGAGCGACTCATGGGCGAGGCCGGACACGTCCACGGCTTCGAGCGCTTCCGCGACGATGCGGCGGTCGTCGGCGTTGTCGCCGTCGAACGCGCGCTTGTACGGCGTCCTGCCCATCGCGACTACATCGTGAACCGTGAGCGCGAAATCCCCCGAGGTGTCCTGCAAAACCGCCGCGACCCGCCGCGCCGCGCGCTTGGCCGGCATCCGCCAGATGTCCTGGCCGCCCACCAGCACACGCCCCGCCGACGGCCTCTGAGCTCGGTAAAGCGTGCGCAGCAGCGTGGTCTTTCCCGCGCCGTTGGGCCCGATGACGCCCACCATCTCGCCGCGTCCGACGAGCAGGGAAGCGTTGCGGATCAGCGCTTTTCGCCCGTGTGCTACCGACACATCGGCGATGTGGATCGCGTTCACGCTGCGACCTTGGTCCGCATGAGCCACAGGAAGTACGGCCCGCCGACGAGTGCGGTGAGGACGCCCACGGGCAGTTCTTCCGGCGCGGCGACGGTACGCGCGGCGATGTCGCACACGACGAGGAACGACGCGCCGAGCAGCGCGGCAGCCGGCAGGGCGCGACGGTGGTCCGCGCCGACGAGCATCCGCACGATGTGCGGCATGATCAACCCGACGAAACCGATCGCACCGCTGACCGCGACCATGGCGCCCACCATCAACGCGACGACGACGAACATGGCCGCCCGAAACCGGTGGACATCCAAACCCAGAGCGGCCGCGGCCTCTTCACCGCTGTACAACAAATTCAGCGGCCGGGTCACGGCGAACAGTGCGGCGATGCCGGTCGCCACGACGGCGGCGGGGATCGACACCATCGACCAACTCGCCCCGCCGAGTCCGCCGAGCATCCAGCGCACCGCCGACTGCGCCTTGTGCGGGTCGTCGGAGGTCACGATCAGAAGGCTCGCGACGGCCGACAACACCTCGGCGACCGCGACGCCCGCGAGGATCAGGCGCACCGTCGTCATTCGGCCACCCGTCCGGGCGAGGAGATAGACGGCAGTCAGCGCGACCAGCGCTCCGACGAACGCCGCCAGTGGCAGCACGAACATTGCCACCCCCGCCCCGGCGACCAGCACCGCGACGGCACCCACCGATGCACCCGACGAAACACCCAGCAGCATCGGGTCGGCGAGCGGATTGCGCACCACGGCCTGCAACACCAGCCCGCAACTCGCCAACCCGGCCCCGACCACCGCCGCCAGCGCGACCCTGGGCAGCCGCGCGTCGAGGACGATCGAGGCACGCACCTGGGGCCAGGTCGGCTCGACGACCATCGGAAAGAGTTGATGCAGCAGGATTTTCCACACCTGCCCGGGCGGAAGGGTCACCGAGCCGATCGTGACCCCGGCGGTCATGCACACAAGCAGCAACCCCCCGAGCATGACCAGCACGGCGCCGTAGGGAGTGCGTTGCCGCCGAATCGGCACGGACCGCCGCGCCTCGGGCAGGGTGCGGGTCATCATCCCGCCCCCTCCGGATGTAATTGCCCGGTAAGCGCTTTCACCGCGCGCCCGACGCGGATCCCCGCGGTGATCGCGGACAGCGGCAACACCGCGAAGCGCTTCTCTCGGATCGCGGGCACCCGCTGCAGCAGCGGATTGTCCAGCAGGAATCGCTTCTTCTGTTCGACCGACTGGTCACCGTAGTCGTAGATCAGGATGACCTCGGGAGCGCGCTCGACGAACTGTTCGAACGAGACGTCCGCCCACACCTTCGGTACGTCGGCGAACAGGTTCCGTCCGCCCGCCGATTCGATGATTTGGTTGCCGATGCCCTGCCCGCCGGAGGTGAACACCGTGGCCTCGCCGCTGTCGTAGACGGCGACGTCGACGGGCTCTGCGTCGCGGACGCGGTGACGACTGTCCTGCAGGGTCTTCTGCTGGCGTTCGATCAACCATTCGGCTCGGGCGCTCACTCCGAATATTCGCCCCACAGTGCGTATCTCGTCGTCGACCGCGGGCAACGTCATCGGCGCTTCGGAGCAGTTCTCGGGGTTCAGGTGCGTGTCGATGCCCGCGTCGCTCAACCGTTTCCGCCCGCGCCCTTCCTGCTCGTCGAAGGCGCTGGCCCAGCCGCCGTAGACGAAGTCGGGTTCGACGGCGAGCAGGTTCTCGTACGACGGGTACTCCTCGGCGATCACCGGTATCGAGTCGTAGGCGTCCCGGTACTCGGGCAGGATCGAATCGTCGAGGAATGCGGTGCCGACCATGGATGTCTCGAGTCCCAGCGCGAGCATCGTCTCCATCGAGTGCTGATTGAGGGCGACGGCCCGGCGCGGCGGTCGCTCGTAGGTCGTGGTGACGCCGCAATTGGTGACGGTCACGGGGAATCCCGCCACGGCGTCATCAGGGGCGCCGGCCGTCGGCGGCGTCGCCGTGCCGCACGCCGTGAGAAGCAGCGCCGAGATCGCCGCTGCCGCAAGATGACGACGCACCGCCATGTTCCCGCGCCTTCCGTCGTGTGCGGACACCACGGGAAGCGCTCTCGGCACGCCGAGACCAGCCTCACCGGGGAAATCCGCCCCAGCCGTTGAGGAGGCGACCGCGTGAGTATCTGGCTCTCGGCTCGATCTCGTAGAGACTTCGCCGGTCACAGTGGCGGGACCGCGCCGGATTCACACCGGCTTCCTCGGGTCACGGTTGCCTGTCGCGCATGATCCTGCCACACGTCACTCCGTCCTAGAGTTGGCGCTATGCGCCTGAAGCTCGGCCGGCCCGACCTGACCGAATACGAGCGCTACTTCGACAACCCGCCGGCGACCACGACGACGCCGCTGACGGTCACATGGGCCGGCGTCACGACGCTGCACATCGACGACGGCGATTCGTCGATCCTGACCGACGGGTTTTTCTCCAGGCCCAGCCTGCGCGAGGTCGGCCTGCGGCGGCTCTCACCGTCGGAACCGCGCATCGACGGCTGCCTCACCCGCCTGGGCATCAACCGGCTGGAGGCCGTCCTGCCCGTGCACACCCATTACGACCACGCGATGGACAGCGCGGTGGTCGCCGAGCGGACCGGGGCTCGCCTCGTCGGCGGGCACTCGGCCGCACAGGTCGGCCGTGGTCACCGGCTGGCGGAGGACCGCCTCGTCATCGCCGACCCCGGGGTGCCCGTCACGCTCGGTGGTTACGACGTCACGCTGTTCGAGGGGAATCACTGCCCGCCCGACCGGTTTCCGGGCGAGATCACCGGCCCGGTCGTGCCGCCGGTGAAGGTGTCGGCGTACCGGTGCGGTGAGGCGTGGTCCACGCTGGTTCACCACCGGCACTCGGGCCGCCGCCTGCTGGTTATCGGCAGCGCCGGCTTCGTCCCCGGCGCACTGGCCGGACAGCGCGCCGACATCGTGTACCTCGGGGTCGGTCAGCTCGGATTGCAGCCCGAGCGCTACCTGGTGGACTACTGGAGGGAAACAGTGCAGACCGTGGGCGCGCGCCGCGTGGTGCTCATCCACTGGGACGATTTCTTCCGTCCGCTCCACGAACCGCTGCGCGCGCTGCCTTATGCGGCCGACGATCTCGACGTGTCGATGCGGGTGCTGTCCCGGCTGGCCCACGACGACGGCGTCGCGCTGCACCTGCCCACGCTGTGGCGGCCTGCCGATCCGTGGAGCTGACTCTCGCCGCGGCAGCGCTCGCGGTCGTGCTGATCTTCGCGGTGGCCCGCCCGCACAAGTGGCCGGAAGCCGTCGTGGCCGTCCCGGTGGCCGCGCTGCTGATCGCCACCGACGTCGTCTCGCCCTCGCAGGCCGCCGAAGAGGTGGGCCGCCTGTTGCCGGTGGTGGGCTTCCTGGCGGTCATCCTGGTGCTGGCGCGGCTGTGCGCGGACGAGGGGGTGTTCCGCGCGGCGGGCGCGGCGATGGCGCGCGCCGCCGACGGCAGCCAGAGCCGGTTGCTCGCAGGGGTGTTCGCGATCGCGGCGGCCACGACGGCGATTCTCAGCCTGGACGCCACCGTGCTGTTGCTGACGCCCGTCGTGCTCGCGACCGCGCGCATCCTGTCGGTGCCCTCGCGCCCCCATGCCTACGCGACCGCGCACCTGGCCAACAGCGCGTCGCTGCTGTTACCGGTGTCGAACCTCACCAACCTCTTGGCGTTCACCGCCGCGGGCGTATCGTTCCTCGGGTTCGCGGGTCTGATGGTGATGCCCTGGCTGGCCGCCATCACCGTCGAATTCATCCTGTTGCGTTGGCTTTTCAGACGCGACCTGTCGATACCGCCCGATCCGGCGGCACAGGAGACCGTGCACGTTCCGGCCTTCCCCCTCGTCGTTCTGGGCTTGACACTGGCCGGGTTCGTCGTCGCATCGATGCTCGGGATGTCGCCGGCGTGGGCGGCGCTCGGCGGAGTGCTGGTGCTCGGCGCGCGGAGCCTGGCGCGCGGCCACACCACCGTGACCCGCCTCGTGGCCGCCGCCGACGTGCCGTTCCTGGTGTTCGTGTTGTGCCTCGGCGTCGTGGTCGACGCGGTCATGGTCAACGGTCTCGACACCGTCATGCGCGGGGTGCTGCCGAGCGGTCAGGGAGTCCTCGCACTGCTCGGGATCGCCGCCGTCGCAGCGGTGCTGTCGAACGTGGTGAACAACCTGCCCGCGGTGCTGGTGTTGCTGCCACTGGTGTCGGCCACCGGGCCGGGCGCGGTGTTGGCGGTGCTGATCGGGGTGAATATCGGACCGAACCTGACCTACGTCGGCTCGCTGGCCAACCTGCTGTGGCGCAGCGTCGTACGGCGCGAAATGACGACCAGTGCGACGGAATTCAGCAGCGTCGGGTTGTGCACGGTACCGGTCACGCTGGTGGCCGCGGTCCTCGCGCTGTGGTTGGGGCTGCAGGTGTCCGGTCTCTAGCTGCGGCGCTGGCGGGCGATCTCGGCCAGCACGACGCCTGCGGCCACCGACGCGTTCAATGACTCCGTCGGCCCCGCCATCGGGATGGACACCACCGCGTCGCAGGTCTCGCGGACCAGCCGGGAAAGTCCCTTCCCCTCGGAGCCGACGACGACCACCATGGGTCCGGAGCCGTCCAGCTCGTCGACCGTGGTGTCACCGTCGGCGTCCAGCCCGACGACTTGTAATCCCGCGTCGGCCCAATTTTTCAGCGTACGGGTGAGATTCGTGGCCCTGGCCACCGGCAGCCTGGCCGCGGCGCCCGCGCTGGTGCGCCACGCGACCGCGGTCACCGAGGCCGATCGGCGCTGCGGGATGAGCACGCCGTGGCCACCGAACGCGGCCACCGAGCGCACGATCGCCCCGAGGTTGCGGGGATCGGAGATGTTGTCCAGCGCGACCAACAGCGCCGAGGACCCGTCCGCGGTCACCGAGGCGAGCAGATCATCCGGATGCGCGTACTGGTACGGCGGAACCTGAAGGGCCACACCCTGATGCAGGCCGTTGGCCGCGATGCGGTCGAGGTCGTGGCGCTGCACCTCGAGGATCGAGATCCCCGCGTCCGCGGCCATCTGCACGGACTCTGTCAACCGCTCGTCGGCCTCGGCGCCGAGCGCGACGTACAGCGCAGTCGCGGGCACCCCGGCGCGCAGGCATTCCAGCACCGGATTGCGGCCGAGCACGATCTCGGTGTCGTCGGTCTTCTTACCCTGGTGGCGCGCCTGGGATTTCGCGGCCTTCGCCGCGCGCTTGGCCGCCGGATGGTTGGGGCGCATGTGTGCGGGCGGAGTGGCGCCGCGGCCCTCCAGCCCCCGGCGCCGTACACCGCCCGAACCGACGGTCGGCCCCTTCTTGGTTCCCGGTTTGCGGACCGCGCCCCTACGCTTCGAGTTGCCCGCCATTACTTCGTATGCCCGTCGAGCAGCGTCCACTGCGGCCCATCGGCGGTGTCGGTGACCTCGATGCCGGCCTCCTTCAGGCGATCCCGGATCGCGTCGGCCTCGGCCCAGTCCCGTCGCGCCCGCGCATCCTCGCGGCGCTCGACCTCCGCGCGGACCAGCACGTCGACCGCGGCCAGCGCGGCCGAGGTCTCATCCTTGGACTCCCAGCGCTCGTCGAGCGGATCGGCGCCGAGGATGCCCAGCATCGCGCGGATCGACATCGCCTGCGTCAACGCGGTCTCGTGGTCGCCGGCATCGAGGGCGCGGTTGCCCTCGGCGCGGGCGGCGTGCACCTCGGCGAGCGCGATCGGCACGGAGAGGTCGTCGTCGAGCGCAGCGGCGAACTTCGGCGTCCATTCGCCGGGCACGACGGCCCCCACGCGGTTGCGCACGCGGTGCAGGAAGTCCTCGATCCCGGAGTAGGCCTTCGCCGCGTCCTGCAGCGCCGTCTCGGAGAACTCCAGCATCGACCGGTAGTGGGCGCTGCCGAGGTAATATCTCAGCTCCGCCGCCCGGACACGTTGCAGCACAGCGGGAATCGCGAGCACGTTGCCCAGCGACTTGCTCATCTTCTCGCCGCCCATGGTCACCCAGCCGTTGTGCAGCCAGTACCGGGCGAACCGGTCGCCGGCCGCCTCGGCCTGGGCGATCTCGTTCTCGTGGTGCGGGAAAACCAGATCCATGCCGCCGGCGTGGATGTCGAACTCGGCACCGAGGTACGCCTCGCACATCGCGACGCATTCGGTGTGCCAGCCCGGCCTTCCCCGGCCCCACGGCGTCGGCCAGGACGGTTCACCGGGTTTGGCGCCCTTCCACAACGTGAAGTCGCGTTCGTCGCGCTTGCCCCTGGCCGCGCCCTCACCCTGGTGCACGTCGTCGATCTTGTGGCCGGACAGCTTTCCGTAGCCCGGGAGGCTGAGGACGTCGAAGTAGACATCACCGTTCCCGACATAGGCGTGGTCGCGCTCGATCAGCCGCTCGATCAGCTCGACCATCTGGGTGATGTGGCCGGTTGCGCGCGGTTCGGCCGACGGCGGCAGCACGCCGAGCGCGTCGTAGGCGGCGGAGAAGGCGCGTTCGTAGGTGGCCGCCCACTCCCACCACGGCCGTCCGGCGTCGGCGGCCTTGTTGAGGATCTTGTCGTCGATGTCGGTGACGTTGCGGATGAACGCGACGTCGTAACCCTTGGCCATCAGCCAGCGCCGGAGCACGTCGAACGCGACCCCGCTGCGCACATGCCCGATGTGGGGCAGACCCTGGACGGTGGCGCCGCAGAGGTAGACGGAGGCATGGCCGGGGCGCACGGGAACGAAATCGCGTACGGCACCGGTCATGGTGTCGTACAGCCGCAGGTCGGTCACGCTCCGACCGCCGGGTTCGTCGCCGCATTCACGACGGGCCAATTGTTCGCCCAACTCACGACGGGCCAGCTTACCGGCCTAATCGCCCTGGACCACCAACGCGGTCGCGATCGCGGCCAGACCCTCGCCGCGCCCGGTCAGGCCCAGGCCGTCGGTGGTTGTCGCACTGACCGACACCGGGGCGTCGAGCAACTCCGACAGGACCTTCTGTGCCTCGGCGCGCCGCGGTCCGACCTTGGGCCGGTTGCCGATCACCTGGACGGCCGCGTTGACGACCCGGAAGCCCCGTTCGGACAGCAGCCGGCCGACGTGCCGAAGCATGTCGGCACCGGCAGCGTCGCGCCACTCGTCCCGTCCGGTGCCGAAGACCTCACCGAGATCGCCGAGACCGGCCGCGGAGAGCAGCGCATCGCACAGCGCGTGTGCCGCCACATCGCCATCGGAATGACCCGCGCAGCCGTCGGCCTCATCGAAATGCAGGCACAGCAACCAGCAGGGCCGCCCCGACTGGATGGGGTGAACGTCGGTGCCGAGCCCGACCCTTGGCAGGCTCGTCATCGGCTTCAGGAGGCGGCGGCGAGTGCCTCGTCGAGGATGGTCGCGGCCTTCTCGTCATCGGTGTTCTCGGCGAGAGCGAGCTCGCCCACCAGGATCTGCCGCGCCTTGGCCAGCATCCGCTTCTCACCCGCTGACAGGCCACGCTCCTGATCGCGTCGCCACAAGTCGCGGACCACCTCGGCGACCTTGTTCACGTCACCCGAGGCCAACTTCTCGAGATTGGCCTTGTACCGCCGCGACCAGTTGGTCGGTTCCTCGGTATGGGGGGCGCGGAGCACCTGGAAAACCTTGTCCAGGCCCTCCTGTCCGACGACGTCGCGTACCCCGACATACTCTGCGTTCTCGGCGGGCACTCGAACCGTGAGGTCACCCTGGGCGACCTTCAAGACGAGGTATTCCTTCTGCTCGCCTTTGATGGTCCGGGTTTCGATCGCCTCGATTAACGCAGCACCGTGGTGGGGATAAACAACGGTGTCTCCGACCTTGAAAATCATCAGTTTCGAGCCCCTTTCACACCTCAATGCTAGCACGGCGCCCAGACGGGGGTGGACCAACGGTGCAGGTCAGGGGCACCTCGGGTGAACACTGGGGGTTGACACCTCGGCCAATCCGTGCATGGCCGCGGTCGGCGCGAGAGGTCCGCGGGGTAGCTGGAGTGGGGCGTTGATCAAGGGGCGGTGACACTTCCGCGATAGCTGCCGCAGCGTTCCGGACGCGGTGCCGGACCTCAGCTACCGCCTGCCGCGACCACCTACTACTCTGCATAGTCGAATCCCGCGACCGATCGGATCGGTCGCCTAGACGGCCGAGCAGGAGGCAAGAGTGGACCGCTTCAAACTGGCCGCCTGCGGGCTGGCCGCCGCTGTCGCGCTCGTCGGCTGCAGTTCCGGGCAGGTCTCGCAGATGACCACGCAGGAACCGGCGGTCAACGGCACGAGCGCGAACGTCGGCGAGATCGCGTTGCGCAATGTGCACCTGCGGGCCGAGCAGGTCACCGACTTCGTCCGGCCGGGCAAAGATGTCGAGCTGATCTTCGTCGCGGCCAACAACTCACCGGACCAGGTCGACAAGCTGCAGTCCGTCACCTCCGACGTCGGCACGGTGTCGCTGACCGGCGACACCACCCTGCCTCCGAACGGCATGCTGACCGTCGGCGCCCCGGACGGCCAGATCACCCCGCTGGAGAGCGTCGAGGCCGCCGAGGCCGCAGAGGCCGAGGTGTCGCTGACCAAGCCGATCACCAACGGCCTGACGTACGACTTCACGTTCAAGTTCGAGAAGGCCGGCGAGACCACCGTGCGGGTGCCGATCTCGGCCGGTGAGACGCCGCGGCGCGGTGGAGCGGTCGAGGCCGGCGGCGGCCACGGCGGCGGGCACTGAGCCCGGTCGGCGACACGACCGGCCGGCACCGAGTTTCTGTCGCTGTCTGTCGGAGACGACGGCTACCGTCACTGCGTGGCCAAAGGTAGCGCCAAGGCGCGCGCGCAGTACCGCTGCTCGGAGTGCCACCACATCACGCTCAAGTGGGTCGGCCGCTGTCCCGAGTGCGGCACCTGGGGCACGGTCGACGAAGTGGCCGTGCTGTCCGCGGTGGCCGGATCGGGCGCGCGGCGTTCGGTCGCCCCGTCCTCGGCGGCGGTGCCGATCAGTTCGATCGACCCCGGCCGCACGCGCCACTTCCACACCGGTGTCGCGGAGCTCGACCGGGTGCTCGGGGGCGGCCTCGTTCCAGGATCGGTGACGCTGCTGGCCGGTGACCCCGGTGTCGGCAAGTCGACGCTGTTGTTGGAGGTGGTGCACCGCTGGGCGGTGGCCGGTAAGCGCGCGCTGTACCTCTCGGGCGAGGAGTCGGCGGGCCAGATCCGCATGCGGGCCGAACGCACCGGCTGCACGCACGACGAGGTGTACCTGGCCGCGGAGTCCGACCTCGGCACGGCGCTCGGACACATCGACGAGGTGCGCCCGAGCCTCGTGGTGGTCGACTCCGTCCAGACCATGTCCACCACCGAGGCCGACGGCGTCACCGGCGGGGTCACCCAGGTGCGTGCGGTCACCACCGCATTGACCATGGCGGCCAAGACATCTGGCGTCGCGATGATCCTCGTCGGCCACGTGACGAAGGACGGCGCGATCGCGGGTCCGCGCTCACTCGAGCATCTGGTCGACGTCGTGCTGCACTTCGAAGGCGACCGCACATCGTCGCTGCGGATGGTGCGCGGCGTGAAGAACCGGTTCGGGGCCGCCGACGAGGTGGGCTGTTTCCTGTTGCACGACAGCGGGATCGAGGGCGTGGCCGACCCGTCGGGCCTGTTCCGCGACCAGCGGCCCAAACCCGTTGCCGGAACGGCGATCACGGTAGCCCTCGACGGTAAGCGCCCGTTGATCGGCGAGGTGCAGGCACTCATCGGGGGGCCCGCGAACGGCAACGCCCGCCGCGCCGTGAGCGGAATCGACTCGTCGCGGGCCGCGATGATCACCGCGGTGTTGGACAAGCATGCGGGGATGTCCGTCGGGTCCCACGACATCTACCTGTCGACCGTCGGCGGGATGCGCCTGACCGATCCGTCAGCGGATCTGGCGGTCGCGGTGGCCATCGCCTCTTCGAGGATGAACCTGCCGATGCCCGCCGCCGCGGTCGCCATCGGTGAGGTGGGCCTGGCCGGCGACCTGCGCCGTGTCACCGGGATGGATCGCCGACTGGCGGAGGCGGCCCGGCTCGGTTTCACGTTGGCGGTGGTGCCGCCCGGCGTGACATCGGTACCCGCGGGCCTGCGGGCGATCACGGCCCACGACATCGGCTCGGCATTGCGGGTCTTGCGCGATATCAGCAAAGATCAGCAAAGATAGTGCAATGACGGCCGATCCTAGGGAGGGGCGATGGCCGTGAAGTCGGGTGGAAGATCGGGGCGCACCGTGGTGCCCCTGGCGCGGCCGACCATGCGCGAGACGATCGCCCGGTTGGCGCCGGGAACGGCGCTGCGTGACGGCCTGGAGCGCATACTGCGCGGCCGCACCGGGGCCCTGATCGTCATCGGCTACGACGAGAGCGTCGAGGCCATCTGCGACGGCGGTTTCTCCCTCGATGTCCGCTACGCACCGACCCGGTTGCGTGAGCTGTCGAAAATGGATGGCGCCGTGGTGCTCTCCAGCGACGGCGCCCACATCCTGCGGGCCAACGTGCAACTGGTGCCCGACCCGTCGATCCCGACCGAGGAGTCGGGCACCCGGCACCGGTCCGCCGAGCGCGCCGCGATCCAGACCGGCTACCCGGTGATCTCGGTGAGTCACTCGATGAGCATCGTGACCGTCTACGTCGCGGGCGAACGGCACGTCATCCCCGACTCGGCGACCATCCTGTCGCGCGCGAACCAGACGATCGACACCCTCGAGCGCTACAAGACCCGCCTCGACGAGGTCAGCAGGCAGCTGTCGACGGCCGAGATCGAAGACTTCGTAACGCTGCGCGATGTGATGACCGTCGTGCAGCGGCTGGAGATGGTGCGCCGGATCAGCCTTGAAATCGACTCGTACGTGGTCGAACTCGGCACCGACGGCCGTCAGCTCAAGCTTCAGCTCGACGAGCTCGTCGGCGACAACGACACCGCCCGCGAACTCATCGTGCGCGACTATCACGCCAACCCTGATCCGCCGACGGCGGCGCAGGTCGGTGCGACGCTTGACGAACTCGACTCGCTCTCCGACAGTGAACTGCTCGACTTCACGACGCTCGCGCGGGTCTTCGGCTACCCGTCGACGATCGAGGCGCAGGATTCGGCGATGAGCTCGCGGGGCTACCGCGCGATGGCCGGCATCCCACGCCTGCAATTCGCGCATGTCGACCTGCTGGTGCGTTCGTTCGGCTCGCTACAGGGGCTGCTGGCGGCCAGCGCCGGCGACCTTCAGTCGGTCGAGGGCATCGGCTCGATGTGGGCGCGCCACATCCGAGAGGGGCTCTCCCAGTTGGCCGAGTCGACCATCGCCGACCGGCTGGCCTGAACCCGGACCTCAGTTGGGGACGGGTCCCGGGGGCGGGGCCGCGCCGCCACCGTGCTCCGGCGACTGCGGGGCGGCGAGGATGAACGGCACCGCGGCCGACCTCAGGTTGCCCAACTGCACGACGAGTTGATACGTGCCGGGTCCGATCGGCTGCCGGGGCAGCGGACACCCGGGCGCGGAACCCATACCCGTCCAGGTCACCTCGGTGGTCACCTGTTCACCGGGCTGGAATGCCTTGACCAGCGTCTCGTTCGACGGCGCACAGTCGAGGTTGGACCATAGCCGCGCGTTGTCCAACGAGTAGACGTAGGCGGCCAGCACCGCGGCGCCGACGTCGCGCTTGCAGCCGACGAGCCCGATGTTGGTGACGACCATCGTGAACTTCGGCTGCTCGCCGACGACGTACTGCGGTTGGTTGGTGATGCCCTTGACCGCCAGCGTCGAGTCGGGGCAGTCGTCGCCCTCGTTCAGGATGGGGGGCGGTGCGACGGCCGCGGTCGGCGTCGGTGTCGGCGGCGGTGCGTCCTGCGCCGGCGGTTGCACCGGCGTCTTCACCTCGGGGTTCTCTCCCGGCAGCGGCGTGGGTGCACCCGCCGCGGTCGGGTCTG